>JAZSFA010000070.1:0-35014 GCA_045531965.1 Eubacteriales bacterium
GGGAGAGCTCCCGCCCAGCTTTGCGACGGGCGGGTGAGAGGGTAAAAACGCGAAATGCCGCTAAATACCCTCTCCGTCACGCATGAAGCGTGCCACCTCCCCCGGAGGGGGAGGCTTTACAGCGGGCTTCGCCCGCCATGACACTCAACCCGCAAACAACAATTTATCGCTGTATTACCTCTCGCGGGACAACCTTTATCTTGCCGAGCTTGCTCGGCTGTATCTCGTATCTGCCGAGCTTGCTCGGTCGTATCTTGTATCTCACCATCAATATAAATTTATTCCCCAAATCTCCCCCACGGATCGACGTCCGCAGGCGGCGTGGACTCCGCGCTGACCGTTTTCCCCGTCGCGGGATGAACAAAGGTCAGGCGATGCGACCACAGGGCAATAAAGGGGCATTTGACACGGCTGCCGTACTTGCCGTCCCCTGCCACGGGACATCCGCGGGAGGCGAACTGGATACGGATCTGGTGGGTGCGCCCCGTATGGAGCTTGATCCTCACCAGGGTCAAGCCGTCGGGCAGAGTCTCCAGCACCTCGTAGGTTAGCATGGCAGCCTTGGCACCCTTGCGGAGGGTACCGTCGGCGGCGGGGGTCACCACGAAGGCTTTATTCTGCCGCTTGTCGTGGTAGAGATAGTCCTCCAAGACCCCGTGAGCCTCGGCAGGCGGGGCTGACAAAACCGCCAGATAGATCTTCTCATAACGCTCGTGGTCGCCAAACAAGGCCGCCAGCTTTCCCGTCATGGCCGGGGTCTTGGCAAAGACCATAACCCCGCCCGTAGGGGTGTCCAGACGGTGAACCAAGCCCACTTGGGGGGATCTTTCAACCAAATTGTTCAGCAGACTTGCCTGTCCCGACGGGTCGGGCTGTGAGGGCATCCCCTGGGGCTTGGATACCAGAAGCAGGTGCTTGTCCTCATATAAGATTTTAGGAGAGCCGATAGGGTGGTTCATGCGTTCGCCCATACGATCACTTCCCTTCCGTGGCAAGGCTTTTTTGGTAGGCGATGCGCGGATCGCCATTTTGCAGATAAATGATCCCACAGCGGGCAAATCCGTTCTTTGAAAGGGCGTTCTGCATGGGGATATTGTCTCTGTGGGTGTCGATCTTGACGTTGCCGCAGGCAGCAAAAGCATAGTCGAAGCAGAAGGAAGCCACCCCCGCCCCGTGCTTTACCACGGCGATGCGGTGGATGACTCCATAGGGGTCATCATTCAGCCACGCGCCATTGTATATTTTCGCATAAGTGGGATCATTTCCCTTGAAGAAACAGAAGACACCGGCGATCTCTTCATCATCCATACAGACGTGACAGCGTCCGAGGTTGATGTCCTCCTCTATGACGGTCACCTGGGGATAGCCGCCGTCCCATTGCTCCCTGTTGCCGTGCTCCCGCATATAGGCGCGGGCGTGATCGTAGATGTCCATGAGAGCGGGCAGGTCGACATAGGTGGCTTTGCGGATAGTCAGTTTACTCATGTTTGACCTGCCTTTTCAGCCTTCAAAGCTTCGATGCGGCTGACCATATGTTTGCCGCAATCGCACATGAACTTGGCAGCGGTGGGCAAGAAGTCCTTGGGATAGCGCATGAGGAAGTTATCCGCCTCAAAGGTAAACTCTCCCTGATAATCAATGTCGGCCAAGGCTTCCAGGACGGCGTCCCAGTTGATGCGCCCCATGCCGGGGAGTGTGTGATCATCGCTGATATAACTAACATCGTGGACGTGAAGGGCACCCAGACGGTCATGTCCGATGGTTCTGATGGCATCCTGGGGCTCTCTGCCGCAGAGGGCTACGTGGCCGATGTCGAGGCAGACCGTGAACAGATCGGGGCGATTCTGGACGTCGTAATAGGCGGACAGTTCCTCGGGAGGTGCTGCCACGTCGTCACAGATGCGATGGGTGATAGGATGGGTCTGCCACATATTCTCCATGGCAATCTTCACGCCCGTCTGCTCCGCCAGGGGGGCGAGGGAAGCATAGAACTGCCGATTCATTTCAAATAACTCCACTTCTCTGCCATAGTATCTGCCCTTCTGTAATGGATGCACCACGACTTGTCGGATACCGAGATGAGAGGCAAATTCAAAGACCTTCGGCATAAGGGGGAGCAGATTGTTCGTATAGTGATCATATCCTCCACCGAAGGGCGCATGGGCTTGGTTGAAGATCACCCCTCGCTCGTCTGCCATGACCTTGAGCTTCATTGCGGTGGACTTCATATCCGGGTCAAAGAGATACTCGTTGCTTGCGAACATGGTCAGATCTAATGCGGGATAGCCGGCATCCATGAGAAGACGGATTCCTTCCAAAAGACCGAATCGCTCCACCATCACGTGGGTCTGGGTAGAAAGTAACATGAAATTCCTCCTTGGGTGCAGTCTTTTTCAATACCATATCGTAGTATGGCGAAGTGTAGATGTAACGAAAAAACAGAGAGACACATGATTGCATTTTAGCTTTTCCGCATCTTTCTTCTGTCCATTCATTATAAATGAAATTCCCTCTTATGTCAAGAGTCTTTGGATATATGCCTCCGACAAAAATCTTCAAACACCCTGCACATACGTCGGACTTCGACATATACTGCTAATGGAAAGGGGTCATCCCTTCTCATTTCATATTATTTGGAGGTATACCATGAATAACTGTCTGTGCAACGTATTCGATAACAACTGGATCTGGATCCTTATCATCGCGCTGATCCTCATCAGCTGCTGCTGTGGCTGATCTGTATTTCCCAAACTCAAACGGGGTGGCTAAAGCCACCCCGTTTTTGCTTTTTTGATGTTTACAGGTCACTAGGATTATCGTTTATTCCTCTGTGTCAAACAATGCATCCAACTTGGTTTGCGCTACCTTCTTGTTTCTCTTCATGTAAGATGTGAAATTGTTGTTGCCTTCTTCGCACATCTTAGGCAGCATATACACCAAATTGTCCATCTGCTGGGAGGAATTGCAGGTAATGATACCTACGTCGCTGACCACGGTATCCCAAATGATGTTGAGCATATCCACGTCATCAGGAGATTGCGCGACCTTGGAGCCAAGCAGGTTCTCATAGAAAGCCTCCTTAACGGGCTCAGAATAATAGTTGAGCAGTTCAAGCACGTCGCCGACCATCTCGGGATTCTTGATGGAGGCGGGAACACCTATCAGACCATTCCAGTTCAATGTGCGGTAGTTGTCCTGTTTCTTATCGTACATGGGATATGGAAGGATGCCGAAGTCCACTTCCTCACCCTTGAGCGTCACAAGATTCAAACTGGAGACGAAGTAGAAGAGGACACGGTTAGATGTGATATCCAACACATCGGCTGCGTCGTGAGTGGATTTCCACATCCAGGACCAATCCGCCTTGTACATTTCAGTGATGGAGTCAATCAGCGACAGCATCTTTTCGGTATGATCCTCATAAGCGATGTAGTAATGGTCGCTATCATCCTTGTCAACGATCTTGAGACCGCTGGAGGTGATGAAGTCGATGAGCGGCACCCAACCCCAACCGGTCAGACCGTAGGTATCTTCTGTGCCCCAAGCGGCATCGCCGGTGTTACTGCTGACAGTGGAAGCCATGGTCATGAATTTCTCCAGCGTCCACTCCTTGTTACGAACGAGATCGTAGGGGTTGTCCAGTTGATAGTCGTTACGCAGTTTCTTGTTGAAAGAGATCACGTCAACGTGGGACAGACAGAAATCATTGTAGCCCAGGAGGTACTGGTCGTTGATCTTGATTTCTTCCATCAGATCGGTATGCCACCAGGGCGCATCAAGATTGACGGAAGGAAGTGCGCTCATATCATAAAGGCTGTTGTCGGTGATGAGGTCACAGACACCTTGATACACGTGGGTCATAACCATTTGGTAATCGTCGCCGCCGGACATAACGATACGCTTGATGGTGCTGGCGTATTCGATCCAGCCGCCGCCGTTTTGCTCGGTAAACTCGACACCAAGGTGATCCTTGATCTGGAGCTGACGGGTGTAGACAGAATCACTCATGGTGTCGCCTTCGCCCTCTTCAACAAAGTAATATTTGGTATCAAAGGTACCGCCGATCACCACGTTAAAGTCGCGGTCATAGTTCTTGACCGGAATTTCGGGATCGTAGTTTGTTTCGACTTCGGTAGCCGCTTGCTCGTCAGAGGCAGGCGCATCAGTTACATCGGGATTTTTCTCACCTTCCCCGCACGCCGCAAAGCTGAGCAGCATCGATGCCACCAAAATCAAAGATGTCAGAATAGATATGATGCGTTTCGCTTTCATATGTGTTTCCTCCGAAATAGAATATGTTTTATTATAACACAAAATTTCCATTCCGTCAACTGTCATGCTGACAAATCCAGATTGCTATTTCTTTGCTATTCTGCACAAAGACCCTTGACAAATATAGTGATATGTAGTAAAATTAAAGCAATTGTTTTAATGGAAAGGAATGTCCTTATGGCTACTCAAATCTCTGGGAATATCACGGAAGTTTATACCAAAATCAAAGAAAATATCGGCAAAGTTATTGTCGGTAAATCAGACACCATCGATATGCTTATCGTATCCATGCTCTGCGGCGGTCACGTGCTACTGGAGGACGTGCCCGGTACGGGTAAGACCGTACTGATCAAGTCTCTCGCCGCTTCGGTGTCCTGCGAATATAAGCGTATTCAGTTCACACCAGACCTGCTCCCCTCAGACATCACGGGTGTTAATTTCTTCAACATGAAGAAATCCGAGTTTGAATTCGTCCCCGGTCCTATTTTTGCGAACATCGTCCTTGCTGACGAAATCAACCGTGCTACCCCCAAGACGCAGTCGGGTCTTTTGGAATGTATGGAAGAGATTCAGGCGACCATTGATGGTAAAACCTTCAAGTTGGCACAGCCCTTTATGGTCATTGCTACCCAGAACCCCGTGGAATCTATGGGTACCTTCCCTCTGCCCGAGGCGCAGCTGGACCGTTTTCTTATGAAGGGCAAAATGGAATATCCCAACCATCAGGAAGGTGTGGATATTCTTGCCCGCTTCGATAAGGACAGTCCTCTTGATACCTTGAAGCCTGTAGTCACGGCTGACGAACTGGTCAAAGCCATTCAGGAACTACCCAAGGTCTACATCTGCCGTGAGCTCATGAGCTACATCACCTCCATTATTGAAAGAACTCGCAACTATCCCAAGGTACTTTTGGGTGTTTCTCCCCGTGGTGCACTGGCGCTGATGAAGGCAGCCAAGGGTTATGCTGCTATCGCGGGCAGAAATTACGTTATTCCCGATGACGTCAAGCGTGCGGCACATCCTGTGCTGGATCACCGTTTGACCTTGGAAAATGCGGCACGCATCAAGAAGAATGCGGCAACGGAGATCATCGACGATATCCTCGGTATGGTGACCGTTCCCACCGAGGCTGTGTTTGAGGAGCGCTGAGCATGAGCCTGCCTACCTTACACCGACTGCTCTCTTATAGGCTCGGTTGTTTTCAGTCTGCCTCGGGCACGGGACTGGCTGACACCATGGAAAAGATCGGAGACTTTCTGACATCCCCCACTTTCAAAGTCATTCTGATCATTTTGGGCGTTCTTCTCTTGCTGTTTATCCTATTAAAGATCTACGGTGCCATGCGCGCCTCCCGTTTAGGTCGTATTGAATACGAGCGAACCTTCACCGAAGTGGGCGTTTATGAGGGCGAAGAAGTAGAACTGGTGGAGACCATTCGTAACACGGGCTTTTTTCCTCTGCTCATGGTGGACATCGAGTCCTACTTTTATAATGAGTTAGATCTGGAAGAATACGAGCCTGATCCCGGCAGTACTATGCAATACGTGATCAGCCGTTTCAATCTTTGGCCTTATATGCAGATCAAACGTCACCACAAGTTGACTGCCAAGCAGAGGGGGCACTATAAGCTTCAGATCGCAACGATCTACACAAAAAAAGAGCCGATGCCCCTGGAAGCCCCAGCTGAATTGTACGTTTATCCCAAGGCGATTCCCCTGAACCTTCAAAACATGGCTGTTGGACGGATGCAAGGTGAATTTATCAGCCACCGTCCCCTGTTTACAGATCCTTTTTCCCTTGCAGGCATTCGGGACTATCGCTTCGGCGATCCTGTGTCCCAAATCAATTTTAAAGCTTCCGCTCGTGTTCCCATGACGGGATTCAATGCTTCTCCCTTGAAGGTTAACGCGAGAGACTACTGTGCCTCTCGACGTTTGATGATCTATATGGACTTCCATTTGGCTATGGGCAGTAAGATCGACGGCAAGCAGTACAATCTCCGTGCGGAAAAAGGTCTGTCCTTCTGTGCCGCGCTCATCCGTGACGCTGTCTACGAGGGCTTTGCCGTGGGCTTTGCCGCCAACTGCAAGACCATGGATGGTGAAATGTCCACACGCTTTGGCTGTGACAGCAGCGATGCACACCTTATCGCCATTCTCAAAGAAATGGCAAAGATGAACCCCACCGACGGTGCGTCTTTCGCTTCCCTTTTGGAGCGGGATATCCGCGAGGGCATGAGGGATACCGAGATTATCATCATTTCCTTCGGCACCCATGATGAGGTGCTTGACAGAATCGATACTTTAGAGCAATTCGGAAACTCGGTGCAGACCATCATTCTTGAAGAAGAGGAGGAATCTTATGGCAGTCCAGAATCGGCGTAAACCCATGACGGAAAGCGAGCTGAGTGCCGCCTATACCCAAGCCTCCTACAAATTTGCCAACGCCTCGGGATGGCGTGAGCTTTTGGCGTTAGCCGATGAATTCCGCGAGTTGGACACCTACAAGGATGCCCCACAAATGGTTTTGAAGTGTGTCAAAGGTGCTTCAGCACCCGCTTATCGCGAGATCACGACTTCTTTGGATGGTCGTGACGATGCCACAGCCGAGGATTATCGTGAAGCCGCGCGGTTGATGGGACTGATCTCGGATTATATGGATGCCCGCGAACTGATGCGCGTTTACACGGTCAAGGCAAATATTCTGACGTATGAGGCGGCGTCTGCGATCCTTTCCAATTCCGAAATGACCACAGAGGAATTGGGAAAAGCGGTTGAAATGCTCCGCTCCATTAAGGGGTTTCGTAATTCCAGAGATTTGTTGGAACGTTTTGAGCGGCATTATTTCGATACGACGTACCGTGAGGCATTACTGCTCATGGAGAACGGCAACGTATATACCGAGTTTGAAGAAGCTGCCGAGATGTTTGAAAAGATCTCGAGCTACTCGGATGCTAAGGAGCAAGCCGCGGCTTGCCGCAAGCGCGCCAACCAATTGCGACCTAAAGTCAAAAAGCCTAAGCCTAAAAAAGAAGGTTCCGAGCCCCCCAGCGGTGACAGCACTGAACGGATCCGTCCCGGAAAACGAAAAAACAGTCCGGAGGGCGAGAAAGTCAAAAAGCCCAAAGACGAGACCATTTCCGGCGTTTTTGAGGTATGGCGCGACATAGACAAACGGAAATTTTTACAGTTCCTTTTATGGTTTGCGCTATTGGTTGCTTCCATGGTGCTTTCCATTAAAATCAGCGATATCACTTTCAGTTGGATTGCAAGCAACGCCGATCTGATTCGTATGCTTTGTGCCATCGCCGCTATCGTTTCCGCGGTGCTGGGTGGCCGTGCTTTCCTCCAAATGCTGACCGCCAGCATGAGAAAGAAGCTTGCTAAGGCTGCCGTTGCCCTTGGTAAGAAGCTGGCAAAGCCTTTTGTCAAGGCAATGACCAAGTTGCTTGCCAGCATAGGTATTGATATTTCCCGTCGCAAGCGGCTTGCCGGACGAGACGAAAGGTCGATCGTTCATTATGAGACCGAAACCGTCAAAAAGAAGAAAAAGAAACTTAAAAACGAGCTGAAGTGGGTGGATCAAACGTCCAACTGTGCTCGTGTTCGATTTATCTTTATCGACTATATGATCAACCATATCAGAAACGGCTATCAGATGCGTCACGCCATGACGCCTGTGGAAATCGGTCAGGAGCTTGCTGTAGAACCCGAGGAAAAAGCTCTGTTCAGCATCTATCAAATGGCACGCTACTCCGGCGGCCGCGCCGAGGATGAGATCACGGCGGATATGGTTAATAAGCTGAAGATGATCAATCAGAGGAAGAATTAAGGTAAATTGTTGTTTAGGAGTACGCCTGGGAGGGCCCTTCTTGAAAGAAGTGCCCCCCAGACCCCCTCCAAGAACCTTTAAATAATGATTCTTTTTAAAGGTTTTTGAGGGGTAGCGAAGCGGCGACGCGGTAGTGAATGACTGCCGGTGGCAGTCAGAGCCGCGGCGTGACCGAGCCGCAGCGAGACCCAAGGGAAACTTTTTGCAAAAAGTTTCCCTTGGTCGTACTCCTGTAAACAACAATTTGCACACCTAATAAGGAGGCATTATGAAACACATCAAACGACTTGCCGTCCTCTCACTGTTGCTGTGCGTGCTGTGCATCCTTTGCGCCTGCAAGGGTACGGGAGATGAGCCCGCCGTTTCCGAGGCTGAGACGGACACCGAGGCTGTGACAAGCGAGCCTACCGTGACCCTGCCCGAAGAAACGCAACCCGACGAGACAGAAACCGAGCCCGAGGCGGAGACCGCTCCCCCCATAACCGTTGAGCTGATCCCCAACACCCTGACGGTGGAGGGAGATAAGGTCAAGGTCAATCTGACGGTAATGCAGGAAGGGTTGAACGAATGGTATACTCCGGTTTTTGAGATACGGCTCTACAGCGCGGAAAACAAGATCATAGACCGTCAAATGCACGTTCTATCTGACGGAACGGCAGACTACTCCCTCACCTGCGGAGCAGACAACGCAAACAGCGAAATGACAGTTATCATTGAAGCGTTGAGTTCTTCGGTGGAAGGCGCCGAGGATGTTATCTCTCGAAAGACTGCCACCCTCAAGCTGAAAAACGGTCTGCCCCAGCTCACCGCCGACGGCGTCCGTTGCGTGGTGGCCGCCATGACCCTGGAGGAAAAAGCACACATGGTCACGGGCACCCAAAATATCAAGTTGGAGGGTGCTTCGGGCGGGACCTATGAGATCCCCCGTTTGGGTGTTCCTTCCATCACCGTCAACGACGGTCCCGCTGGCGTGCGCTACGGCACAACGATTTGGTATCCGTCGGTCATCAATATTTCCTCCTCTTGGGATACAAAGCTAGCGCAAGAAATTGGCGTATCTATGGCAGAGGATGCCTTGGCGCAGGACATTGACATCATCTTAGCCCCCGGCATGAACATCCAGAAGAACGTGCTGGGCGGCCGTAACTTTGAGTACGTTTCCGAGGATCCCTTGCTGACGGCCTATATCGCCGCCGCTTACACCGACGGCATCCAATCCCTGGGCGTGGGCGTGTCTCTCAAGCACTTTGCCGCCAACAACCAGGAGACGGCTCGCGGTCAGATCAGCGCCAACATCACCGAGCGCGCCCTGCGCGAGATCTATCTCAAGGCCTTCGGTATGGTCATTGAGTCCTCCGCCCCCTACACCGTCATGTCCTGTTATAATCTGGTCAACGGTCAGCGTGTGGCAACCCGATACGATCTGCTCACCACCTATCTGCGCGGTGAGTGCGGCTTTGATGGCTACGTCATGTCCGACTGGGGCTCAGGCGGCACGGTGGTGGAGAAGGTCAACGCGGGCAACGATATCAATATGCCCGGAGACGCCGCTGATCCCGACACTCTGATTACAGCATACAAGGCGGGCAAGGTCGATCCCCTCATGCTGGACGCCGCCTGCCGCAACATCCTCGGTGTGGTGGTGCGCTGTCACGCCTTCACGAATCCCGACCAGCATACCCGTCTGGACTACAGAAACCACGGTGATCAGGTAGCAACCGCCGCCGCCGACACCATGGTGCTGCTGAAAAACGAGGGGGCTTCCCTGCCCCTGGCAAGCGGCACCACCGTGGCTGTGTTCGGTAACGGTGCCGTGAGAACCATTTACGGCGGCGCGGGCTCAGGCTCTGTGTCTGCCAAGACCACGGTCTCCATCTTTGACGGACTCAGGAAGGCTGACGGACTGACCGTCTTTGACGCCGCCCAAAATCCCTTCCTGGGCTGTGAGGAGCATTCCCCCGCCGATGAATCCAAGGACGTGGAGGTTACTGAGGACTACGCCGAGAAATGCGCCGAGGGCGCGGACGTGGCCGTCATCGTCATCTCACGCGGCTCCACCGAGGGCGCGGACAGAAACACCCTGGAGGGTGATTTCAGGTTGAACGCCACAGAGCTTTCCATGATCACCCGCGTCTCCGAGGCCTTCCACGCCCAGGGCAAGAAGGTGGTTGTGCTTCTTAACATCGGCTCTCCCATGGAGATCGTCTCCTGGCGAGACTATGTGGACGCTATTCTTTGGATCGGCTACCCGGGTGAGCGCGCGGGGACGTCGGTGGCCAAGGTGCTTTTGGGTGAGGTCAATCCTTCTGCCAAGACCACCATCACCTGGCCTACGGACTACAACTCCACCCCTGCCCACCGCCACTTCCCGGGTAACGCCTCTGATGTTACCTACTACGAGGACATCTACGTGGGCTATCGCTACTATTCTACCTTCAACGTGACAACCGCTTATCCTTTCGGCTTTGGTCTGTCCTACACGAGCTTTGAATACTCGGATTTCTCTGTTGAAAAGCAGAAGGATGGCGCTGTAATCACCAAGGTCACGATCAAGAACGTGGGTAAAACCGCAGGTCGCGAAATCGCCCAGGTCTACGTATCCAAGCCCGAGACCACCCTGGAGCAGGCCGCTTATGAGCTGGCGGGCTTTGGCAAGACCCGACTCCTTGCTCCTAACGAGAGCGAGACCCTGACCATCCGCATTCCCGTGGATGCGCTCGAGAGCTACGACACCGAGAACAGCCGCTACATCATGGACAAGGGCGATTATACCTTCTTCGTGGGCGGGTCTTCCTTTGATGTCCGCTGTGACAGAAAGGCCCTGAATTACAATGAGTTGACGGTGGTGAGGGACGTGGAAAACATCGCTGCCCCTGACACCGAATTTGATTACATCCGAAAGGACAGCTACAAGATCCCCACACAAGAGGAACAAAAGAAGAATCTTGCCCTGGGCAAGACCGCCACCGACAACGGCCACGAGGGTGATTTTGTGGCAAAAAATGCTTTGGACGGAGATTATATCACCCGTTGGAGCGGCCTCGGCACCACCGAGAGCACTCACAAGTTCACCTTGGATTTGGGCGAGGTCTACGAGGTGGGGGAGATCATCATCACCTGGGAGTCTTTGCAAGCGCCCTTTACCCTTTACACCTCCGAGGATGGACGAAACTTCCAATTCATCGGCATTTTCTCGGCAAATGATACTTACGCCAACAAGATCAACCTTCACGGCGGCAAGGCGCGCTATCTGCGGGTCAGCATCCCCGTGGGCGGCTTTTGTTCCATCTTTGAGTTTGAGGTCTTTGAGGCTACCGAGGAGGACAAGGCAACCCATCCCGATGACGGTCTCGGCGAAAACATCGCCAAGGACAAGCCTGTAACTGCTACCACACATGAAGCCGCCTACGTCAAGGATTACGCCGTGGACGGCAACTACGACACCCGCTGGGGTTCCCTGCCCTCGGGCGAGGCTTGGTTGCAGGTGGATCTGGGCGAGGTCACCCATATTTCAGCTCTCAACCTGTATCTGGAGTCGGCTTGGGTGCCTTATCGCATCGAAGTTTCCACCGACGGCGAACATTACGAGACCATCTACAAGGGTGCCAAGGATGAGGTCTACGTCACCCTCTCCGACCTTGACCTGGAGGCTCGCTTCGTGCGGCTGTACCGTGAGGGGGAGAGCTGGTTCAGTATCATTGAACTGGAGATTTACAGCTGATTAGAACATGAAAATCCCGTTCGACGGATAACCGACGAACGGGATTTTTGTTTATGACCGATCCAGCAGTTTTTCTCTGCCTTCGGGCATCATGGCGGACAATTCACGCAAGGACTGCACGTCGAGCATCAGCGTATCATCGACCCAAAGAGGCACCGAAACGGCGTGCGCGTTGATATTCCATTTCCTTTCCCCTCGGTGCCCCCGCGTGATGGCAAAGGGGTGGGGGTGAAAGAGATAGACGGGGACGGCGTGGGGATATTTGTGAAAATTCACACGTCGGGGCAGGCATCTGCGGTAGCCGAAATTCATCATGTGAACGCCCATGCCCATGGGCATGAGGAAATTCAGCTTATGATCCCATTTGCCTTTTTCTCCGATGCTGTACTCGCTCCCCGGCATGATGGTGGGGATGAGCTTGACAGCCAGGATCTTGGGTATGGGATCGCGGGTCTCTAGGAGCAGGTCGCAATGATTGCGGAAATCAATGAGCCACCATAAGGGTCGCAGAGGCCGCACTTTGTAGCCCATCCTGCCGATTTGTAGTCGCAGGATGACGCGCTTGATGATAAAACGAAGAATCTGCCACAACCAAGCCACGGCAAGCACGCTTGCCAGGATGAGAATGGACCAGATAAAACCTTTGAACATGGAGGGCTCCTTTCTTATTTAATCAGATAAATTGTTGTTTATGGGGTACGCTTGGAGGAACCTTCTTGCAAGAAGGTTCCTCCAAACCACCTCCAAGAACCTTTAAAAAGTATTTATTATTAAAGGTTTTTGAAGGGTTCCAAGGGAAACTTTTTGAAAAAAGTTTCCCTTGGCCGTCTTCCTAAACAACCGTTTACATACTATCTCCATAAAACACCACGATGATCGGCGTCTCCCCCACCTTCACAGGCACGGGCAGAAGCCCCTTATCCACGATGGCCTTCATGGTCAGCACCGTCAAGCACTTCAAAGCCCCTTGATGAAGATACAATTCCCGCCCGTCCACGTAGTCGGGCACGTCGTTGACCCATTCACCTTCAAGCCACCTGAAATAAGGCATCAGCAGATCCTTGACCTTGGATATGATCTCATTCAGCTTGACGGCAAAGGGGCGGTACACTTCGTAATCCATGTAGGGAATATCCAGCTCCGCTTCTCCCGCCTCGTTTCGGCGCAGAATGTGGAGTTTTTCAAATGCTTCCACCTCTGTGTAGATACGCTCCGATACGGGACTTACCTTGGCGGGGGTCAGAGAACCATAAAAGGCGCATATCTCCTGCATGGAAAAACGCTCGCTCAAACGCTCGTATGCCCAATGAGCATCCCCGAACAGGGATTGATAATCGTTCATGCCATACACCTTGCCGTCCTTCGTCTCGTGACGGCAGCAATACGGCCCCGATGTCTCCAATCTGTGACGCCCCACACGTTGTTCCCGATAGATTCCCGAGGCCATCCAATAGCCGCCGTTGGGACGGAGATACGGCTCGAACAGCTGTGTCTCGTTTGTCAAATGCCAATCGTGGATCTCGCTCATGGCGCGAAGGATCAGGTATAGCCACAGGGTTCCCTTTTGCTTTTCATTGAAATGTGCCGTGGAATCCGAAGCCATCAGAGGCTCAAAGGCCTCACGGATCATCTCCCACAGAGGCTCTGCCAATGCCTCGGCGGCCGCCGTCTGCTTGTCAACGTCTCCCAAGGCATCTTCAAAAGATGAAATATACATTCGGGTATACACAAGTCCTTTGGGGGTCTTCCCCATGAGCTCTCCCCGAATGAGCTGACGCACCTCAGACTCCACGTAAGCCGCAGGCACACCCAAGGCCGCCGCCAGATCGGGAATACTGAGGGGCTTTTTATAGGCAACGATCAGAATATTTTCCGCCAACAGCGAGTTGAGACAAGAAAATGGCTCGCCCCGACGGCTCGCGCCGCCCCAAATACTCATGCTCAGCCACTTGGGGGCATAACTGGTTTCACCATAAGGTCTCTGCATATCACTCATACGCTCCATATCAGCCTTGATCCTTCCCCTTCCTTCGTAAAGCCGCCACTTGACCGTCCCTTCGGGAACGTCCAGCTCGTCGGCGATGCGCTCCACGCTGTGTCCCAGCATATAGTGACGGTACAACACTTCACGGTGAAGCTGCGCCAAGCGGCCCAAGGCACGGCGCACCGCCATCTCATCCTGCCGCCGCTGTTCTTCTTCTGCGGAAAGAAGATCGCCGTCATCGGGAATAAGCGCCAAAAGGCTGCCGTCATCGCTGACCGTGGGATTTCTGTATTTGCGGCGCAGACGATCCCTGTAGCGATTGGCAAAGACCGTGTGCAGGTATCCCCCAAGATTTCGGATGGTTTTTCCTGCCCGCACGTCCTGTACATAGGACAACACAGTGTCGGATACCACCTCATCAGCTTCATCACGATCACGGCAATAATGAAGAGCATAAGACATAAGATCACGGTAGCACTCTTCAAATTCGGGAGTGTTCAAGTCTATGAATTTTTCTTTATTTTCCAAGGCTGATCTCCTCCTTTCGCCCTTTATGTCGCAGGATTTATCAAAAGGTTGGGTATTTTTATAAATTTATTATACTTTATAATCAAAAAGATGTCAAGACGATTAGCGCACGCGTACTTCCGCACTTTTTTGGAGATTATCCTTGATTTTTCCCCCATCCTATGGTATACTGTGAACAGAAAGATCCGTCATTCCGACAAATGATAAAAGACGAAGGAGTTTTCATGAGCTTTGCAGAAGAAAAAAACAAGATGATCCCCGGCACCCTCTATCTGGTGGCCACACCCATCGGCAATCTTGCCGACCTGTCCGAGCGCGCCGTGAAGGTGCTTTCCGAGGTGGATTTTATCGCCGCCGAGGACACCCGCAACACGGGGCATCTTTTGTCCTACCTTGGCATCAAAAAGCCCCTGGTCTCCTATTTTGAGCATAACAAGCGGGAGCGGGGCGAGGTCATCTGCGACCGCCTCTCCGCAGGCGAGACTTGTGCCTTGGTCACAGACGCAGGCACACCTGCCATTTCTGACCCCGGCGAGGACTTGGTGCGTCTGTGCGCCGAGCGGGGACTTTCGGTCACTTCCATCCCGGGCTGTTGCGCGGGAATCACAGCTTTGACTTTGTCGGGGCTATCCACGGGACGCTTCTGCTTTGAGGGCTTTCTGTCTGTGAACAAATCCGAGCGCAAAAAGCGTCTTGACAGACTCAAAGGGGAGGATCGCACCATGATCTTCCACGAAGCCCCCCACAAGCTGGAGACCACCCTGAAGGATCTTTGCGAAGCCTTCGGCGGGGATCGGAAGATCTCCCTGTGCCGTGAGCTGACCAAGACCCACGAGGAGATCCTGCGTATGACCCTCTCCGAAGCCGTTACCTACCACACCGAGCATCCCCCACGCGGCGAATACGTGCTGGTGGTGGAGGGTGCGCCCGAGGATGCCGTAACGTCTTCCGTCTTTTGGACGGACATGACGGTGCGTGAGCACGTGACTCACTACATGGAGAACGGCATGGAGAAGAAAGAAGCTATCAAAGCTGTTGCCAAGGATCGCGGTGTGCCCAAGAATGAGATCTATCAGGAAATGATATAATGTAACCCCGCAGGCGTGCCTGCGGGGTTCTTGTATGACTTCAAACTGTTGTTTGGCGGAACTGCCCGCAAACAACAAATGATCATCTATATTTACTGCTCGTGTATATTCTTGATCCCCCAGCGTTTGATGGCATCTGCCTTATAGACGTAATACTTCGCCTCGGTGATTCCTGCCCAGTTGATTAACTGTTGCTTCGCATAAGCAGGACGACGCTGTACGAAATCTTTGATGACCTCGATGTAGTGATCCCAAAGCTCGTAGGATGTCATCGTGTTGTCCAGAGCACGCCAACGATCCAGCTGATATTGCATCAGAGGACGGATGGGCGTGAGCATGGTATCCAGCTCTTGGAGCATCCATTCGGGTTCAAAATAAAACTCAAGGCACCAAATAAAGCGACAAATAAACTGATCCTTGAAATCTTTGTTTCCGCAAAGGCGGTTGAACAGCGATCCCATGACTGATACGTCGTTGATGACACCAAAGAGATTCGTATCTACCGAAGAATTAAGACCTACACCGTGATCGGTGTCCACGATACAGAAATGCCATTTGGTATCCATCAGGTCAGGGTTTGTGTTGCGCCACACCTTGATATTGTTGGACGGCCAGTCCGAACAACATAGGTAGATCTGGGCGCAGAAGAAATCAATCAATCCGTCAATATCCACACGATCTGCCACGTATTGATAGTTTTCGGGAACAGACAGGTCATTTGAGCGACAAAAGTTGATCAGATCCATGAACACCTTGGCTTCGGATTCTTCGCCGTAGGTGGTGGTATAATCCACGTTCCAGCCGAAGACCAACGGATGGGGGCACTCCAGCATGGTAAAGCTTTCCTCAGGAATGCCGTATTTTCCTTCAAAATACTTGGTATCCATGCGGTCTCTGGTGTTGTAGATCCCCCAAAATTCGCCGTTGATAAAAACCATGACGGAGCTTGAAGCCATGATGTCCGCCCCAAGAAAACGGTCCACGCGCTGAATATAGGCGTCTCCGAAATGAGAACGGGAAATGGTAGAACCGCTCATATCACCGCCGCCATTGCGGAGCAGTAAGTGTCGATACCAAGTGACGCGTTCACCGTCCGCGGTGCGTGAGGCATAATCACCGAAAAGATCGTAAGTAAAGGTGGTTAGATTTTCTCCCATGTCCCCTTCCCCTTCGATCGTATTCTTGAAAAGGACACGGAATGACTTCTGGGTCATGCCCAAAGAACCCTTGCCATTCATGGCGATCTCCGACCAACCCGCGTAAACGCGACCATCGGTAGCTTTGGCAAGATCCTTTGACGTGAAAAACTCGATATATGCGGCGATTTTATCCCGTTCCTCTGTATTACCGCCACTGACGGTGTTATAGATACCTTCTTCGCCTAAAAAGTCATCGGGATTGAGGGAGACGTTGACCATATCGAGCGGCATTTCTGAAAAGGAATCACCAATGAAATAGGTTTGCGTGATCAGCGGTGTAGTATTGCCGTCATGTTTTCGGACAGCATAGGCTTTGACCACCCATGCTCCCGGAAAATCAGCGGTATTAGGATAATATGTGGGTCCCATGATATCTCCGCAGAGCTTAGTCATGTCTCCCCATGTCCACGAGGATGAGTCGGAGAGACGCAAGGGTTCATCATATAGGAAACCTCGGTTTTCTCTTGGATCTGTGCCGTCAAGGGTATAATACACATCATAGCCTTCAGGAGCGGAAAGCGTCAGTGTTTGGGGATCTTTGTAGATACCGCCGCTGACAGAAAACAGCACCTCATCCCGCAGAGGGGTGACTTGAGTATTGGTATCTCCACGGCTGTTTTTGGGTCTGATCTGTTGCAGAACCGTAGTGGATGCCTCAGTCAGATCAATTCTTTGATAGTCTACGTGATTGGTATTCGCTTTCTTGCGGATCAAGCGGTCAGGATCGGCATCCCCCACGTAATGGTTGACATCTTCCCTGTCTTTTTCAAGGGACGTCACGTAGTTGAATACCCCTTCCACATGGCGCAAGGGGCTGTTGCCGTCAATAGTCATGCCAACAGGGGCGATAACCAGGCTGAAACCGTATTCGTCGGGGCGCAGGGGCATTACCGCGTCGACATCCGTGATTTCAAATACAGTTTCATATTTTCCCGACGCCGACTCGCCTTTGATCAAAAAATAGGATCCTGCGGAGATGGTTTGCGCGTATGTAAAGGGATAAGACGTAACGTTTCCCAAATGATCCGAAAGATAGAGAGCGCAACCCGCCAAGGAAATGTCTTTATCCGTATTGTTATAGAGTTCAACAAAACAGAAGGGATTGAGGGCTTTGCCTGCCACTCTGCCTGTAGAATAGACGGAGGAAATGATGATATTTTCATAATCCGCGTCAGGATCAAGGTCAGCTGACGTGGGAAGATTTTCAGGGGGCGTATCCGCCGGTATCGTTTGAGCTTCGTCGGTAGGTATTTCCAAGGTATCAACCGCGGTATCCTCAGTCGTTGAAATGTCCAAAGACTCTTTTGGAGGTTCTGATGGCATGGGCGTGCAGGCGGCAAGAACAAGGATCGATACGATTATAAGGATCGCAACAGATCTTGTCAGTATGTTGGCTATTCTTAAAGACATATGTACCTCCTGCGGTTTCAGGTCGCAACAGAGCGGTAAAAGTCCAGGGTGTCGAAGCTTCTTTCCAAATGATGCAAAAGATAGGCTTCTGTCACTCGTCCGAAGTCCATCTCTTCTTCCCGCTTGTCCAGCGGATAAGAAAAGATTTTCTTGTGGGGGGCATAAATGGCATACCTGACGGCTTCCAGAACAGTCGGTGTCATGGGACAGATGATGCGTCGCTCCCCAAGCTCGTTCGTTTCATTTTGTGGGGTGAGAAGTTGCTGATTCAGTTTCGTCTGACAATCTGAACAGATAAAGCAACCGTTCATCACGTCAAGATAAGCAAGCTCAGGATAAGTCTCCCCACAGGAAGCGCAGGCATCCAGATCGGGCAAATACCCCGAGAGTGCCATACAGCGCATTTCAAACACGCCTTTGATATGCTCTGGGGACTTCTGTCCTGTCGTCAAGGCATACAAGGAATTTAAGGTGGTACGCAGGATCAGTTCAGCGTTCTCCCCTTCTCCTGTCAACTCGGAGGTGACGTCACACAGATAGGCAGCCAACGCCATCCGCGTCAGATCAAGGGTCAATTCGTAAAAGCTATGCTCCACCGAGCCGCCTCGAAGCCAATAAAGCTCGCCGCTTTTATGGTACAACTCATAATTCCCATAGGAAAACAGTTGGGTGATCGCCGCGTGGGGATTCTTCTTGGACTGACCGCCCTTGACCATGACAGAAAGTCGTCCGCGTTCAGCCGTTACAAGATGTATGATACGGTCATGCTCTCCCGCGGGGTAAGATTTGGTAATCAATCCGTCTGTTGTAATGAGCATCGCGAACCTCCTTTCTGTTTTTTGGGTGCGGGAACCTTCTTTCAAGAAGGTTCCCGCACCCTCCAAGAACTTTAAAATGCTTAAAGCAAAACAAGATGCTTACTGTTTCGTAAGGGGTCTGTCATAGCAATCACGATACGGCACATCCCCCGTGAAACACGGGTCGGGAATTCCCATGATGACAAAATAATTTTCTTCGTCAAGCTTTTCGTTTTCTTCAGGCTTTGTATATCGACAGATCTCCATGCCGCAAAAACGGGGCGAATCCTCGCGCTCGATATGATAATCCTTATGATAGAAAAGGGATTCAAAGACCTCGAACCATGCGTCAAAGGGCATGACGGGCACGGCATCGGTGACCACACTGATCTCATTCCAGCCGTCGATCTTCCAATACGGCACGCAGGTCTCGCAGAGCAACCTCATCCCAAGCCGCTGACATATGTCGCGGAGACGTTCAAAAAAGCTTTTTGAAAAGCGACAGCTGACAAGGACGCGAAACCAAACGGAATCTTTCATTCTCCCGTCGTATACTACGTAGTCGAAAGAAGTCTCGTCATCTTGTATTGTGACACCGCCCTCCAAAGGGTATTGACAAAGACGAGCTACAGCTGACTTACCCAAAAACTCAACTACATCTCCGCTTTCCACGTCCAAGAGGGTAAAGATATTCGGAGAGGCAAGATCGTCGTGATATAGCTCGTCATCTCGAGTCCCCTCCAAGCGATAGCGATGACCTTTTACAGCAAAATAGACGGGATCACGCTGGTATAAATTTTGGATCATATTCGGTAGCTTTACGTTCATATTTGTTTCATTCTTCCGTAGGATACAGCGGCTCAAAAATCATTTCATCACTGTTATTCCGAAGGGTAAGTCCCCCTTCCAACTCACGGTCAAGAAGCTTTTTCCAGTTGCTGATGTGACTGCTGAAGCTACGTCCTTGGTCGATATCCTCAAAGGAGAAATGGGTGGGACCGCCGCCAAAGGGGTCATCCAAAGCGTCATCCATCCACATGGGATGAATGGCATAACGATGACCTTTCACCGAGAAACGAAGGGTTAGTCCACTAGATATGATGGTATCAATCTTAGGATATTTCTTTTCCGGTTGTTTTTTCATTTGTCGTCCTTATAGCCGAAATTTGATACGGCTGCTGTGGAATCCCGCCAGTTTTCCTTCACCTTCACCCACAGATCCAGGAACACCTTGGTGCCCAGGAGCTTTTCAAGATCCTCTCTTGCATAGGTGCCAATGCGCTTGAGGGATTCGCCGCCCTTGCCGACAATGATGCCCTTATGGGAGGCTTTTTCGCAATAAATCTCGGCGCGGATGGAGACCATGCCTGTATGCTTGTCCTCTTTGAAGGTCTCTATGACCACGGCGACACCGTGAGGGATCTCGCGATTGGTGGTGCGGAGCACCTTCTCGCGGACGATTTCCGCCGCCATCTGTCGCTCGGGCTGATCCGTGGCGATGTCCTCGGGGAAAAACCAAGGAGATTCGTGGAGATAAGGGCGGCACTCATCCAGCACCGCTTTGACCCCCTGCCCCTTGGGGGCGGAGATGGGCACGATGGCATTGAACTCATGCTTGGCGTTATACTTGACGATAGCCTCGGCGACCTGCGTAGCGTTATAGAGGTCGGTTTTGCTGAGGACGAGAATACAGGGGATGCCCGTACGCTTGACATAATTCATCACGTTCTGCTCCACGTCAGCGATCTCTTTGCCTGTGTCAGCCACAAGGATCACCGCGTCTGCCTCTTGCATGGATGCGTTAGCAGTCTTGACCATAAAATCACCGAGTGAGTTCTGTGGCTTAAAGATACCGGGAGTATCCAGGAAGACAAACTGATCCTCCCCCTCTGTGAAGATCCCCGTGATGCGGTTACGGGTGGTTTGTGGCTTGGAGGAAACGATGGCGATTTTCTCCCCAAGGATGGCGTTAAGTAGGGTAGATTTTCCCACGTTAGGTCTGCCGACAATGGCAATAAATGCTGTTTTTTTCATATGGTTTCCTTTTTTTATGATTTAAATTCGTTTACGTGCCGTGATCTTCCAGAAAATCTTCTACGGCTGAAAGTCCCTCGCTGAGATCCACCTTGTCACCTGTGGACATATCAAAGAGGTAGACGTAGGTTGGCAGGTTCTGGGTAGTTTTCCCTGAAATCCAAACCTCGTAGTTAGTACCTTTGACTCGAATCATCCAAGTGACGGAATCCGAGGTTTTGGATTCGTCATAGGGGAAGCTGACCAGGTCGCTCCACGTGATGGGGGAAGATTTATCGGCAAGACCTTGCACGTAAGTGAGGGTGAGGGGTTGTTTGGATGCCAGCTCTTCCTCTTTTTGGGCAGCCTTGATGCCGTCATAAATGGCAGGTGCTGAAATAAAGAGTAGCAGAAAGATCACGCCGCCAATGAAGCAAATAAGCTTTACGTGGGTAAAGATAAAATCACTCCAGCGGTCTTTCAGTGACTTGGGACGGCTCTCCACGTGTGTCCCTTCGTCGTCATCACGGATGCGTGTATCATCCGCTTCCCTTGTTGTATCTTCTTCAACTTGGGACGATGAAGTCGGGTCATCCTTTTTGCGTTTGTTTCTCGTGTAAGGATTCTCTCGTTTTTCCGGTATGGGCTTGTCCTCGGAGGGAACATAGTCAAGGGAGCGATCCTTAGGTTCTTCTTTCTGTTTCTTTTTTTTGTAGGGATTTTCTCGCTTTGGGATCTCATAATCATCCGAAAAGAGACCGCCTTCGCGTTGATCATTCATATCAGCCATGATGGCTCCTTTCTATGTAAAAGATCAATCCTTTTGGATGCCAAGTCCCATGATTTCCATGATCGCGGTTTGTCTTGCGCGCATTTCCTGCTCGTCTTCTTCTCCGGTTTCATGATCGTAGCCCAGGAGGTGGAGCATGGAGTGAACAGTCAGAAACGCGGTTTCACGATCAAAAGAGTGACCGAACTCAGCGGCTTGCTCGGAGGCTTTCTCCAGCGAAATGACAATATCACCAAGAGAAACCCTAGGGGCATCGATGGCAGGCTCTTCGCTCTCGCCCGAAAAATCCGTCAGGGGGAAAGACAGCACGTCGGTGGGACGATCCACCCCTCGGTACTGCTCATTGAGCAGATGGATCCGCTCATTATCGGTAAAGGTGACGGAAACCTCACAGTCATTTTCAAAGCCTTCGAAGCTGAGGGTAGCGTCTATCGCGCGACGAACCAGCATTTTGAGCTTATAGGTGACGGGCAGCTTGTCCTGGTCGTTGTTAAAATAAATCATTCTCTTGCCGTAAATCATGATGTATCTCCTTGTTTTTTATTTGAAAGGTTTATATTTTTCGTTAGCTTGGCGGGCACTTACCGCCTTGGCTTTTCTTTCAGCCGCTTTCTCTGCGAGTTCACGGTCATATTTGTCGTATGCCAGAATAATCTTTTGCACCAAATGATGGCGTACCACATCCTTTTCGGTCAAGTAGTGGATGGCGATGTCCTCGATATCGGCGAGGATTTTCACAGCAGATGCCAAACCCGATTTCTGCCCGGAGGGAAGATCAGTTTGAGTGAGGTCACCTGTGACCACCACTTTAGAGCCAAAGCCCAAACGTGTCAAAAACATCTTGACCTGCTCGGGAGTAGCATTCTGGGCTTCATCCAGGATGATAAAAGCATCGTCCAGGGTTCGACCGCGCATATACGCCAACGGAGCGACTTCAATGACACCTTTTTCAATGAGCTTTTGATAGGTTTCGGTGCCCATCATCTCTCCCAGTGCATCATAGAGAGGACGGAGATAAGGATCAATCTTACTGAGCAGGTCTCCGGGGAGGAAGCCAAGACGCTCTCCTGCCTCGATGGCAGGGCGGGTCAGAATGATTCTTGACACTTGTTTTTCCTTGAGTGCCTTGACCGCCATGGCGACCGCCAGGAAGGTTTTGCCTGTACCTGCGGGACCAATGCCCAAGACGATGGTATTCTTTCGAATGGCGCTGACGTATTTATTTTGCCCAGCGGTTTTTGCTTTGACGGGTTTCCCCTTAGCTGTGACAAAAATGGTGTCGCTGCCGATGGACGTCAGCTCACCTGCTTTTCCGTCTGAGATCATATCCACCACGTATCTGACGCTTTGTTCGGTGAGATGGTTGCTGTAACGCACCATATCCCGCAGATACTCCACGGCTTTGGCGGCTGCATTGACGGCTTCGATGTCGTCTCCGCTGATGAGAATGGCATCGCTACCGTCCTCTCCCGAACGATTACGAAGGGTCACACCGAATTGACCTTCAATGATGCGTGTATTGACGTCGTAACTGCCAAATATGGCAACAGTCACGTCGGGACTGTCTACTTTAATAATCCTTTGCGTCATGGGCAACACCTTTCTTTATGGTAAGACCTCGAAGATCTGTTCTTTGGCAATATCTCGGATACAATCCAACGTGCAAGTCAAAACAAAGCACGTCTCCCCGCAAGCGGTCGTGATCTGTTTGTTGAGCAGCTGAGCGCCGCCGGGAATCTCGGAAATTCTCTTTGAAAGCTCGTAATAAGCCAGGGCTTCTGCTTCCTCGTAAGAATACTTCCCTTTTTCCCATATAAAGGGAACGTACCATTCTGTCACAAGGGAAATGGGGAAGTCAACGCCCCATTCCGTGAAGGGTACAGATACCCTTTTTATTATATCACAACTCTCTGTAATATTGCCAGTCTTTTTTGAAAATTTTATATAATTTTCAAAAAAATTCAAACTTTTTTCGCATACCATCTGAGTATTGTCTGTTTGATAGACCTTTTTCTCGTAGGTCAGCGGAACGGTCACGGTGATCTGCTCTGTTACGCGGGCAAATACCCGCCCCTTCGCATGGGTATATCGAAAACCCATTTGTTCGCTGTCATAAAGACCGCTGATCAGAAGATCCCCTTCGTCAACCCATTTCCCCGAAGCGACGACCACGTTCCCCTGTTCTAACTCCACATGGACGATCTGTCCGCCCATGGCGGCGATGACATTAGCAGGAATATTGGCGGTGTTCTCAGGGGGCGGCATAGCTTCTCTGATCTCTACGTAAGCCACCGTCCCTTTCATATTGACCGAGATCCATGACAGGCGGGAATCCTTGATCAGCGCTTTATTTTCTGTACGGTCGGCTTTAAACCCTCGTAAGGAACTGCCTACGCCAAAGCCACAGGAACGCAAGGTTTCTTCTACTTCCCTTTCCGTGAGCAAGTGATTGCCGCTGACCCGCACGTCCCAGACGAAACCCGAAGAAAACCACATAAGAAAACAAGCAATCAGAAAACCCACCAACAAACCCGGACGTCGAACAAGACGATGGCACAGTTTGGGCAGTCCTCCCGCGGTTATGACCTCAATGGGCAGATCTTGCGACTCACAGAGCAGTAGCACCTTTTGAGCGGTTTTCTCCCTCATGCGTAAATTGATACACGATTCTCCGTCGGTGTTGAACTGATCGTAAATAAAACCGTAGGATCTGCATAATTCAAGAAATTGCGAGGCATGAGACATGGGGATCGACAAAAGGCGATACCCAAAGAAAAAATAGGATAACATATACCCTCCTTTGTTGCTTATAAACGTTTTTTCTTCTATTCTTCATAACATAAGCTGATGATCTTGCCTTCGATACCCACAGCACCCGCAAGATAGGTGTGGCAAATCAGCCGATCCCCTGTGATACAAATACAGCAGTCCTTCATTTTGAGGCGCATGCTTTGCGGCGTATAGACTAAAATTTTTTTGCATCCGTGAATGAGCATGGCTTCCCTACCACGGATTTCCACGCGCATGCCCCCTTCCAACAGATCTGGTGGAATGTCCAGTTTTTCAGTTAACCACTCGGGAAAGGGGATGTGTCCTCTTTTGCTCTGTTTCATGTCTCCTTGGGGTTTCTTTCCGCTACTGCTCATGTTTTTCTCCCTCCCACCATAAGATAAAGCATGATTAACTTTATGCAAAGGGAGAACGTATGATGACACAAGGTAAAGGATCTAAAACATCGCTCAGCCGACGTTTATCCGTCAGTCAGGTCGCTTATGGTCTGATGGCGCTGTTTTGCCTTTTGCTGATCCTTCGTAACTCTGACGCGGCAATTGAATACATGGGTCGAGGACTGACCATATGCGCTCACACCGTCATTCCCTCTCTGTTCCCTTTCATGGTTATCTCTGATATTTTGGTATCCAGCGGCGCGGGAGAAGCCTTGGGGCGGCTCTTAGCAAAACCCATGAAATGGTTATTTGGTCTTTCGGGTGCCGGGTGCGCGGCTGTGGTATTGGGTTCCATGTGCGGTTTTCCCGTAGGCGCTACCACTGCCGTCGGGCTTTACGATAAAAACGTCATTTCCAAGAAAGAATGCGAACATTTGCTGACGTTTTCCAATCAACCGTCCTCGGGATTTCTGATCACGGCAGTGGGGGCATCCCTTTTGGGCAATCGACAATTAGGTCTGATCCTATATTTGGTGGTCTTGTGTGTTTCTTTCTTTGTAGGATTTGTCATGCGTTTTATTCTACACCCCCAAAAAGGAAGTGGGACTGATCGAGAGCATCCCCATTTTCCGTCGGGGTTACATATCGGAGGAATACAGAACTTCACAAACGCTGTGACTCATGCCTCCCAAAACATGATTACGGTCTGTGCGTATGTCATCTTTTTTTCTGCCATTACAGGAACCTTGTCTGCAGCCCTTACGGAAATGCCTTTTGTCAGCTCGTGGGGATTTGCCGGATTTTACGGTTTTTTAGAAATGTCGGGTGGGATCAATGAGGCGGCATCTTTGATAGAGGAAAGCACATCTGTCGTTATGCCTTTAGTGATGATTGCCTGTATGGCAGGTTGGTCAGGACTGTCTGTTCATGCTCAGATCATGTCCATCTGCAGAGGGCGCGGGTTATCCTTCAAACCCTATTTATTGGCAAAACTGATGCAATCCATCCTTTGCGGAGTGACAATGGCGATTCTTTTACAGATCTTTGAACCTTCCGATCTTCCTCCCTTGTCGGAAACCGTAGCGTTGCTGTTACCTACCGTCAGTTCCATCGGTTATCTATCTCCCCCGCTCTCCCTCCTGTCACAAGTGGGTTTTGCAGCGGGATTTGTTCGCTTGCTCTTCTTTCCGCAGGATACGATAAATAAAGAAAGCTCTCCGTTTAGGAGAGCTTTCTGAAAAATATTCTGAGGTTGTCAAGCATTACAGTTTAGTATCGATTTCATCGGGATAGCGTACGTCGATAAAGCTGCTGTATCCCTCCGCCTCCAGCTTTTGCTTCTGGAAGCCTACGTTCTTGTTCATTTTCTGAACCAGTACAACCTTGCCTTCCGCACGTAGCTGATTGCACTTGCATTGGAGGGTTGCCACATCCCCCGAGGTGAACGCCTTACCGTACAACACGGCGATCTTCTCCCGTGTGCCTTCTGCCTTGAATTTCTTGTCGAGCAGTGCGCCGACGAGTCTTTCAAAGCCGATGGAGAAACCGCAGGCGCAGGTGGGATTGCCTGTGAAATTGCCGATCATGTTGTCATATCGACCGCCGCCCGCGATAGAGGAACCCTTGAAGTCCTCAGACTTGATTTCAAAAATGGTACCGGTATAGTAACCCATGCCGCGCACCAGGGTAGGATCAAAGGAGAGGTTGAACTTGCCTTCGGACATGAGTGCCACGTTTTCGAAAATCTGACGGATATTGTCAGCCACACCGGGTTCCATGGCGTCACCGAAGGCTTCCTCCACATAGGAGAACCGATCCTCGGCGGTCATGAAGCCGTGGAAGATATCCATATAGGTATTGACGGCAGTCTCACCGCAGCCGGATTCCAGCAGTTCCTTTTTCACGCCGTCCTCACCGATCTTGTCGTACTTATCCAGGATGATAAAGACTTTGTTGTAGTCTTCCTCGGCAAAGCCAGCCTTTTTCGCCATACCCTTGAGAATGCGGCGATCGTTGATCATCACGGTATTGCCCTTGACCCCCACGCTGTCGAGAAACAGCGAGGTGACGTAGATCAACTCGGACTCGGCAGTGTTGTCCGGGTTGCCCAAAATATCGATGTCGCACTGGGTAAACTGGCGGTATCTGCCCTTTTGGGGACGGTCGGCACGCCACACGGATCCTACCTGTAGTGCCTTGAAGGGGGTGGGAAGTTGACCCGCGTTGTTGGCATAGTAACGGGACAGCGGAACGGTCAGGTCATAGCGCATACCCGAATCACACAGATCGTCGGGGTTATCAAGGTTCAGAGATTCATTTAACTTTTCACCGCGTTTCAGCACCTTGAAGGTGAGCTTTTCGTTCTCGCCGCCCTGATTGCTGGTGAGGTTTTCGATGCGCTCCATACAAGGGGTCTCGATTTGGGTGAAGCCAAAGGAGGTATAGATATACTTAAGCTTGGACAGAAGGTACTCGCGGATCTCCATTTCTGCGGGGAGGATATCGCGCATACCCTTGACGGTTTCTTTAATAAACATAGGTCATTTCTTCCTTTACATTGGAATTACAATAATAAATTATTATAGCATATTCTTGATAAAAAAGCAAGGGTTTTGGGGGATTTCCTTCAAAATTCGCATAAATTCATTGACAAATCCTCCAAACAAGGGTATAATATGTGAAGCATGACCTAAAGGAGGCACGATCATGGCAAAATTACATTTTCTAAAATCAGTGACCGACACCATCAACACGTCCTTTATTCTGGAGAGCGGTGACGATCTCCTTGTGGTAGATGGCGGCTTCCCTTCCGAGGCACCGTATCTGTATGAATATCTGAAATCTTTGGGTGGTCACGTCTCGGCGTGGTTCATCACCCATTTCCACGACGATCACATGGGCGCGTTCTTCACGGTACTTAATGAGCATCCCGACATCACGGTAGACAAGGTCTACTACAACTTTCCTTCGGATGACTTTCTGATTACGAGAGAGCCTAAACAGGACGAGTGGATGACCGAGGAGCTCATTCGTCTGGTGAAAAACGCCACAGCCGACCGTGACATCCCCGTGGTGACGGTGCAAAAGGGGGATGTTTATAAGTTTGACGATGGAAAGGCGGTGGTTCGCATCCTCCGCACCCCCGACGAGCACATTACCCGCAATCCCATCAATAATTCCTCCATTGTGTTCCGATTTGAGGTTGACGGCAAGCGTATCCTTTTTCTTGGAGATCTTGGGGTTGAGGGGGGAAATCAGCTTTTGGAGATGTATACGCCTGAGGAACTTCATGCTGATTACGTACAGATGGCGCATCACGGTCAAGGGTGTGTTACAAAAGAATGTTATGATGCCATCAAGCCCACCTATTGCCTGTGGCCCACACCCTCCTGGCTGTGGGACAACATGGGACCCGGGGGCTACGATACGGGTATCTTCGGCACAGTGATTACGCGCGGCTGGATGAGCTCGCTGCGCTGTGTCAAACGGCACTATCTCATGATCCACGGCACTCAGGTCATTGATCTTGAAGAATCAGCAGCTGAATAACCCATAAACAGAAAGCACTTATGCCGACCGACAGATCGATCAGCGTAAGTGCTTTGTTTTTTACATTTGCTCACCCATACGGTATTTTTCGGCTTGGAGATTGAACATTTCTGCGTACTTCCCGTTCTGAGTCATGAGGGCTTCGTGAGAGCCTTGCTCGCAAAGCTCACCTCCCGCAAAGAGATAGATGGTATCGGCAAAACGGGTGGTGGACAGGCGATGAGAAATGAAGATCACGGTCCTCGCCTTGCTGTCTGCCGCATGGAGAATGGAGTGATTCAATTCGTACTCTGCCATAGGATCCAACGCCGAGGAAGGCTCATCCATAATGATGAGCTCATAGGGGCGGATAAACACGCGGGCGATCGCCACTTTCTGTGCTTCACCTCCCGATAGATTGACTCCGGTTTCGTCCAAATCCTTGGCTAACGCGGTATCCAGTCCTTTGGGCAGAGAATCCAACCGATCCCCAAAGGTGGCGTTGTTCAGCGCGTTTTTCACGGCTTTGTCGCCTTCTTCGGAATGTTCATAAATGCCACCCACCACATTTTCCGCCAAAGTTGCACAGAAGAGGCGATAATCCTGGAATACAGCGCCGATCTTTTCACGATACGCTTCCAACTTGTATTCTCGGATATCCCGACCATTGTAGAGGATACGCCCCTCAGTGGGATCGTACAGCCGCATGATCAACTTAATCAGGGTGGTCTTTCCTGCGCCGTTATAGCCGACAATGGCAGTCTTCTCCCCTTTTCTGATGGTGAGGTTCACGTTTTTCAGCACTTGAACCGGCGCTTTCTTTTCGACGGGAGGCTCTTCCTCCTTTTTGTTGTTTTGCCTACGTTCAAAGGCTTTCACCGCATCGGCAAGAGACTGCTCGTTTTCGGTAGACATGGGGGTATAGGAGAAACTGACGTTCTCCAACGTCAAGGACTCAAAGGGGGGGACTTCCAGATCCCCCGAGAGCAAGGTGTTCTCATGATCGAGGAATGAAAAATACTTCTCGATATATAGTGCATGCTTGGGAAGCTCCATCAGGTTATCCCCCAAGACAGACATGGAAAATTGAAGCATCCAAACTGCCGAAACAGCAGCGGCAAATCCACCGAGCTGCACCTTTCCCGACATGAGATCACCCACCATGATCAGCACTGTACCATAGTATGTGCCGCGTCGGAAGAGATTCCAGAGGAAACCGTAGAGGAATGCAAATTTCTTGCCGTATCTCAATTCGGTTTTGATACACAGATCCACGTTTTCCTCATAATGTTCAGACATCATATCAGCCACGTCTCCCGAGCGCATCTCCTTGGCATAATCTGCCAAATAGAAGGTACGAGTATAGTAATCGCTCTTGCGCCACAGGGGATTGCATTCCTCAGACTGTTTGACCCAAAGTTTGTTGCCAAACTGATCAACGATCATGGTGGCGATGACACCGCCGAACATGAGAATACCCACCCAAATATTGATGTCCAAAAGGATGACAGTGATTGCAGACACGGCACCAAGACGATGGATCACGGCGGAGACCTGTCCCACCACCGCCACCGCACGATGATCCGACTCGTTCATTGCCCATACGAACTGATTATAGAAGTCAGGATCGTCATAGCAGGCGATATCCATGCTTTGGGCTTTCAGATATAGTTCTTCATGGATCTTGTGCCGAAGTTTATTGTCCAATATTGGATTGAGCACTTGATGATACAAGTGATGAGGGATAAAGATAAAGGTATAGAAGACGGCAAGGGCGATGATATACTGTGCCACGTCCCAAAAGTGTCCGCTCGTATCAAAAGCGTTGAACATGGCATTGCGGAAATACACCGCCAGGCTGTCAATAAATGCCCAAACAATCGCGTTTATCGCCAAGCAGATGATAAAGGACGGCACCAATACCCACACTTTTTTAATGATACGTAGGTCATAAAGCAGTACGGTCATGCCGTTTCTCTTTTTCTTTTTTGCGGGTGTTTCTTTCAGACGACTCATGCCATCACCTCCCCGCTGTCAGGAATTTCTACGTAGTTTTCGGCTTGCTTATGGAACATTTCGGCGTATTTACCGCCTTGGCTCATCAGTTCTCGATGACTGCCATGCTCGATGATCTTGCCGTCCTCAAAGAGATAGACGGTATCCGCCAGTACAGCCGACGACAGGCGGTGGGAGATGAAGATGAGTCCCCGATCCTTACAGGAGTTCATGATATTTTCAAAGACCTGATATTCCGCGATGGGGTCCAAAGCTGAGGAGGGTTCGTCCAAGATAATGTAAGGCGAATCGCTGGCAAAGACACGGGCAAGCACCACTTTTTGCGCCTCGCCTCCCGACAGGACAATCCCCTTGTCATCAAATTCCCGTGTCAGCACGGTATCAATGCCATGGGGCATCTGCTCTACTCTGGGAAGCGCGCCCGACAATTTCAGCGCTTCGGTGACCCTTTCTCTGTCCCGGTCATCCCTCATGGGGCGCAGAAGGACGTTTTCTCCGACGGACAGGGCGAAGGTACGATAATCCTGAAAGACGGTCTCAAAGCAGGAGCGCCAGGATTTCAGCTCATAGGCATCCACGAGACAGCCGTCCATCGTAATCTTGCCCTCGGTTGGCTGATACAGGTGGAGCAAGAGCTTAACAAAGGTGGATTTTCCCGAGCCGTTGTGTCCCACAAGGGCAACCTTCTCGCCCGGGTGCAGGGTCACGCTCACATTGTTCAACGCGTCCTTCTCAGCACCGAGATAGCGGTAGCTGACATTCTCCAGCTTCACAACACCACCTTGGGCTTTCCGTCCATCGGGGCACGCCTTGATTTTCGGTTCATATTCCAGAAAGGAACGCAGATTTTCAATATAAAGGGCGTGGTCGTGAAATTTCGTGACTGTCCCCACCACGTTTCTAAGATATCCGGATACAGAGCCGATGGAGTTCAGAACCACCACGCAGTCTCCGGGGGTAACACTTCCCCTCACCGTTGCCGCATAGACGGCATACAAGCTGGCGCCGAGAACGGTCAACACCTCATGGGACACCTGAATAATATACTCCAAAAGCGCCACGCGAAGACCGTATTTCTTTTTGAGCTTGGCGAAATCCTTGTGATTCTGCCGAAAATCCGTGATCATCTTGTCTTTCATGTTGGTCAGACGCATTTCCTTGGCAAAATCGGTGAGATAGAAGCATCTCTTGATGTAATCGCCGTGCCATACGATCTTGCTACGCTCATTGTTCTCATCAAACGCCAATTGATTGCGTTTCTTGCCGAGAAAGCCTGCGAAAAAGGGGATCAAGGCAAAAAGCATGAGCAAGGGATCGATGGTACACAGCAGAATGGCGTTGGCAACCAAAGAAAACAGCTGGTTCATGAGATTTTCAAAGTCATAAAGCACGCTGTAAGCTCGGTTAGTGGATTCTGCCATGGCTTTGACGTATTTTTCGTAAAATGCGGGGTCCTCATAGCAAGAAAGCTCTACCGAGCGCATTTTTGAGAACATCTGTTGCTTGAACTTTCGGTTGATGCTCTCGGTCATAGGGATGGACAAAACATTGAAAAAATAGTTTTGGAACACGTTAAGACCAAGATGAACGAGAAACAGGATGCCTACGAAGAGGAAGAGCCATCCCGCTGAAGCGCCCTGTTCGTTCAAGCCGTCAACGATGACCTTAAGCATGAACGCACCGCTGAAAAACTCTGCCACCGAGAAAGCCAGCGTCAGGATAAAGTCAATCGGCATATACCACGGTGCCGTTTGGTGCATGATCTTCAGCATATACAGGTTGTTGCTGATGATCCGTTTGAGTTTCAGCTTGGGCTTTTTCTCTTTGTCATCTTTTTCTTTCTTGTTTTTCTTTTGACTCACGTGCGTTCACCTCGCTTTCTTTGATGGATACCGCGCATGGCGGTGTGCTCTTGGGGCAGAACTATTCGGGCGCTGTTTTGTTTCTGCCTTTCATGTGTCTTTCGATCAAGGTTGATCGTCGGTCTCCCTCCTTATGAATGAGGAGTACCGTATCCTCACCTCGGTTACAGAGGTAAACGTCTTGTTTTTGCAGGCTTCGTCCTCTGAACACGGCGACACGGATCATGCCGTCGTCCTCCCAAGGCAGATCTTCCAGACACAGCTCGCTGTCGTCTCGATCACATTTGACGAAAAGTTCGTCGATGCTGACGCCGAACACCTCCGCCATCACCGGCAAGAGAGAAACATCGGGACAAGACAGCTGTCGCTCCCACTTGGAAACCGCCTGAGCGGACACGCCGAGACGGTAAGCCAGCATTTCCTGAGTCATGCCGATGCTCCGACGAAGTCTTGAAATATTATCACCCATATTGGAAAAATCATAATTCATAGTCGATCCTCCTGTTTTAACGGTACAACGTTTTCATTATACCTTATTTTTTCCAAAGAATCAACATACCATCGGTTGATTTTTTTGTACGGGGTGTTTATTTTTTGAAAACTCCCACAGAAGATTCTGTGGGAGTTTAAAATTATTGACAATTATCAATTTCCTGTTGCAAAGCGGCTAATTCATGGTCTAATCCATTGATATCTGTTTCAAGTTTTCTTATCAAACCGCTTTTTTTGGGTATATCCTGCTCGATTTTTTCAAACCGAGTACGCATTTTATCAATAATACATTGGACATGGAACTCTTGATTTTCATTTTCTTCTTTTATTTTATTCTTTTCGGTAAATGTAGAGATCATCGTATATAGACCAAGGGTTAGAATATTAAAAAAGAAAGCGGTTCCAGAAGGTTTATTGATTGTATTTGCGATAATACAACCAATAACCAAGCATACGATATACGCAGCAATTGAAACAAAAGCTCCTGCAGGATCTTTTGACGCAAACGTAGCAGCCGATACCAATAACATAATTACCCACATTATGATATAGACGGTGATAAAGCTTGACATTTTTGATACTTTACGTTCTTTTTCCTCTCTGTACGCATTCATCATCCTTCGCTTATCATCAATGTCATCCTCTAACTGCTTCTTCTCATTTATAAGCTTGTTTATCTGTTCTTTTTCGTATGCAACTTGATATTTTAAGGAATCAAATACTTTTTTCTTTTCTTTGTACTGTGTTCCCAGCGAATCGAGCTTTTCCAATCGAGCTTCTTCTTTTTCTCTGGCGATTCTTTCACGCTCAAGGCGTTCTGCTTCGATGCGCGCAATCTCGTCTTTAATTGCTTGGTTATAATCTTTAAGAGCCTTCTTTGTCTCTTCATCTGCATAGTAAACTGCATTTTTAAAGGTAGACAACTTGTCCAAAGGTTTTTTAAAGTTTTTTAAATGTTCAATCTTCGAAACGTTTGCTTGAGCTAAGAGCTTATAAAGATAAGCCTTACCATTTTCCGGATCATAATCCAGTACCTTTTCGCAATAGACATCGGCGGTTTGCCAATCATTGTCGCGCAAAAAAATAGTAATTCTTTTCAAAAGCGCTTCCCTGTTATCCAAAGGTGCGGCGGTTTGAGGAGTTGTATATTCCTTATCTTGCTTATTTTTACCACAAATCTTTTGAATCCCTCGAATCAGGTCCTGCATAAAGCCCAGTTTGGACATATCTTGTGCTTGCAAATGAGAAAATTCTTCGGGAAGATCATAGGGATCCATATCTCTGAACGCCGGAATAAGTGTTTTTTCTTCTCCGTTCTTGATAAGAGACAGATATCGGCTCCATTCGTTCTTTACCCATACTGCTTTGAAATACTCCTCCTTGGTACCTAAAACCACCATAACCTTTGCCGAATTAAGGGCGGCAAAAATATAGGGTTCGTAGGCTGACCCCAATTTATCTTCAAGGGTAATACGGGAAAAGAAGACTTTAAAGCCTTCATTGGTCAATTGATAATATAGTTCCTGTGCCAACACGCTGTCGGGCGTTCTTCTGCCGTTATGATCAGTCTCTTTATAACAGATAAAAATATCAAATGGTTTCTCCTGTTTAGAAACAGCGAGAATTGCTTTTTGAATCTCATTGATTGCTTTGGCTTCTGCTTCGTAAACTTGTTTCTGAGTGGCATCCGCATACGAAATAGCGCACTTATAGTTATCGTCGTCAAAGATAGAAGTAAATTGTGTACGGTTAACTGTGGGAATCCGCTTATGTGTAGCCGGATCTTCTACGTATTCGATACCGTAGCGGCAAAGAACCAACGACCAATAGGCTTCCGCATCAGTTTGATCCTCGTTAAGAACCTTTTCGTAGATATCCATTGCTTTATCATATTCGTTATTTCTGCGAAAATGGTTGGCTCTATCATAGAGGTTCAGCCTTTTCTCATTGTCGAGCTTAGGCAGGGTCTGCGTCGTTCCGCAATAATCGCAGGTCAGCACAGTCGTACCAACGGAGACATCAAGAGAAGCTCCGCACATTTTACATTTAAATACAGCCATGATGTATATGCTCCTTAGTCAAAATCAAAGGTTTCCTTAGGAAACAAATCATATAAATTATATCATATTTGTTGACATATGTCAACATTTTTTGATGTTGAACACTAAAAAATGCAAATAAACATCCACCCGCCAAGCGGGTGGTTTTTCACATGCGGGCATAGCCCTCTGTTCTTCGCTATGCGTAAACGCATCTATACGAACTGCCAACTGCGTGGGGACTGTTACTTGCCGCCCGTGAACGGGCCAGGTTCGC
>JAZSFA010000074.1:0-14235 GCA_045531965.1 Eubacteriales bacterium
AATCAGGAGGTAATCCAAAATGAAAAAAGTAGTCTACAGTGTTACCCGGTATCGAAGAGATGATATCGACAAGATCTCAGGTCTTGGCTATATCACAGATACCGATCTCGTCATCGCTTGCATGAGCAAAGCAGGCAAGCCGTACATCCGCGTGTTCGAGGATTGCGTCAAAAATTGCCATCCCATCCCCGATAAGCAGGGCGAATACAAGGGTGCGCACTATGAAATCCGCGAAGTTCAGCTTGATACCGGCAAGGACAATTATGAGACCCGTGAGATCGAGCTCAATTACAACATCTGGTACAAATTTGTAGATTGAAATGGAGGTTAAGAACATGAAAAATCGTTTCTACATGAAGGAATTCCAATATCACGACGGTGAATGCTACGTCACCTTTAACATCGTCGATCTGAACGAACTGAAAAATGAGATCAGCGTAGCGATCACCCGAGAGGGTAAGATCAGCGTTGTTACCTACCCCCTGCTGTCCGACGAGAATGGTTACTACTTTGAGTACGGCTGTGAGTACACCAAGCTGGCTGTGGATGACTTCAAGGAGGTGTCGGAATGAAAACCGATAACAAGGATACCCATCAAGAAACCGATAATAAACCCGTAATTGATCTTCTGGCTCTCTGGGAAGAGGTCGAGGATATGATCAGCGAAAGACGCGCCATCGAAGGAGGAAATTACAATGACTAATACTTACAGCAATGAAATCAGAATCGTCATCGGCTCTTGGGGCTCTTACAACGAATGCAACGAGAGAGCCCTTGGCTCCCAATGGATGGATCTCGCGGACTATGATTCGTGGGATGAGATCGAAGAGGCCCTGAGTGATCAGGGCTTCGAACTGGACGGTATCGACGAGGAGTTGTTTATTCAGGACATTGATAACTTCCCGTCCGACGCGGCCAACTGGGACTATATGCATCCCCAGCGGCTCTTTGAGATCCTGCACGAAGCTGAGTGCTGGACGATTCCGGCAAGTATGACACCCTTATGGCGTTTCTGGAAGTGCGCAGTTTTTGTGAGTTTGAAGACCTCGTAGAGCGTTACGGCGCGGATTGGGACGATGATATCTATATCTACAAGAACTACGATTGGGACGATTACGGTCGTGAGATGTTCAACAACTGCGGGTACGAGATTCCCGACTGTCTGTTGGACTATTTTGATTTTGAGGCCTATGGCGAATCCTTCAAATACGACGGTATTGAAGAATACTCCGAGGGCTTGATCGAGATTCGGCGATGAAAGGAGGTTATGAGCATGAAAAACACCAAGGAAGTACAAGCCATCCTGACGGCTATCTGCTGTATCAATCAGGCCAGCGAATACAGGGATGACGACATATCCAAGATTTGCGACTATGCCTTCCGTCGGCTCTTTGGCTCCAACACCAACCTGCTCATGCTTTGCTGCGTGGGCAGGTCGAAAGAAGAAATGATGCCCGAGATCATGCAGGTCTTGGAGCAGGATACACAGTACAAAAAATACTTGGAGGAATATACGTAATGAAGGTTCAAGAACTCTATACCATGACGTTCAACGACGCTTGCGAAAAGCTGTCCGAGCAGACCGATCTCATTACCACCTACGAAAGTCTGAAGGATTTTGCCATCCACATGATTCAAGAGGATCATCTGTACTTGGCTCTCCATATCCTTGAAGCGATCCACAGCTCCCCGGCAGACTATTACGATTACGACTACAGTATGGGCACGTTGGAAACGCCTACGGCCTTGACCCTGACCTTTGATTTGGTTGATTACTGCGACGACAAGGAGGATGAAGACAATGACGAGCTTTAAGACCCAAGCCCATATCCATTCCCTCGATGGGGCTATGGATGAAATCACCGTTTTGGACAGCCGTCAGGAGTCCGACCACGTGGTCTACATCGTGGACTACAAGGGCGTAAAATGCACCGCCATTTTCAACTGGTTTTCAAACGCATATTACGCCGACGATAAGTACGGCATCATCAAGGAGGATTGAATATGAGTATCAAGAACGACATTCGCGATCAGATCAAGAGCGCCATCCGTCATTACGATTTTGAAGAAGCCATCAGCGAGGCCATGGACGAAATCGACCTGGAAGAGCTGATCACCCAAAAGATTACCCAGCGCATTCGTGATGTGGACATTGAGCCTTTGGTGACGAGTCTTGTCGCTGACTTGATCGACGAGCAGCTGGACGATATCGACATTGAAGGCGAGGTGCTGAGCACCTTGCAGGAAGAATTTGAAGGCTGAGGAGGTATGACATGAAATCCTACGTTTTCTACGACGATACCGCAGATTATGAAGCCTATGATGACGTGCGGGCTTACCTGTTCGATATGTATGGCGAAGACAACGGCTGGGAAACCGCCGATGACGTGCCGGATAACTGGGTCTACGACGAGATCAGCGAGCAGAACAACGCCGACTGGCGGGAGCTGCTTCACGATCTCGGGCGTGTGTTCAAGGAGGATTGCTACCTTCTGACCGGAACGTGCAGCAGATGGTGCGGCCCCGCACAGGGCGGCAAGTTCATCAACAGCACCGACGATCTGCTGACTTGTATCAAGCATCTGGATAAGGTCAAGCTTTACGAGGAAAACGGTCATTTCTACATCGATGGCTACCATCACGACGGCTCGGATCATTACGAGCTGAAGCGGCTGACCCGAAAGGGTTATGAGTTCGCGGATCGCAACTATTTCGCCCATGACCGTCAGCTCCACACGACCATCATGCAGAATAACTTCTACTCGGCTTTGCCTCGGTTGGCAAGCCGACTATACGGGGTGTGACATGAAAACTGAAATGAACAATCCGTATGGCTACAAGGTCTGCTACAAAGAAGATGGCTCAAAAGACTATACGAGTCATTTCAAAACCTACACCTACAGGCAAGCGGTCAAGGCGAAAGCCGGTTACATACGATTTCCGCCCAGAGCAAGAGATGATGGACATATCCTGAAAAGCCCCCAATGGGTGATTATCCCTATTAAGCACTCCGAGGTACACGACGGCATCTGGCATGAGGATCCCTTTTGATAAGGGGTCTTTTTTCTTTTATATGACAACCAAAATCAAAACAAAGGAGGAATGAAACATGACGTTACAACTCACCGCAACGACAACAGAAGAGAAGATATTGAAAGAATACTTGGAGCAAACGGTCAGCGAGGTTCTGGCAGATAAGATCAACAATGGCGTGCAAGTCGAAAAGGACGGCAAGAAGCTCGTGAGTCGTAAGACGCTTGCGGGCTTTATGAAATACGCTACCGAAGAAGCTCGCAAGCAAGCCGCCAAGGGTGCGACAAGTGCCTGTCTGCACAGCGATATCGTGTTCGGCTGGGCTATTCACTATTTCGAGGAAGACAGCATCCTCGGTACGCTCTACAACGAGGACGGTTCTGAATACAAGGCGCCGAAGCCTGCACCGAAGGTCACGCCGAAATCGTCTGCAACGGCAGAAGCTCCCGTTGTTCCTGCTCCCAAGCCTCAAACCAAGGCGGGGCAAATGTCCATGTTTGATCTGTTCGACGAGCCGGAAACGGGGGCGAAAGAAACCACCGAGGCTGACGAATATGACGAGGAAGATACCCTTGCAGAGTCCTCTGTAGAGGCTCCTGAAAGCCCCGTAGAGGACGAGGAACCCGAGGTGGAGCAAGTGCCTGCCGTGGAGGTAAAAGAGCCTGAAAAGCCCGTAATCTCGCCTCTGTGGACTCGCTATCAGGGGTATCAACAGGAACACCCCGAGGCTGTAATCGCTATGCGTATCGGGGACTTTTACGAGATATTCGGAGAGTCGGCTGAGACCGTTTCCAAGCCCTTGGAGCTGACCGTAGTGAGCCGAGATTTCGGACTTTCCGAACGTGTGCCTATGATTGGATTCCCGTACCATCGGGCAGATGCCTACATTGAGAAACTACGGGCGTTCACCGACACGGTGGTGGTCGAAAGCGAAACCGAGAAACGGTTGTTGCCGAAATATCAGCCCATTGAAGGCTTTGAAGTGGACACCACCACGGGAGAGGTCATAGAGTCGGATGAAGCTCCCGATCCTTACGCCGATACCGAGCTGATGTACAAGCTGTATATGCTGCTCGACCAAAAAGTTGAAATTGTGAAGTGAGGTAAATGTCATGAAAATGGAAAAGATCAAGCCGATCCCGAAATACATCGTTGAAAAGATTCGCAAGCGGGATGCCATCCGCTATCCCGAGCCCCACGGAAACACTCGGTTTTACTCCTATCTAACCAAGAATGACGGCGAGCTGGTCAAGGTCACGGTGGCCGTCCGGCATCGCTACAAGAATTGGCACTATAAGCAGGTCGCCGTCCATGGCGTTCACTCTGATCGATGCTATGTCAAGGATATGTGCTTCACCTACATCGGCGGGTATAGCGTAGGCTGGTATGCCGAGGGACTGAACAGGACGCAAAAGTGGTATGAGGACGATGAGTGGGGCTGGTACTACGACTCCGGCTTCGATCCCTACGCACCGGTGGTCAACAAGGAGTATCTGGCGAAGTTCCCGGAATACCAATACTCCGCGTGGGAGCTGTACGATGAAGCGGACATTATCAAATTTCTCCGCAATTACGAGCAGTATCCACAAGCGGAATACCTGATGAAGATGGGCTTGCAGAAGTATGTGTTCAGTAAGCAGATCTTAACCAAGGCGGCAAAGGATAAGCAATTTCGAAAGTGGCTCTGGAGCAACCGTCAGGTGCTTGCAGGACGCTATTTTTATATATCCCCCATCCTCTCGGCCTATCGTCGCGGAACGTCGTTGCTCGAAACACAGGCGTATGAGGAAGTCAAAAAGACATTTTGCCGTGAACGGGACTATAAACCGATCCGGGAGATGTTGGACGGTGATTATAAACCGTTCTTTGAGTATGTTGCCAAGCAGCAGATCAGCGCCCGTGTGTATCTCGACTATCTCAAAGCCTGTAACTTCCTCGGTTTGGATATGTCGGTGGATAAAAACCGCTATCCGCATGATTTTATGCGTTGGCATGATATTCGTATCGACGAGTACAAGACCGCTAAGGCTTTGAAGGATCAGGAAGAGCGCGCCGAGCTTTACGCAAAATTTGCGACGGTTGCTGAGAAGTATCTACCTATGCAACACAATAAGCGAAGCGGGTTTGTCGCCATTATCGCACGAAGCCCTGCTGATCTAAAAGTCGAAGGTGAGCTTTTACATCATTGCGTCGGCGGGATGGGCTATGAGCAAAAGTTCATCCGCGAGGAAACGCTCATATTCTTCATCCGCGCCAGGGACACACAGGACACGCCGTTGGTCACGGTGGAATACTCGCTGTCCCAGAAGAAGGTTTTGCAGTGCTACGCCGACCACAATACCAAGCCCGCAGAGGATGTTCTGCATTACGTCAATAAGGTGTGGTTGCCGTATGCAAACCGCACGTTGAAACTGATTGCCGCGTGAAAGGAGAAAAGACATGGCAAATTACTATCGTATCACCGCATATCACCCCTCGGAGGATTACTGCTTTATCGTGGATTGCCACGGCAAGTTTGAAAAGCTGTGGGAGTTCAGCTCCTATCTTGTAAACAAGGGAGTGAAAGTGCTGGAGGTCGCCAACGGGGATAACTTCCTCGACGGCAACATGAAGCGAGCAAAGGAGCATCCCGAGTATCTGTATATACAGTCAGCGCAGAGAGGACAGCCCACGAAAACAACCGTGACCGTGGATGGGAAGACGTACCGAGCCGTGGAGATTTGCGGACGGCGTTACGTGCCGGATCGGAATGAGGTGGTCGAATGAGAAAGACCATGGAAGGTCAGTTGTCTATCTTCGATATCGTCATTGACCGCGAGGTGGAAGCTCCCGTCGTGAAACCTTCTGTCCCAGTGGTTGCGGAACCTGTTCGTGTGGAACAGCCGGATCGCAATTTGTGTCCCTACAAGGCGCCTTCCGTGAACGATATCATCAAGCGTATCGACTCTGCCGCATACAAAGTGGATCGTAGCCAGCTAATCTCCGATGTGTTTGAGTGCGGAGCAATCAGCATTTCCAACGCCGTGGACTTCACACAGCAGGAACAGCGGGAGGAGCGATACAAGCAGATCATGAATAAGTATCAGCTTGCCGAGCGGGAGCTCCTGTCGGACATTTTCGGCATGATCTATATGCTCCTGTCCTCGGTCGTTTACGATAACGGACAGTTCAGCGATTACCTCGGAGAGCTGTTCATGCGGTGTAATCAGGGCAATTCCAAAGCGGGGCAATACTTCACGCCCTACCACATCTCACAGTTCATGGCGAAAGCAGCCATTGGAGACGATGCGGTACAGAAAGCGGAGGATGTCGGGATCCTGACCGTCTGTGACCCCTGTTGCGGTGGTGGCGGCATGATGATCGCGGCGTTGGACACACTCAAAAACGATTACGGCATCAACTATGCCCGCCATTGTTTCATGGAGTGTAGTGTTATCGACCTTCGCTGTGTCCATATGACCTACTTACAGCTTGCCTTGGCGGGTGTTCCGGCCATCATCAAGCATCAAAATTCACTTACGCGGGAGCTCTGGAGCATCTGGAAGACTCCCGCTTTTGTTTTTCAGTACACGCGCTTTTGTCAATTTGAAAATTACGCTTAAAGGAGAACGATTATGGAAATTGGATTTACATTTGAAAACAGCGGTATGAAGCTCATTTGTCTCGTTTTCTATGCCCTCGGAAAAAGAAACGTCGGCCTCTTTCAGCGTGTCAGCGATGGGATATACATCACCGCGCGAAACACGTCGAAAGAGGCCAACGGCTCATATTCATGGGCTTGGGGGCATTACTTCAAGGGGCGTGAGGAGGCAGAGAGGGATTACAAGAAGAGGTTGGAGGAGATATGTCAATGAACAAATTATTGAAAAATGTTGTAACTTTTATAAGCCTAATTGAACTTCAATATAAATTGTTTCTTTGATAAACAATCCTAAGCCAACTTTCATTACTTAGTTTGCTTATTTCACTTACGCAAGTATTTAGGTTTGTTAACACTATTCACCTTCTTTGTTTTAGGTAAAATAGAAGCGAGCCAGATACCAGATACAAGGGATAAAACATGGTTCGAGTAATAATCAAATTCCAACTTCTTTTTTTCTAAATCTTTCAGTCTATTCTAAATTTTAAGGCGATAATCACAACTTGCGATTATCGCCTTAGTACTCTAATCAATCTTTTTTTATAAAAATAGCAGAGTTTATTAAATTTTCGTTAATTTGTTCCAATTCCTTATATAGTGTATCTAATGTTTCGGTTTCTTTGTCTAATTTTACTTTAATTATTTTGATTCTTGTTTTATCAGCCATATGGTAATATGACTTGCTGCTTTTTTCACTTTTTCCATTTGTTTCTATTATCTCATTTTTCTCTCTTGGGTAGTCCATCCTTATCCTCCTTACTTGCAGGCATTGCTTTGAGTGCTTTTTCCATTTTGAAAAGTAATAGTGCCAATTGAGTATATGGTGCAAAAAAACGATCTACATAGTTACGTATGGTTTTTCTGTCATCAGATATGCTACATCCATTTTTACATACAATCTCTAATAGGCCAACCATTTTGGTGGCTTGTTTAGATTCGCAAACTATCGGTATCCCAATATACTGTTCGTAATCATACTCCTTATCAGAACGCATCAAAAAATGTTCCTTAATTTCTTTTGAATTCATAAGAATGATTACATCTGAACTATTATTAATGAACAATTTCGCATCAAAATACTGTTCTTTGGACTCAAGATCTCTATTTTTTTTCAGTATCTTAGGGGGCCTTTCGGAAGGATTATAATATGCACACAAATTTACATATCGATGTACTTTCCCTCTTGTTCCTCTTTCAGTTATTTTAACACAACATACCTCTATATCAATTATGCCAGCAGAGGTAGTTTTGACACAAAGTTCCTTCAATATGCAAGTATATATTTCCTTGCATATCAAGGAACTTGCCAAATCAAAATTCCATGTACTACAATCAATTCTTGCATTATCAATAATTTCATGGATTTGCATATTAGTACGATCTGCACTAATCTTGCAAAGTGCCGATAGTCCCCGTATTGCATTATCATAAACCTTAGCACTCTTAATCCATGTGTCGATATCTTTTTTTAATTCATCATTTCTTTTTATTAGGTTTGCATCAGCTATTGCATAAAATATTAAACATAAAATATATACTGCAAAAAAAACAAGCGTTATTGTTCCCAATATCCAAGACTTCTCATTTTGACTGAAGAAAACACTAGCTAAAGTGGCAATTGTTAAACTTATTACGCCGTTTATTACAGCTTTAACTGGAGGACGATTAAAGAAAATTTTCAATTCATTCATACAACTTGTCAAACCTCGCAAAAATATTATTCGACTAATTATAACATAAAAAGCTGATTTTGACAAGAGATTAATCAATAATTAATGCCATATATTGCTTAAAAACAGCACTTCATATTAACAACTCATAAATATTTATGTTCATGATGACAGCGATGCTTTCTTAGCAGTATCTATATGCAGTAAAGTTGTGGTAAATATTAGGCTAAGTTGGGAGAGTGGCGATTAGGCGTGTGCTTGTCTTGATACAAGTCGAGCTCGCTGCGCTCGCCCGAGACAAGCACACGCCTAAAACTGCAAAGTACCGCAATAAACGGAAAACGGCGCACAGACGGAAGCGGAGTCGCCCGCTGAGCCGCTTGGGCGGACTTCCGCTTTTACCGTCGTGCTGATACCGTTTTGATACCCGATTATTAGCGCGTTCCTCCTTTCAGTTAGACTTGCGAAGCTGCTTGATGGTATCCAGACTCACAGGCCCCACCAATACACCATTGTCGAAGCACAGAAAATCATCGTAGAGCAGGAGTTTCTGATCCTCCATGCCCACCGTGCATACCACGTCATCCTCCAGAATGTCCGAAATGAAGTATTGAGCAAGCCCTCGCGAATAAACGATCTTCTCCCCGGACTTGTCGATGTACTTCATGATGTACGCCAGAGCCTCGCCTTTGCGGTGGATATCGTCGAAACGTTCAAAATCACATCGTCCAAACTTCTCCAAGAAGTAGGTGTTTTGCCAGATGGTCTGTCGCTTGTGTGTGTTGAAATTGTAATCATTGAACGCCAAAAGCATCCCGGGCATAGTGCCATCTGGGATATGAAAAATGCCGTGGAAGTGCAGGCGATCCTTTTTGGGCGAGCGCTCCCAAACGCCGATGTATTTCCATTCCTTGCGCGAACATAGGTGACTCAAACAGTTTCGTAGTCCCTTCCGAAAGGACTGCTCGGTATGGAGTTTGCTGTCGTAGGTGAAGGTCACGAAGTAGTTAAAATCCTGCAAATTGGCCTTGCGACACATACGGATCCTACGGCAGATCAGGTTCCGTTGCTTTCGTTCCAGGTTCTCATTAACGTATTTCTCAGCTTCCTGCTCGCTCTTGAAATATGGCCTCATAGCCTCTAAAATTAGTCGCCTACGCTCATTTCGCTTGACATATTGGTATTTGATATATAGCTCTTCAAAGAGCTCCTTGCGGGTTATTTTGCGCTTGCGCGCGGCCTGTACTTTTACGGTGGCTTCCTTCGGAGCCGCATTATTATTTTCATCCTCCTGCTTTTCTTGATCGTTAGTCTCATTAACTTCTTCATGTTCGGTTACAGTATTGATTTCCTCAATCGCTTTCAACCGTGGCTTGGCAGGACGTGTTGAGTGAGGAATCGCAATATAATGACTTCCGTCAAAATAGACTTTGGCTTCTTCATATGCCATAAGATCACCTCCGGTGTTAGATTTTACGGCACCGGATCGGCGTGTTAAATTTTACGGAGTTCCGGTGCCCTTATAAAGAGAATTGATAAAATAGCTATTCTGCATTTTCAGTTCCTCCACAGTTGCTTTTTCGGTTTGGTAAGTTAGGTAATCGTGAAGCCCCATCTTGGACTTCTTGGCCATGTCGTTAAAGTAATCGCTGAAGCAGTCGGTAGAAAATCGGTTCGCGTAAATCTTTTGGTTCATCAGGAAGTATCGTTTTTTCTCCACGTTTCCGTCCTGTGTTCCACGCTCTTTCTCAATCTTGGAAATGCTATACCCGTATCGGTTATAGGTCGTGACGTAGTGTCGATAGATCGCTGCTGTGACTGATTTGAGGATATGCACCAATAACGTGTTATCCCCGCGCCTATGCCGGAAGTCGTAATAGAGAGCCATAAACCGCCCAAACAGCCATTCCTGCACCATTTCCTCAATCGTAAAGAACGGCAAAGCAAGCCGCTGTTCACCGGAGGACACGATATGAACGATATCGCAAAGGTCGCGCGCATCTGCTCCCCAACTCTCGGGTCTCTGCTCATCGGTAAAGACCTTGATAAACGGAAAGTGATCCACCGTTGCCGAGTGTCGGCACATCTTTAGCCAGGCATTGAATAGATCATTCTTCTGATTTGTTTCGTCCTGACCCTTCTTGACCTCCTTCAGCTCCAGATTGTTGCCACGCTCCTTGCCGACCTCGGTAATTGCCACCACGCCGAACTCAAAGCTACCCGCCTTCTCGTTGTTCTCCACCACCTTCTTACCGAGACGGAGAACGTCAAAGTCAAGGATATGTGCGTAGCGGCTATTCTTGCCGTAGTCGAAGCGGAAGAAGTCATAGTCCCACATAGGGAAATTGCCCGCATCCAAAAAGCGGTTGTCGGTGCGGATGGAGTAGTTGGAAATGATGAGCGAGGATTGCATGACATAAATAAAGTAGGCTTGGGCGTAGGTTTCCAGCACATCGAACAAGTTGGCTCGGGTGAGACCATTTTCATAATTCATTCCGTACCGTTCCGTGTCGTAATTGTAAAGCTGTAGGTTGCTATCCCCATGCTTGCCGTATCTCTGTTCCTTCAATCGTACCCACGCCTTGACGGTCGCGAGGTTATACACCGTCCCGAACTCTATACATCGCCGCAGCTCCATCTCAAAGCACACCCACGGAAAATACGGAAATTTCATGTCGTTCCTTTGAAGTATGTCCAATGCCTTTTGGCGGAACATGACTTCTTGGGACAAAGCCATGTCCGTAATTATGGTCGTCTTCTTCATCCCCATTGATCCACAGGTCATAGACACAATAGGCAACTCATTGATGAAACCACAGTTTCGCGCTTCCATGTGCTGGAGCTTGGCCAGGGCTACTGTTTTGCGGAAATTCAAGAAGATGGCACATGGGATGATGAGCAGGATCCACGCGGGGACGTGGTGGTAGATCACCAACAGATCTACAAGCAGCTTGCCAAATTGGATGTAAAGGGTGTCGAGGCGGTAAGACACGGCGAAGAAAAAGTAGTATGCCAGAAACTCTACCACGATGGTAACGATGTTCAGGCTACACACCCAAATCAAGGATAGGATAACCACTAGAAAGATGTGTTCCTTAACAAAGGCAATATAGCCTAAAACAAACCGTTTCACTGGCTGATAGTACGCCTGTGCATACCGTTTGAAAAGTACCAGTGGAACTGTATCTTGGTTGTGCTTCGTATTACCGCTACGGTAGAGTTGCTTGACTGCTACCGCCAGTATCAGCACACACGGGAGCAGTACCAATCCCGCCTTTGTGACCACTTCCAGCTTTTCAGCAAACGCAATTCCATATGCGCGGAGATTTTCAATATCGAAAAGTCTTGATAGGTATTCTCCCACACTCGCCCAGAACGCCGCCCATTCCTCGGGGATGAGCCGCCACGGCATGACCTCCGAGAAGTTATTGACGGTGGGCATAGTATAGTTCGGGATCCCAAGGAGCAAACAGAAAAAGAACTTGATGGACAGACCAAAGTCCCGGAACGCTTCGCCCATGCGGAGGTAGGGCCTTTGAAATGTGGTCGCGGCTTGCCATACCGTCCATGCAAATACCGCCAATGTAATGAGCCAATTAAGAGCCGTAAGTCGTTTCTGTCTCTGCTTCAGATGTTTCTTCATTGGTCACGCTCCCTTCGTAAATTTCTGTGATTTGTTCCGTCACTTCCTCCGTAAACACAGAGGGCAGCCGACTCCCCGTGAACACGAGATAGCCGACTGCCCAAAGGATCACGGCAAGGAGAATGACAGCAAATATTCTCTTAGCCGTTTTCATGCGCTAATCCTCCTTACGGTTATTTTTCCTGTCTGTGATCAGACTGATGATCGACCTGACTCCCTTGGCTATATAGTCATATACCCAAAGGATTCCTTTGAGAATATACGGCCAAAGGGGAGCGAGGACAAGGATCAGCAAAAGGATCATGACTAAGGCGAAGACGATCTGATACCATTCAAGCTCTCCGGGCAAATCAATCGGCGGGGTGATATCACCGATGGCATCGATAGGATCCGCCACCACGGGGATCACGGTGTAGATGCCCTCCTTGTTGAATGTGAGTTGGATGATATCGAAGTCAAAAAACACGCTTTCGCTGGCAATATACGCCTGATTCTCGTACTTCTTATCGGCACCGAGGAAACCGGCATCGGGCTCGATGATGACCGCCGCTTGGGAGAAATAATCGCTGGTGGCGAAGCGGAACAGCACCACTACCTCATCGTTCTCGGTAGCTTCTGTGTAGGTCTCACGGATGGAGTCCACGTCCTGCATATTCACAAGCAGTCGCTCGGCAACCGTGGCGTTTTTTCCTTCCAAGTCATCGGCTTTAAGAATCTGTATGGGCGCAACCACACGGCTTTCTTCATCGGGTCCGCCCGTAAATGCCGCACCAAGACCAAAGTGTTTCCAGTTCTCCCAAAAGCTGGGGTCACTATCCGACCAACTGGAAAGCACTTGGGTATCGAGGTCAGCATCAAAATCGTAGTATGAATACCCCATCTGGATCTTGCCGCTGGCGTTGTTGACCTTGCGGCTCTCGTCGATGTCGTTCTCAAAAAGATCTGCGCTGATGGTGCCGTTCTTCACGGGAAGTCTGCCGTTTTCAAAGGTCTTAGTATAACTGCGGATATACTCATAAAGCTCGTTACTCTCAACACCCCCCGAAGATACCTTCTTGGCGTATGGATCGTATTCCTCTATATCCTCCACGTAGAACATATAGTACAGGACGTTGGTAGGGCTATGATAGTAGCCCGTACCGAGGTTCCAGCCCCAGTCGGCCACGTACATATCTCCCGCCTTGCCGGTATTGATGCCAAGACTGTAGCCAACGTCGTCAACGTATTCATACTGTCCGTATTGGTTCGGTGTGTTACCCAATGGTACACCTGCATAGGGCTTGGCCGCCGCATAGAATGCCGCGTTACTCGTCACCAGAATGTCCTTGGTCTTGTATTCGTACCACTCGGCCTTAATGCGCTGGAGCTTGCCATATTCCTCAATGTAGCTCTTGGGAACGGTAAAGTACACGGTGTCAAGCTGATTCTGATGCCCCGCGCCGAGGGTCGAAGTCTCGGAACGGAAGAAAGTGTGCTTGACCGAGAGGGATATAGTCTCCAGCTTCTCGATTTCGCAATGCAGGGTGCTGACGTCACTCCCGTTCTGTCCGTAGCCCGCCGCATAGCCGGTGAAGCGGTAGGTGGTGCCCACGTGGTACTCGGTGACAGTACCTGAGCCATGCACAGCTAATTCGATGCCCGATATGTCATACCGTCTCTCGTTGCTGTTGACGCGCTGATCGAAGGTCTGCCCGTTGATCTTACGGTCAACCACCTTGTACTTATAGAAAAGGTTCTTGTAATCTCCCGTTTCCACCTTACTGCAAAACTCCAGGCTGAACTTCTCATATATGTTGGGACTGCCGTCCTTATTATAGGAGACCGCCATCTGGATCTTATTGCGCTTGCTGTCGGTGGAGAGATTCAACCCCTTGGGGTTGTAAACGTAGATATACAAGCCGTAGTTATCTCGCTGGTTCGCCTTGTAAGAATAACAGTATTCTATGAGGCTGATGACCTGCACCTCTCCGTTTTCGTCGAAGGGATAGTTTCGGATATCGAAAGGCTTCCCGTTCACGGTAGAGGTAAGCAGGTCATCCAGTACCTTGGTATTGTCGAAGCTGCTGCCGTTACCCGCCGCGTGGGCGGTGGTGCTGAAGACCCCGAACAGAGTCACCAGCACCATCACCATGGCGGCCACGCGGAGCAGCGGACTTTTATGAACTGCTCCTGCGTGGATCAAAACTCGATCACCTCCTTATCGAGGATCACGCCTTGGATATCCTCGGTGACGGTGAAGTTGACACGCA
>JAZSFA010000082.1:0-28580 GCA_045531965.1 Eubacteriales bacterium
GGCAAGGAATACAGCAATCACTTGTTTGTTAACGCAAATACCGGAACAGCCGTTATGAAATTGAACGGATGGGAAGAAGGCGTTATCGCAGAAGAGGAAAAGAATCCCGATTTCGTTTGCTGGTTGCGTAACCCTTCGAGAAAATCGTGGTCTCTCTGTATTCCTTATGAGATGGACAACGAAACAAAACCTGCATATCCCGACTTTATTATCGTTCGCAAAGATGCAATTTCGGGGTATGTCATTGATATCCTTGAGCCTCACAACCCCGAGTATATTGACAATCTCGGCAAGGCAAAGGGCTTTGCGGAATACGCGCGTCAGAACCCCGGCGTTGGTCGCATTCAGCTTATTCGTATGGCTAAAGACATCTCGGGTAAGAACAGATTTAAGCGACTTGATATGTCTATGAGTGCCGTTAGAGATAAGGTCTCAAGAGCAATCAACAACGATGAACTTGACCATATCTTTGATACGGATGGATTCTTTATGTAATTTTTTCTCATTGGAGGTGAGATAATTGGCAAGAACTAAAAAGGTTGAAGTTATAACCGAAGCAAAACCGCACACCATCAAAAAGTTTGAGCTTATAGAAAAGTATGTGGAGGCTTGGGCTTACAAAATTCTCAACTATCACGGCAATCCCGGATATGCTCCCGCAAGTGGTGTAATCTTTATAGATTGTATGTCTAACAGCGGCGTGTATAAGGATATCAATGGTAATCGTGTAGAGGGCACAGCTTTACGTGTGGCCAAGTGCCTTAACAATGTTTTTGCCAATTATCCCGACAAAAAAGCAATTTTGATTTTCAACGATTTGGAATCCGCAAGAGTCGATCATCTCAAATCGGAAATTGAAAATTTGCAGCTTGATCATGTTGAGGTTTACTACCAAAGACAAGATTGTAATACGTTCCTTCGCGAGTTGGATTTGGATTCGTACAAGAATAAATACCACACGTTGCTTTTGTATGATCCTTACAATGCTTCTATCGATTGGGATGCCATTAAACCTTATTTGAATCGTTGGGGGGAGGTTATCATCAACCATATGTCCTCTGACACTGTGCGTGGCATCTCGCAAGCAAAGAAAAGCGGCGCCGCGGATCGTTATGAGGAAACCTATCAAACAAGTGTTGAATCTTTAATCAATGCAAGCAAAGAAGATCTTGATAAAATTGTCGTTTCTAACATTCAAAGCAATGCACACAAGTCTTCTTATCATGTTTCGCACTTTGCTTTTTATAGCCGCACTAATGGCAAATTGTATAGTTTAATTCATTGTAGTGCAAGTGTTGAGGGAATCAAACTTTATAAAAAGGTTGCTTGGCAAACCTTTGGTGGAAAATCATCATTGAAGGATACCCATGGCACACAAAATCAATTGCGACTTGACTTTGATGGACTTGGTAATTTGGATACGGAAACCGATGATCAGTGCTATTATGTACAAGATATAGCTAAATATATTTACGAAAAGTATAGTGCTTTAGGTCGTGTTCAATTAGATGTCGTTTATCAAGATTTGGACGTGCATCCTGTTTTCCCAAGTGACGGGTATAAGAATGAAATCAAATCGGAGCTTAAAGACCGCTATCACGTCATTATAACGCGCCAAGAGATTATATTTTCTCAACGATAATATAGCGGTTTACGAGGTACAAATGGAAAAATTTGAACGAAAAACACTCTTATATAAAACGGGAGTTGAATACGGCGATTATACCATCAATCACGTTCAAGGTTGCGCTCACGGATGCAAATTTCCTTGCTATGCAATGATGATGGCAAAGCGCTTCGGCAAGGCAAAAAAATATGAAGAATGGTGTGAACCAAAACTCGCCGAGAATACTCTTGAAATATTAGACAAGGAAATTCCTAAATTAAAAGATAAAATTAAGTCGGTACACCTCTGCTTTTCAACTGATCCGTTTATGTACGGTTATGATGAAATATCTCGTATGAGTATAGAGATAATAAAAAAGCTGAACGCGGCAGGCATAAAGTGTACCGCACTTACCAAAGGAATTTTACCTATTGAGTTGGCTAAGCTCTCACCCGAAAATGAGTATGGAATTACATTAGTATCGCTTGACGAAGGCTTCAGAAAAGAAATGGAGCCGAATACTGCGCCGTACAAAGAACGCATCGCAGCACTTCGCGCATTGCACGAGGCCGGATGTAAAACGTGGGTAAGCATCGAGCCATACCCCACGCCCAACTTCATTGAGCAAGACCTAAACGAGATACTTGATGCTATTAGCTTCTGTGACAAAATCATTTTCGGACGCTTGAATTACAATAAAAAAGTGTCTGAGTATAAAGATCACAAGGCTTACTTTAACAAGTTGGCTGAGCAGGTGATTGTGTATTGCGAAGCTAACGGCAAGCAGTATCATATCAAGGATGGAACGATAACAACAACATAATGGAGGATAAACTAATGAATAACTACCCGAGTTTTCAATTTCCAAATATAGAAGTGCCCGATATTAACATTGATTTTCCAACACAGTATATGTGGTCGGACACTCAATTTGAAATCATCCGTGACTATATTCAAGCCTTTGAAGCATCCTTGGACGAGGAACACGAAGTAGGCTTGATGCTCACAAATTTCGGTCAATCAATGCTTATGCAGGTCACCAATATTTCTTACGAGAAATCGGTTTTAATGGTGTTCAAGGGATATGTGAATGGCAATGAAGCGACTTTGATTCAGCACGTGCATCAGTTGAATTTCTTGCTCACTAAGGTTCAGAAAGAGCCCGACAGACCCAAGAGAACAATTGGTTTCACGGCACAAGATTAACTAAAACCCGCTTGTAAATCTAAATAAAATTTCGCGCTCGACAAATTTCTTCTTGACAACTTTGCATCTATATGATATACTAATGCTCCAAAGTAAAGATTGGCAGATCTCTCCATTATGAGTATTGCCTGCCAAGTCTAATCATATACAACTGAATAGAAATGTTTTTTGAGTGTGTCAAGGCGGGATTTCCCGGCCTGCCTTGACCTCTGATTTGTGGGCATAAGCCACTTGTTTATGCCTACAAATGAGAGCCGAAGCTCTCCTTTTAAGTAATAAGTTGGGCTGACCTACTTCAATATAAGCTTAGGCAGTTTGACTTATCCCTTATACAAATTGAATACGATTATAAGTGCCGCGGGCAGCTGTGTAAGTCCCGTCTTTCTATACGCTTAGCACGAGCGTCACGAGGTTTTAGACTCGTACTTTTACATACATAAAGGGCACGGAGATCACCTTTTTTAAGCGAACAAGTGCCGTTCGCTTTTTGGTGTTTCTCCCCGTAACCTGTATGTAAAAGTACGGGTCTTTTTTGTTTTGTCAAAGCCACTTTGAGTGCTTCTTCGGAGGGTAAAAACGGCGAGTCGGATGCGAGGGTTTACCTCTAATTTGTCACGGACTTGTAGTCCGTCAATTTTCTTGACAAGCACTGCATTTGTGGACACAAAATGCGAAAGGTGGGGAGAACCCCAGACCCCCGTACTTCAAAATCGGCAACAAAATTCTCTAAAAAATTGAAGGAGGAAATCCAAATGATGCAAACAGAAGAAAAAGTAAAGACAACTACCACCGGCGGACGCAAGCGCGCCCATCTTGTCAAGTTCTTTTTGAATGACGAGGAATATGAAAAGCTATGCAAGGATGCGGCATCGGTCAACAAGGATTTGAGCAAATATCTCCGTTTCCTCATTCATTGGATCATTCCAATAACACCGCCATCGGTTGAAGTGAAAGAATTTACACGAGAGCTTCGTCGCTTGGGTGTAAGTATGAATCAGATCGCGGCGAAGGCGCACTCACTTGGCTATGTGGACGAGCTTGAATACCGACGCTGTGCCGACGAGGTGATGGAACTCTGCGGAGAGATTCAAAAGGAGTACGCGAAGAAAGGAGTGAAAGCGTTTGGCAACGACTAAAATTTGGGACGTGAGAGCACACGTCAGTAAGCTGCTCGCCTACGTTGCGAACAAGAACAAAACCACGACGGAATTGGAGAACAAAAATTTTGACGAGTCTGAAAAACTCGCCGCCGAAATTCTCGGTCTGCCCTATGACCATTTCGCAACAGAGGAAAAGAAATTTGTGTCGGGCATCAACTGCACTCCCGACAATGCCAAGGAGATTATGTTATCTCTTTTGGAGGACACGGATAGTTCAGACATTCAAGCCTACCACGGCTACCAATCCTTCAAGCCCGGCGAGGTTACTCCCGACGTTGCTCACGCCATTGGTGTTCAGCTTGCCAACGAGCTGTGGGGCGAGGACTTTCCCGTTATCGTCGCAACACATATTGACAAGGGGCACGTACACAATCACTTCTGCCTTTCGGCAACGGGATTCTCGGGTAAGCGGTATCACGATTGCAAGGCAACCTACAAGCTGATGCGCGACACCTCGGACAGACTTTGCAGGGAGTATGGTCTGTCGGTCATCGAGAAGCCGAAAAAGGAAAACCGAAAGCATATTGCCGAAGTTCACGCAAAGCAGCAAGGCATTCCAACCATACGCGATCAGATACGGGCGGACATTGATAACGCTTGCCAAGGTGTTACCGAGTTTGCTATGTTCGTTGAGCGACTTGAACGGCGAGGATACACGTTGGAGCGACGAGGAAGTTTTCTTCGTGTTCGCCCCGATAACTACAACAAATTCTTTCGGTTAGACAAGCTCGGATTTGGATACAGCGAAAATGATATTAAATTCAAGCTCGATGTCAATTATTATGACCAAAAATATGCTTTGCCAAAGCCGTACCGCCCGATACTGAGAGAAAAGCCGAAAGGTCTGTATGCGCTCTATCTCCACTACTGCTATCTGCTTGGCGTAATACCTAAATCCATTCCATCGAATCGTGAAGCATACGTCGCGCTAAAGGAGGATGTTCGTCGCGCCCGTATGTATAACGAACACGCAAAGTTCCTTGGTAAGTACGGATTGAACACAACCGATGATCTACTGCGGCACGAGCAGATGGTGGATGTGCAAATCTCAGCTTTGTGTAAAGAACGGCAGGTACTTCGCAACAAGCTCCGTTGGATGAAGGACACCGAGAAGATGCAACCGATACGAGAGGAAATCTATGCTATATCCGCGAAGATCAAGCCGCTTAGAAAGGAACAGAAGATGTGCAAGGACATTTATGAGCGAAGCACCGTTGTCACAAGAACCGTGGAGCAGATCGAGTTCCCGAAGCCGCCCGAAAAGGCAAAGCAGCAAACCCGAAATCACGGTTGGGGTTCAAGATAAAAAGCATCGGTCTTGACCGTACAAATTTGCTACCGCCCGCGAAAGCGGTTTTACGGTCTTGACCGAAGGAAAACGGCATTTTTCCGTTTCTGACATCTCAAAACGTATCCCACTACACAAAGGTGCTTTCTATTGGAAAAACCGTATTTTTCCACGCTCTTGACCGAGCCTTTTTGACTGAAAAACGCCTTGCTTCAAAAAACAACCCAATTTAGGAGGACTTTATGATTACAAATAAGAAAAAGAATGAAAAGACAACCGAAATCTATTTTGACGAAACACCCGCGCCCGTAGTGATACGGACACACAACACCGCATTGAAGAAACGGCTGCTTGCCTTTGCCGAGAGGTTTCCCACACTCTGTCGGCTGACCGACGATGACGAGCTTGGATGCCTTTCCTTCGAGATTGATAAGAAAAGGTTCACCTACCGCATTACCGATCCCTACACCGAGGAACGCAAAGCTTTGGCAAGAGCCAAGATGAACGAGATCAACAACAAGGAGGACATTGGATGAGTAAAGAATTAGAAAAGTATATCGACGAAAGATTAGCCGAGTATGAAAAGCATTGGGAAGAAAATCCAATACTGCCTACTCCGCCTATCGTTGAAACGGGGAGAAAACCAATCTCGATACAATATGACACCCCTGCTTCCACGTTCGATTTCACAGCAGAGGAAGGTCATACAACCTACGAGGTAGTCGGTCATTTCAATCCCGCTGCCCCCGAAAATCTGTTTCAGAAAATTATGCGAAGAATGAGGGAGGAAAAATGTTCACAATGAAACGCGAACTTTATCGTTGTAAAGTGTTGAAATCTTTTCAAAAATATGATATAATAAAGACAAGCGATAATACTGTATCGGTTGTCGGAAAGGAGCCTATTTGAACAGACAACTGAATGAAAACAGAATTACGGCTCTCTACTGCCGTCTATCGCAAGACGATGGACGTGAGGGTGAGAGCAACAGTATAGTCAACCAAAAAGCACTACTCAACGACTTCGCACGTAAAAACCGCTTCAAAAATCTGCAATTCTTTGTAGATGACGGGTACTCGGGCACAAACTTTGACCGCCCCGATTTCCGTAGGATGGAGCAAATGATTGAGAACGGAGAGATCGGCACGGTTATCGTCAAGGATATGTCCCGACTTGGCAGAAACTTTCTCCAAGTTGGATTATACACCGATATGCTGTTTCCCGACAATGACGTTCGCTTCATAGCCATCAACGACGGAGTTGATTCCGCGGTACAGACCGACTTCGATATGACACCCATCCGCAACTTCTTCAACGAGCTTTTCGCAAGAGATACGGCGAAGAAAATTCGCGTAACTCTCAAAATGAAGGGCGAAAGCGGAAAGCCCCTTTGCTCCAAGCCGCCTTACGGATATGTTAAGAGCGCGGAGAACAAGGACGTTTGGAAAATCGACGAGGTTGCCGCAGAGGTGGTTAGGAAAATCTTCAAGCTTTGTGTCGGTGGCTTTGGTCCCGCTCAGATTGCCAAAACGCTGAAAGAAGAAAACATCTTAACACCCGCCGCTTATGTAGCCGAAAAGGCAGGTAAACCCTACAAGGGTAATCCCTATAAGTGGGATCACGCGACAATCGGGCGTATCTTGGAGCGACTTGAATATCTCGGTCACACGGTCAACTTCCGAACGACAAACAAAAGTCCCAAGAGCAACAAGCGCGTAAACAATCCCGTGGAAAAGCAGATGGTGTTCTTAAACACCCACCCTGCCATCATTGATGAAAATTCCTACGAGATTGTACAGAAGATACGCGAAAACAAGCGCAGACCGACGGCAACGGGCAAGGTCAGCATCTTCTCCGGCAAGGTCTTTTGCGCAGATTGCGGCTCTAAGCTCTATTACTGCACGACCAAGTACTTCGACGATAGCCAAGACTTCTTTAATTGCTCTCAATACCGAAAGGATACAAGCTCGTGCACGGTGCATTATATCCGTCAGCAAACGCTGATGAGTTTGGTGTTCAGGCATATCAAGAGTATGCTCTCGTATGTGCAGCAGTTTGAGGAAAGCTTTGTTCGTGAGGAAATTGAGAAAGCGGACAGAGTGCGCGAACGCTCCATAGCAAATGCGAAGAAAGAAATCGTAAGCTTAAAGCAACGTGACCAAACTCTCGACCTCATATTCAAGCGAACCTATGAGGATATGGCAACGGGAAGAATTACCGACGCGAAGTTTGATCTCCTTTCCTCGGAATATGAGAAGGAACAAGCGGAGGTCAAGCGCAGAATTGCCGAGCTTGAGGATATGATCGAGAACGGCGAGGAAGAACTGAAGGATCTCAAACAATTTCTTGCCAACGTTCGCAAGTACACCGATCCCGAGGAGCTTACCGCAGAAATGCTAAACGATTTGGTTGATAAGATACTCGTCCACGCTCCCGATAAGAGCGACGGACACAGAAAACAAAAAATCGAGATTTACTACAACGCTGTCGGCATCATTAACCTGCCTACCGCCAAAGAGGACGATTGCATCGTGCTTCAGGGCAGAACCAAGGGCACAAAAGAAGCCGTATAAAACAGCAAGAGGTATTGTGACCCAATTCGGTCACAATACCTCCTACATACAAATACTTCCTTATGGGGCGGCAACTTCGGTTGGCGCACTTTTTGTATGTTGATAGGGGGGAACTATGAGGAAAAACGTTCCGGAAAAATTCATTGACGTGACCGGTATTGAGCTGACGCCGGGGAAGCCTGCTCTTTGCCTCGGAAACGGTGAGCGTGGGGATGAATGCTGTTGTGACGAGTGCAATTTCTGCTTGCTTTGCTATCCCGAATTTGATCCCGATAACCAAGAAACCCCGCCTGCCAAGGATAAGGCTGATACCCGATAAACAAAAATAGGGACGGAAAGCGGTAATGCTTTTCCGTCCTTTTCTGTTTGCGGATTGTGTATTTTAAAGACTTGTGTGGCTTGGACCGCGACCTTCCGTCGCATTGACGCTTTGGGGCATAGAACCCCATGGCAGTTGTTACGCCTTGAGGGCGGCGAGGTCTCGCGCCCATGATCGACTCAAAAAGAAAAGAGGGCGCGAGACCCTCTTTTCTTTTTGGAGCGGGTAACGGGAATCAGAACCCCGAACTCACCAAAGGTGAGTTCAGCAAACTCCGTGGGAAGAGGTGAAATTTGGCGATTCAGTTTGTCGTTTGCGGCGAGGTCTCGCGACTGTCACTCGTTCAAAAGAAAACACCCGACATGAGGGTCGGGTGTTTTCTTTTGGAGCGGGTAACGGGAATCGAACCCGCATAGCCAGCTTGGGAAGCTGGAGTTTTGCCATTAGACTATACCCGCGTGACAACAGATCTATTATACTCCATTCCGGGACGTTTGTCAACCCCGTTTTGGCAGGTTCGCGAAAAAAATTGTCCCTTTCTTTCGACAAATGCCCTGCCTGACACGCCAAAAAGTAAACGAATGGTTAAGAAAACAACAAAAAGTATAAAAATCAAGGTGAGGAAAGAAGATACAAAAAGTTTGATTTTGCTCATGCGCTACCCCGAAACGGACGGTATGGTTTTCGTATCTTATGATGAGATACCTATACGTCTCTGCGTGCCTGTCCTGCGAGGCGCGCAAAGGACTCCAAAAGAAAGACCGCAAGAAAGGGGGACACGCCCATGGCAGCATAACGTCCAAAGACCGCCCCGCGGTAACCGAGGCGCGACGCTTGGCATATCGGCACAAAAACGGATGGCACATAATGCCACATTTCGATGCCAAATAAGTTGCCGAAATCAAAATATTATGCGAAAATTCTGTAAACTTTTTTCCAGAAGGTTGCATTTCGCATTATATAATGATATAATATTCCCGACTTACGATTAGTATCTTTAATATTATAAAGATACGCCTGTAAGAAAGGACTGCGGAGAATCCCGAGGGGAATGTAGGACCCCCGAAAGAAGCTCCGCGATTTGCAACTTGCGGGGAAGGGAACCCCCTATCGGGCGGCGTGGTGAACCGACCGACAGCGGGGAAGACTTCCAAGCAAGCTACAGACTCTGGGATGTCCCTTGAGGCACGCGGAACGCGCGGCTTGAGAGGCGACCTTACATTCTAAGGAGGATTTGCAAATGCAAAAAACAAAAAAACTGATAGCTCTGCTTCTGTGCTTTGCCATGGTGCTGAGCTTCATCCCCGGCGGCCTGATCGATCTGTCGGATCTGTTTGTGCTTGATACAAGCGCGGCAGAGGCAGACGGCTGGTACTGGGATGGTACCACCTTGTACATCAAGGATGGTAAGATTACCAAAGGTCAGCTGTATAGTGCATTGCATGAGAAGATTAATAATACGAAAAGTGCTTATAAGTACAGCTCGACAAATTTTTCTCGTGGTACACAGTGGGCTTCTGGTGGTACTGAAGTTACCTCCGGTGCGTCTGGCAATGCAGACCTAACCGAAGGCACATGGTACATTCGAAATGCTGGCAGCGTTTTGGGATCTGCTAGCTATTCGGCGGGGTCTACTACAACAATTACGGTCAAGCATTACTACAATCCCACCATCACTGAATCCGGTGATCTATCCGGTGCAGAGGTAACCACTAAGGTGATCAGCGGTAACGCTGCCACCGTTACTTTGCCTCAGGCTACGGAGAGCGGTTGGGTTGCTAAAGTTTCGACTAGCGGTGATGTTGCTGCGCAGACTGTAAAGCTGAGCACAACCGGCACGACCGCTGTTGTCTTGGCAAATATCAACTCTGCCGAAGATGCGATCATCAAGGTTGAGTATACAAAGGCAACCAGCTACACGATTAGTGTGTCTGTGGCTGCCGATGCTCCTTGGGGTACTGCTTCCCCAAGTGCTACTTCCAGCATTGCAGGTGAGACTATCACCATCACCGCAACACCTACCGCCAACACGCATGATGCTACCTACGCATTCAGCAAGTTGACTGTGAACGGTGTTGAGCAGACCGACAAGACGTTTACGATGCCCGAAGGAAATGTTACCGTTGTGGTTTATTTCACCAAAACCGACATTCACTTCGGTACTGATAAGAATACCACCGTTGACTTCAACGGCTGGTATGCTGACGCAACACAACTGTCCACCGAACAGTTGAACGCGCTCAAGCAGGAAATTTTCAACAAATTGGACGTTGAATCTCTTCCCGCAGGCGCAACTTGGGAGAATGTGACGATTCAGTATTATCCCTACCATGAGTGGGACATTATCATTGTCGGCTCGGGTAAAGATTATGATGCTGACAATCTTAGAGATTTGAATGCTGCGGCTCCCGATGATGTTGATATTATTAATCAAACGAATATTTATTACAACTTCGGCGAGCGCGCCTACAACAACGGCGCGGCACTCAAGTCGGGTATCAAGGAAAAAGTCCGCATCACCTACAACGGACTTTGGATCGAACAGGAAATCACCCTGACCGAGGCGCGTGATACTTATCAGGTTGTGTGGAATGATCCCAAGCCCACAACGCCTTTTGAGACGCAAGCTGAAGTTAAGGCTGCTGTTCAAGCGAAACTTGAAGAGCTGAACCCCGGCAAGAGCATTTCTGTCAACGACTCTGTTGATCGTATGCCTGATGGTGGACAGAGCGGTACGCTTACCTACGTTGTCACGATTGTTGACGATGCCAATGCTTTGGGTAGCAACAATCAGACGGTGACTATTACGATTATCGCAAAGTCCAGTCCCTCTGACCTGACAGTTACCCCTGTTGGCGGTACCGGCACTGTGACGATTGACGGCAATGCACCCGGTGAAACTTTGTCCGGCGGTAATCACACCATTGTGGTAACTCCCTCTGATTTGGATGGTTCCAATGGTAACGCGCTGTATGTGGAGAGCGTTAAGCTTGGTGATACCGTTATTTCCGGCACGTACGATAAAGGTGTGTTCACCGGTAAATTCGACTCGGTCAATGATACTGAGTATGAAATTACGATTACTTACGCCACCGCCTCTCTGGTCAACCAGGGCGGTACGCTGGAGCTGAACGGTTTTGAAAACAAGAAGTTCGATAACCTGAAGAACAACATCATCAGCGCTGTTTTGGGCGGCGGTATTTCTACCGAGTACAACGTCCACGTTTGGATTGACCCCCACGCAGGCGATCCCAGATATTTTAACCTCGACGATGATTCTTTGCTTGGTGACTGGAATGCGCTGACGGTTGTCAACGCTGATCGTTTCACCGTCCCCGCTTACGGTGCTACCGGCTCTCTCAAGGTCAAGATCGTTAAGGCGGCTTCCGCTAACGGTCAGATCGTACAGCTGACCCTGACCGATGCGGTCATTCCTACCAAGGAATCCCGTGAGCCTGCGACGGTTACACCGCCTTCCGCGCTGAACGGAACCTTCGATACGCAGGAATCGTTTATGGATGCCTTGTTAAAGGCTACCGTTGCTTATGATAACCAGAATAATTCTATTTCTGCTGAAAACAGCGGACTCACCCTGACTCCTACTTGGAACGGAACTCAGTGTACTGTAACTTGGGAAGTCAAGAATGACGGTGCAACGTGGCTGTCCGCTAAAGGCAATTTGGGTACATATACTTGGAACATTTCTGTTTATGAAATCAAATTCGTAAACGATGATGGCACCGAACTGTATAAATGGAATTTCGAGTATGATTCTACACCCGAATACAAAGGCACTGACACCGCCATTTTGGCTGCTGCCAAGAATGACGCTCAGTATACTTGGACTTTTGCCGGTTGGACTCCCGAAATTAATACAGTTACCGGTACAGCTACTTATACAGCTACTTACACTTCCAAGGTGAATGAGTATACCATCACCTTCGTTGACGACAACGACAAAGTAATCAAGAGCGAAACTCTTGCATACGGCGCGGCTATCGTCGCTCCCGCCGATCCTACCAAGGCTGCTACCGCAGAGTGGACCTACACCTTTGCGGGCTGGAAGGTTGGCGAAAATGTGGTGGAAGTTGCCGCTACCGTAACGGGTAACGTAACCTACACGGCTACTTACACCGCTACCAAGAATTCCTACACCGTTACCTTTAAGGATTACAACGGCAACGAACTCAAGAGCGAGACCCTTGAGTACGGTTCTGCTATCGTTGCTCCTGCTAACCCCACAAGAGGCAATGACGTAGATGCCAACGGCAACATCATGGCTACCTACGCGTTTAAGGATTGGGGCGCAACTGTTGCGGCTACCGTAACGGGTAACGTGACCTACACCGCTGTTTATACCAAGACTGTGGCTAAGTACACCGTGACTTGGAATAACGACGGCACGATCACCTCTGCTGACTATGATTACGGCACTGTGATCGAAGCTCCCGCTAACCCCACCAAGGAAGGCTACGGCTTCGAGTGCTGGGAATCTGACGGCAAGTGCATCACATCCTCCCTCACTGTCGTTAAGGACATCACCCTGACTGCCAAGTTTGTTGAGGCTGTCGCCAAGATCGGTGATACCTACTACACCACTTGGGATGAGGCTTACGCTGCGGCTCAGGCTGGGGATACGATTGAGCTTCTTACGGATATCACTCTTAGTGGAAAGCTTACAATCGATAAGAACGTTACAATTAACGGTAATAATAATAGCATTATTGCAAATCATACATACTTCATTCTTGAAACTGCATCTGATTGTACAATTAAGGATGTAACGCTGGACACTAACAGCAAGTCAAAGGGTGTTAAGATTGCAAGCGGTAATGTTGTGTTTGATAACGTTAAAATTACCAAGCCCGCCAAAGATGCAAATGTGACCGTATATGGTAAACTTACCTTGAAGAACAAATTCGAGGCTGTAGCGTATACACAGATCTTTGATGGTAGAAACGGTGCAATTATTGCTGAAGAAGGTACTTACCTTAATCTTACCGGTAACGTTGGTCTTTTCTCTACCACTTCCGATATGACAAAGGCGCTTGGCTCGGATGGTAATCCTTTCTTCTGTGCTTATGCAGGTGCTACCTATTATGTAAACCTGAATTATTTGTCTACCGGCATTCCTAATGGACTCACCCTGCTGAAGGATGCTACCTTGAAGTGGACTAATTCTGTGGCAGGAAAAAAGACTATCGATCTGAACGGTCATACATTGACTATTGCTGACGGCAAGGTTATCAATGTAAATAAGGGTTGCCTTGTTCTTAAGAACGGCACCGTTATTGGCTCTATCGTTATGAACGACGTAGGGGACAGCGTTGTTGTAGCAAAGAACAACGCAACTGTCTCCATATCTGAAGAGTTGGCCACAAAGGGCTACGAGGCTGTCTATGAAGATGCCAATGGTATGTACTGCGTGGATCTTCCTGTGCCCGATGCGATCATTACCGATATTAAGAACACATTGACCAAGGATGATCCTGACCTTACCTTTGCTCTGAATTTTGCTTTCCCTGATAATTTGACAGAAGCATATATCAATGAGCTTTTTGAGGTCTACGGCAACTGGTACACCGACTACGTTCTGACAATCAGCGGTCTCACCGACCCCAGCGTTACCTTCAACGCTGACGGCAACGCTGACGGATACTTGGCAGGCGCCTACGGAAATTACGGCTGGATCTCTGTTCCTTTCGAAGACGTGACCATGGTGAACGGCGGAAGCCTCTACATTATGGCAACGGCTGCTGAGCTGATGGGCCAGTCCGGACTTCGCTTCACTCTTGCAGAGGTTGCGGAGATTGTGCAGAGCTTTAACTGCGGTATTTACTTCACTCCTGAGTTCCTTGCGGCTAACCCTAATCTTGAGGTTAAACTTGAGCTTAGAGTATTTGCTGAGGAGGATAAGCATGGATTTGATCACGTAATTCCCGTTGCAACAAACAATTTTAAAAATACTTATGTTGCTGCTGTTGTTTCTCCCAACGGCGAACAGACACAGTATTTTGACTATCTTGAGGCTGCAATCGAAGCAGCAGAGGCAGGCGATACCGTGACTCTGCTGAAGAATGCAACACTCGACGAAGCTGTTGTCGTCAATAACATCACTCTTGCGCTCAATGGTTATGCGCTTGTCGGCGAGCTTAAGCTGGCTGACGGTGCTGAGCTTACCGCTCCCGCAGGCTTGACTGTTAACAGCGGTGTTGCTAAGAAGACTGTCATTTATAATAATGATGGAAAGTACGTTCTGGTTGCTGACGAGAACGAAAACGGCGTTTATGACGAAACGGAAACCGGCACTGTTACCTTGGTTCAGAGCGGCAACGGTAACGTTACCCTGACCCCTGCCGGCAATGCTACGCTGATTAAGCAGGAAGGCAACGTTTACACTTATCTGTGGGATTCCACCGATCCCGCAAATAAGGTGATCAACGTTTCTACTTCTCTGATCGACACCAACGCCACCGACGGTAACGTGGATTACCTCATCAGCGCTCCCGCGACTGTCGAGATCGGCGGTACGGCTACCGTTAAGTTCGGTACGCATACGCTGAACGCGAATAATGGTTCGTTCACCATGAACGGCTATTATGAGTCTCATGGTAACATGGACGAGATCATCAAGACCTTGAAGGCTGACGTTTTGAATGCTGCGGGTCTTAACGGCGCGAATGCTTCTAATTACACTGTAACCATGAAGTATTCTCTCGGAAATCTTGATCTTGACAAGTTGTCTGGTTGGGCGAATGCGCTGAATGCAACCGCATTCTTCACCGCAATCGAGCTGCCCGAATCCGGCAGACAGTTCACCATCACCGACAAGTCTACCGGTGTGTCCAAGACTGTCACCATGAAGATCGTGGACTCCCGTCTTTCTGCAGGTCTTGTGGACACCGAGATCACCGACGTGAAGGTTTTGGACGACCAGCAGGGTCTGACTGAATATGTCAATGGCCTGGCTAACGGTTCCGTAGTGAACCCCAACGGTGTGACCGTAACGGTGACTCTGACCGAAGGTACTTGGCCTCCCGCATCTGCCGGTATTACCACCAAGTTGGTCTATACCATCAAGTATGCTGACTCCGCTGAGTATATTGGCGACGAGGCTAAACTGACGGTTTACGTGCAGTCCTCCTACAACAACTGCACCGTAGTGCCCGACAGCACTCTGACCGCAGGCGGTTCTCTGACTGTGTCTCCCTCCAACGATAATACCACCGTTGCAGGTAACGACACCGTCACCATCACGGTTACCCCCAGCGGTAACAACGTGGTTGAGACCATCACGGTCTATAAGAATGGCGAAGTTTTCGCTACTTTCACCACCGACAAGATCTCTTATAATAATAAGGAAGCAACTGTCTCCTTCAAGTCCGACGGTTCTGTAAACGCCGACGTGTATACCGTCGCTGTGGAGTATTCTCAGAACTACCTGAACCTGAAGGCTGATCAGACCATCGTCTACTGCGTGGACGACAAGGATCACACCTATGACCTGCAGAAGCTGGTCTTCGATGCGATCTTTGGCGGTTCTTCCGCACCTATGAACAAGGACAACGTCAAGCTTGAGTTCAAGTACGGTCACGTCGTTGTTGACCTGTGGGCTGACGTTTCTAAGGATCCCGCCATCAATCTGAACGGCATCAGCCATAAGTTCGGTGAGAGCGGTTCCGAGACCATCAAGCTGACTTACTCCGATGCTAAGTACGGCTCCTTCGAGCAGCAGATCGCACTGAACGTCTTTGACTCCTGCTACAACGTCACGGTTGGTGTTGAAACCATCACCAACGGCGCTAACGCGACCATCAAGACCCAGTACAGCGAAGATGCTCGTAAGTATCTTGGCGTCAACTACTTCAAGCAGGGCACCAGCCTGACCGTCACCCTCACCCCCGACGGTGAATTCCTGGATACCCTGAAGCAGATGTATAACGGCACTTACGCTGACGCTATGGCGTACATCAAGTCCGTTACCGTCTACGACAAGAACGGCAACGTTGTTGCAACCACTTTGACCCGCGACCAGGGTAAGCTCTCTCTCGAGGGTATCCTGCAGGGTGTCAATCCCATGCTGTATAACGCTGCTGTCACCTTCGACCTCGTCGCTGACGAGGCATACAAGATCGTTACCGAGTACGGCATTCTGGAGCTTGATGCTAAGAATTCCGGCTTCCAGATGGAAATGTACAAGGGCGGCAAGAGTTATGCGGCTAAGGTTCCTTCCGCACAGGATCTGATCAATGCTATCCTGGGTGAGAGCGAAGCTGCGGCATTCCTGGCAACCTATGGCGGTGCATTCACCGTTGATTTCTCCACTTCTCTGATCGACAATAAGTGGACTGTTGTTTCCGACGAGGCCCTCCTCGCCCTGAACGACGGTACCGAGATCAAGGTTCGTGTTACCTGGAAGCCCACCGACGGCGACAAGACTTACTATCCTGTAGCAGATACGGCAAACGTCACCCTTGTTGACCTCCGTACGCCCACCTCTGTTCAGGGTACTGTTCCCACGACTCCCGTTGAGTACGTTGAAGAGTCCCAGCTGATCGCTAACATGAAGGAAGCGATGGGCCTTGGCATTCTTGCAAACGGTTCTCTCATCGAGGTAGAGTACGACGTTAACTACACCATCGAGGTTCTTGAGCATGGCAACTTTGCTACGGTTATCGTGACCTATCACGGTTCCGCAGACTATAAGCCCACCACAAAGACCTTCGAGAACGTTCCCGTTGCGGATATCCCCGATAACGCAACCATCAAGGTCACGATCCAGAACGCTTCCGACGTTATTACAAATAACGCAGGAACAATTATGGGTCTTGATCCCGCTACCGGTATCTACACGGTCATCGGTAACGGTACCTACAACTTCAAGTTCACACCCGTGAGCGGTAAGGCAATTGAGTCTGTTACCGTTAACGGCGTACCGGTTGACATCACATACAAGAATGGCGTTGTAACCTTCTCCATGACTCTCGCCGAGAAGGAGCATTACGAGATCGTGGTTGAGACGGTGGATTCTGTATTCATCCTCGAGGACGAGCGTGAGTACGACTTCGCGTTCGGTGTCATGGATCCTGTCAATAAGGATATCGTTGATGCCATTGTCAAGTATCCCACCGATATCGACTACAATGAGGTTCTCCTGCAGTACCTCGCTCGTGCCGAGGGTAACGTGACCATCACGCTGCCTGACATCGATCTCGGCTTCACCGTGATCGAGCTTGGTACGTTCGACATCGAGCTTGGCGAGCTGTGGTTGGATCCCAACGCTGAGATCACCGAGTATGACATGGAGAAGCTCCTTGACGAGCTGGTTGCCGACGTCATCGACAAGGTATCTCACGGCGAGCTGGCAGCTACCGACGCTGTCAACTACATGACCGAAAAGCTGAAGGGCTTGACCATCGGCGCTCACAAGTTCGGTTCCGCCGGCGACGGTGCTGTGGAGACCGTTCGCATCAGCTATGCTGATGACAAGTACATCCTCGCTGAGGTTGTGACCGACGTCACCATCCACGACTACCGTACCGCCACCGAAATTCAAGCCAACGATTGCACAGTCACCTACGGCTACAGCCTCGAGCAGCTGCTCGCAGCTTCCGGTGCAGGTGTCTATGCTGACGGTGTACTGGTTTCCGGTTTGAAGATCGAAACCAACGACCTGTACAAGCACGCAGGTACGCAGACCATCACCCTCTACTTCGCGGGTGACGTGAACTACCAGCCTTCTACCATCACCCTCAACGTGACGGTGAACAAGGCTCCTGTGAGCATTGACTACGATTCTCAGTTTATCACCTACGGTGATGCGTATGACTTCGCACTCAGCCTGTCTCCCATCACCCTGCCTGACGGCACAGCTTGCGATCCCGATCTGATCCAGTTCATCATCGGTCTCGAGATGCATAAGCTGCTTGACTTCGGCGCAGATCAGGAGATCGTAGGCTTCGGCGATGCCGTTGCTTACATCCAGCTCCGTCTGCCTAAGGCTATCAGAGAGCTGCCTCTGGTCGGTCAGTATCTCCAGGGCGAATTTACCCTTGGCGAGTTCACCGATCTGATCAATAGCCTCTCGGATGCACTGGGCATTGACGAAGGCTCCATGGAGATTCTCAATCAGGTGGTCGAAGCCATCACCGGCATCACCGACAACCTGGAGATCAAGATCATCATCAAGGATGAAGAGTTCCATCCCACCAACATCGGTGTTTACCTCGCAGGTGCTGTGACCATCGATGCTGACTATGAGACGGCTTACACCGCCGACTACCTCATCATCGCTCCTACGACCAACGAAGTGAAACTGGATTGGAATCAGCCCATCAACAACTACCTCACCACCCTTCCCGTATGGAATGAGATGGATAAGGGCGCAAGTGTTGTCGGCGATCCCGTGAAGGACTTTGTGGTTAAGTACCTCATCCTGGGTATCAACAGCGATACCAGCGAGTTCCTGACCACCGATATTTACGGCAACATCAAGGCCAATATCTGGGTCGATCCCGCAGAGGTTAAGGACAACGGCGTATACGTACAGATCGCATACGGCGTGCTGTGGGGCAATGAACTCTACTACTCCATCCCCATCATTCGTGCCTTCGCTGTGGTTCCCGGCACCGTTGACGTTGTTCTTAAGGACAACGAAGGTAACGAGACCCACGACATGACCGTTGATTTCACCAACAAGCCTCAGGGCTTCGACGTGTACGTAGACGGCGTCCTCGCCAATGACAGCGAGTGGCTGACGGTTTACTACCTGGGTATCCAGACCAACGGCGTGATCTACAAGAGCACCGAGCGTCCCGTACACGCAGGTGTTTACACCGTGATCGCAACCTACATGGAATTCAACGACGGTCAGCAGATCGATCTTGAAAAGCTTAAGGTTGAAGATCTCTACGAACTCTTTGATCTCGTCAGTATCGGCGCAAACGTAGGTCTTTTGACCATTCTGCCCGTAGAGTCCAACGTGACTGTCACCGACAAGATCGAGACCGTGAAGCCCGGCGTTTCCTATAATCCTAAGGATCAGGTAGATGCCGAGTCTTCCGCAGACGCTAACCTGAAGCCCGACACCACCATCATCACCGCAGGTATCGGTTCCAACGGTACTTTCTCTGAGAACGGTTGGAACGCCATCAACGGTACGGTCAACGTTGACTTCCCCAGATGGATCGACGAGCTTCTCGCTAAGTACGCCCCCAGCGTGATCGACGGTATCGCCATTGGCGATCTGCAGACCAAGCTGTTGGATAAGCTCCCCGAGATCCTCTCCGCTCTGGAAGCTGAGGGTGCCACCTCCGAGGTGCTGAACGCACTGACCAACGCTCTCGAGAGTGTTGTCAAGGCGCTGGAGAAGATGCCCGAGGACATCGTTCTGTCCTTCAGCGATGATATCACCTACACCAACGTGGGTGCTTACGTCATCGTAGCTGTGGTCACCGACTCCGATCACTATCCTTCCATCGACGCAGGTCTCCTGGTTATCACGCCCGACGTCACTCGCGTGGAGCTGAAGTGGAACCACGAAGACGATAACAACGTCTGGACCCGCGAGCTGCTGAAGTACTTCGACCTGTATGCTTCCGCATACGGTCAGGACGGTCTGCTTGACGCGGCTGCCACCGATCTCATCAAGCACCAGTTCATCACCATTGATGAAAACGGTGATCTTGTGATCTATACCAACCCCGCGAATATCCCCAACGGTGCATATATCGAGGTTGCGTATATTGAGCTTGAGCTTGACGGTCATATGTACATCAGCAATCTCATTGCCCGTCCCATGCTGATCATCCCCAGCAGCGCTGACGTAGAGTTCGTTGACGAGAACGGCAACGTGAACAACGACCGTATCTTCGAGTTCAACAACCTGCCTCACACCATGGGCATTCAGATCACTGTCAACGGTAACGTGGTCGTTCCCGCTGACGGCGAAGTAGCCTTCTACTACACCGGCGTGCAGACCAACGGTCAGGCGTATAAGTCTACCGAGGCTCCCAAGCACGCAGGCGTCTACACCGTTGTCGCTATCTACATCAGCCGCGACGCTGACGGTTACATGACTGCTTTCGGTACGGCTGTGGGTGTCATGGCCATCGAACCTGCCGATTCCTCTGTTGAGGTTGATGACAAGATCGTTGTGGTCAATCCCGGTTATGCCGAGAATCTGGGTGATATGATCCATCCCGAGTCCGCCGTGAACGGTCTGACTCCCGATACTACCATCATCACCACCCTCCTGAACACCAACGGTACCTTCAGCGAGAACGGCTGGGCTGCTGTTCAGGGCAACATCAACGTGGACTTCCCCAAGTGGGTTGACGCGCTGTTGGCTCAGTACGTGCCTGCCATCGCCGGCGGTATGACCGTGGCTGAATTTGCGGATCTGGTAGACAATAATCTGACCGATCTGCTGGTGAAGCTGACCGAAATGGGTCTGTCTTCCACCGTGACCGATAACCTCGCTGCTTCCTTCGCGAAGGTTTCCGAGGTGATCGGCAAGCTTCCCGCTAACACCTCCCTGACCTTCAGAGAGACCGCCGACGTGAACACCGAGAACGTTGGTGTGTACCTGATCGCCGCCGTTGTGACCGATTCCGATCACTATCCTTCCGCAGATTTCGGCTTCCTGGTTGTGGCTCCCAGCGTGGAGAACGTCTACCTGAAGTGGAACTACGAGGATGAGAACAACGTCTGGACTCAGGCACTCCTGAGAGTGAAGGATCTGTATGCTTCCGCATTCAACGATAAGGCTTACACCGAGCTGAATCCCGAAGCTACCGCAAAGATCGTTCACCAGTTCCTGGCTATGGATGCCGAGGGCAACCTCGTGATCCTCACCGACGCTACCAAGCTGGATAATGGCGTATACGTTGAAGTTGCTTACATCGAGTTTGAGCTTGACGGTAAGATCTACATCAGCGATCTGATCGCCCGTATCCTGGTTGTCGCACCCAATACCGCTGACGTTGAGTTCATTGACAAGAATGGTAACGTAAACAACGACCAGATCTTTGAATTCGACAACGACCAGCACTCCATGAACGTTCAGGTCACCGTGAACGGTAAGCCCGTGGACGTTGACAGCTTCGATCTGACCTTCTACTACGTAGGTATTCAGACCAACGGTCAGGCCTACAAGTCTACCGAGGCTCCCAAGCACGCAGGTATCTACACCGTGGCAGCGACTTACGTTGGTAAGGACGCTGACGGCGTGGTGATCTACGTGGGCGGCGCTGTGGGTATCATGGCTATCGAGCCTACCGACTCCACCATGGACGTCACCGGCGGCAACGTCGAATATGACGGTGGCGAGCATGGCGTGACTGTCAAGCCCGGTTCCACCGTAAACGGCTTGATCCCCGACTTTACGCTGATCTCCGGTACTGCCGGCGTGAAGGGTAACATCTCCGAGATCGGTCTTGACGCCCTCTATGGTAACGTCAACATCGACTTCCCCAAGTGGCTGGATGCCATCCTTTCCGAGACCGAAGCCTTCAATGAGGGTGTATCTCCCGCATATCTCATCGACTTCATCACCTCCTACAGAGATGATTTGATCGATCTGATCCCCGCAGAGATCCTTCAGGCTGCCGGTATGACCGAGGATGAACTGAACGCTATCGTTGAAAAGATCAATCATTACGTTGATCAGCTGCTTGCTGTTCTGAACAAGCTGCCCGCTGACGTAACGCTGACCTTCAAGGACGATATCAAGTACGTTCTGCCCGGCTACTACTTCTACTACGGTATTGTCACCGATTCCGATCACTATCCTTCCACCGACACAGGTCTCCTTGTGATCGAAAAGATGGATATGGAATTTGACATGGAGAACACCACGCTGCCTTACGACGGCGAGGGCAAGTTCCCCAACGTGAACAATCCTCTGTACACCGACTTTATTGCCCTGATCACCGACGACAAGTACAACACCGCCAACCTGTTGGTGGATGCTGACATGCTGTACGTGATCGACCTGATCGAGCGCGTGCTCGGCAAGGAGATCCCCACCTCCGTAAGTGTCTCCGACATTTACGAGAAGGTCAACGTTTCCGAACTGACCGCAGCGATCGACAAGATCCTGGCTAAGCTGGAAAGCTATGATGAGATCCACGGCACCGCCCTGGAGATGATCAACTGGCTGCAGGCTCAGCTGGCTACTCTGCCCACCACCGGCACCATCACCCTCAACGGGGAACTGCCTGTGAACGTTGGCGAGTACAAGATCTACGCCTTTACCTTCTCCGAGCTTTACGAGTCCGTTGTGGATGGCGCTGTTCTGACCATCGCTCCCATCTACGTGGTGGTTGACGATATCGAGAACACCAAGATCTACGGCGAGACCGATCCCGAGCTGACCGCAAACGTAACCTACTACAGCTACATGACGGTAGGCGGCGAGGTCGTTAAGGTGGCTATCACTGAGCTGCCCGACGATATCCAGCTGGTTTACTACGTCACCCGCGCAGAAGGCGAGAACGTTGGCGAGTACGCTATGAGTGTTGAGAACGCCACCATCATCGACTCCGATAACTACGTGCTCGAGGTCGTTGAGGATGACACCCTCTTCACCATCACCCCCGCAAAGGTTGTCATCTCTGTTGACAGCCAGAGCAAGACCTACGGCGACGCAGATCCCGAGCTGACCTATGATTGGACTGTACTCGAGGGCAACGTTACCGCCGAGGAGCTGGGTATCATCATCAACCGCGTTGCCGGTGAGACCGTTGGTACCTACAACATCACCGCCGCATACAACGAGAGCGCTAACTATGAAGTCACCGTTGTAGACGGCACCCTGACCATTACCAAGGCTGAAGTCACGGTTACTGCCGATGACAAGACCAAGGTCTTTGGTGAGAACGATCCCGCGTTCACCGCTACCATTGAGGGCTTGAAGTTCAACGATACGCTGAACGTCACCTTCGAGCGTGTATCCGGCGAGAACGTTGGTGAGTATGAGATCATTGTGACCGTTGCCGCTGATGCCAACTACGACATCACGACTGTCAACGGTAAGCTGACTGTGACCGCTAAGGAGATCACCGCCGCAGACGTTGAGTTGAACGGCAGCCTGATCTACAACAGCTATGAGCAGACCCAGAACGTCACCCTGCTGAACGGTATCACGGCTGACGTTACCGGCAATACCGCGACCAACGCAGGCGCTTACACGCTGACTGTTGTGGGTAACGGCAACTACACCGGTTCCGTTGACGTTGCGTGGAGCATCGCTAAGGCGAACGTGACCGTGACCATCAAGAACGGTGAGACCGTTTACGGCTACGACATTCCTGCCGTGAGATATGAGATCACCGGTGATCCCGTGGATACCTCCGAGCTGAATCTCAACATCACTTGGAACGCCGTCAAGGGCGATTCCGTGGGCGAGTACACCGCTGTTATTCCCGTAACCGTCAGTAAGAACATGAACGTTACTTACGTTGGCGGCAAGCTGACCATCCATCGCACAACGACCGACGAGTTCAAGGTTGAGCTGGATGGCAACCTGGTTTACGACGGTACAGAGCAGACCCAGGGCATCATCGTCACCGATAATGGTGTGGTGCTGGTCGAGGGTGTTGACTATACCGTGGCAGGCAACGTGGGTACCAAGGCTGGTACTTACACCCTGACCGTGACCGGTATGGGCAACTACGAAGGCGTTGAAAACGTCCAGTGGACCATTGCCAAGGCTACGGTTACTGTCACCATAAACAATGCTACCATTATCTATGGTGACGAAATTCCCGCAGTTGTGCTGACCTACAGCGACGCATTGGCAGAATCCGAACTGGCGATCAGCATGGTTTGGAATGCAGTCAAGGGCTCCAACGTGGGTACTTACGGCACCAACTTCACTTGGGTACGTTATGAAAACTGGAACGTGAATTATGTCCCCGGTGATCTGACCATCAATCCCAAGCCCATTACCTCCGCAGACGTGGCACTGGACGGCGTCCTCACCTACAACGGTGAAGAGCTGACCCAGAACGTGACCGTCACCGAAGGTATTACCTACACCGTTGTCGGTAATAAGGCAACCAACGCCGGTAAGTACACCCTGTACGTCACCGGTAACGGTAACTACACCGGCACCGTGGCACTCGAGTGGCAGATCAAGAAGGCTGACGTAACGGTTTCCTTTGAAAGCGCCACCATCACTTACGGTGATGCAACCCCCGCGATCAAGTACACCCTGAGCAATACCCTTGCAGAGGGTATCGTCTCCAAGGCTTATTGGATCGCCGATGCCGTCGCTAACGCAGGCAAGTACACCTTTACTTACGAGATCGACGCGACCATCGCTAAGAACTTCGTGGTTACCTTCACGGGTGCTTCGCTGACCGTTAAGCCTAAGGATGTGACCATCACCATCGACGACAAGAACATGGTGGCAGGTAACGCACTTCCCGAGTTCACCGCGACCGTTTCCGGTCTGATTGGCTCTGACGTGCTTGTTTACACCCTCGGCACGACCACCGACGGCAAGACTGCAGGTGTCTTTGACATCACCGCAACCTACACCGCAAACAGCAACTACAACGTAACCGTTGAAAACGGTGAGCTGACGGTTCAGGAATGCGTTCTGACCGTTGACGGCGTTGCCTACAACAGCTGGGCTGATGCGAAGAATTCTATCAAGAAGAACTCTCAGATCAAGCTTTATGCTGACGTTGAATATGGTATCGACGAAAACGGCAAGAAGGTCGAGCAAAAGTTCCCCGCTAATGGCGGTAACCTTGTGATTGACCTGAACGGTCACACCTTGGCGTTCGACCATACCGTTACGATTCAGTACGGTACTGTCATAACTGTAACCGATACCAGCGGAACGCCCGGTACTTTGAAGACTACCAGCGGTAGCTATCCCTTCGTTATTAACGGCAAATCCACTTTGAATCTGACGAATGGCGTTGTATTCGACGGTATCATTCAGTTCCAGAACCTTCATAGTGGTAACCGTGCATACTTCCAGATCAATGGCGAAAACATCATCGGTACAGATGACAGTCTGTTCGTTACATCCACAGCCCTTGTTCGCTTCGCTCTGAAGAACAACTACATGGATCTGACGGTCATGAGTGGTTCTCTTGCATTGACTGAAGACCTTGCAACCCTTGCAGGTCAGAAGATCACGGTTAATGAAGGAACTTCCTTCACTGTTTCCGCAGGCGTCACCCTGACCCTTGATCCCGCAACCACCCTGGTGGTGAATGGCACGGTTAAGGGCGAAGGCACCGTGGTTGTCAATACGGCTGAACATCTGAACACCGTTCTGGCAACCGACGTGGCTAACGTTAAGCTTGGTGCAAACGTTGCCGGTGACGTGGTTTCCGCAAACACCCATACCCTGGATCTCAACGGCAAGACCATCGATGGCGCACTCACCGTCAATGGCAACCTGACCATTGTTGATTCTACGGTTGGCAACGACAACTTCCGCGACGCAGGTAAGGTCACCGGCGAACTGACCGTTGCTGATACTGCAACGCTCAAGATCGCGGCAGGTACTTATAGCAGAGACGTCATTGCCTACTGCGCTCCCTACGCTTCCGCTAACAATGGCGACGGCACTTGGACTGTCGTTCCCGGCGTCCTGACCGTTGACGGCGTTGCTTACGCTACTTGGGGCGAGGCAAAGGGTGCTATCGTGAAGAACTCTGTGATCATTCTGTACGCAGACGTTGAGTACGGCAGCAACAGAACTGAACAGAAGTTCCTCGCTAACGGCGGTGAGATCGTGATCGATCTGAACGGTCATGACCTGACCTTCATCTACACTACCACCATTCAGTACAACACCACGGTCCGTGTGACTGATAGTGTTGGTGGCGGTAAGCTGCTTGCTTCCAATAACGCTTATCCCATGGTTCTTGGCGCCAACTCTGTGCTGAACATGGATAACAACGTTGATTTCGTTGGCACCATCCAGTTCAACAACGGCGCTAAGGATGTGACCGGTTACTTCCAGGTCAATGGTGTAAATGTCATTGGTGATGCCAACAGCATTTTCGTGGCTGATAACAGCATGGTTCGTGTCAGTGTCACCGACGGTTTCGCTGATCTCGTCCTGCGCAACGGCGCTTTGACCCTCACTCAGGATCTCGCAACGCTGGCAGGTCAGAAGATTACCCTGAGCTCGGGCACCAATCTGACCATCGCTGAGGGCGTGACCCTGACCATCGATCCCGACACCGATCTGGTGATCAACGGTACGATGGATGGCGAAGGCACTGTGGTTGTCAACACCCTTGAGCACTTCGAGCAGATCATGGCTACCGATATCGTGAACATCGAGATCGGCACCACCATCGTTCTGTCCGAGGACTACGAACTTAACCTGGCAGGCAAGAAGATCACTTCTTCCGCTGACGTCAATCCCGCATTCCGCGTTACCAACGGCGCAAACGTCACCGTGAAGAACGCCGACATGGATACCGCAAATTATGCGTTCATCCTGGGTGCTTCCGACGGTAGCTCCGCAGGTAACCTGACCATTGAGAACGGTAAGTTCCACAGTGGCACCACCGTGGCTTCCGTTACGAAGGGTACGCTGACTGTTGAGGGCGGCGAATTCTCCGTCGATCCTTACAACGGCAGCTACGCATACCTCTTCAACTGCATCGATGCGAACTACAAGAACGGTTCCGCTAAGATCGTGGTTGAGGGCGGTTCTTTCTGGAACTTCGATCCCGACAACAACGCAGCCGAGGGTGCGGATACCGACTTTGTACCCGCAGGCTTGGCTACCAAGAAGGAAGCCAAGGACAACGGTATGCTCTATACCGTGGTTGAGGCTGTTGCCCAGATCGGCGACGACTACTACGCTTCTATCCAGGATGCTGTTGATGCAGCTGTGGATGGCGACGTTGTCTACGTGATCAAGGATCTTGATCTGGATCTTGATGATTCCACTCTTGTGCTGAACAAGTATCATGCCTTTGTTTCCGCCATCGGTAAGGATATCACGTTCGATATGAACGGTCACACTATGGCTGTTCTGGGTATCGAACAGAACGGCACCATCATCTTCTACAGTGAAGGTGGTCAGCTGACCTTGAAGGATAGCGTGGGTACCGGCTCTATCACAACGCAGGGTAGCGGTTTCTACTGGATGTTCTTCAATAATGGCGAAATGGTGATCGAAAGCGGTAATTACGTCTTCGAGGGCAACCCCGAGTGCGATATGTTCTATGCAAATAAGAACGGCATGACTGTCACCGGCGGTAACTTTACTCAGGTCAATGGCTCTTGGATGTTCAACACAACCGGCAACGGTAAGTATAAGATCACCGTGACCGGTGGTACCTTCAACCGCTACTTCGTCGGCGGTGTAGCGTACGGCGAGAATCCTTGGGGCGAAGCATACCTGCCTGTTGAGTATGCACTCGCATCCAACGGAAACGGCACTTGGACCGTCAAGGAGGGCGCTGTAGCTTACATCGAGAAGGATATCGGCAAAGTAACCGTTAAGATCGGTTATGCAACCATCCAGGATGCTGTTGATGCAGCTGTGGATGGCGATACCATCGTTATCCTTAAGGATCACGTGCTCGACGGCAGCAACACGACCGCGACCCAAAACTTTGGTTACGACACCTTGATCAGTATCAACGGTAAGAAGGTAACCATCGACTTTAACGGTTGTACGGTGACGGTAACACCTGATGCGCCCAATGCTAACGGTGGTTTGAAGGCAACGATTGAATCCGTGATCTTCATTGAAAACGGTGGTAACCTGACTCTGATGGGTGACGGCGGTATCAAGGTCAATGAAGGCACGGCACTCTACTCGCTCATCTACAACTGTGGCTCCACGCTCACCATTGAGGGCGGTACTTACGATGTTGCAAAGACAACGACTAACGGTTCTATCATCTATGCGGACACCGAAGCAGGTTCTCATACCACTAAGGTTATGGGCGGCTACTTCACGCTGGGTAACGTACACGATGATACGAACTCTACCAAGCCTTGGATCTTCAACACCGAAGGTAAGAACGATAGCTTCATCATTGTCACAGGCGGTACTTACAACTCCGACATCCTGTTGAACTTTGGTTCTCAAAAGGACTGTGAAGCAGAGGTTCCTTACGGCTACATTTGTGTTGACAACGGCAACGGCACCTGGACGGTCCGCAAGGGCTACTGGGTAGCATCCGTGAACGGTGTTAAGTACGAGACTTTGGCAGCGGCTATTGCAGCAGCTAAGGCAGGCGACATCGTCGAGCTTCTTGACAACGTCACCGAAGACGTGACTGTCAATAAGAGCCTGACCATTGACGGTGCAAACTTCAAGTACACCGGCAACATCTCGGTTTCCGGCAGCACCACTGCGGCTACCATCAAGAACATCAACTTCGTGGATGGTACCGGCTATGCCGTGACCACGAACAGAATCAAGAGC
>JAZSFA010000050.1:0-22573 GCA_045531965.1 Eubacteriales bacterium
GCCGGCAGTGCCGAGGGCGGCCGGGAGCGCCTCGGCGCGCGGCGGAAGCCGCAAGAAGGTTTCTGAAAAACAAGATTGATGTCGAGAAACCCCTTTTGAAAGCCAAATTCTTCTTGCTGAATAAGGAAGTTTTGCTTCGCAAAACATTTTTATTTTGATTCAGGGCGCTCAAGGCCGCCCCCGAAATCGCCGGCCGTTCATCATAGGTTCTGGGGGCTTCGCCCCCAGACCCCCCATCGGCATCCGACACCCGAAAGGTACGGGGTTTACCCCGCTAAACAACAATTTATCTCTTACATCTTATAAAAACTATTCCCCCCGATAAATTCTCTCACCAGACTGGTTGGCGGGATTTCGTCGTCCACGTCCGCCTCATGAACAAAGTTCAGAATCTTGACCATACCCCGTACCTCCTCGTAGCAGTCCTCGTCGGGACTGATGGCGGTGAGCAGCGGGAAGATGTGCTTTTTCAGTACCGCCAGCTCGTACAGGGTGGCGCTGTTGAAGATGACATCGGCGGTCTCACGGAAAGGATAGATCCATTTTTCCTCCCCGCGACGGACCGAGTCCCACATCCCCATGGTCTTCTCCACGGGGGAATTTCGGGTCTCAAAATCGCGGACAATGCGGCGAAGCAGGCGCAGATAACCTGTGGGGATACGGTTGTGATCGTCCAGGTTCAAGGGGAGCAGGGGACTGACAAACAGCTTGAAGATCTTTTGGGTATCCAAACCTTGGGGAAGGATCAGGGGATTGAGCGCGTGCAAACCTTCAATGATAACCACCGAGGATTCGTCCAGGCGCAGACGGTGTCCCTGCCACTCTCGCTTACCCGTTTTAAAATTGAAAACGGGGATCTCCACTTCCTCTCCGTGGAGAAGGGCGTCAAGATGCTCGGCAAAGAGCGCCGTGTCAATGGTGTTGATATGCTCCAGATCCACCGTGCCGTCGGGTTGGGTGGGAATGTCTTCGCGGTTTTTGTAATAGTCATCCAAACTCATGAGGATGGGATGCTTGCCGTGGACGCGGAGTTGAACGGATAAACGATTGGCAGACGTGGTTTTGCCCGAGGAGCTGGGTCCTGCCAGCAACACCGCTTTCGCATGACGACGGCAGATCATATCGGCGATTTGACCGTATTTCTTTTCGTGTAACGCCTCGTTGACACGGATCAACTCACGGATTTTACCTGTGTCGGTCAGCTCATTCAGATCAGCCACTGTTTCACAGTCCATCAGCTCTCCCCATTGCTTGCCTTCCCGATATACGTGATAGTAGTTGGGCATATGCTTGTAGTCAGCCACGTGGTCGGGATTTTTGGGATCTGGATAGACGAAGATCAACCCGTCCTCATCCTCGGCAGGCAGGATGTCCCACACCCGAAGAAATCCCGTAGAGGGCGCCATTTCACCGTAATAATAGTCGGAAAAGCCTTCGTATTCGTATACGTCAAAGGTGGACAAGGGGCGGTAGGCAAGCAGACGGGCTTTGTCTTCCTGACCGTTGTCCAAATAGTAACGGATGGCTTCCTCAGTGGAAATTCTGCGGCGCTTGAGGGGGATATCCTGATCTACCAGCGCTTGCATCCGCGCCTTGAGGGCTTCGGGAGAAAAGTTTTCGGCGCCTGTGACCTTGATGTGCAGTCCCGACCCCAGCGTGAAGTTCATGACTGCGCGAGCGTTTCGCCACAGCTGTTTGATGGCGAGGAACAAGACAAATCTCGCGGTGCGCTCGTAGACCGCCCGTCCCGCGTCGTCACGGTAGGTCAGCAGGCGAACCACGCCGCCCGATGCCGCCATGGCTTTGCGTTTGGATTCTCGTACGGGTCCTGTATCTTTTTCTCGCAGAGGAATGTAATTCAAGGTAAAAACACTGCCTGCGATTTTGGCAGCCAGGGGGTCGGTAGACAAAACTCCTGTAATCAATCCCAGCTCCTTGACTGCGTCAAGCAGGGATTGCTCGGGTTTTACGGTGATGGGTTGACCGTTGATCATGAGGTTCATAGATGATCCTCCTTTCGGAAAATTTTGCATAGATACTTTGATCAGCATATGCGACAGCACTCAAAAATATGCGGGATCAGGTATAAAAAAATTGCCTACAAGTCGTAACGACCGGTAGACAACCATTTATGGCGGTTGGTAGAAACGCCTGCCCATATTGCAGACTTATACCTCTGTATCTATCTTCGGGAATATTATACCATATTTGTACGGTTTTGTCAAGAGGAGTAAAAAAGTAAGAAAAAGTTAAGTTTAACAAAACGCAAACAGTTTGCAAAAATTACAACAACAACGTCATGCTATCATATGACCGTAAGCAAAAAGAAGAGAGGATACAGAGATGAATCAACAAGATCAACAATTTATGGCACAGAAGATCCGCGCACAATACATGGATAAGCCCTCCTCATCCTTGGAGGAACTTCGCACGCTGGACAAAAAGGTCAAGCGCCCCGCTTTGATTTTCGCCTATACGTTTGGTAGCCTTGCCGCCATCATCATGGGTGCCGGCATGAGTTTGGTCATGACCGACATCGGCGCTGTGATTGGCTTGGCAGATGCGCTGATTCCCGGAATCACCGTGGGACTTGTCGGTATGGCATTGGCGCTTTTGAACTACCCCATTTACAAAGGCATTTTGGACGGGCGCAAAAAGAAGTATGCGTCTAAAATTCTCGCTTTGAGCGATAAGATCATGAGAGCTTAAAACATAAAATAAGGAAAAAGCGGGACTGAACGTCTCGCCTTTTCCGCTTTACAAGAAAGGAAAAGCAAACTATGAACGCCATTGAAATCAAGGGACTATCCAAGAGCTTTCGAGGGATGTATGCGGTGGATCATCTTCATATGACGGTACCTGTGGGCGCGATTTACGGCTTTATCGGGGAGAATGGTTCGGGTAAATCCACCACCGAGAAGCTGATCTGCGGTCATCTCGTCCCAGACGGCGGAGAGATCAAGCTGTTCGGCAGAGATTACACCGATCCCGGCGTGCGCGTGAGAGTCGGCGCACTGATTGAGAATACAGGCTGTTTCCCCGGATCAAACGTGTATCAGAATCTGATGATGCAGTGCATCAATCTCGGCATTAAGAACGCCGACGAGGAGATTCGCCGTGTGCTTGAAATCGTGCGTATGGAGGATAACGCAGACCTCAAATTCAAGAGATGCTCCCTCGGTATGAAGCAGCGCATCGGTATTGCTATGGCTCTGCTCGGAGACCCCGCGCTTCTCATTCTCGACGAGCCGATCAACGGTCTTGATACCGACGGTATGCGAATTATGCGAGAAATACTTGTGGATATCACGAAGAAATACGGCTGTACTGTTCTGATCTCCTCCCATATCCTCGGCGAGTTGGAGAAGATCGCCACCCATTATGGCATCATCCGTCAAGGAAAGATGATCATGGAGCTATCCGCCGAGGAAATGGATTCGAGAGCGCAGGTCTATACCTCGCTGAAATGCGCGGATATGCAGAGCGCAAAGGCGGTTCTTTGTAAGCAGTACGCCGACGTGCGCGAGGAGGAAGGCTATATCCGCGTTTATGATGTGGACGATACCGCTTCTATCGTTGACTTCTTGATGAAAAACGGTCACGTTGTCAGCGAAATAAAGAAAAACAAGATCGGTCTTGAGGAATATTACATCGAGCTGATGTCGAAGAAGGAGGCAGAATAATGAATGCAACACGTGATATTAAATTTGAATCGCCTACCTTTGCTCGCAGAATTAAGGGTATGCTTGGTGTGGACTTCTACCGTCTGTTCCACACGCCTCTCTTTTACATTTTCCTCGCCATTGCCGCCATCATCCCTGCGATGGTATCGGCTATGACCATGATGCCCGATCAGAACGGACAGACGATGGAGCCGCTTTATTCTAACGTTTGGCAGATCATTGCCGCCTCGAAATCTCTTTACGTGATTGAAGGAATTGCTGACTACGCCAATATGAATATGGTTTTCATCTTCGGCGGGATTATGGTATCGATTTTTATTGGCAACGATTACAGATCGGGCTACGTCAAACAGCTCTTTACCACCCACGCAAAGAAGCAGGACTATATGATCTCCAAGAGCCTTGTTTGCGCCTTTGCCATGGCTTGTATGTGCTTGACTTACCTCATTGGCGGTACGGTGGGCGGCTTGCTCGTCGGATATGAAACCGATGTGAACGTAGGCTCGCTTATGATCGCTATTCTCGGAAAGATCGTTATGTCGCTCGGTTGGGCAAGTCTTTACACCTTCTTGAACGTGATCTTCAGAAGATATTTCGGTATTTCCGTGGCATCGTCCTTCTTCTTCGGAACAGGTATCCTTATCATCGGTGCGGCGGCGATCGTGGAGAATCTCGCCATTCCCACGGATTTTCTCAATATCTTCTTGTACGGCGCATCAGTCAATGCCAACCTTTCAAGCGGTATCGGTTCTTTGCTGATCTGCATGGTTGTATCGGTTGCTTGGGCGGTCATCTATAATGTAGCAGGCACACGCCTTTTGAACAAGTGTGACGTATATTGATTGGGAGGTCGAAAGAATGAACGCTGTTGAAATCAAAAATCTTTCTAAGAATTTCGGCACCAAGCAGGCGGTCTGTGGGCTTGACATGACTGTACCCATGGGCGCGATCTACGGCTTTATCGGGGAGAATGGCTCGGGTAAATCCACCACCGAGAAAATGATCTGCGGTCTTATCCCAAAAAGCGGAGGCTCCATCAGGCTCTACGGCAAGGACCACACCGACGGAGACGTGCGTGCCAAGGTGGGGGTGCTGATTGAATCTCCCGGTTGCTTCCCCGGTCTAACGGTTTGGGACAACATGATGCTTCAGGCGGCCAATCTGTCCATTCCCCATCCCGAAAAAGAAGTTATCAAGGTGCTGAAAACCGTGAGAATGGAGGGCGCGGCAGGGAACAAGTATAAGAACTGCTCCCTGGGTATGAAGCAACGGGTAGGCATCGCCATGGCGCTTCTCGGCGCCCCCACTCTGCTGGTGCTGGACGAGCCGCTGAACGGTTTGGACGCCGACGGTATGCGTATCATGCGGGAGGTGTTCAAGGATATCGTCAAGGACGGCACCCGCACCATCGTGGTGTCCTCCCACCTTTTGGGAGAGTTGCAGAAGGTGGCTACCCACTACGGCATCATCCGTCACGGCAAAATGATTCGGGAGATGACCGCCGCCGAACTGGACGCAAACTGCCGAACCTATGTGGCTTTGACGGCAAAGGATATGGGACGTGTCAAAATGCTGTTGGGTTGCAAGTACAATCGCGTGGAAGAAGACGAGGCGGGGTATATCCGCGTGTATGATCTCACCACACCCGAAGAGATCGTCTCCTTCCTCTACGAAAACGGCATCCCCGTCACCGAACTCAAAACCGACAAGATCGGCCTTGAGGAATACTATATCGACCTGATGAACGGAGGTAAAGCCTGATGGAAAACACAGCAAATTTCCCCGCCTTTGGCTTTTCAAAGCGTTTGAAGAGCATGATGCGTGTGGACTTTAAAAGAATGTTCAAGTCAAGACTTTTCTATATCATCATTGCCTGCGCCTTGGTGATGCCCATCCTGATGACCGTCATGATGGCCATGATGGACGGTAGCGTTTCGGTGGATCCCCAAACGGGGGCGGAGACCGTGATGGTGGGTCCTGAGAACGCATGGCAGAACATCGGCACCCTCCCCGGAGAACCCTTGGGAGGCGACGAGATCTTCATGATGTGCAATATCAATATGGCTTTCATGGGTGTGGCTGTGTTTGTGTGCCTCTTCATTTCTGATGATTTCAGAAGCGGCTACGCCAAGAACCTCTTCACCGTCCGCGCCGGTCGTGGAGAGTATGTGGTCTCCAAGACCCTGGCGGGCTTTGTCTGTGGCGCGCTCATGTTGATGGCCTACTTTTCGGGCTCGGTGCTGGGCGGTGCCATTTCGGGGCTTTCCTTTGATCTCCACGGACTCAACGCGGGCAATCTGGTCATGTGCATGCTCGCCAAAATCTGCTTGATGCTTGTGTTCGTCCCCATTTTCACCCTCATCAGCATAGGGGCAAAGCAAAGGGCTTGGCTTTCGATCTGCGCTTCCCTCGGCGGCGGGATGCTGCTCTTCATGATGGTATCCATGATCACCCCCCTCGGCTCCACCCTGCTGAATGTGGTGCTGTGCCTTGCCGGCGGGGCTATGTTCTCCTTCGGACTGGGGGCTGTCAGCCGTTTGGTGCTGAAAAAATCAGCTTTGGTCTGATACGCCCCCAATAACACAGAGCAGCCGATCAGAGGGGTTGCTCTGTGAGTTTTTTGTAAAAAAAAAGAAACGCAAACAAAATCTTAACAATCTTGTGTTATACTGAAGACAGTAAACGCTGAAAACGGAGGAAACTGTCTATGTTCAAGATTTTAGTGGTGGAAGATGACCGCGATCTCAACCGTTCCATCTGTTCTTTCCTGAATCACAGCGGCTATGAAGCTTGTGGGTGTCTCGGGGCAGAGGAAGCTTACGACGAGATGTATAAGACCACCTTTGATCTCATTGTTTCCGACATCATGATGCCGGGGATCGACGGCTTTGAGTTTGCCAAGACGGTACGTTCCCTGAACCATGATATCCCCATCCTGTTCATGTCTGCTCGGGATGATTTTGCCGCCAAGCAGCGGGGCTTCCGCATTGGTATTGACGACTATATGACCAAGCCCGTGGATCTTGACGAGCTGTTTTTACGGATCGGAGCACTGTTGCGCCGTGCCAAGATCGCTTCCAGTCGCCGCTTGACGGTGGGGAATTTCGTTATGGATGCCGATGAGCGCTCTGCCATTTTAGACGATGAGGAGATTTCCCTGACCGCCAGAGAATTTGACCTGCTCTATAAGCTGTTGTCCTATCCCAAAAAGACTTTCACCCGCACTCAACTGATGGACGAGTTTTGGGATGTGGACAGTACCAGCGGTACGCGGACGGTGGACGTGTACATGACCAAGCTCCGTCAGAAACTTTCGGGTTGTGATGCCTTTGAGATCGTCACGGTGCACGGACTAGGCTATAAGGCGGTGATCAAATGAAGGACGGTGGGGGTGTCAAAAAGATTTTGCGGTGGGTCAGCCATTACGTGACCATCTTTTTGCTGATCGCCTTTGTGGTTACCTGCTGTACCATGCTGTTCGTTACGATTCTTTCCAATTCTTTGGGGATAACACTCACCGACGAAAATATCGGCACAGCCGCCAAGCTGACCTTTGGCAACGTGGTGCTGGTGAGCCTTTTGTTTACCGTTATTGATACGGTTCGACGGCATTGGACGGTGGATCGTCCCGTGAAAAAGATCACAGAAGCCACGGAAAAGATGATCAAAGGGGATTTTTCCGTACGCATTCCCACGTCTGCCAAAATTGCGGTAGGGGAGAGCTTTGGCGAGATTATTGAGTGCATCAATCAAATGGCGTTAGAGCTTTCGAGCGTGGAGACCCTTCGAACAGACTTTATCTCCAACGTATCCCATGAAATGAAGACCCCCCTTGCGGTGATGCAAAATTATGGCACTCTCTTGCAAACGCCGGGGCTTTCGGAGGAAAAACGGTTGGAATACGCCAAAGCCATCACCGATGCCTCCCGACGCCTGTCGGATATGATGACGAATATCCTGAAGCTAAACCGACTGGAAAACCAGCAGATCTATCCCAAGGTTGAGACATACGACCTCGGCGAACAGCTGTGTGAATGTCTTCTGCAATACGAAAACGTGTGGGAGAGCCGCGGGATCGAGATTGATACCGACATTTCCGAAGGTGTGACCGTATCGGCGGATGGGGAGCTTCTCTCGCTGGTGTGGAATAACCTGTTTTCCAATGCTTTCAAGTTCACCGAGGCAGGGGGAAAAGTGATCGTGTCTCTTGTTGCTGTAGGAGACTATGCGGAGGTCAGCGTATCCGATACCGGATGTGGGATGCCCCCCGAGGTCGGTGCTCATATTTTTGAAAAATTCTATCAGGGGGATACCTCCCGTGCTACCCAAGGCAACGGATTGGGACTGGCGCTTGTGAAGCGGGTGGTGGATATCCTGCAGGGTGAGATCAGCGTGGATAGCACGGTGGGGGTTGGTACGACTTTTATTGTTAAGATCAGGAGGTAAGTTTATGGATTGGAAGAAAATCGGCAAAGCATTGCTGTTCCCCCCCATAGCGCTTATGATCGTGCTTATCCCCTTGTCGGTGGCGCTACTGGTGTTTGCCATGGTGGTGCTGGGGACGGAAACCGTCCTTGCCTATGTGTCCTATGTGCTGTCTGCCTACACGTTGACGGTGTGGTGCTTCAGAATCCCTGTGATGATCCGCTATGTCAAAACCTTCAAGGACGAAAATCAGTACGCTCGCCGCTGGCTGGATGACGAACGTCTGCGCGTAAACGTCTCTCTGTATGGATCCTTGGCATTCAACGTAGCCTACGCTGCCTTTCAGCTGTGGCTGGGTTACCTGCACCATACCTTTTGGTTTTATTCTTTGGCAGGGTACTACATCTCCCTCGCCCTCATGCGTTTTTTTCTGGTTCGGCATACCAGTATCCACCGCCCGGGTGAGCATATGCGGCAGGAACTGATCAAATACCGCGCTTGCGGGTGGGTCTTCCTTGTGATGAACCTGATGCTGTCTCTGATGATCTTTTTTATGGTGTACTGGAACAGAACCTTCCATCACCACGAGATCACCACCATCGCCATGGCGGCGTACACCTTTACCGCCATGACCGTTGCCATTGTGAGCATCATCAAATACCGAAAATATCAAAGCCCCGTTTATTCCGCGTCCAAAGCTATCAGCCTTGCCGCGGCGTGTGTGTCCATGCTGACCTTGTCCTCCACCATGCTGACCACATTCGGCGGGGAGACCATGTCTTTGCCGCAGCGACGGATCATGCTGGGATGTATCGGGGGCGGCGTTTCGGTCTTTATCTTGTTGATGGCGGTCTATATGATCGCGCAAAGCACACACAAATTGAAGTTATTGAAAACAGAGGAGTCGTCCCATGGATAATCAACCTGAGAATAAAGGATTTCAGTATACCTACTCCGCCAAAGAGCAGGAAGAGCTGAAGCGAATCCGCGAGAAATACGATCAGACAGCTAAGGAAGAGGACAAAATGACCCGCTTGCGCCGGCTGGATCGAGGGGTAACCCAAAAAGCCCAAGGTCTGGCGCTTACGCTGGGCGTGATCGGTGTTCTTTTGTTGGGGTTGGGTATGAGTTTGATTATGACAGATCTCGCATTGATCCTCGGGGCTTACCGCGACCGTGCCATGATCTTTGGCCTCCCCACGGGACTTGTGGGCTGTGTGCTGGTCAGCCTGGCATATCCCGTCTATAATGCTGTACTCAAGCGGGAACGCAAAAAAATAGCCCCCGAGATGCTGCGCCTGTCGGATGAACTGCTGAAAAAATAAGTTTTGTCAGAGGATGCGTGCAAAAAGAAGCGGACAAAAAAATTCCGACAAGTGACTTGTCGGAATTTTTTATATACCTTTGAGCGTGTACAGCAGGTCATCTGCGAGTTTTGCTGCGTTCTTCTTTGAAGTTTTGATCTTCAAGGGGTCGTTGCCGCCGACATTTACGAAAACATAGCATTCCTGATGGCTTTTCGCTTGCACCAAACGGGTCTCTATGGATTGGATATGAGCGGGATTCAGAATGGTTACCTCGGTATCCTTCATATAGAACAACACCTTGGGGCTGTACCGAAGCTCCCCGCCTTTGGTGAGAGGGGAAGGATTGATCAGCCGTAGCTCGTAGTCGATCTCATAGACCTCGCCCAGTTTCGCCGCGTCTTCGAGCATCTGATGATACTCGGGACTTTTGATAGCGGCTTTGATCTTGCTCACACACAGGAACGTCAGCGCCGCGATGGTAAAGATGCAGCAAATGATGATAAACTTATTGGATGCAGGTACGTCAAACACAAGAAAACGGATGGTATATTCGGTACCGTCGTCTGAAAAATACAGTGGCAACAGCAAGATCAGGGCGCAAGTAACCAAGCCTGAAAACACCGCCCAGAAGATGTTTTTGACTCGCAATTTCTTTTTGATCTTATCGAAAAACGGCATGGGAGTCTCCTTGATAGCGTCATAGCAGGTAGTCCAACGGCGTATTACGGTCCGTTGTGCTTATTATACCGCGACTGTGGGGGGATGTCAAGAGGCTGTATAGAAAGACATAACAAAACAATCTGGCAGTTTACAAATCATTAACAAATAAGCGCGTTTTTGATTTTTTGACTCGGGATGCCGTTGGCTAAATTGCTAAATTTTTCCAATATATTGACCTTTTTGACAAAATATGCTATAATATAATCACCCGGGTAACAGTTTAAGTTTTAAGGAAAGGCGGTGGACAGCTTGCTTCCCATCATGATCATGATGGCCATTGAAAGCGAAGAGGATTATTCATTTGTTGAAATGCTCTACGACCGATATGAAAAGTATATGTACGTCGTTGCCTTTTCGGTCTTGCACCACCAACAGGATTCCGAAGATTGCGTCAACGAGGCAATTCTGACCATTGTGAATTGTTTGGATTCGTTCAGGCACATCGATGAAGAGCAAAAGTTGAAGCATCTGGTGCTGATCGCCGTAAAAAACAAAGCTATCGATCTTTACCGTCGCAAGAAAAGACAGCTTGAGGTGGAGGCTTTCATGGTCAAGGAGCTCGAAGAAGGTTTGATTGCCGACACGGATGAAGACGTGGTTCGGATGGTGATCAACGAGGAGAATCAACGGCTGGTGGCAACGCTGGTTCGTAAATTGGATGATATTTACCGTGACGTCATCCTGCTGAAATTCGAGCAGGAGATGACCACGAAGGAGATCGCCAAATTTCTGGATATTTCCGAGGATCTGGTCCGTATGCGCTATATGAGAGCCAAAAAACTCTTGATTGAGATGGGAGGTGAAGCCTTGTATGAAGCGTCAAAGACTTGACGAATTGGACATCCTCATCGAATCAGCAGTTGAGGACAGTATAGACGAATTCGACGAGTTTGACAACTTGGATATATCTGAAGTGGAGTTCAGCCCATCTTATCAGCGTCGAAAACGCAGGATCATACGAAGGTACAAATATGCACCTATGATAGCCACCGCCAAAAAGATCGCTTCAAGAGTGGCTATGTTCGCGGGTGTACTTCTTACGGTAGTTTTTATCACGATCATGTCAGTTTCGGCTCTTCGCAACGCCGTGATCAATGCCGTGCTTGAATGGTACGACGATTATGTTTCCCTCCGTTTTGAAACAGAAGCTCCCACCGAGAATATTGAGGCCGAGCCAAGCAAAACAGAAGAACCTTGGGAAGCTGTGATGAAAGCGAGAAGGCCAAGAGAGATTCCCGAGGGCGTGGAAGAAGATGTTCTTTGCGAAAGCAGGACAAGAGTTTTAATTGATTATTACTTAAACGATAAACACTGGGCTACATATAATCAAAGTGTTTATAATAAACAAAATGTTTACATAGATAATGATGCTACCATTATTGCTTATACAGAGATTCATGGTTATGAAGCAATAATATTCCAATATGTTTCGAAAGAGCAAATCGCTCTTGTATGGAATGACGGTGTATATGTATACAGTGTTTTAACCTATGGAACTACCGACGATTTAATTTCTTTGGCCAAGAGCATTGAATAATTGAATAAAACTGTTTTTTAATTGATTATGTAGTCTTTAGGTGCTCGGAAAATAGGAAGGAGAATAAATATGAAAAAACATATCACTAAAAGTATCGCTATTATTTTATCCATTGTTTTGTTAACCTCTTTTGCGTTACCTCTCGGTGTATGTGCCGAAGAAAACGTTGCTACCCCTCGTTGGAGTATTATTGCTATGTTGGATCATGACATTATTTTCTTTGGGGTAGGTGATGGGGTTGTAAGTGCCTCCGTAACCGGTCAATCTAATGTGACTCTTTTGGAAGGTAGAATCAGATTGTTTGAGTATGTAAACGACCAGTGGGTATTGATGGACGATTATTCTACAACATCAACACGCCCGAGCCTTGCTATGGAACTGGAGTTTTATGCTGTTCCCGGCAGAGCATATAAAGCCTATTTCTACGTAACCGCCCATAGTGAAGATGATGTAGAGCGTACGTATAGTAAGGTAGAAGATACCTGTCCTAACCCTTAAATTTTCTTTTAAAAAAACTTTCACCCTGCGTCGATTTTCGGCGCAGGGATTTTTTATGCCCAACGAAAAACTCCGAGGCATTTCTGTCCTGTAAAAGGCAACGTTTCGGTCACCACCGATATATGCACACAAAATGTATAACGAACGGGGAACGGAAACATAACCAAATGCGTTAATAAAATCTATAACGAACATAAATTTTAATATTTTGTAAATTTGATTCAAAATCTGTTATGTTTTGGCAATGATGCTCGTTATGTATAATAAATAAACTATAAAAATATATAGGTTTAAAATTCATGAAAGGAGGGGCGTCCAATGGCTCACGTGGATTTCTATGGTAAATAGTTTCAATCATGGCAACAGAAAGGAAAAAGTATATGAAAAACAAAAACGAAAAGACATCAAGCCGTACCTTTACCCTTTGGATCAAGACATTGGCTTATCTTCTTTCAATTTTGCTGATCTTGTACGCAGTTCCGGCTAACATATATGCGGAATTGATCGAATCTGTTGAGGTGGCGTTTGGTAACACTACCGATGACGAGATCATCCCGGAAGCGAGTGAAGAAATCGAAACAGAAAAAGCAGTATTTGAGGTTACGGATAGGCGCGAGAAAACGGTAAAGCACTTCCGTACAGAAGATGGCTCATTTACCGCTGTGCAATACGGCATCCCTGTCCACGAAAAGGACGAGAACGGCAAATGGCAGGATATTGACAATACCATCTCGGATATGGGCAACGAATATGGCACCTCTAATGCCCGCGTAAAATTCGCCAAGCAGACGACGGGCAACGAGACCCTGTTCACACTCCACGATGGCAACAGAAAGATCACCATGAGCCTTTCCGGGGCAAACAAGAAGGTGGAAGGACAGGTCACCAATACTCAGACCGAGTTTCCCGAGAATGCCACACAGCTTCAGAAGCTGATGACCTTGGATAAGCTATCCTCCAGGATCCTTTATCCCAACATTCTGGACGGGGTTGACCTTGAATACGTTGTAAACTCCGGTAACATTAAGGAAAATATTATCGTCAAAGAGCGTTCCGATGCGTATAGCTACACCTTCGAGATCAAACTGAACAATCTTGTAGCTTCAATGTGCGAGGATGGTACTGTGGCAATTTCGGATAGCGACACTGACGAGGTTGTTTACGTTATTCCCCAAGGGTATATGTTCGATGCCGAGGGTGAGTATTCTGATGCGGTAACGTATACCTTGACATCCAGCGGTAATGGTAAGTATGCATTGACTGTAACTGCTGATGAAGCGTGGATCAATTTTGAGGAAAGAGCGTTTCCGGTAACGGTGGACCCTCCCATCAATGTAACGACGTCTACCGCTGATATGACAGATACATATATCAGTGAGCTTGCGCCCAACACTTCTTACTACACGAGCCATCAACTTATGGTGGGACACTACACTGATAGTACCGAGCATATTGCCTTTTGGAAAACAAGTAGTCTTCCCACTTTGCCGGAAAACAGTTATCTCATAAAAGCCGGCTTTATGATGAATTGCATTGAGGCTGGCCATGTTGGTATCTTCCAGAGCGCCACAACGGTTGGCCTATATGCATTGACCTCCTCCAATTGGACCTCCGGTATCACCTGGAATAATCGCTCCACATCTTTTATCCCCAATGATGACGATCTTGTAGATTACCAAAATATCAATACAACACCGTCGGGCTCTACTGTGCCCTATCAGGTCACATGGGATATCACGTCCTTGTACACTCAATGGTTGAAGGATCCCACCGCCAACCACGGTTTTGCGCTTGCCTCCATCGGGGAAGAAAGATTTCATTCTATTTTTACCTCTTCAGATGGCTCTGCCGCGATCCCCCGTATCGTAATCGAATATCGAGACATGAAGGGTGTCGAATCTTATTGGTCATCGTCCTCCCATAGCGCAGGATTGGCAGGTAGCGGCCACGTTAATCACGCCACAGGCGATTTGGTATTGTCCGTCGGAACCTTCAGCACAACAGACGGTCTCTTTGGCTATATGCCCTCTGTTATTTACAATTCGGCTATTGCCGAGGACTATTACCGAAACAGCAATAATCCCAATGTATACTATCCCTGGTTTTCTACAGGGCAGGGACTGAAATTAAGCATATCCGAATCTATTTTGGAAGGCTCATATATAGATAAAGATGGAAATGATCAAACATATTTTGTTTGGTCTGACAGCGACGGTACAGAGCATTATTTTTTAAGCAGTGAATATGAGCAAATAAATGTAGCCAATAAATATGATAGACAATATAAGGACGAAGACGGTCTACGGTTGACCTTAACGATTAATACCCAAACAGTTGATGGTTATGAGATCATCATTACCTACTCCGACGGCAGTTGTCGCGTATTTGACGCCCAAACCTGTGCTACAGGCATTGGCGGTGGCATAAAATATTTACAAGACAAATATGGAAACCGACTATATCTTGCGGCAACCACCGATAATGCAAGCCAAACGGTAATCAAAGTGCTTCCCAGTGGTCAAACTGAGGCAATTGAGTATATGACGTTTACATATCACTCTATGTTGAGACAGCTGATGGAGATCAGAGATGCTGTATCGGGGTATGTGGTTCAATTTGAATACGGTTCTTCTTTTGAAAATGACGCCACTGTTTCTGCTACTTGCTGTGGTCCCTTGCGCAAAGTCAAGTTTGGTCATCTCGTTGACGGCACAGTCGTGGTTGATCGAACTGCATCTTATGGATATGTACAATGCGCGGACGGACTTTACCGCTTGTCTTATGCCAAAGACGATGAAGCCCAACTCGAACTGCGATATGAATATGACACGTTGGGTAAAGTAATCAAAATCAGCGAATATGCCGCTGGTGTACTCGGACAAACTATATCCTATACCTATGGTATTGGATATACCGAGGTTCGCTCAAGTGGCGAAGATGATATCTTGCAAACCACATCGGACAGCGACGATATCATCACGCACTATACATTAGATAAATACGGACGCGCCGTCAGCGCATATTCAACCAACGCAGCACGGACCGCCATGTACGGCGCAACCAACAACGCTTATGAAGACCCGACCTCTTCGGAGGACGATACAACCAACGAAAACGCCAAAAATAGTGTCAAGGCAGCCGCTATTGTTAATGGTATCTCTGCCAATTATGTGTATAACGGCAGCTTTGAGTTGGTTTCTTCCGTAAACAATAAAATAAGCCCTGACGGCTGGCTGCTGGAAGGCAATGCGTCTGTATATGATGCAAGCAGCCATTATGCCAAAGGCTTTAAAGGGATCAGTCTTTGGGCATCTGATACAGTTACTCAGTCCTCTATTACTCAGTATGTGACCTTGCCTGACGGCACATATACCCTGTCTGCCAAGTGTATAGCCGATTATTGCAGTGGTGTAGTCACCGAAATGCTGGTGGTATCCACAAGCGATTCATCACATACTTATAAGGCAGACATTCGAAAGAGCTCAACAGACGATACCAACACCACAAGCGAGCCTGTGTTGACATTCGAAGTAAACAGTGGCTCCGCGGGTTGCGAGACCTTTGCCGTCACCTTCCGCATCGCAAAAACAGATCAAGCTGCTTCCTGCGTGGGTAGTTTCAAGGTCGATCAAGTAATGCTGACCTCAAACATCGGAGCCGCACAGTATAATATGGTGCAGAACGGAAATTTTGATAGTGTTGCCTACACTACGTCTTCTTCTCAAAATCTTTTGAGTGATGCTTGGCAGTATGATTCATTAGATGAGGAAGCAAGCTGGGCTACCGTCAAAACTGTGGATAGCGCTTTCGGTCAAAGTCTCGTGATTACGGGTGATGTGGAGGGGTACCATACGTATATCCAGACTATTGTGCCTCCTGACTCAAGTGAAAGTGATGCAACCATCAATAGACGGATGTTTGTCCTGTCGGGCTTTGGAAAGGCAAATGCCAAAATAGCCAATGAAGATGCCTATTTTTGCATTGATGTCGATATTTATTACGTAGATACATCCAGCCCCCAATCCTGTTGCTTTGAATTCAACAAAAGCATATCAGATTGGCAGTTTTTGAGCGCTGTTTTTACAACTAAGCTCCAAAAAAGAATCTCACATATCAACATTATATGCACCTACGCCAGCCAAACGGGAGAGGCATGCTTTGACGAAATCTCCTTGGTGGAAGCATCGGGAAATAACGCCGTAGGCTACGATTATGACAACCAAGGTCGCTTGACCATGTCGGGTACTGTTGATCAAGTAACGTATTATCACTACGATTCTGATGCGACCCATAATGAACCCACACGTATCATTGACTCTCAATACAATCTGACCGAGCTAACCTATAGTGACAAAGGTGTCCTTCAGAGCGAAAAGGTGTATAAGTATACCCTCAAAAATGCCGCCGACAGATACGATTTCGAAAAATTGTTGGAAACCGACACGGACGGTGAGACTTATCTATATATCACGCCGGAGTTGCAAAGCAGCACTACGTATACAACCAATACCTATGGACTGCTTGAGTCAACCTCGCTGACTTCTGTAGAGGATACTCCGCTAACCCTTTCCTCCCGGACGGAATATGATATAACAGCAGGTTCACGCACCTTTGGTCAACCCCTTCGTGCCGTAACAACCTCAGGGCAGGTCATTCGATATCAATATAACGATAAAGGCCTCTTGCTGAGCGAGTTTACCGAAGGCGAGGGCGGTCTACACTACACGTATGATGCCATCGGTCGCCCAACCCGAGTTTTGCCTTATCTCTATTTAGGCACAGGCGATTTGTACTACGCTAACGACATTATGGCATCCGCCTCGTATGTCTATGATACCGCCAACCGCTTGTGGAAGATTGTTACCGAATCAACAACGTATGAGTTTTTGTATGATTCCTTTGGTAACCCAAGCCAAATTAAAGCCGGAGGCGCCACACTCGTCACGTATACGTATGCGCCCAATAACGGAAAGCTGCAAAAAATGTCCTATGGCAACGGGGATTTTGTGGAATATGACTACGACGAACTTGACAGACTTTCCCAAGTGTGCTATACTGATACTGACAATAGTGGAAATTCTGTCAAGAACAGCTACCTCTACACCTACACCTCCGCGGGGGAGCTTCATTCGGTTACCTCTACCGAAGCCGACAGAAGCTACTACTATGTTCGGGACAGCGAGGGAAAGATCATTTTCTATAACGAAAATGATGCCACCGACGGTACGGAGCTGCTTAAGATCAGCTGCGAATATGATGAGAAAAATCGGTTGGTCTATTCGACAAATACGATGATTTACGCCACAGAAACGGGCACCGCCTCGGCTTGGCTTTCCGTCGAATGTGGCTACAATCCGGACGACACCCTCGGCACGTATAGCCTTTGGACGGATGATTCTATCCGCGTGAATATGGCATATACGTATGATGGATTGAATCGGCTCTCGACGAAATCCATTTCGACTGAAAGCTTCACACGTCTCGAAAGCTATACCTACAAGCTCCAAAATGACTTGACTACCCCTCAGGTTGCTACGTACACATCGGAGGTCGGCGAGGACTCGACGACGTACACCTACACTTACGACGCCAAGGGGAACATCAGGACCATCACTGAAGGTAGCAACGTTACCGAATATCGGTATGACAATTTAGGTCAGCTCACCCGCGAAAATAACCCCTACCTCGGCAAAACCTACACCTACACCTACGACTACGCCGGCAACCGCACGAGTAAAAAGACCCATGCGTATACCACCGCCCAAACCCCCGGCACAGCCACATCTACTCAAACCTACACCTATAGCACAGGAGCATGGGGCGATCAGTTATCCGGAACAACTTATGATGCCATTGGAAACCCTCTGACATACAACGGCTGGGATATGTCTTGGCACGGGCGTCAGCTCATGGAGATTTCCAAAAACGGCGGACAGGTGACCTACGAATTTACCTACAATGCCGACGGCATCAGAACCGCCAAGAACGTCAATGGCACGGTGCATACTTATGCCCTCAACGGCTCGCAGATCGTCAGCGAAAGCTGGGGCAACCATTTCATCCTGTATCTTTACGATGAAAGCGGCTCGCCCATCGGTATGCAGTACAGAACGGCGAGTTATGCCGCAGGCGTTTTTGACACCTATTTCTTCGAAAAGAACATTTTTGGTGACATCATAGGCGTTTACACCGAGGCAGGCGTGAAGATCGGCTCTTACACCTACGATGCGTGGGGGAATATAACCACCACCGTTTCGGCAGGCAACACTTCACTGCAAAATACTGTCGTCAGAAACTTCAATCCCTTCCGCTATAGAGGATACTTCTACGATTACGAGACAGGCTTGTACTACTTGCAGAGTCGCTATTATGATCCTGTAACGGGTAGATTTATCAATGCGGATGGATTGGTTTCGACCGGGACTGGATTGTTGGGCTACAATATGTATGCGTATTGTAATAATAATCCGGTGATGTGTGCGGATTCAACAGGAACAGCCCCAATTTGTAATTGTCCTTCTTGTATGTCTGGTTTAGAGGAAGAGTGTGCTAATTACTCTCCTAAAAGTTTTTCACCCTCTAATCGTGGAAAATACTCAATATTATATCCGAGTGAAGAACAAAAAGTTTTGGCGGCTGATGGTATCGTTCGTTACAAGGATACTTGGGTTGTAAAAATCCCTTTTATGGGGAACTCCTCATTTTCTTTCGGTATAATATTTATGGGACCAGATGCAGATGAGACCTTATTGCGACATGAGTACGGACATTTTTTGCATATGAAACAAATTGGTCCAATAAATTATTGGGAATATGTTGCCAAGCCTTCTTTAGAATTATATTGGTCTGGTGTTCCTATGGAGGAATACTATAATTATCCAACAGAATATATTGCTGATATGCTGGCAGGAGTTCAAAGACCCAGATATGATTATTGGCCAAATGCAAGAGAAGACGCTATCCAATATTATTTTTATTCATTTATGTCTCCGTCTACAAATCCTTTTATAGATCACCATCCTTGCTATTTAGATCGTTATTATCTTGGACGTAACCCTCGCTGGGATGTATATGGAGGCACTTGATATGTGGAAAGGAAAGATTATGGTGAAACGTATATTTATATTATTTCTTGCCTTCATCATGTTTTTTAGCCTACCATCTTGCGAGCCTAATGGTACTTTCGGTAGGAATAAACAGGATGTAGCTTTATCTATCCTTTGTAATGGTGTACCCTATTTCTATTACATGAGTGCGTATGATGCGGAGAGATTTGATAAAGTTAAAGTTTTAGAGAAAGATGCATATGGGCGTATTCTTTTTGAATATATTTGCACTTCGCAACATCATTGGCAATCGATGACCGTGTTGCTTATATGTCAAAAGACTGATGAACAAAAGGCTTTTTACTATGAAGATTATTGCTATTTGCTGGCGTTGTGCGACGATCACGATACAGCTGCCGTTTTTTCAGATGAGGATGTTGCTGCCTTAAAGGAGAAAAATGATTGGGATCAACCAATGAACCCTAATAAAATGAGTTCCACATGGCTTAAAATCATCCCGAGCAATTCTGTAAACACAGCGAAAATTGATTTGGTATATCGTGATTATTTGGATGTAGAAGAAGAAATTTATGTATATTATGAAGATTTGGAAGGAAATGTCGATAGTATCCAAACGATCATAGCAAGAGTATACTATGGTGATGCTGTAAGTACAGAGCGATATGCCTATTCACACTTAATTTGTTGGTATTCACAAGGCAATCAAGGAAAGGGAGAAATTCTTGCTTGTGAAGAATATGAAGAAACGTTAGATTGTCAAGAAGTCATTCACAGTTTCAAAGAAAAAACAAAAAATCTTCGAGATGCTGTAAATGAACATAATTGATAGCAAAGATAAATGAAAGCCTTGAGCCCATAGGACAAGCATACTCCCTACTTCGGCAAAACCTACACCTACGACTACGCCGGCAACCGTTTAAGCAAGACCACATATGCTTATACGACAGGCGCACTCGGCACAGCCACATCTACTCAAACCTACACCTATAGCACAGGAGCATGGGGCGACCAATTAACGGGAACCACCTACGATGGCATTGGCAACCCGCTGACCTACAACGGCTGGGATATGTCTTGGCGCGGACGTCAGCTCATGGAGATTTCCAAAAACGGCGGGCAGGTGACCTACGAATTTACCTACAACGACGCGGGCATTCGCACAAGCAAGAACGTGAATGGGTCGATCCATCATTACGCCCTTGACGGCTCGCAAATTTTAAGCGAAAGCTGGGGCAACCATTTCATCCTGTATCTTTACGATGAAAGCGGCGCACCCATTGGCTTGAAGTACAGAACGGCGAGTTATGCCGCAGGCGTGTTTGACACCTACTACTTCGAGAAAAATATCTTTGGTGACATTGTCGCAATCTATACCGAAAACGGCGTAAAGGTTGGCTCTTATACCTACGATGCTTGGGGAAACATAACCACCACAGTTTCGGCAGGCAACACGTCCATCCAAAATTCTGTTGTCAGAAACTTTAATCCCTTCAGATACCGTGGATATTTCTACGACTACGAGACAGGCTTGTACTACTTGCAGAGCCGCTATTATGATCCCGCGACGGGTAGATTTATTAACGTGGATGGATACATAAGCACAGGTACGGGATTGCTGGGTTACAATATGTACGCATATTGTAATAATAATCCGGTAATGTATGTGGATCCATTCGGATATTTCGGAATATCGACCCGATGTGAATTGGAAGAAAGATATGACATATTGCGTGATGAATCGGAAGTCGGCGCCGGATCCGCGTATTATACATATGCTGCTTATAGCAGAACCGCCGCTTATGATGCCGACCTATATGGCTATTATTTCAGCGGAATGACAACTGCAGCCAACAACATCCTCTACTATTATTTTCCTGGGGCTGTTACCGTCACGGATGATATGGCTGTACAGCCAGCCGAACCCGTGAATACAACGAGGGGATGGAAAGTTGGAGATGATATTACAAATCTCACTAAAGATGGTAATAGACCCAGTTGGACAACAGTGCGCCAGCGTTATTGGAAAAATGAAGCTCATTATCATCCCGATTTGTATTCAGACGAGGATCTTGCGTTAATGAAGCAAGGAAGAGCACCGATCGTTGATGATCGACCGCTACATTTACACCATCCTAATGGCCGTGAAGGGGCTTTTTATTGGGACTTTTATCCAGTAACATATGAACAACATCATTTTGAACACTATGGATGGTAGAGAGGAGAGCTTTTTGTAATGGATGATATTGAATATCGAAAATATTTAGAAAGCAAAAAGAAAAAACTTACATCGGATGAGAAGAAATGGTTAGCAATCCATCCAATGTATAACGAAATTCTCGGTTGTTCGATACTGAGAGCAGACCGTATCAGCATTGATCCCAAGATTCCGTATTTAATAACTGTAAAAATGGTGAGCAATGATAAATTATCGCGAATAACGCCTACAATATCGGTACCATTAAAAAAAGGCTATATAAAAGCAAATGGTTTGGTATATAACATTGATCATGTTGCAGTACCGCCAAATGAAAGAATCCATATGTTAAGTACTTGTAATAGTTATGATCATCCCACAAGCGAGATGGAATATTATTCCGAATTAGGGTGTTTGGAGATATCTTATGATTGCGAAATCACCGATCATCGAGGATATAAATATTGGGGAAGCAGTAAAATGATTCGCGGTTTGGGCATGCAAAAAGAACAGATTTCTGACTCTAAAGTGATATATAGATGTAATGATGTTACTCATAAGACATTTGAAAGCTATATTTTCAGTGTAGAATGGAACCCAATATAAACTGCAGGCAACCACTATAAACCACCCCGCGACAATGGAGTTACGACTCACCCGCGAGGATAACACCTCTATCACAACAAGTCGTACACCTACAACAGCGATTCCACCTGGGGAGACCAATTAACAGGAACCACCTACGACGGCATTGGCAATCCCTTGACCTACAACGGCTGGGATAGTCTTGGCGCGGACGTCAGCTCATGGAGATTTCCAAAAACGGCGGGCAGGTGACCTACGAATTTACCTACAACGACGCGGGCATTCGCACAAGCAAGAATGTGAATGGGTCGATCCATCATTACGCCCTTGACGGCTCGCAGATCGCCAGCGAAAGCTGGGGCAACCATTTCATCCTGTATCTTTACGATGAAAGCGGCGCACCCATTGGCTTGAAGTACAGAACGGCGAGTTATGCCGCAGGCGTTTTTGACACCTATTTCTTCGAAAAGAACATTTTTGGAGATATCGTAGCGGTTTACACCGAAAACGGCGTAAAGATCGGCTCTTACACCTACGATGCGTGGGGGAATATAACC
>JAZSFA010000042.1:0-3624 GCA_045531965.1 Eubacteriales bacterium
TTTCAAGACTTCCAAAAACTTTTAAAAGAAGACACTTTCCCGCCCCTTGCGCCTTCTCCAGCGGAGAAGGGGGACCGCCGCAGCGGTGGATGAGGAGAGCCAACCTTCATCTCTCTCCGTCGTGTCATCTCCCCTCCATATATCGGCGGGCGGATATGGAATCCGCCCCTACAGTGATTATTTTTAAGTTTTTGGAGATGCCAAAGAACCTTTTTCCAAAAAGGTTCTTTGGTGGGGCGCGGGGCAAAGCCCCGCAAAAAAGCGGCGCGGGGCAAGCCCCTCCCCTACAACCGCCGTATCCCTCGCAATTTCATCTATTATCTCTTCATTATCTATTATCTGAAAAAACGAAGCCCCCCACTCCCAAGGCTCCCCCTCCGGGGGAGCTCCGCGCAGCGGTGAGAGGGCCTTTTCTGTCTTCACCCACCCCTTGAGCCTTCTCCAGCGGAGAAGGGGGACCGCCGCAGCGGTGGATGAGGAGAGCCAACCTTCATCTCTCTCCGCCGTGCCATCTCCCCTCCGTATATCAGCGGGCGGATATGGAATCCGCCCCTACAGTGATTATTATTTAAGTTTAGGGGTTTCACCCCTGCAACCCCACTTGAAACCTTTTTGAAAAAAGGTTTCAAGACTTCCAAAAACACTCAAAATGAATATATTTTCCCACTCCCAAGCCTTCCCTTGCGAGGGAAGGTGGCACGACCGAAGGGAGTGACGGATGAGTAGCCTGATAAAAGAACATTTTCCGAAGGAAAATGCTCCAATTTCTTTATACAGAAAAGCTTTTTAAGATCAAAGCCCTTTTGTGTGACTACTCATCCACCGCTAACGCGGTCCCTCTTCCCTCACAAGGGAAGGCTTACCATGTGCAACCTCGCCCAAAGTTATCATACCGCCGTTAGTAAGACAAACAACAATTTACCAATGTACATCCCCTCGCGGCGTGAAGCAGGCACGGGTTGAACACCCCCGAGCCAAAGCCCCACCGCAGGAGCAAATAACAATTTCCCGTGCCACCCACCTATTCACACGGAGTTCATATTATTGTGATACAATCAAACTAACTATGAAAAGCCCCGTCCGCCATCACGCGGGGGGCATAGGAAGGATAGATTTTATGGCAAAAAATAAACAAAAGCAAGGGACAAATGCCTGTCCCATCTTAAAAACCTCCATCGGCGGTCAAGCCCTCATGGAGGGTATCATGATGCGAGGCCCCAAGACGACCGCCATGGCAGTCCGAAACACCCAAGGGGAAGTGGTGATCGAAAAATTCCCCACGGAATCCAAAAAACGCGCCAAGATCTTAAAGCTCCCCATCATCCGCGGCGTTTTCGGCTTCATTGACTCCATGACCCTGGGCTACAAGTGCCTCATGCGCTCCGCCGAAATCTCGGGACTGGAAGAGATCGAGGCTGAGATGGAAAAGGAAAAAGCCGAGAAGAAAGCCGCCAAAGCCGCTGCCAAGGCTGCCAAAAAGGGAACGGCCACTCCCGAGCAGGTCAAGCTCAATGAAACCGCTGCCCTGACCGAAGAGACCGAGCAACCCACCGCCGCAGACCCCACCGAGACCCCCTCAGTGCAGTCCAACCCGCCCAAGAAGGAGGAAAAGAAGGGGGAAAGCTCTGCTTTCATGAGCTTCTTCATGGCGATCTCCCTGATCCTTGCTCTGGGGCTGATGATCCTGCTTTTCTTCTGGCTCCCCTCCTTCCTCTACAAGGACGTGCTGGAGAAATACGTCAGCTGGTTCCCCAAGGGAAACCGCTTTTTGCAGTCGGTCTGTGAGACCTCCCTGCGCCTTTTGCTCCTGACAGGCTATATGTTCCTCATGCGCCTCATGAAGGACACCCGCCGCACCTTCCAGTACCACGGCGCCGAGCATAAGACCATCTTCTGCTACGAGCACGGACTGGAACTGACCGTAGAAAACGTCCGCCGTGAGCGCCGCTTCCACCCCCGTTGCGGCACGTCGTTTTTGGTGCTGATGCTGCTGGTGGGTATCGTCATCGGTTTTTTCATCCCCACCGGACTGAACAAGTGGTTGCGTACTGCTGTCAAACTCCTGCTCCTGCCCATCACCATGGGACTGGGCTACGAGTTGATCAAGCTCTGCGGTAAGCACGACAACTGGCTGACCCGCATCATCGCCGCCCCCGGTCTGTGGTTCCAGCGCCTGACCGTGCTTGAGCCCGACGACGGCATGATCGAGTGCGCCATCGCCGCCATGAAGGAAGTCATCCCCGAGGACGGCAGCGATCAGATTTAAGGGGGGACGCAGGGGTTTCACCCCTACACCCCACTTGAAACCTTTTTGGAAAAAGGTTTCAACACTTCCAAAAACTTTCAAAAAGAAGATATTTTCCCGCCCCAAGCCTTCCCCAGCGGGGAAGGGGGACCGCCGCAGCGGTGGATGAGGAGAGCCAACCTTCATCTTTCCGCCGTGCCATCTCCCCTCCATATATCGGTGGGCGGATATGGAATCCGCCCCTACAGTGATTATTTTTAAGTCTAGGGGATTCACCCCCGCACCCCACTCTCTTTGCAGGGGATTCACCCCTGCACCCCACTTGAAACCTTTTTGAAAAAAGGTTTCAAGACTTCCAAAAACTTTCAAAAAAAAATATTTTCCCGCTCCCAAGGCTCCCCCTCCGGGGGAGCTCCGCGAAGCGGTGAGAGGGCGTTTTTGACTTCTCCCGCATATAGATCATCAGCATAGAAAGGAAAAAACATGGAACTCATTGTTTGTGAAAACTACGAAGAAATGTCCGCCCGCGCCGCCGAGATCGTTGCCAACGTCATGAAGAACAACCCCACCTGCGTGCTGGGTCTTGCCACCGGCTCCACCCCCGTGGGGATGTACCGCGAGCTGATCAAGAAGAACCAAGCCGAGGAGATCGACTTCTCACAGGTCACCACCGTCAATCTGGACGAATATTATCCCATCGCTCCCGACAACGACCAGTCCTACCGCTACTTCATGAACATGAACCTCTTTGACCACGTCAATATCGACAAGTCCAAGACTCATGTGCCCAACGGTATGGCGGAAGACCCCCACGAAGCCTGCAGAGACTATGAAAAGCTGGTGACTTCCGTAGGTCCTGCCGATATCCAGGTGTTGGGCATCGGACAGAACGGTCACATCGGTTTCAACGAGCCCGCCGATGCGTTGACCGTCTCCACCCACGTCACCGACCTGACCGAGTCCACCATCAAGGCTAACGCCCGTTTCTTTGCCTCCGAGGCTGACGTACCCACCAAAGCGCTGACCATGGGTATCGGTACCATCCTCTCTGCCAAGAAGATCATCATCCTTGCCAACGGCAAAGCCAAAGCCCGTGCCGTGTCTCGCCTCTTGGAAGGCAATCTTGACACCTCCTGCCCCGCCTCTATGCTGAACCTCCACCCCGATGTCACCCTCATCTGCGACGTGGACGCCTTGGACGACTGATCTGAAAACACCGCTGTATCATCTATCTTCGCAGGGGGGGTCACCCCTGCACCACACTTTCTTCGCAGGGGTTTCACCCCTGCACCCCACTTGAAACCTTTTTGAAAAAAGGTTTCAAGACTTCCAAAAACTTTCAAAAAGAAGATATTTTCCCGCCCCAAGCCTTCCCCAGC
>JAZSFA010000013.1:0-25911 GCA_045531965.1 Eubacteriales bacterium
ACGGAAAATACACGATCATCTCCTTGAAGCGGAAAAATGCCTCCGAGCTCACCGTCCCGGATTGCGTGGATATTATCGCCGAAGGCGCCTTTGAGGGGTGCAAGGCATATACCGTCCACCTGCCCGAAGGACTTTTGCGTATCGACGCCCGGGCTTTTGCTAATGCCAAGCTTTTGGATAACATCACCTTGCCATCTACCCTGCGTGATCTCGGTGACGAAGCCTTCGCGGGATGCGAACGGTTGGAGATCACCATTCCCGGAAAAGTATGGCAGGGCAGGGACGTAATGAAAGATACTCTGACCGCGAAAAAAGCGGAAAAAGCCCGCCAAGCCGAAGCGGCAAGAATAGCCGAGGCGGCCCGCAAAGCAGAAGAAGCGCGCAGAGCAGAGGCTGCGCGAAAAGCGGAAGAGGCACGAAGAGCTGAAGCAGCTCGTAAAGCCGAAGAAAAACGCAAAGCCGAAGAAGCCCGCAGAGCTTTCGAAGCGGAATATGTTATTGAAAATGGTGTGTTGGAGAAATATAATGGGAACAGAGTGGATGTGTTTCTCCCGGAAGTTACGAGAATTGGAGGATTTGCTTTTGGGGGAAATGTAAATATTAGGTATATTACGATTCCGAGCAGTGTGATGGAAATAGGAGGTTCTGCGTTTTACGAATGCGTTAATCTTACAGGCATTAAACTTTCGAACTCGTTAAAAAGCATCGGTAATTACGCTTTTTTCTGTTGTACTAACCTTACAAGCATCATGATCCCCAACAGCGTGACGAGCATTGGAATAAGTACGTTTGCCTATTGCACCGGTCTTACAAGTATAATCATTCCAAACAGCGTAACATACATCGGTGATTACGCATTCGATGGATGTACAGGTCTTAGAAGTATTATCCTTCCTCGAAGTCTGGCTTCTCGTTTTTTCCAAATATGCGATAATGCCGATAACATTCGAATTACCTACACCTAACCCGAAAGGAGCCACCATGCAAACCAAAAAACTCAGTCCCACCTTAGGCATCGGCTTTGTCATCGCGGGCGCGATCTTTCTGATCTCCCCCATGCTGGCAGTGGTGGACGTGCTTCCCGACTTCATTGGTTATGCTTTGATCTTAAAAGGTATCTATTGCCTCTCGGATATGGACGAGCATATGGCGGATGCCGCCAAAATGTTCCGCAGGCTTTTGATCTTGGGGCTTGTGCGGGTTGCCCTCGTGTTGTTTGTCTACGGTATGGCATCCAAAACCGAGCAACCCACCCTACAGCTGCTTTGCTCCTTTGTTTTGGCTGTCCTGGATATCATGGCGATCATCCCCGGATGGAAAGCCATGAGCCGCAGCTTCATCTACCTCGGCACACGCCACGAGAGCCGCGCCGTCTTTGACAAACGCTACCCCGGATCCCACAAAAAGGTCTACAAAAACAGTAAGACGCTCACCGAAAAGACCTTTGCCTTTACCGTCTTTTTCCTCGTCACCCGCGAGGTGCTGTCCACGCTTCCCGAGTTTGCCGTTTTGACCCATCAGTTGGGCGGCGCAGATGCGGGGAACCGTACCATGGTCTATGAGTATATCGGTCTCATGAGGGGCATGTGTGCCGCTGTAGTTCTTCTACTCGGTGTCATTTGGCTCATCTGCCTGATCCGCTATCTCTGCCACCTGATGAAGGACAAAGCTTTTTTCGCCGCGCTGACAGAGAAATACAAAGCCGAGGTGCTGACCCGTCCCGAGCTGTTTGCCCGCCGTGGTGTCAAGCTGGCATTGACCCTCCTCTGCGTGGGCATCATTCTGACCGTGGATCTGTTTTTGGACGACGTTTGCGTTACCCCCGACTTCCTCTTCGGTATCTTTGCCGTGCTCTCTCTTCTGTGTCTCCGAAAACACGTAAAGGGACAGGCTTGGACGGTTGCTATGGTGTCGGCGGTGGCGTATATTCCGCTGACTGCTGTGGAGTGGATTCTGCAGCTGGATTACTTCACCCTGTCTGATGCCATGTGGGCATACCGTAAAGAAGAGATTTACACCGCTTGGACGCATATGAACGCTGTCCGCGCCGTCACCCTGATTGGCGGTCTGCTCCTCTTTTTCCTGATCATGAAGGTCTTGTTCCAAGCGATTAAACAGTATACCGGCTTTTCCGTCACGTCTCACGACAGCGCTCAGCCCAACGCGAGAGTGGCTGAGATCCATAAAGACCTGATGAACCGCCTGTGGATCAGCCTCGGTTTGTTCACCGCCGCCTCTCTTTCTTCCATGGTCTATCTGCTGACACTTCCCATGGCACACGACAGCCTGTGGGAAATGTGGGGGGCCGCAGATGTGGTTTTGACCGGTGCTTTCGCCGCCTTCTTTATCCACACGGTCAGCTTGATCTTTGAACAGATCGACTATAAATACCTACTTTCTTGATCTTGACTGCATAAAATTCCCACCCACTGTACATACTGATAGAGCGACATCCCAAAGATGTGCAAAGTGATCCGCCCCAAGCGGAAGAAGGAAAGGAATTTACTCAAAATGCAGAATCAGAACAACAATCAGAATCAGAACAACAACCAGTACCAGAACAACAACCAGAACAACAACCAGAACAACAATCAGAACAACAATCAGAACAACAATCAGAACAACAATCAGAACAGCAACCGAAACAATCAGCAGAAGGCACAGTCCGAGAACAAGAAGAACAACTAATCCCTTCTCTCCTCGACTTCCTTGGCGGGTGTCGGCGGTTTGCCGACACCCGCTTCCGTGTTATTTTCTCGGTCAACGAAAGGAAAGGTCAGATACGTGAGAACCCAACTTGAACAAAGATACATACTTGCCAAGCAGGCACTCTTCCATAAGGCTTACAGCCATCTCAATCCCCAGCAAAGGGAAGCGGTCTTCACCGTAAAAGGCCCGCTTCTTATCCTGGCAGGCGCGGGAAGCGGTAAAACTACCGTGCTTGTCCAGCGCATAGCCCATATTATCCGTTACGGGAACGCTTATAACGATGAATCTGTTCCCACGGAGCTGACAGAGGAAAGTGTGGCGGCGCTGGAGAATGCCGTGAACTTGACGGTTCCCGAGATCCGAGAGATCCTGCTTGAATTTATTAAGGATGCCTGTCCGCCCTATCGTATGCTGGCAATCACCTTTACCAATAAAGCCGCCAATGAGATCAAGCACCGTCTTGTGGAGCAGTTGGAAGATGAAACCCTTGCTAACAGCATTTGGAGCGGCACCTTCCATGCCATCTGCATGCGGATTTTACGTACCCATGGAGAAAAACTGGGGTTTAACCGTTTCTTTACCATCTATGACACGGATGATAGCAAGAAGGCGGTATCGGCTGTGATGAAAAAATTGGGGATCGATGAAAAGGTCATCCCCATCAAGAGTGTCATGAATGAAATCAGCCGTGCCAAGGATCAGATGATCGATCCGGAAGCCTACGCCGACGAGGCGGGTGTGGACTACCGCCGCTCCCGAATCGCCCGCGTGTATGCCGCCTATCAGGAGGAACTGAAAAAATCGGGCGCTATGGATTTTGATGACATCATCTTCCACACAGTCCGTCTGCTTCAAACCCATGAAGATATCCTCACTTACTATCAGAAGAAATTTACCTATGTCTGCATCGACGAGTACCAGGATACCAACCGCGCCCAGTTTGAGCTGGCTGCCTTGCTGTCGGGAGGCACCCGACATTTGATGGTGGTGGGTGACGATGATCAGAGCATCTACAAATTCCGAGGGGCCACCATAGAGAATATCTTGGGGTTTGACAAAGTCTTTACCTCTGCCAAAATCATCAAGTTGGAACAGAATTACCGCTCCACCAAAACCATCTTGAATGCAGCTAACGGCGTCATCTCTCATAACCAAGGAAGAAAAGGGAAGAACCTTTGGACAGCCGGTGCAGAAGGCGAAAAGATCATTGTTCGCCGCGTGGAGGATCAGATGGCTGAGGCAAGATCCGTCGTGGATACGGTGGTTCGTATGATGAGATCCGATGAAAAACGAACCTACAAAGATTTTGCCGTTTTGTACCGTACCAATTCACAGTCCTCGGGTCTTGAGCGCGCCTTGGCGAAAAGCGGTATCCCTTACCGCATGGTGGGCGGCACCCGCTTCAACGATCGCAAGGAGATTCGGGATGCCGTAGCATATTTGCAGCTGATCAGTAACCACCACGACCGTGAGCGGCTTCTTCGTATCATCAATGAACCCCGTCGAGGCATCGGCGATAAAACCTTGGCGGCGGTGGATGCTATCGCGGGTGAGTTGGGATGCTCACTCTTTGACGTCATGGATCGTGCAGAAAGCTTTCCTGCATTGTCCCGTACTGCAAAATCTTTGATGGCGTTTACCGATACCATCAAGGAGCTGGGTGGGGTCGCGGAAAATGTCTCCCTTGGTGAACTGTTTGACGCCGTCATGGAAAAAACAGGATACCTCAAGATGCTTGAACTGGCGGGTGAAGAAGAAAAAGACCGTGTGGACAACCTTTATGAGTTGAAATCCAACATGGTGGAATATTCACGCAACAATGAAGCACCCACGCTGATCGGCTTCTTAGAAGAAAATGCGCTGGTGGCAGACGTGGATAAGTATGATGATCAGGCAGATGCCGTTGTGCTCATGACTGTGCATAGCGCCAAGGGTCTGGAATTTCCCGTGGTGTTTTTACCGGGTATGGAAGACGGTATTTTCCCCGGTATGCAGAATATCGTAGGAAACGCCGAGGATATGGAGGAGGAACGCCGACTGGCATACGTCGCCATTACCCGCGCTAAAGAGCGGGTCATCATCCTGCACGCCAAGAACAGACTTTGGTACGGACAAACGGTGGTGAATCGCCGTTCCCGCTTTGTCAGCGAGATTCCTGACGAGCTGCTGATTGAAGAGGATCTGACCGCAGAGAATGGCTTTGGCTTTGACCGCCAAACACCCCCGAGAACTTACATCAGCGAGCGTCCTCAAAAGCCCAAAGCGCCTGTACACACCGACAAAATCACCGTGGGCAGAACGCCGCAACCGATGTCTGATACGGTCAAAGAAGAAATGAATGCCCTCCGTGCGGGTGACCGTGTCCATCATATGACTTTTGGCGACGGTGAGATTTTGTCCATCAAGCCCATGGGGAAGGATAAGCTGCTTGAAGTTATGTTTGACACCGTGGGCACTAAGAAACTGATGGCAACTTATGCTAAGCTGAAAAAGCTTTCCTGACTCGCGGGAGTTCTGATATGGCAACCACAAAATATCCGATCCTTTTGGTGCATGGAATCATGCTCAAGGATTTCGGTAAATTCAAAGCTTTTGGAAAAATCGAAAAAACGCTTCGGGAGCAAGGGTATACGGTGTATACTTCTCAATGCGACGGATTTGGCAGCATCGAAGGGAATGCTCAGCAGCTGAAAGACCAAATCATGGAGATTCTTCGAAAGACCGGAGCTGACAAGATCAATCTGATCGCCCATTCCAAGGGCGGACTTGACAGCCGTTACATGATCATGCATTTGGGCATGAGCGAGCGTATCGCTTCGTTGACCTGCCTCTGCACGCCACATAAAGGCTCGGTGATCGCCAGCAAACTCTATGCGCTCCCCAAGCCCTTGAAGTATTTGATCGCCACTTTCTTAACCTTGTGTTATCGTCTGTTTGGGGACAAGGATCCGCAGGTTTTGACGGTGTGTAAGCAACTGTCAGACACGCCCGACGGCACCCGCCTGTATTTCGACGATACACCTCATGACGGCATTTTCATCCAAAGCTATTCAACTACGCTAAAAAACAGCCGAGATGATTTTGTTATGGGAATCCCGCTTATGATCTCGAAAAAATTTGAAGACCATCCCTCGGACGGAATGGTTTCGTGTAAATCCAGCCAGTATGGAGATTATCGGGGGGACTGCACGGATATGTCCGTATCCCATTCCGAAATCGTTGACTTTATGGCGAAAAAAAGCAAGAAAGAAAAGATCTACGGCTTCTATCTTACCTTATGTGAGGATCTTCAAAAGCGCGGTTTCTGATCTTACCCCAAAAGTCCGACGGCGGAGATCAATAAGTCACAGTCACGCTCGGTGTTGGTATAGCCGAAGGATACGCGAATCGCACCTTCCTCAGGTGTGCCCAAGGTTCTGTGTCCCAAAGCACAACAATGAAAACCGGCGCGGACGCAGATCCCGCGGCGATCCAGAAACGCGGCAACTTCTTCAGATGTCCTGCCGTTGACCGAAAACAGCACCACGCCACCTTCATGACGGGGGGCGTAAAGCCGTATATGGGGCATTCGGCTGAGGGCTCTCAAAAGCCTTGAACCCAAGACTTGTTCTTTCCGTCGGATGCTGTCGATTCCGATACTTTGGATCAGCGAAAGCCCCGCACTCAGCCCCGCGATACTCATGCCCGGAAGCGTTCCGCCTTCGTATACCTCGGGGAGGCTGTCTCCCATGCCCTCCGATAAGGAATCCACCCCATTTCCTCCGAACACCCACGGGGAAGGGGTGGTATTTTCTTGTAATAACAGCATACCTGTCCCCGTAGGTCCCATCAGACCCTTATGACCGGGCAAGCATAGGGCATCAATGTGCATCTCTTCCATGTGGATGGGATGGATACCTGCTGACTGTGCTCCATCCACCACAAAGATCAGCCCTCGCTCATGACAGAGCCGCCCGATCTCGGCAATGGGCAACACCATGGAGCAAAGATTCGAGGCGTGGGCGCAGATGATCATGCGGGTACGGTCGGTGAGCTTTCGTTCTATGTCCTGCAGGATCATGGCACTGTTTCGTACAGGCGCGTCAGGGAAAGTGGAAAACGTATCAAAGGTGATGATCCTCTTGTCCCTCAGATGACACAACGGACGCCACACGGAATTGTGTTCCATATCCGAACATAGTACGTGATCGCCTGCACGGAGCAATCCCATGACCGCAAGGTTGAGCGCGTGGGTCGTGTTCATAGTGAAGATCACCCGTTCCGGTGAGGAAAGTCCGAAAAAACGGCTGGCTTTGACACGGCAGTCATAGACCGCCTCTGCGGCGAGCAGAGATAATCGATGGGATCCTCGTCCCGGATTGCCCCCCTTCGTCACAGCATAGTCTTGCATGGCACGAAGCACCTCAGGCGGTCTTGGATAACAGGTTGCCGCATGATCCAGATAAACAGTTCTTCGGGGAATGGTTTCTAAACGGGTGATCATAGTTTATCCTCCCATATATTTTTTTACGGTAACCCCTGCTCTGAACAAAATATCACGTACGTGGCTTTCTTGTGCACAGGGAAAGGTCACCCCATACGTACAGCCTTTGGAACTTTTGGAAGAGCTGATTTTGGTCACCGTGGCATGGATGGTTGCGTTGCTTAGAACGCGTTCCGCTTGCATGGCCTGGGTCATAGTTCCCAACACAGCGGTGCAGACAGCGTATCCAACGGGAACATTTGCGTATACTTGGGACTCTTTGGGAGGAGATCGCCTTTCTTTTTCATGTCGATACATAGGAAACACCTCCTCACAAAAAGGTTATGCCCGCGGCTGGCAAAATGTGAAACCGTAAAGTAAGGCATCGGATGAAAGCGAAATTTCAAAAAACAGAAATTTCTTATGGTTGGGTTCATAAAAACATCATATAATAAAGATGACCTTTATATAAAACGTCAAAACGGAACAGAGCTGCTACCAAGCGACAGAAAGGAGATAAAAATGCCGGGAATCCAGGATTATCTTGACTGGCGTGGTGATATCCTTGCAACCGCCGACAATATTAACGAAGTAGATAACATGATCTTCTGCTTGCTTTCTTATGTGAATTTTGAAGGGATTCTTCCGTCGTCCACGACGGCGGAGGGCATGACACTACGAGAGGCAGCCAAGGAATATTTTTTCACCCATCAAGAAAACGAGCCCCATCCCTTGGGATTGATTGTGCCCGCCGAGATCGTCAGCTTGTTCCGACGGCTGTCAGAAACCCCTCGCTACCGTGATCTTTGGTTGACGGGCTACGTCAATGAAGTTTGTGAAACTCAGGAAATGCAGTTCTCGGCTTTGACGGTCGTTCTCCCGTCCCATGGATATTTTGTGGCTTTTCGGGGGACGGACGACACCATCGTAGGATGGAAGGAGGACTTTAAGCTGGCTTATCTGGATGAAGTTCCCGCTCAGCGCAAAGCGGCATACTATTTGGACAGCCTGCCGTTGAAGGATGGAGACACGCTTTACGTGGGCGGTCATTCCAAAGGCGGAAATCTGGCGGTATGGGGCGCGGTTCACGCGAGTGAACGGGTAAAATCTGCCATTCGTAACGTTTATAGTAACGACGGTCCCGGATTTACCGAAGCTATGATTCGATCTGATGCCTACAAAAGTCTTTCTGACCGACTGACCTTTTTGTTGCCCCAATCCTCTCTCGTGGGCTTGCTCCTTGCCAATGATGCAACCTATCAGATCGTTAAAAGTCGTACATTGGGGGTCTTTCAACACAACGGTCTTTCATGGAACGTGATGGGACCCGCCTTTGTGAGAGAGGAAAAACTTTCGGGGCGTGCCGTACGGACGGATACCGTCGTCCGCGAACGAATTGACAGCATGAGTCGTGAGGAAAAAGCGGCGTTTGTTGAGATGTTTTTTGAGATTCTCGAATCCACAGGCGCCACCACACTTACTGAATTGGCAAATGGTAAAGTGAAAACAGCCGTGGCTATGTTGAAAACTTATCAGGCTTTTGATAAAGAAAAAAAGGACATGGCGTTGTATCTTGCCTGCAAACTCTTTGACTTGAAACTGCCCCAAAGCAAAAACAAAGCGCAGGCGGAAGAAAAAGGCTTGGATGCCGATATGCCGTCAGACGCTGTTTTATCCAATGACACAAATAGGCAACCCCAAAAAACCTCCATCCAAATTACCTGGCATAAGCCCAAGGATAAATAATAAAAAAATGTTCCTTACCATTCGTAAAGCTGTATTGTATAATAAATACGATCTTATCATCACCGCCCGCATGATAGCGATCTATGATTCCTTCGATAGAAACGAGGAGATCAAGCTGGATTGGTAAGTTGATCCGAACAAAAGAAAAAAATACGGTATATCTCAAATGAGGTATACCGTATTTTTCGTGAATGGGTCAAGCGTTTTTCTCGGTGGTATAGGACAGAGGAATCTGATACTCCTCCTCATAGATTTCCTTCCAGATCTCCGCGTTTTTATCAGTCATGAATTGCATACATTCGCGGTAAGGCATCCCCTCGGGAGGATAGATGGGGCGGGAGATGTGGATGGTGTACTCCTGCACAGGGAAACCGTCATCCCCGATCAGATCGGAATCCTGCATGGTAATAAAGCAGGGCAGCACAGGCACACGATTTTTGGCGGCAAACATAAAAGCGCCGGGCTTTAAAGGCTTGGGCTTGCGGTAGTTCCACCACATACTTTGCTCGGGATAAACCAACACAAAATGACCATCGGATAACACTTGATCCACCGCCTCGGTGAACTTCTTCAAGGTGTGACGGTTGGAGGACAGAGGCAGGGTGTTGCAGTGTCGCATGAGAAAACCGTAAAAACCGGGGAAGCTGGTGTAATTTCCCTCACGGATGACACGGTAAAACTTGCGGTCAGGCTGCTCGGCAGCTTCATATGCCATCTGAATGGCAAAGCTGTCGAAGGCGTTGAAATGATTACAGGTGATCACCGCGCCGCAGTAAAGATTTTTGAAGTTTTCGATACCGCGGATTTCTTTGATGATCATTTTTTTGTCGTCGATGAGCCCCTGCACAAAGCGTCGCGCCATGGCGAATGCCAGCTTGGTTTTCATGCGCCCATACATACTCTTTTTCAAGTAGTCGATCTCGTCGGGAAGCAGAGGCTTGGTGGGAGGATCAGGTTCCACGTCCTCATCAAACCGACCGGCACGCTCATAGTCTTCAATTTTTTTGACAATGTTGACACGGTCGCGGTCGCGGTTGGCTCGGTTCAAACGGTTCAGATAGTTATCCTCACGGTTGGTTTCTGAGACCGCCAGCGCCAGCAGGTCATCACAGGACTTGGCATCCCGTACTTTTTCTTCCTCCGTGTAGGTGGAAAGAATGACCAAAAGCTCCTTGTAAACTGATGTCTCAGCGGCGTATTTCCAAAAGATGTCGCCGTGGCGGCAATCCCCGTAATGCCAAGGCTTGCTGGTCATGATATAGTGCAGGACATATGCTTCCTCAATGGGGTAGGGAATATCTCCGAAAATTTCGGTGTTCCATCGCTGATCCAGCCAGTAGACGTGATCTTTGCAGATGAGATTCAGATAATCCTCGTCCTGGGTGACCACAAAATTGTAGGTGTGCAGATAACCGATGAATTTGTCGAGAACGAAGTGTTGTCTGAAACGGTGACAGTTGATGAGCAGTAATCCGGCGTTGAAGAAATTGTATCGCGATATGCCGATGACCTTTTCCACATAGGTGCCATATTCATTGACCTGCACCATGGCTTGCTCATGACAGCCGCCTACGTAGGCATCCCGAATGTCAATGTCATAGAGTCGGCTGATGTCCCCCTGAACCACCGTGTCGCTGTCAATATAGACTGCCTTGTTATAGTCGGGGAACATTTCCGCGATGAACATACGATAGTAGGTGGTCTTTGAATAATAGTCGCGCAGGGGAAGCTTGTCGGAAATGGATTCCAGATACTCCGTTACGTCTTCAAAGGTGATGGTGAAAGCAGCGTTGGCAAGATCGGTAACTTGTTTCATGCTTTCAGGCTTGATGTCCGTGTGGAGAATATGCACATGATACTGCCTTGCGGGATCCGCGTTTTTGATCATGGAGTGAAGAGACACCACGGTGAATTTAACAAAATTATCATCGCAGGCATAGAAAATCGGAATGATGGGGGACGCCATTAGAGATTACTCCTCTCTTTTGTATTTTTCAATAAGATAAAGATATTCAAACAGAATATCGTCGAAAACGAAATAACGAAAGACCTTATGGACTTTGCTGACGTGCCACTGTTTGATGTTGTCGGTGTGAGGATAGGGGAGCCAGAAGAGTCTCTTGGAAAAGTGTCGCACCACCGTATGCTTGTGCAGAAACTTCTGATCATTGAATTTCTGCGGGAGCATTTTTTTCTTTTGGGTGGAACGGATGATAGCGGATTGATCCGCAAATACCAGTTTTTTGGTTTTGATCAATGCCCGTGCCTTTTGAAGCAATCCCGTTTCTTTCATGTGTCTCAGATTAAAGAGCAGCACCCCCGCGTTGACGTAATTGGGATGGATGAGATATTTGCCGTAATGATCCCGCGCGGCGGCATATTCGTACGCTGAGACGTCAATATCATACAACAGATGAACGTCACGGTTGAACATGATGTCCACATCAAGATACAAGAGCTTATCGGGCATCCCTTCGACCTGATCCGCAAACAGGCGGATCAACGTGTAGGGGGAGCAGTACGCCCCCTCATTGGGACAACCGTCAAATTCCTGACGGTAGAGGTGGGATACGTCCACCAAAACTGCCTTGTTTTCAGGGTTGTAGGAATGGATCACCGTCTCAAAAAAAGTCAATTGACGTTGACTAACGGGAACGTAACTGTCCTTAAGATGGGATACGTCCATGGTAAAGATATAGAAGGTAAAGGGTTCTTCAGAAGATGTACGCTTCAGGATGGACAGTGTGCAGGTCAGCATGCCGTCAAAAACCTTGTCATTCCCGCAAAACAGTATGTTCACCATCCGTGACTTCCTCCTTTTTGATATATTTAATAAGTTCAACCTCGTTCATTTGTGCGCGCTGACACATTTGAGCGTATACCGCATCCCGTAATGCTTTTCTTCTTGCACGCGGCGGCAGGGATTCGTCCGGGTAGAAGGGACCGTCGACATAAGTGACGATCCGTGGGCTTTTTCGAAATTTTCTCTGTTGATAGGTGTTTGTGAAACAGTACACAGGCAGATTCAACTTGACAGGATAGGCAAAGGCATCGTCGAGAAAAGGGCGAATCCCCGTGTAGTAAGGCCAGATGTGCGCCTCGGGATAAATGACCACGGCATTTCCTTCGCACGCTCGACGTTCCACAGCTTGCAAAAAATGTCGGTAAGCTCCCATGCCGTCAGGGAGGGGAAGAGCACCCATGGAAGGTGTCACACGACCCAAAAAAGGCATGGATACGTTGTTCGGATGAACAATTACGTAAGCGTCCTTGGGGGTAGTCAGCAGCGTGGGAATCACAGCATCACCAATATCCTGGGTGTGATTTCCATACAAAAAAAAGCCTTGCTTTTTGCCGGCTTTCAGCTTATCACGCCCCACAATTTTGTGACCGTGTGCCAGCTTTGCATAGAAAAAACCAATGGGGGTCGCGACCACGCGATACCAGAAAAAGTGCGTGAATTTCTTGAACCCGCTGTCATGACAGTAAACGTAGGTCTCGTCAATGACGCGGGGGGTGATGACCGCTGTGGAAAACTCGTCGGTCAGTTCGTTTGTGTAGTATATGATTTTACGTTTGTCCAAAGGATGGCTCCTTTCTTGAAACAAATCCATAGTAGCATAAATACAAGGGAAAGTCAACCTACCTGTCTTCTTAGTGTCTCGACGAGTAAAGTGTTACTTGTAGAGATTGCCATCTACTGTTCTACTCATGGTAGAGTCCATTGATGCATAAAGGAAAATTGAGCATTTATCTTTCGCAGTCGCTAAGCCCTGAAAGGTTTTTTTCAACCAAAGAAAGGCAACGAAACAGCTCTTTCTGGGATTCTTCAGAAAGCCCGCGACTGGCATCTTGCAACAGCTTGTCCAACTTTTCGCATAACCGCCGCCCCACTTCGCGACCTTTTTCAGTGAGGGACAGCGCAACGCGATAGTGCTTGTGGTTTTCTGAATCTCTTGATAAAAAACCGTTCTGCTCCAGATAGGCAATTATGCGGGACACATTGGCTTTGTCCTCACCGCTGGCTTCGGATAACTGAGAAACAGTCATGGATTTTGCACGGTAGAGATAATAAATGCTGGATACGTGAGGGCTTTTTAAGTGAAACTCCGACATGGTTTCGGCCTTGATCCTGCGAATGCTTTTGTAAATCCCTGTGATCAGGGTGGCAAAAGTTCGAAACGTATGTTCCATAACGTGAACCTCCCGAAATGTTGTAATTACAACAAGTGGATTATACCACAAGATACAACTTTTGTCAATAACGAAAAAAAGTTCGCTCGAGCAGTTTTTTGCAGGATTTTGTCTTTCAGCCGGTCAAAATATGACGCCTTCCCCTTGACTTCACAGCCAAAATATGCTATAATATTGAACAGAGTATTGCATATAAGGGTTAGTCTGGCTATGCCACAAAAAATTGTTCAAAATGATCAAATCAGCCTTTATATGGTTGTGACAATTTTATATAGAACTGTTATTTTGAAAAGAAAGAGGCAAAAAACATGAGTACCGTAAAAATGAAAAGCAACGGTTTTCTTCGCTTCCGAAAAAAATTCCGAAGAGGGGCTTTGATAGGGAGCGTGATTTTCGGTCTTTCTTGCGGGCTTGCGGCAGCGGCAGCGGTCGTTCTCTATCAAAAAGCGACGACTGTTTCTCCGAGTCTTTGGCTGTATCTGCCTACAGGGATCGTTGCCGCACTGATTTGCGGGTTGGTAGCTTTTCTGATTCTTCGTCCCTCCGACCGAAAGATCGCCCGAAAACTTGACCATGATCTCGCGCTGGGTGAAAAGGTGCAGACCATGCTCACGTATATGGCGGAGGATGAACAGGAGATGCTTCTTATACAGCGAGAAGATACCGATGAGCGTCTGATGAACACGCCCACACGTAATGTTCGATATCGACATCCTTGGCGACATGCGCTCGCGCCTGTGCTTGCATGCGCCTTAGTTGCTGTGGCGATTGTGACGCCCATCAAAGCGGTAGAGCTTCCACCTGAGGAACCGGAACCCCCCTTTGAGCTTTCTTCTTGGCAGGAAACTGCCCTTTTGGAATTGATCGAACAGGTAAAAGCCTCGGAAATGGAAGAATCCCCCAAAGATGCTTCTGTCAAGGAGCTGGAGGTCTTGCTGGCAGCACTTCGGATTACCACGAAAGAAGAAGAAATGAAGATCATGGTTATTTCCGTGATTTCTAATCTGAACCGTATCGTTCGGGAGCATAATTCCGCTAATCGTATCAGCTTGTACATGGCTGCTTCGGAGCAGGAAAAAATCGCATCTCTTTCCATGTCTTTGGATATGCTCAGTGGTCTTGAAATCAAAGAAGCTTTGAATATGATCCGTGAATCTCTTCGCACAAACGAAGTTGCGGAGCCTCTTGCAGACTATTTGCAAGCGCTGAATACCCTGAATGCCGATATTTCGAAGACTGTAGGCGCGGATGATCCGCTCTATATGACCCTCAAAGATCACGCAGAGGCACTGACGTCTTTGATGGATATGCTCCCCGAGTATACCCGCGATTGGGCGCAGACGCAGTTGGATAGCCTTTTCACAACAGCAGGCAACGCCATGAGCGATGCGCTTTATATTCAGTTTGTCAACAAAGATGTCAAGGACACAACGGTCGCGCGCCTCATGGAGATCTTTGAGATCTCTGCTGATGAACTGCCCGAAGAAGAAAAGACCCAACTTCCCACAGATAAAGAAGAGGAAGACGAAAAGCAGGATGAGGAAGAGAAGGGCAATCAAGGTGCTCCCGGTGAAGGTAACATCCTGTACGGCAGCGACGATGTCATCTTCGATCCTGTGAAAAATGAACACGTCAAGTACGGCGACGTGATCAACGAATATTTTGCCGCTGTTTCCGAAAAGATCGTCAGCGGTCAAACCCCCGACACCTTGGAGCAATTCATCAGTGACTATTTCGCGACCCTGTACGACGGTTCAAAGAACGAGTCTTCGGACTGATCCAACCCATCACATTTACTAATCAGGAAGGAAAACTATCATGGAAAACATTGAAAAAGTAAAGAACTTCAGCAAAGTCGTAGCCGAGATTAAAGCAGAACTGCGCCGAGACGTGGTTGGTCAGGAAGACATCGTGGATAATGTCATCATCGCTATCATTGCAGGCGGCAATGTGCTTCTGGAAGGTGTGCCCGGTGTCGGCAAGACCCGTCTTGTCCGATCTCTTAGCCACGTGCTGAACCTCCCCTTCTCCCGTATTCAGTTCACCCCTGACCTAATGCCCTCCGACGTGACGGGTACCAACGTCATCGTCCGTGACGAAAATGGCAACATGACGACCGAATTCCGCAAGGGTCCTATCTTCGCTAACCTGGTGCTGGCAGACGAGATCAACCGTGCTACCCCCAAGACCCAGTCCGCTATGCTGGAGGTTATGCAGGAGCATAAGATCACTGTAGGCAACGAGACCTATGCTTTGGAAGAACCCTTCTTCGTGCTGGCAACCGAGAACCCCATTGAGCAGGATGGTACCTACCCCCTGCCTGAAGCCCAAATGGACCGTTTCATCTTCAAGCTTATCATGAAGTTCCCCGGTAACGACGAGCTGGCTGACATTGTCAAAATGACCCAGATCACCTTGGCAGAGACTGCTCAGGCAGTGGTTGATGGCGCAACCATTCTGGATATGCGCGCGTTGGCTTCCTCTGTGCCCGTGATCGACGAGGTACTGGACTATGCCATCCGCCTGGTGTCGGGTACACACCCCGAGCTGGACAAGGCAAGCGATACTGCCAAGAAGTACATCAAATACGGCGCGTCTCCCCGTGCCGCGCAGGCGCTCATCACCTGTGCTAAGGTGCGCGCCCTCATCAACGGCAACTATAACGTGTCCTATGCCGATATTGAAGCGCTGGCTTATCCCGTGCTTCGCCACAGAATCAAGGTTAGCTATGCCGCTATCAACGAACATCTTTCGGTAGACGACGTCATTGGTATGCTCATCAAGGAAACCAAGAAAAAGTAATTTTTGATAATGGAAAAAAACATCATTAACGAGGCATTTTTGCAGGAAGTGGAAACCCTGCAGATGCTCATCAAAAACAACATAGCGGGTCTCTTCGGCGGTAACCATCAGAGCAAAACCTACGGTTCTTCCTGTGAATTTGCGGACTATCGCGATTATATAGCAGGAGATGACGTAACCAAGATCGACTGGAACGCCCTCGCCCGTTTTGATAAACTGTATCTCAAGCTATATCTTGACGAGCGGCAAATGCATACCCGTATTTACATCGACGCCAGCCGCTCTATGGCATATGGTAGCGCCGCCAAGGCGGAGCAAGCCTTGCGTATCGCGGCAACCCTCGCTTTTTTGTCGGTCAACGAGATGGACAAAGTGTCCATTTATTTGATCCGTGAAGGACAAGTACATGACGTGATTCTTGGAATGGTGGGTAAGGAAGCGTTCTATTCTTCCATCAATAAGCTCAACGAGATCGAGTTCGACGGAGACAGCTACATCAGCGACGCGCTTCTTCCCGAAAACGTGGGCTACGGTGACGGGATGTCTGTGATCATTTCGGACTTTTTGACAGAGAATAACTACGAGGACGCCATCGACTATTTGGTAGGGAAGCGCCGCCACGCTTTTTGCGTGCAGGTGCTGTCCAAGGAAGAATTGACTCCTCAGACCCGTGGGCGCGTTCACTTCTTTGACTCGGAAAACGCCACCAAAACTTATAAGAAAAACATTGATCGTGATATTGCTAAGGCATACAAAGCGGCGCTTGCTTACGTAAAGGACCGCATCTCGGGCTATTGCGCTGCCCGTGGAGCGGATTATATGCTGGTCTCCGCAGAGGATTCCATGGGCAAGATCTTCTTTGAGAATATGGTAGATATGGGGGTACTGAAATGAGCTTTTTATATCCCCTTGGTTTGCTGGGTCTTTTGGGCATTCCTGTGCTCATCATTATCTATATCATCAAGAGTAAATATACCGAGCAAACCGTGTCCTCTACCTTCCTTTGGACACTCAGCGAAAAATTTTTGAAACGACGCAATCCCCTCAACCGCTTGACTGGTATCATCAGCTTGATCCTGCAGATCCTTGCGGTGACCGCCATCTCCCTCGCCATTGCCCATCCCATGATCACGGTTCCCGATTCTGCCAACGATTACTTCTTTGTTCTCGACGGCTCGGGCAGTATGCGTATGGACTACGGTGTTGACGAGGAAGGACTTCCTGTGACTCGTTTTGAAGAAGCCAAGGCGAGAATAGCGGACACCATTCAAAATGCTGTGGACGGTAGCATCTTTTCTCTTTCCTACGCGGGAGATCATGCCGGTATGGTGTTCGCCAGCATTGACAGTAAAGAAGAAGCGCTATTCCTTTTGTCGGAACTGGAGCCGGCGTATGGAGCGGTAGCCCTCACGTCTTCTGTAGGCGACGCACAGGCGCACTTTAACGAAAACACCTCGGCGCTCGTGTATCTTGTCACCGATAAGTATTACGAAACCACAAACAACATGACCTTGGTTCACGTGGGCAGTGAAGTGGAAAACTATGCCCTCTCCAATCTGTCCTATACGTATGTTGACAAGCTTCTGACCGTCAACGGTTACGTCACGTCTTACAATAGTGATGCTACGCTGACCACGGAGCTTTACGTCAATGGAAACGAAGAACCGATCACCATGGGTGTTGTTGTCACCTCAAAAGGAAAAGAGACTCCCTTCCAAATGACCGCAAGAGTGGAGATTTTCTCGGAATTTTGTGTTAAAATTCCGGAGGAAGACGGCTTTGCTTTGGACAATACCCAAAATGTCTTTGATATTGAAAGCGAAAATTCCTATCAGACCCTCATTGTCAGCGAGACCCCCTTCTTTATTGAATCCATGCTGGATGCCCTTCTCAACGCCAAAATGGACGTGATTACCCCCGAGGCGTATACGGGACAAAGAGGCTACGGTCTTTACATTTTCGACGGCTATACACCGGATGCCATGCCTTCCGACGGTACGGTTTGGCTTTTGAACCAAACCGCCAGTTTGGAGGATTCGGGTTTCAGCGTACAAGGCGAATTGTCCTTTGCCAAAGGTGAACGTCTGGATCATGCCACTTCGACAGCCTCCTCTCTCAAAGCCCTTACAGCAGATATGACAGGGGATGACGTCTATGTGTCCCGCATCATGAAATACGGTCTTTACCGTAATTTTGATACCATTATGTCCTATAAAGGAAATCCCGTGATCTTCGCAGGCACCAACGGACTCGGCAACCGCGAAGTGGTCTTCGCTTTTGACCTGCGACAGTCAAATTTGCCCCTTCTGTACGATTTTACTGTCCTCATGAGAAATCTGGTGTATTATTCTTTCCCGGAGATCATGGAGACAACTTCCTATCATTGCGGCGATGAGATCATCATCAATCTCCCCGCCAACTGCGAAAGTGTTCGTGTAGATGCCCCTTCGGGTGACAGCTTCTACGTCAGCACTGAAAGCGCAACTGCCAGATTCATCCCTACTGAGGTCGGTGTCTATCATCTGACCATGAGTGTGTCCAACACCCAAAGACAGTTCAAGCTCTATTCGTCTGTAACCCCCGAAGAGCGTCAACCCGTAACGGCAGACCTCGAACTGAATTTGCAGGGTGAAGCCACCCCCGGCGGATTCGACGGTAAATATGATGCGCTGATGGCTGTGTTCCTAGCGCTTGCTTTGATTTTTGTGGCGGATTGGATGGTGTATTGCTATGAAAAGTATCAGCTTCGATAATCCGTGGCTTTTGCTCGTAGCCATTCCCCTCCTCCTTTTGATCATCATCCCGTTTCTTATGGCGATCCGAAAGGAAAATAAGAGCAAAAGTACCACCGCCTCCATCATTCTCCATATTCTTATCGTTGTTTGCGTGGTGCTGGCAGCTGCGGGAACCATCGCCACGACTGTCATGACCGAAACCCATGTGTACGTGGTTGCCGACGTTTCCTATTCTTCCCATGAGAATCTGGATAAGGTCGATCAGTATATCTCCGAACTGAAGGAAAAGCTCCCTGAAAATTCAAAAGTGGGTGTGATCTGCTTTGGTAAAGACTATGTGTTGCATACCCCCATGGGAGAGGATATCGCCACGGTGAAAACTGCCAAAGTGGATGACAGCGCAACCAACATTTCTCAGGCGCTGAATTATGCTGCTACGCTGTTCCGCGGGGATGTGATCAAACGAGTCGTTCTGATTACAGATGGCAAAGAAACCAATGACGATGCCACGGCAGAACTGATTCGCTCGGTCGAGAATCTTCATAACAACAACGTTTATCTGGATGCCATCTATCTTGATAACAATCTGCCTGAAAACGCCATTGAGGTGCAGGTGTCCGGTGTGGATTTCACTCCGTCTACCTATATGAACCATGCGTCCGATGTGAGTGTGTTGGTAGAATCGGGCTTTGACGGTAAAGCGACTGTATCCCTATCCTGTAATGGGGAAAAGGTAACGGATTCCGCAGTAACCCTTTCCACGGGTTATAATATCGTGAACTTTGATTTGGATACCTCCGCATCCGGCACCTTCGATTATGAAGTGACTGTGCAGGCAGACGGAGATCTCTCCCCATATAATAATGCCTACCGCTTTACCCAGACGGTGGCAGGAAACCTCCACATTCTGTTGGTGTCTTCCGATCCCGCTGATCTTGAAAAGGCGCAAGCGCTGTACGGAGATTTTGCAACCATCGACGCCTTTATCAACGATCCAAACGTGCCCTGTACCATTGAGGAGATGTGCCTTTATGATGAAATCATTCTCTCCAACGTAGATGTGCGCGAACTGAAAAACTATACCGCCTTTGTCAGTGCCATAGATACCGCCGTTTCCATGTTTGGAAAAAGTCTTCTGACCTTTGGAGATCTCAAGCTGCAAAGTCTGAAGGAAGAGGAGGTACTGGAACAGCTGGGGGACATTTTGCCCGTGAAATTCGGCAATTCCGATCAGGAAGCCAAGTTGTATGGTATTGTGGTGGACACGTCCAGAAGTATGCAGAACGCGTCCCGACTGATCATGGCAAAAACAGCGGCGATCCAGCTGTTGAACTTACTCAACGATGAGGATTATGTCACGGTTATCACCTTCTCGGGTGATGTTTCTGTGGTGCAGGCCCCCACCAAAGCCTATAACCGTGATGAGATCGCCCAGATGATTATGAGCATTGAACCATCCCAAGGTACCTATATCGGTCTTGCTTTGGAACAGGCATACCAGCTGATGGCATTGCAACCCTATTCCGAACGTCAGATTATGCTCATTTCTGACGGTATGACTTACTCTTTGGAGCCGAATAATGCGCCCGAAGTAGCACGTAAATTACGCGAGATCGACATCTATACTTCGGTCCTGAACACGGCTTCTTCACAGGGCGAATCAGCTATGAAGGAAATCGCGGCATCCGGCGGCGGCTATTACTATAGCGTGGAAGATGAGCGGGATTTGGAAGACCTGATGTTCTCCAAGATTGCTGATGACCTGACAGAATCTATTATTGAAGGAGAGGCGCCTGTCAACATAAAGATTCCAAACGATGAGATTCTTTTGGGAATCAGCAGTTTCCCTCCTCTCCAAGGCTTTGTCTATGCCAAAGAAAAGGCAAGCGCTACCACGGTTTTGTCCACCGAATATGAGAAATCCGAAGGCGTTACCATTCAGCCGCCCGTGTATGCCTATTGGAATTACGGTAACGGGCGTGTCTCCTCCTTTACAGGTACCTTCACCGGGAAATGGGTCGAAGGCTGGGAGGGAAGCGAAACGCTCAGGTTCTTTACAAGAATGGCAGAAGTCAATACCCCCGAGGAACGGATCGACTATCCCTTTACGCTGAACATTGATTTCGACGGCACGTATTCCAAAGTGGAAATCGTACCTGTTACCCTCAACCTCAACGCCAAAACCACCGTCACCGTGACGTTACCCGATGGGACAACGCTCGAAGAGGTACTTACTTTTGATTCTTCCCGCTATTATTACGACTTTGCTACCCCACACCTCGGAAAATATGCGATTGAAATTCTTTATGAGTACGGAGGCAAGTCCTTTACAACCCATGCCTTCTATAATATCTCCTATTCGCCGGAGTATGACCGTTTTGTCATTTTTGATCCCGCATCCCTTCACGAAGCCATTCGTAACCGCGGCACAGTCACCGAAGGAGCGGTACCTGTCATCCAAAATGATGAAAATGAAGTCGCGACATATACCGTATCTTATGCGGTCCCCCTCTTGATCGCTGCCGTTGCGCTCTTTGTCATCGACGTTTTCATTCGGAAGATCAAATGGAAAGATATTGTCAGCCTGTTTGGCAAAAAAGCATAAGGAGGTAGTCAAATGAAACAACTGAAAATTTTGATGGCAACGCTCCTTGTGCTTTGCCTTCTGCTCTCTGCCGCCTCATGCGGCACCTACCAAGGACCTATTTCTCGCCCCAACAGTTCTGAAACCACGAGCGAGACTAACCCCGAGCAGGGAACAGATCAGGGGAATGATACCTCCTTTTCCGTGTCCTTGTCTTTAAACGGAAAACCTTTTATTCCCACCGAGGAAGAACCCTTCAACGCCCAATGGACCGATGGCTTTTCCTTCCATTCAGCGACCTTTGATGAAAACGGTAAAGCCGTTATGGAAGGTCTGGACGGCGATTATCGGGTGACCCTTTCCTCCGTCCCTTCAGGTCTTGCCTATAATCCCAACATCTATACGGCAAACAACGAAAATCGCCATATCGTCATCGAGCTGCATGAGGTCACCAAAACACGAGGGGACGGTAAGAGTGAATACGATTGTATTTCTCTCAATGCTCCCGGCGTGTATCAGGTAACCTTGCACGGAGAAAATGATCGTGTTTTTTATGAATTTCATCCCCGTGAAAATGGTCAGTATTCGGTGGAGTCCTGGGCGGATGTGAACGCCAACGACGTCAATCCCCGACTGGATGTGTATACCGGTACTTTTGCAGCCAAGTATTACGCTTATGAGCTGGATGACGGCGGCGTTTCTTCTCACTATACCAAGAATTTCCTCCACAACGTCAAGATTGCGGATGAAGAGATTGGAAACGTCTTTACTTTTGCTGTAAAAAGCGATACCAAAACCGGCGAATACCCCATAACGATCACTTTTGTGGTGCAGTTTAACGGCGGTTTTTCGTGGAATCGCGGTAAAGCGACCATCATTTTGCCTGAGGAAACGTTTAAGCACGCCGAGGAGTTCGATGCCAATCTCTATGACTTTGTCGGCGCTGAAATTAAGGATGGCAACAACAATATTTTCGACGGTGACAGATTTGCTATCAATCCCGAAGACGGATATTACCATCTGATCGATGAAACTACAGGTCAACCAACAGGTCCTGTCCTGTTTGCCAAGGTGTCAGCCCCCTGCCGTTTCTTGGATGATGCCTTCACCACATTGGAATACCATGGTAATAAAGCCCTCACTGTGTCCAACGGTACTGAGAACTATAAGCTCTTTATCGAAGGTTGGAGTGCGATGATGTCCGTGGGGCAGTCCATGGATATGGGCTATTTCTGCGCGACTAACTGCCCATGTTGGACGAGCGACCAATGCCCGGGCGCTTGTGTCGAAGGTTGCGAAAATTGTACTGCCCAATGTACCCCATGTCCCGAAGAAGCCATCGGTTCACCGGGATATGCGAATTATTGCAATTCCGACGGTTGTTACCCCGTCACCCAAGAGTTAAAGGATTTCTTGCAAAAGTATAGCATCAGCCAGCTTTTGTTCCGCGATGGACAGGGCTTTGTTGAAACCAACGAAGTTATCAGTGTATTTGCAACAGAGGCAGACCAATGGCTTTTTGCCTGTGGCTATTATGTTGAGAAATAACACAACGTTCGGAAGATTTACTTTAAGTATGGAGATCAATATGAAAAAATTACTTGTTTTGCTTTTGATAGGACTTGTGCTTGTGGGGATCTTCACCGCCTGTGAGGGAGGGGAAGCGGAAGTCCCTACCGACCCACCCCATAAGCATACCTTCTCCACGGAATGGTCCTTTGATGAAAAAACACACTGGTATGCCGCTGATTGCGGACATGAGATGCAAGCCAACGTGGCGACGCATACCGACGAAGATAACGATGGCGTATGCGATCTTTGCCTTTATGACGGCGATCACGAGCATACCTTTGCCGAAGAATGGTCTTTCGACGAAAGCAACCATTGGTACGCCGCCACTTGCAACCATGCGGTCAAAAAGGACGATGCGCCTCACGCCGATGCCAACAATGACAGCGTTTGCGATGGTTGTGCGTGGAACTACGACCATGAGCATACCTATGCCAAAGAATGGAGTCATGATGCGGAGAACCATTGGTTCGCCGTAACCTGCACCCATGACGTGGAAGTGAAGGGAAAGGCTGCCCATATCGACGAGAACAACGACGGCATCTGTGACGGCTGTGCTTGGGATTATGACCACACACACAGCTATGCCGAGGAATGGTCTCACGACAGTGAAAACCACTGGAAGGAGGCCGATTGCGGTCATGCGGTCATTTCCGAAAACGCGCCTCACGCCGATGAAGATAATAACGGTATTTGCGACGGTTGTGCATGGAATTATGATCATGAGCATACCTATCAGACAGCCGAGGATTGGACTATTGACGATACATGCCACTGGCACGCAGCCACTTGCGGTCACGACGTGGACGGCATTGACAAGGCAGAACATGTGGATGCCAACGACGACGAAGCTTGTGATGTCTGTGCCTATGACTATAACCACGTGCACACCTTCAACAAGGACGAGTGGAAGTGGGATAAGAAAGCGCACTACCATGAAGCCACCTGCGGTCACGCTGTAAGAGCAGATGAAGCCGCTCACAATGATGGCAACAATGACGGCATCTGCGACGTGTGTTCTTGGAATTATGATCATACCCACGCGTTCTCTGAGGACTGGACCTATGACAAGAATCAACACTGGCACGGTGCCACCTGTAACCATGACGTCAAGCAGGACGAAGCTGATCACGTGGATAGCAACAACGATAAGTCCTGTGACGTCTGCGCTTGGGACTACGATCATACCCACACTTTCGCCAACCAATGGAGCATCGGCACAGAAACCCACTACTATGCCCCCACTTGCGGATGCAATCCCCAGTATGTCAAGGGTGGCGAAGTCAAGCACGAGGATAAGAACCGTGATGATAAATGCGATACGTGCGGCGGCTTTGTTTCCTTGGAGTTAGTGGTGGACAAGGCTGGTGAATCGGCGGCAACCGATCAGATCAAGAACGGTACCATCCACCTGTCCTTCTCCGGATCGGGATATGCGGGAGACGTCTTCTACGAATTTGGTAAGATGTATCTCCATATGACCGACCACCAAACCTATAGCGGTAATGATCAACTCTTTGAATATTGGTATCAGCTGGAGGATAACGGCTCGGTGTTTGCCATTGTGCAAGAGGGAGGAGACCCTTTCCGGCACATGGGTGCTGATAGCACTTTTATGGGGGGCTATTATTTCAGCGGCGAATTTGTCAACTATGCTTTTAACTGCTACGGTGTAGAGGAGTTACTCTATCAGCTGTACGGTATGCATCTGTCCGCAGATCATGCCGCAAGCTGTGTCAACTACATGGAGCACTATGACGCGAAGACCAATACCTATAGCTTTTCCTTTGACTATCAGGATCTGCCCGTCAATGTTACCTTTACTGTCAACGATACCTGCGCTATCACCGAAATGAAGGTGGTGACAGGCACTTCCGGTCAAAACGTCATTGAGATCAAGCAAACGCTGGGCGCGCGTGATGCGACCAACCCCTATGACCCGGACAAGATCCTCATTGATTCTTATGATATTGTGGATAGCAATGGAAATCCTGTCAAGGATGGGGACACGATCCATATGATCACGGGATCCACCTATAAACTGGATCTGCAGGTGATCAATCAACTGCCTACGACAGCCCAATCTGCGTTTGACAGAATTCAGATCAGCTGCAGTGATGAGAGTGCGATCATCGCTTGGGCAGGTGTAGGCGGTAACATGATCATCAATGCCCAGAAGGAAGGCACCTATACGGTCACCTTCTCCACCGTCAAAACGACCAAGTCCATCACCATTGTGGTGTCTTATCCGGCACCTTCCAGCATAAATGCTCAGGTCTATGATGCCAACGGAAGCTACGGTACCTACAAAGAATACACCATGTACTTTGGCGACGTGATGCACTTTATCGGTGGCGTACCGTCTCTGACCGACGGTCGCTACACGGCTGAGATCACTCAAAATGCTACCAATGCCTCCCTACAGGACGCCACCATTGAAGTCCTTCGTGAGCCTGTGGCAGTGACCGCCTTCACCCCCACCCAAACGGGTGATTACGTGATCACCATCACGTCGGTCGCTGATCCCAAGGTTTCCTGTGAACTGATCGTTCACGTCATTGAAAAGGTAGACGTCAGCGACGTGCTTTCCGGCGAATGGGTATATACCACTTCCTGGAAGGTGACCTTTACGCCTGAATCCGAAGGCGCTACCAAGGGCACAGTCGTGATCGTGGATAACCGTAAGCCTGCCGCTGTGAAGACGGCAACCTTTGCCTACGAATATCTGAAGGACGGTATCCAACTGACCTTTATCTCGGGTGATCAATTCAACGTTAAGTTGGGTATCACCGCTGACTTCAGAGTCAAGCTCGGCGCCTTTACCATGAAGCGTCCCGAGGCTTAAGTCAACAAATAATCTCCCGCTTTAGGGTGTTCCTCTAAAGGACAGTTTTCAAAAATACGGTATATCTCGAAAGGGATATGCCGTATTTTGCTTTTGTGTCTACAAAAGCAGTGCTTGTCAGGAAAATTGATACGTCATAGGTGAACATAAAAAAGGCTCCCTTGTGTAAAGGGAGCTGACGCCGAAGGCGGCTGAGGGATTGTTTTTGTGTAGCTGTTGCTTTTTACAATCCCTCCGTCACGGCAAGCCGTGCCACCTCCCTTTA
>JAZSFA010000105.1:0-5987 GCA_045531965.1 Eubacteriales bacterium
TTTTGTTCTGCGCTGAATGAATCAGCCCCATCTTAAAGGCGTATTCAGTTGGAATATGATGACGGAGTTCTTCGCTATTTCACACGTTACGTGTTAATGAATGGTGGACCCGAGGGGAATCGTTCTTGAATTTTGCGAAGCAAGAGTGAAAATGGTGAAATGTATGCTTCGCAAAATTCTTCGGTCACCGTTCCAAAACAACTCACCGGGTTGTTTTGTCACTGCGTTCGATTCCCCTCATTGAAATTCAGCAAAACTAAAAGAGGACGAACTTATGTTCGTCCTCTTTTAGTTTTGGTGGAGCAAGACTGTTAATATCCGAACCGAGTCGTGCGACTTCGGCAACTTCTTCGCTTGTCATTATAACGATGGGTTCATCACGGAATGTAACCGTAATTATGAGCTTATCATCGTCAAGCACGATACCCGTGACGAGAGCATCTACGAGCCGCTCTCTGTTACGTTCAATGGAAAGGTCAAGATCTCGAAAACGTTCGAGAACGCAGAGAATCTGATCCTTGCTGAGTCGCGGCACCTTGTTCTGCTCTATAAAAATGGACTCCTTCAAGGTCTCTTCTTCTGCCTCTAATTCCTCAAGTCGGGATTTCGTAGAACGTGTTACCAGACCTTGCTCAACCGCCTTGATAAGATTGGCAATGGACTTTTGAACCTCTTTCAACTGAGCCTCAAGAGCAGGAAGAACAACATTATCTTCCTCAAACAGTTCGAGAAGCTTGTCAGCCATTGCGGAAAGGGTGGCGTCATCGTTCAAAATGATAGTCAGACCTTTGATAACCTCGTCCTCTATCCATTCTTTTCGAACCGCCTTCTTATCGCAGCCCTTCTTACGCTTGGCAGAAGCACATTTATAATAACGATAAATATTGCCGTTTTTCTTTTGTCCGCTTTCTCCTTCCATCATCGTCATACACTTACCGCAGAACAATTTTGTAGAGAGGATATAGCGTTCTTTTCCTTTGTTGTGAGCGGAGGCGTGCTGATTCTTTTTCTTCCGTTCTGCTACCCGATTGAAAAGCTCTTCGGAAACCATTGCAGGAATACCGTTGGGAATAATAATCTCTCCGAAATGATATTCACCCATATACATACGGTTGGTAAGTATGCTGTGAATACTGTTATTCCCGAACTTTGCTCCCTTTGAGGTTTTGAGTCCTCGTGCATTCAGATCATCGATAATGGATTTAATGGCTTCTCCCGAAGCATAACGCTCATATATTTCAACCACGATAGGTGCAAGCGTTTCGTTGATTTGGTAATTGCGGTTTTCATCGATTACAAATCCAAACGGAACGTGGCTACCATTATATTTACACTTTAGCGCATTTTCCGTCATACCGCGCGTGATTTTCTCCGCAAGCTCTGCAGAGTAATATTCTGCCATTCCTTCAAGAACTGATTCCATCAGAATGCCACTTGGACCGTCTGCAATTGCCTCGGTAGCAGAGACCACTTTCACGCCATGCCTTCGCAGCGTTGCCTTGTGTCTCGCTGAGTCATAACGATTACGAGAGAATCGGTCGAGCTTCCAAACGATGATAACGTCAAACATTTTCTTTGAACTGTCTGCAATCATGCGTTGGAATTCAGGTCGGTCATCCGTTTTAGCGGATAAGGCACGGTCTATGTAGTGACCTACGATCGTAATTCCGTTTTTCTCCGCATATGCCGTGTTCTCACGAATCTGCCCCTCGATAGACTCCTCACGCTGATTGTCCGAGGAATACCGCGCATAGATAACGCCTCGCATAAAATCACCCCCAGCGCTTATTATTTGTAAATGGCAATGACCTCTACTTTTAGAACAGGACCTTCTACGGCAATTTTGTCAATTCCAATAGAAGTTCCATCCGCTGTCATCTGACGACGCATTGTACGCGGAAGTTTAATAAAATCCTTCAGCGGGTCAAAAATCTCAACAGAATCTTTCCGCATCACACCGACAACTTTACAGAGCATATACACTTCCTGTTCTGCGTAGTCTTCAAGATTAGAATATTCCTCAAGCAAATTTTTTGAATTAAGTTTTCCTGCAATTGTAACATCGTCACATTCTATAACAAACGGAATATCAGCTGATGCTTTGCCAAAAAAGTTGTGCAAGGCTTCCTGTTCATCAGCAGAATTTGTTTCAATCTGTTCCATGAGCATCGGCATAAAACGATCAATAAGGTTAACTGCGTCGAACGCCTCGGGAATTTCAAAGACATTACATATACGCATTAACTTCATTGATGGGATGGTTGTTAAATCATAGTCATTCAAAACACAGTCAAAATAATCTTCGCCCTCAAGAGGATTCAAATCAAGTTCAAAATGGTCGTAATCAAAACTAATATCGTTTTCGAATTCTCCGCTAATATTAGTTTCCGTTTCTCCATTAAATCCGAACCCTTTGTATTCAGCATTGAAGCCTCGAGCTTTTCTTTGTGTAATTGATTTTGGACGAGCAGGATTAACACCGTCTATTTGCCTTTTATATGTGTAAAATTTCTCTGTATCAAAATAAATAAAACTTCTAAACATCTATTTTTCCTCCATGAATTTTTACTGTTAATCTTCAACAACCCCAATAACTCTACCGCAACAGTAAATACTATCATTCTCGCCGATGCGAATAGGCTTATATTTCTCATTATGCGAGATCAAGCACTGGTTACCAAGCTCCTTAATGTAAACGTCACCGTTAACAACGAAGATTCCAACCTCGCCAATGTCGACAGCATCGCACTTCTCAACGAAAACCTTGTCACCGTCGTGGTATGTGGGCTCCATACTGTCACCGCCAACCGAGATGACAAAATCCGCTTGTTCTGCCTCTGCGCTCTCGGGAACGAGAAGCTCTTCTGCCAACTCACTGTCAAGAATGTTACCCGTGCCTGCTGATGCTGGGAGTGTAAACCAATCGATTTTAAGCATATGGGGCTTGGGCTTCTTCATAGAAAGTTTCACACGTTTATATTCGCTGTCGATCAAATAATCAACAACCTCTTTACCGTGCTCATCAAGGGCGCGGTATTTTTGTAATGTACCCCATTCAGTAGCGGTAGGACGCTGTGACATAGACTTGCATCCAATAAGCTCGTCAGCAGATACGCCGAGCAAGTCGCAAAGACGTGCAAGTTTGTCGCAATGAGGGCGACCAATACCTTTCTCCCAGTTATAGATAACTCTGCCCGAGCTCTCGCCAAGCGCATCAGCAATGTCCTGTTGCGTCATCCCTTTTATATTACGGTACTTCTTTATTTGTTTACCAATAAAGCTCATACGGATATACCTCCAAATTATATTACGGCTACATTTTACCATATCAAATTGTATTTGTCAAGAGAAAACTCCAAAAATATTATATAAAACTCTTGACAATACAATCTCGTTGTGTTATAATACCAAATACCAAAGGATTTTGGAATGTTGAGCAAATATACTTACAGTTTGGGATTTTAAGGAGCTATGAAGGTAAGACGAACGAACTTTTTTATGGTTGACAACCGCATATTTGAATATGATCTGAAACCGAGAGATATCGCGGTCTATTGTTTTCTTTGCCGTCGGTTGAACCAAGAAAGTAACGTTGCCTTTCCTTCAAGAAAGGACATTGGCAAGGGCTGTGGCATCAAGAAAGAGGAAACGGTGGACAAGGCGTTGAAGGTGCTTGTCGAAAAAGGCTTGATTGAAAAATATCATCGCCATACCAATGCCGGAGATTACGGATCTAACGTATACAAACTAAAATTGTGATCAGGTGGTATTGAAAAAGGGGGCTCTAACAATAACATTTAACCATACTTAATACAGAAGGAATATACTATAGAATTTATAGATAGACGTGAAATGAATATTGGATTTAAGTACAGATTGGATGGAGAAATCGAGGCTTCGGCACAAGGGAAACCGATTTTTTTCTTCTGCTATTATGGTGATTTTCAGAGTATGGCTGAATTACGGTGTACACCGAGGAAATATGAGCTTTTGCCGATTTTGAGAGCCACAAACGATGCGTAGCCCGACACAAGCTCTTCCGTTTGGAATTTTGCAAATAACGCCGATGCAGACCGAGGCTTTTTTGAGCAAAAACAGGGGTGCTTCTCACAGAACGGAAAAACAGGAGGTTTTTGAAAAATATGATCACAGGCATTAAGAAAACACACAAAACGACCGAGATATATTTTGATGAGGCGGATAAATGGACTACGGTCATTACGTACAACACAAGCCTCAAAAACCGATTGCTTACGTTCTCGCAAAAGCACCCGGAGCTGTGCGAGATGTTCAGCGATGATGAGTGCGGATGTCTTTCCTTCCGCATTGATAAGAAATGTTTTACCTATCGTCTGGTTGAACCGTATTCAGATGAACGAAAGGCAAAGGCAAGAGAGCAGATGCAAGAGCTCAATGCAAAGAAATAAAAATGCAGCTGTCACCTGTCACACCATTCAAAATCTGCGCCGGAGGAAACAAAGAAAAGCCCCGCGCGAGGCGGGGCGAGAAATCACAACATGATCTCAGCAAATTCTTTTGGATAATGAATCTTATACCACATCAGCGTTGCTGCCAATTTTACATAGGTAACGCCGTGTGCTTTCGGGAATAAGTATTGAATCTTTCCGATTGAATCGATAAACCAATCCTCTATCTCAATATCTTTGAGTTGTTTTTTCATTTCATCCGAAATACCGCCTCTGAAATATACACCTCTGCGTGTATCCTCCATGATCTTATAGGCATATCCGGTATTTGACATGCCTTTTCGCAACATATGCTTCTCTATATGATTGAACACATCGTCGCGGTATGCGATTACATTACTTACAGGAATGCCCTGGTTTACCAATTCCTTTGCATTGCCAATCCACACCCCCGTACCGTGAGATAATCCAGCTATCTGAATCAAATCGTAAAAGGACTTGGGCGACACCTCTTCTGCCATGTCTTTATAAAAATCCGTGCGAAATTCCGGAATGCCATCGGTATTACCGAGTCTGAATTCGTTCAACAACTCGTTCTGCGAAAAGTTTACTTGCTCAAACACTGTCCCCGTTGCGCGTTCTAAGGCTTGATACTGCTCAAATTCCATGTCTGCTAAAAACGTAAAGGAACAGGCAGATTTATCAGATTTGACAGTATAAGTTATAATGCGGTTTTCTTCCCGTTCTGTAGCTGTCAGTTCGCAATCCTTGAAGTATTCTTTTATGACAGAGTTTGCTACACGCCAAAAATTTGGCGACATTGACACATCAAAACTTGTATTTCGGTGAACAACGTGACGATATGTTTCAAACGGAATATTGTGCCCATCAATTTGCATTTCTTTTCCGCACGAGCAGATTTTCCCCGGAAGATCCCAACCATCATCGACACTGTTGTCAAATATAACCGTGCCACATTCCGAACAGTAATAATGCGGTTTTAATGGGTTGATCTCCGTTGCTCCCAAAAGATACGCCACAAATGATGCTCCCGTTCCACCTCTTACCCGAATATGCTCACCTTGCTTCTTTGCCTCGGATGCAAGCTCGGATAGCATATCGAGATATACAATCATCTCTGTTTCCTTCATTTCCGCATACTCTGTAAGCAATCGGTTCATTATTTCGATTGGCGCAGGGTTGCCATAGCGCTTACGCATGGCATCAAAGGATTTGTTCCATAGCTGTTTTTTCATTGCAAATACTCCTTTAGTATCCTTCTTTTCAGAGGAATGATATTTGCAAGTCAGAAGCTCGTCAACGCTGATTCCGAGAATCTCGCTGAGCTTATATAAAATATTACTCTGCGGCTTGGAAGAACCGTTCTCCCATTTTGAAACCGCCTTATCGGAAACACCTACGAGCGCGCCGAGCTGATACTGCGTAAGGCCTCTACGCGATCTTAGCTCATGCAGAAAATTACCAAAACTATAGTCTCTCATAATATCCTCCGTCTGCTTGCTGATTATATTATAGCATGAAAAATGTAGTTCTTCAAGA
>JAZSFA010000078.1:0-73508 GCA_045531965.1 Eubacteriales bacterium
TACCGCGTCCGCCACGATCCCGAAGACCATCTCGAACGGTTCCCGGGTCTGAACCACCTCTACCTCCGCTTCGACTGGGGTGATGTGGAAAAGGAGGAGGGAGTCTATGACTTCTCCTATCTCGATGAGATCATGGACAAATGGGGGGCTTACGGCTACACCTTCGCCCTCCGTGCCGTGACCTATGAGGGGGATCCCGCCCTCAACTATGCCACCCCCGCCTACGTTTTTGAAAAGGGCGCGCGGTGCTATGAGCTGGAGAACGGCAAAATCCAGCCCGACTTCGCCGATCCCATCTTCCTCCACCACCTGGAAAACTTCCTCGCCGCCCTCGGCGAAAAATACAACGGCGACCCCCGCATCGAGCTCATCGACGTGGGTACCATCGGCACCTGGGGCGAGGGACACACCGTAGAGGGGGACGGCGTGATCTACCCCCTGGATGTGGTCAAGAAGCACTTCGACCTCCATTGCAAGTATTTCCCCGACACCTTCGTGGTCTGCAACGACGACCACATGGTGGGCCGCATCCCCAACGGACAGGGAGAGGTGCAGGCGGTGCTGGACTACGCCAACGCCCGCGGTATGGGTGTCCAGGACGATTCCATCTGCTGTGACTACTACTTCCAGATGAACGGCTACGATACCATGCGCGCCCCCTGGGCCTTCGATAAGCTGGCGGACAACTGCCCCAACGTCATCGAGATGGCCCACTACACCTACATCAAGCCCCAATTCGAGAGCTACTTCCGCGACGGCCTCACCGCCATGGAGGCCTACAAGTCCGCCCACGCCACCTTCGCGGGCTTCCACGGCTACCCCCGCAAGTGGCTGGAGAACGAGTTCTACCTCACCGAGTACTGCGCCAACCGCCTGGGCTACTGGTACTTCATCACAGGCGCCTGCATCCCCGAGCTGACAGATACCGCCTACAATATCATCTCTCTTGACATCGAAAACCGCGGCTGGGCGAGAGCCTACTGGCCGTATGATCTCAAGCTTCGCTTGAAGAATGAGTGGGGAAGCTATATTATTCCCTTGGACGCCGACAACCGCGACTGGCTCCCCGGTGCCCCCGTAACCCTCGACCTCCGCGTGGATGCCCGAGGGGTGCCCGCGGGCGAATATGAGATAGCCGTCGGCCTCTTTGAAGGGGAGCGCTCCATCAAGCTGGCCATCAAGGAGACCGCCCTTGACGAGGGCTACTACACCATCGGACGCACCGCCGTCCGCGCCGTTTAGTTGAGGAAAGGAGCGTATGAATATGGAAAACAAGAGATACCCCAACCTCATGCCCGCCCCCACCCCTGACGGCTCCCAGACCATGTGCGGGATGTTTGACGACCTTTCCATCCGCAAGGACTTCATCGACCTCCGCCCCCTCGTGGACGATAAGACCCCTCTGAAGAATCCCCATAAGGGCTGGTTCTGGCACTACATCGACAACGGCTACGGTCGCGGCAACTACCGCGAAGCCCACGACCAAAGCGACGCCCTTTTGGATTTTCCAGGCCTCAATCACCTCTACCTCCGCTTCGATTGGGGCGATGTGGAGAAGGCCGAGGGCGTGTACGATTTCTCGTACCTGGACGAGATCATGGATCTGTGGGCTCCCCGCGGCTATAAATTTTCCCTCCGCGTTTGTTCCTATGAAAACGATCCAAACTTGAACCACGCCACCCCTGCCTACGTCTACAAGCAGGGAGCAAAGGGCTACCGCCTCCCCGGCGGCAGACTCCAGCCCGACTACGGCGATCCCATCTTCCTCCACCACGTGGAGCGCTTGCTGTATACCCTGGGCGAGAAGTTCAACGGTCATCCCCTCATCGAATGCATTGACGTGGGCACCATGGGTACCTGGGGCGAAGGACACACCGCTTGCGGTACGGGGGAGATCATCCCGCCTCCCGTAGTCAAGAAGCACTTCGACCTTCATGCCAAATATTTCCCCGACACTTGGGTGTTGTGCAACGACGATCACATCTCCTGCCGTATCGCCCACGGTCAGGCCGAGGTGCAAGAAATTTTGGACTACGCCTACGAGCGGGGCTTTGGCGTGCAGGACGATTCGGTGTGCTGTAACTATTACACCCAAGTCAACGATTATGACACCCTCCGTGCTCCTTGGGCCTTTGATCGCCTATGGAAGAATGCACCCACTGCCATTGAGATGGAGCATTACGGCTATGTTCACAGCCACAACGACCACTTCCGTGATGGTTTTACTGCCATCGAGGCCTTCAAACGCTGTCACGCTACCTTTGCGGGCTTCCACGGCTATCCCCGTGAGTGGCTGAAAAACGAGTACTACCTCACCGAGTATTGCGCTAATCGCTTGGGCTACTGGTACTTCATCACGGGTATGACCATGCCAACTCTCACTCCTACCGCCCATAACGTGATCACGCTGGATGTGGAGAACCGCGGCTGGGCCAAGGCCTACCGCAAGTACGATCTGGTCTTCCGCTTCCGCAGTACGGCGGGGAAGGACTATGTCATTCCCGTGGAGACCGACAACCGCAAGTGGATGCCCGGTGTGAAGCAGACCGTACAGCTCGCCCTGGACCTCCGCCATCTCCCCGCAGGCACCTACGAGGTCGCCATCGGTCTGTTCGAGGGGGAGACACCCATAAGGCTCGCCCTCAAGGAGAGCGTGTGCGACGGGAAGTTCTATACCCTGTGCGGGGCGACCGTCAAGAAAAACTGATTTTCCGCGCTCCGGAAGCCGGTAGCCTTCTATGAACACATGGCTGAGGCCGAAAGAGAGATGTAATCGCCCACGGGAGGCCGTACCGCGCGAGTTTCCGCGAAAAAATCCCAAAACCCCTTGACAAAACAAGAAAACTGTGCTATGATATACCATCATAAACCAACGACGAAGAGTAGTACCGCACCCACCCCGTTTCAGAGACCCGCCGATGCTGTGAAGGCGGGACGGAGCCTGCGCGAATGGACTTCCGAGGGCAGACCGAGCCGAACCTACCGTTCGGGGTAGTATCTGACGGTGCGCGCCGTTAACGCGTCAAGTGGAGGGATGCACCCATAGGTGGATATCCCTCAATCGTGGGTGGTACCGCGGATTTTTTGAAAATTCGTCCCCGACAGAGCACATCTGTCGGGGGTTTCCTTTTCCCACAGAAGGGGCGCACTGCGTGCGCCCGCGGGCGTTCAAAGAACGCCCCTACGGTATTTTCCAATCCATGATGAAAAATCGAAAGCGAGGATAATCCCATGTTCCAAAACACTCCCGTTTCCTTCTCCGGCGTACAGCCCAGCGGAAACCTGACCATCGGCAACTACCTTGGTGCCATTAAGAATTTCGCATCCTTCTCCGAGAAGTATAAGTGCTTCTACTGCGTGGTGGACGAGCACGCTATCACCGTCCGTCAGGTGCCCGCCGACCTGCGCCGCCGCACCTACGAGACCCTGGCCCTCTACATGGCCTGCGGTTTGGATCCCGAGAAGAATACCCTCTACGTCCAGTCCCATGTCAAGGAGCACGCCGAGCTGGCATGGCTGCTCAACTGCTTCACGGGCTTTGGCGAGCTGTCCCGTATGACCCAGTTCAAGGATAAGTCCCAAAAGCACGCCGACAACATCAATGCCGGTCTCTTTACCTATCCCGTTCTCATGGCCGCCGACATCCTGCTCTACCAGACCGACGTGGTGCCCGTGGGTATCGATCAGAAGCAGCACGTGGAGCTGTGCCGTGATATCGCCAATCGCTTCAACGCCATCTACCCCGACACCTTCACCATCCCCGAGCCCATCATGGCCAAGAGCGGTGCCAAGATCATGTCCCTCGCCGATCCTACCAAGAAGATGAGCAAGTCTGACGAGAACACCAACGCCGTGGTCTACATCCTGGATGACCGCGACACCATCATCCGCAAGTTCAAGCGCGCCGTCACCGACTCCGACACCTGCGTGAAGTACGCCGAGGGCAAGGACGGTATCAATAACCTCATGACCATCTATTCCGTCTTTACGGGCAAGACCCTTGAAGACATCGAGCGCGAGTTTGACGGCAAGGGCTACGGCGACTTCAAGCTGGCCGTAGGCGAGGTCTGCGCCGACGCCCTGGCGCCCGTACAGGAGAAGTTCAAGTGCTTCATGTCCGATAAGGCTCAGCTGGAAGCCCAGATGAAGAAGGGCGCCGAGGAGGCTTCCTACGTGGCACGCAGAACTCTGTCCAAGGTGCAGAAAAAGCTGGGATTCGTGCAGATCCGCTAATGGGAGGCTCTATGGATCAGTTTGATCGGATTGCGGCTATGATGCAGGACTTGCTTCAAAAGTCGGGCATCGAGCTTCCTGAGCATCAAATGGCACCGGACAGCCAAGCCGAGGCTTATGTGAGCTCCATTGCCGATATGGCAGGAAGGTATGCCGAGCAGGCTTCTCGCCTGCAAGAGGCGGCCGAAGAAGCCACCGCAACCGTGCAGTACTCGGTAAAGGGCGAGAGTATGTACCGCGGTTACTATCACCCGTCCCCCGTTCAGGAGCTGATCGTTACCAACGTCACCCGCGGCCGACTGACCAAAAAGCCCCCCTTGTCGGGAAGCTACTATCAGTATCGGTTCGATGCGGACGGCAACCTGCTTTCTGTGAATCAGTATCAAAAAAAGAAGTTGACTGCTACGGAGTATCTGATCCGTCCAAACGAATCCGAGGAATACGGTTTGCTGTTTGAGCAGGGATTCGGAAATATGCTGATGGTCGGCACGAAGACCGTCTATGAAAATCATCGTCCCGTTGCCTTTAGCTCTGTACATATGCCCTTGAATTTGAATTGTATGAATCAGTTTGATCTTCAGACCTTTGCGTATCAAGGTGATATGCTGACCACTGCTACATTTGAGACAGGCGTGTATGGTATGTTTTCGAAACGGCACATCTACAACGTTGTGATGGATAAGAGTGAAATGCGGTTGGAGGAAGATGTATGAAATATATTTTCATATTCACGAACCCCATCTTTTTCCTCAAAACTTTCCTAATCTTTGCAGTCATCTTTACTGTCATCGCCCTGTGGCGGATCTCGGTTATTTTGATCCATCGAAAGATCCCCGCACGGCGAGGCGAGATCATGACGGACATCCTGACCTTCAAGTGCATCGCGCTGTCTTACGCTGCGGCAAGTCTTTGCTTTCTCACCTTCCGCTCCTATATCGCTGTGGTTTTGTGGCCTCTCTTGGGTTGGCTCTTGATCAAAAAAGTGCTGTCCCACGACTTGATGGCCATGGCCTACTTTGAGGCTTTCCCCTCCTACGAGCTTCATCCCATCAGAAAGCTGAAGGATTTTAAGCAAAACGGCCCTGCTCCTGAAGTGATGAACCGCAAGAAATTCAAGGAGCTTTCACCCTATGACGGATACGGTTGGTATTGCTATCTGCACACCAGCCTCCTTTCCGTGGTTGCTTATGGCGGAAAGTTGATCTTTGAGGCAACCGGTGAGATTCCCGGTGTTCTGTCCCTCGTGGAGTTTGATTGCCTGGCCCTCTTTGTCATCGTGTCTCTGCTTCTGTCCCTTCTGAAATCTGACACAGGTCTCGGCGGTCGAAATATGTTCAAAGCGTTGCTTTGCTTTATTGTGGCGATCGTGATGATGAACTTGCTGTATTTTGGGTTTTCTTGAATCATGAAAAAGAACCGATTTTTAGGGATCATCCCCGAAAATCGGTTCTTTTGTTTCATCTCAACGAAATCTCAAAGCCTCATCCGGCAACACGCCCTCGATCACCGCCGCCTCAACGAGACTCCGATCCACGCATAGAGGCTTGATCAAATGCCAATCCATCTCCCCGTTCAGGATCTTGTCCAGAATGCGGCACCGCGAATCAAAGTCCATGAAGGGAAGCAGATGCTCTAGCATCTCGGGGGTGATCCCCGCGCAGTCGGTCTCCGCCAGAAGCCGCTGTGTCCCCTCGTCCGATAGATACACGGCAATATCCATCAGACGTGAAATGTTAATCCCCTGCACCGCCAGATTCACCGTTAGCTTCTCCACCGCGCTGGGCTTCAGTAAGGGAGCCAAGGCAGCCACATCCTCGGGTAGAGCCTTGTGGGATGTCTCTTTCCCGTGGGCAAGATCGTGCAGAATCGCCGCTTCCCCCACCGTGGGAGAGCCCGCGCAGATCAGCTCGTCCACCGATACGCCGAACACCTCCGCCATGGTCACCAGGATGGTCACGTCGGGGAAGGAATCTCCCGTCTCGTACTTGGATACCGCCTGCCGCGTGACGTTCAGCCGATCTCCCAGATCGGATTGGGTCATGTCGGCGTTCTTGCGAAGCTGCGCGAGCTTCAGACCGAAGGTTTGGGTGTTAAACATATGGATGCCTCCTTGCGGATGTTTTGATTTCTGTCTCCATTGTACCCTAAGCTCCCCCAAATGTCAAGCAACGGTTGTTTGCGTGTCGGAGCATCCGTTAATTTTCAGAAAAAAAGTCATGCCGCGCAGAACGGTATGACTCTTTTTTTGGGGATTTTTCAGTTTCTTTCCTTTGTATAATGCTATGGCTCTTCCCTGCCTTTATTTTGTCGGACTTGATCGATCATGCTCCGCAACGCCAGCAAAGCACTGTCCAGCCCCCCCACCTCATCGATGAGTCCGCAAGCAACTGCTTCCCTGCCATCCAATACCGTCCCTACGTCGGTGGCAAGCTGATCGGGGCGCATCATAAATTCCCGAAGACGTGCCACCGAGATACGGCTATGGTCGCTGATAAACTGCAGAATACGGTTTTGCATATCCTCAAAGTATCGGTAGGTTTGAGGAGACCCCACCACCGTTCCGTTGATGCGGACGGGATGAACCATCATGGTGGCTGAGGGAACAATGAAGGATTTTTGTCCCGCCACCGCCAGGGGTACTCCGATGGAGTGTCCCCCGCCCAACACCAAGGTCACTGTGGGCTTACGCAAAGAAGAGATCAGTTCCGCTAACGCCAGCCCCGCCTCCACGTCACCTCCCATGGTGTTCAATACGACCAGAAGACCGTCAATGTCGTCGTTTTCCTCAATGGAGACAAGAAGGGGGATCAATTGCTCATATTTGGTGGTCTTCTGTCCCTCGGGTGCCACGTAATGCCCCTCGATCTGACCGATGATGGAGATGCAGTAAATGGTCTCACGGTTGTTCGACGCTACCACCGAGGAGGATTTTTCAATGTTTTCAAGCTCTTGAGCGGTAGTCTTGTTTTTCTTTTCGGATTCGGTGGTCGGAAGGTCGTTTTCTTTTTCAGACATCTGGGAGACTCCTTTTGATAAATATGACGTAATGAATTTCTGCGTCAAAACTTTTTATCATTATGCCCAAAAAGATATTCAATATACCGAATGAAATATTTCAAAAAAATACTTTACAATTTCAAAACAATATGCTATAATAACTAAGAATGCGAATTTAAACCATTTATGTCGCAAAACCAAACATAAGAGAGGATTACAAGCTATGGAAAACAAGATTCTCGTAGAAACCTCCGCAAGACACGTCCATCTTACCAAGGAAGCCGTGGCAGCCCTGTACGGCGAAGGCGCCGAGCTGATCGTTAAGAAGATGCTCAGCCAGCCCGGTCAGTTCGCTACTGCCAACGAAAAGCTGAAGCTCGTCGGTCCTAAGGGTGAAATGATGGTCAGTGTCCTGGGTCCCACTCGACCTGCCAATCAGGTAGAGCTGTCCTTCACCGACGCTCGCGCACTCGGCCTCAAGGCGGTTCCCGTTCGTGAGAGCGGCGACGTGAGTGGTACCCCCGGCATCAAGTTGGTCGGTCCCGCCGGTGAGATCGATATTGACGAAGGTTGCATCATCGCCAAGCGTCACATCCACATGACTCCCGCAGACGCAGAGGGTCTTGGCGTTGTAAACGGCGAAGTGGTTAAGGTGTTGGTCAAGTCCGACAGAACCACCATTTTTGACGACGTGGTCGTTCGTGTCAGTCCCAGCTATGCACTGGCTATGCACATCGACACCGATGAATGCAACGCCGCTGCTGCTTTCGGAGAGATCTACGGTGAAATCGTAAAGTAATCCCCCAAAAAATACATTTGAAAAGGCACCGACAATCGCTATGAAAATTTTATTTCAGGGAGACAGCGTGACCGATGCCGGGAGAGACCGAAGTAACCCCAATGATATGGGTGAGGGCTACCCGAAATACGCGTCGGCCATGATCCAGGATTCCTTCCCCGACACAGAGTTTGAATTTTACAACTTAGGCATCAGCGGAAACAGAACCGAGCATCTCGTGGCTCGTTTGGAAACCGATTTCATCGAGATCCAACCCGATATCCTTTCCATTATGATCGGCGTTAACGACGTATGGCATCATTATGACTTCGAGCATATCGAAACGACCGACGAGTATTTTGAAGCCAATCTCCGTAAGATTTTGTCCGAGGTCAGAGAAAAGACCCCCGCCAAGATCCTGCTCGTTCAACCCTTCCTGTTGGATGTGGCTGACAAAGCGCACATGCGCCCCGAGCTGGAACGAAAGCAGGTCATTTTTGCCCGCCTTGCAGAGGAGTACGCCGACGCGTATCTCCCCATGGATGAGATCTTCCATACCGAGACAGAGGAAGAGCCTACTTATTACGCCACTGACGGCGTACACCCAACACCCGACGGCGCGTGCTATATCGGAGAAGCTTATCTCCGTGCCGTCACCCCCCTCATCGAATCCCTCGTTGAGGATTGACCTGCGGTTTGGTTGCAATAACCACCGTTTACCTTGGGGGCGAACTGTGTTCGCACGCCTCTATCATTTTATTTTGTTAATCTTACAAAGGAGATATGTATCATGAGCAATGAGTACAAGTGCGAGTACGCAATGAGCCATGAGGTTCAGAACATGTGTACCGTCAAACAGGGTCCTAACCACGGTCCCGCCCCTCTGCCTGAAGAGGGTCAATGGATTCAGGCAAGACAGATCAGCGACATCTCTGCTTACACCCACGGTGTAGGCTGGTGCGCTCCCCAGCAGGGTGCCTGCAAGCTGTCCCTGAACGTCAAGAACGGCATCATCGAGGAAGCCCTCGTCGAGACCATCGGTTGCTCGGGTATGACCCACTCTGCCGCTATGGCAGCCGAGATCCTTCCCGGTAAGACCCTCCTTGAGGCTCTGAACACCGACCTGGTGTGCGATGCCATCAACACCGCTATGCGCGAGCTGTTCCTGCAGATCGTCTACGGTCGTAGCCAGTCCGCTTTCTCTGAGGGGGGCTTGGTCATCGGCGCAGGTATGGAAGACCTGGGTAAGGGCGAGCGTTCCATGGTCGGTACCATGTACGGTACCCGTGCCAAGGGCGTGCGTTACCTGGAGATGACCGAGGGCTACTGCACTCGCATGGCTCTGGATGAGAACAACGAAGTAATCGGCTATGAGTTCGTATCTCTTGGCAAGATGACCGACTTCATCAAGAAGGGCATGGAGCCTAATGAAGCATACGAGAAAGCCAAGGGTACCTACGGTCGGTTCAATGATGCTGTCAAGTACATTGACCCCCGTAAGGAATAAGATAGAAGGGACTGTATAATGGCAAAATTTGAAGGTTACGAGAGACGCGAAGCGAAGATCCTCGCCGCTCTCGCTGAATACGGTATCAACTCCATTGACGAGTGTAAGGAAATCTGCGACGCTTACGGCATCGATCCCTACAAGATCGTCGAAGAAACCCAGCCCATCTGCTTCGAGAACGCTAAGTGGGCATACGTTGTAGGCGCAGCCATCGCCATCAAGAAGGGCTGCACCAAGGCTTCCGACGCCGCTGCCGCTATCGGTATCGGTCTGCAGGCTTTCTGCATTCCCGGCTCTGTTGCTGAGAACAGAAAGGTTGGTCTCGGTCACGGCAACCTGGGCAAGATGCTCCTCTCCGAGGAGACCGAGTGCTTCTGCTTCCTCGCCGGTCACGAGTCCTTCGCCGCCGCTGAGGGTGCTATCAAGATCGCGCTCAACGCTAACAAGGTTCGTACCCAGCCCCTCCGCGTCATTCTGAACGGTTTGGGCAAGGACGCCGCTTACATCATCGCTCGTATCAACGGCTTCACCTACGTCAAGACCGCCTTCGATCCCTACACCGAGACCGTCACCGTTCTCGAGGAGAAGCCCTTCTCCAAGGGTCCCCGCGCTGACGTTCGCTGCTATGGCTCCGACAACGTCCCCGAGGGTGTGGCTATCATGAAGCTGGAGAACGTCGGTGTGTCCATTACCGGTAACTCCACCAACCCCACCCGCTTCCAGCACCCCGTCGCAGGTACCTACAAGAAATGGTGCCAGGAGAACGGCGTGAGCTACTTCTCCGTGGCTTCCGGTGGCGGTACCGGCCGTACCCTCCACCCCGATAACATGGCAGCAGGTCCTTCCTCCTACGGTATGACCGACACCATGGGCCGTATGCACTCCGACGCTCAGTTCGCAGGCTCCTCCTCCGTGCCCGCTCACGTTGAGATGATGGGTCTGATCGGCGCAGGTAACAACCCCATGGTTGGTATGACCGTGGCTGTGGCTGTGGCTATCGAAGAGGCTTCCAAGTAATATCCACCGAACACCGTCCCCTGGGGACGGTGTTCTTTTTGACATGACAAATTTTCCGTATGGCTTGACGAATAATTATCTTCATGTTATAATGACCTTACCATCATTATCGCAATCGAATCAAGACCAAAGGAGAGAACGACATGTCAAAAATGTGCCCGCATTGCGGTGTGAAATACCAAAACAGCGCAACCAAATGCCTCATATGCAAAATTGAGCTTCCGGAAAACCACGGCCATAAGAAAATGAAGAAGCTGGTCTTCTCGGGAATTATTGGGATCGTGTTGGTCGGAATCGCCATCACTCTGGTATCGATGCTTACAGGTCCCAAAGCGGCAGTCCGAAGGATCGTGGAAGGCTTCAAGCAAAATGATCCCCAAGCAATCATGGCCATGCTCCCGGATTTCGTTCTGGAATCGGATAAGATCGACCGCCGGGAACTTGAGCTCGAAATGACGACTGATTCTCTAACTCTGTCAAAATACATATTCTCCTACAACATTGAAGAGGTAAAGGATCCCACATCTCAGGAATGCGAGAAACTCATGGAGAACTTCCGCTACATTGCCGGAGAGGACTTTGATGATCGCGAAATCAAAGATATCAAGATCATTTGGGTCAATTATAAGGGCGATATTCCCGGCTTCTGGCCTTCCCATGCCACGCGGTTCACAATGATCAAGTACCAAGGACGTTGGTACTGGTGGCCAGAAACTGTCAACAGATAATTGCTTATTTAACAATTTGTTTTCTTGTTGCTTTTTGCTTGATTGACATCGTAAGCCAATTGAGTAAAACTTGAAGCAAAAAGCCTAAACAGGGTTGACATTCCATCGAAAAAATGATAGAATAAAATATCTATATTATGTCATTATGTCGGGAAAGGAGAGCATATATGAAAACTTTAAAACGGATTAGTGCTTGTATAGGCATCTTCTTTATGTTTTGCTTTGTCTGTATCGGTTACGCCGCCATTTCTGACAACCTTCTGATCACCGGTTCGGCGGAAACGGATATACCCTCGGGTTTGTTCATCGTAGACGTTTCGGTTGAAAGTGAGTCGTATGTTGATAAAAACACCGTGGAGTTTATTCCTTATACAACAACCGTCAAATCCACCATTAGCAGATCCAACCGTTATTACGAGGGCAAGGTTACCTACAAGATCACCGTACTCAATAACACAAAGCTGACTTATTCGTACAGAGATATCTATTTCCAAGCGAATTTGAGCGGCTATAACGGAAACCAATATGTTTCAGGTTCCAACGGTTCTCGAAACATTGGCGTTGTGTGTGAATTGAAAGATGCCGACACAGCAGATAAGATCGTCAAACCCGGCGATACCCTCGAATTTGAGGTGACTTATACCGTTGGTACTAACAGAGACAGAAATACCAACTGGGCCACCATGATTAACTACCAGTTTGGTATCAACGTGGACGGAGAGAGAGAAGCCCTTGACGTCATTGAATCCAAGTTTTTGAATATCCTGAATACCCAGTCGACTTATGAACAACTGATTGATGTATTGGATAATAAGTTTGACGGTTATCAGGAATGGACCTCCAACTACATCGGAAACGTGCAGAGCTCCACCAGCGAAGACTCCGTTGCGGTCAACACCCTGTTTGCAGGTCAGTTGCAGATCACTGTCGGACAGGAAGATATGGATGCCACGGTACTGATCAAGCATGAAAATCTTGACGGAAACACCATGACAGGTGACGATTATACAGCCGTAAATTCGAGCAACGGAGGCGTGTTCAACGGATATGGCTGCGAAATGACTCTGTATCTGACCATCGACCCGTTGGAGAGAGCGGGGTCGTATGTGCCGGTGTACGTGGCGGTATTCACCTGTGATCGGGATGAAAACGGCAATATTGTGAGTGACTGGTACAGAATCGGTGATACCTACGCCGGTGAAGCCAACGTGGTTTCCTACGAAGGCGGCAACGGAACGGGTTCCTTCGTCACGGACAACTGGATAGCCTACCGAGAGACCTACACCATGGTCGAGGGTTATTCCTACGATATCAACGGTGCCGTTTATCAACTTGATGCGTATACCTACGATATCGCCGCAGGTGTCAACATTGAAAGCATCGTCATGGCGCATGACGACAGAGCCGTCAGCATTTTCCAAACGCTCCTTGACGACGCGAAAAGGATCATTGATAGCCGTGAATTTGCGGGTGTAGGTATTGATCTCGTGGAAGAAGTCTATAGCAGTCTTTCCCGCTATTATACGTTGGACGAGAACGGCAATCCCATTGCCAACGCTAGCTTGACCCGAAGCCAGTTCTCACCGGTGATCTCAGATCTTTACTACGTTGTCAGTGAGACCTTGATGAAAATGGAAGCTCTAACTCAACAACAACAGTCATAAAAGCTTAATAAACGATATCATTACTAGCTATAGAGCTGTTTCAAGCACAGATGACAAAGCGTTTGAAACAGCTCTTTTGTATTTCAAGTTCAAAGCGCACCGTTTCTTTGACCATCCACAACCGCTCATATGTTATATCATGAGCTAAAGATAGCAAGATTTGTGTTTTTTAACAAATTTTTCATTGCATTTTTGTGACAATGGTTGATTGAAAAATGCAATCATTGATGATATAATACATTTGAAAAAGACTTTATTTCAGTAAAGTTTTTCTTCTATTATGTATATCCCATAAAGCCTCAGGCTTTATTCGATATAAAATGCCCACAATTTTTTCTATTCAAAGGAGAACAACCATGAAAAAAAGAAGATCAGTTGTGATCGCATTCCTGCTCATCGCCGCTTTGGTCATGGGTATCGGTTACGCCGCTTTGACCGACGTACTGGACATTACCGGTAGCGCCGACATCAACCAGTCCGCCGCTGAAGATTCCTTCAACGACGATATTTTCTTCACTGCTGCCGTCGCTAATCAGACCGGCAACACTGCTTCTGTCAATGCTGACAACAATGACAAGGCTTCCTTCACCGCAAACACCCTCAAGGGTAAGGATGACACCGCAACCTTCACCTTCACCATCAAGAACAACGGTGACCTGGATGCCATGATTACCCCCAGCATCTCCAGCAACACTCAGCCCGAATACTTTGAGTTGAGCAGCGATTGGAATGGTCAGCCTACCGAACTGAAGGCCGGTCAGGAAGTTACTTACACTGTTACTGTTAAGTTGCTCCAGACCCCCACTGCAACCCTCGGCGGCTCCTTCATCATTGAGTTGACTGCTGTTGCAGAATAATTTCAGATAACATTTCAACATAGCGATTCAAGTCTTTTACAAGTAAAGTTCAACCTTTGAACGGAAAGGAGGACGCTTATGAACCGCGACGTAAAACGAGTCATCATTTTATCAGCGATCATTTGCGTTCTCCTGCTTGGTTCGCTGCTTATCCCCGTAGAGCAGAGTGGGATACTGGGTGCTTGCCTTTTGGTTCCCGCGGCTCTCGTGGTGTTCTTCACCGTCAAAAAAAGACGGATCCCCTCCATCAATAAATACCAGGTTCTGCTGATCGTGGGCGTCTGCGGAATGCTCTACATCATGCTCTACTATCTCCTGGGTCTCCATTTCGGTATGGGTCGGAGATCGCAGAGCATGAGTTGGGGATCGTTTTTGAGCGGTGTTTTGCCGATCATTTTGAGTATCATAGCGTCCGAAATCATAAGAGTGGTACTACTTTCTCAAAAAATCCGTTTCGCTTCCGTTATGTCCTATATCATCTGCGTTGCCACAGATCTTTTGATGGCAGGCGGTCTCATAGGCGTTAAGGGATTTAACGATTTTATGGATCTCGTAGGACTGGCAGGACTGTCGGCTGTCACAAGCCATATTCTATACCACTACTTAGCTAAACGATACGGGGTTCTCCCCGGATTGCTTCTTCGCTTGATGCTTGCTCTTTATTCCATCATCATCCCCGTAGTGCCGTTGGTTCCCGATGCTCTCAAGGCTATGGGCGGTCTTCTCTTCCCTCTGTTTGTCTACTTGTTTGTGGATATGCTGTATGAGAAAAAGAAAATCACGCACAAAAAACCCGGAGCGCTGTCATATATATGCGGTGGCGTGGTGGTGGTTCTTATGATTTCGATCGTTATGATCGTGTCCTGTCAATTCCGGATTGGCGCGCTCGTCATTGGCTCCGGTAGTATGACCGGAGAACTAAACGTAGGAGATGCCGCTGTTTATGAGCGGTACGACGGACAGGTAATTAACGAAGGAGACGTTATCGTCTTCCGCTCGGGTAATACCCGAGTGATCCATCGGGTCGTAGATATTAACAGTGTCAACGGTGAGTTGCGTTACGTAACTCGCGGCGATGCTAATGAAGATAACGATATAGGTTACAGAACCCACGCTGATATTATTGGCGTTGTGCATTTCAAAGTGGCATATATCGGATATCCGTCCATATGGATCAGAGATATTTTCAAAAATAATTCATAGAAGGGAGGTAGTCATATGTCGGAATCCCAAAGAAGACTGCGTGATTTATACAGAAAAAACCGCAAACGTTTGATTTCTGTTCAATCGGTTATTCTGAGCATTCTGGTCGTTCTGATCATCATCTCGGCAGTTACGTACAGCTATATCGGTCGCATGTATTATGTAGATTATACCGAAAATAGTGATGTAAACGTCACGGTAGGTCTCAAGGAAAACGATTTTTTTGAAGACGATTACGTGGATAAGGATCATACCTACGTAGCAACCTTGATCGACCATGTATACGCCACGTTTGTATACGATTTGTTTACCGAATCCGAGGACGTCAATTACGAGTATTCCTATAATGTAGAAGCTCAGCTCATGATCATGAGCGAAAAATCCGACGAGCCTATTCTCGACCCTATCTACGTCATTGAACCGGAACAGAGATTATCTCACAACGCAGGAGTGCCCTTGCGTATCAATTATTCCGTTATCATTGATTATGACGAATATAATGATATTGCAAACCGTTTCCAAAATGCCTATGAGATCCCTGATACGGTCAGTACGTTGATCGTTCGTTTGAACGTCAAGGTTCACAGTACGGCAGCCTCTGTTGACAGTGAGACGACTAATAAACACGTCATTGAACTGACAATTCCTTTGACACAAAAAGCCGTCGATATTGAAATGGGTACCAGTATTCCCACTGCCGAGACAAAGCAAATCGCTTGTAACGGCGGAGCAGGAAAGGCTGTTTTCCTGGTCGCTACCATCGTTCTCAGCGTGATTGCCCTGCTGTTCGCTTTGTTCTTGATTGCCTTTATCTTCTGGACTCGCACCAATGATACAACATATGCGGGCAAACTGAAAAAGATCTTGAACAGCTATAAGTCTTACATCCAAAAGATCAACAACGCATTCGATAAGGAAGGATATCAAGTCCTGTACGTTGATACCTTCGCAGAGCTTTTGGAGATTCGCGAAACCTTGCAGGCACCTATCCTCATGCATGAAAATCGCGATCAGACACGTACGGAATTCCTAATTCCTACCAACACCAAGTTGCTATACCTCTTCAGTTTGCAAGTGGAAGGTTATGATGAATTATATGACGAACCGGCTCCCACCCAAGAATCTGAGCCTGTTGTTGTTACTGTCGTAGCGCCCGAGGTTGTGCATGAGCCCAAGCCTGAGCCTGAGCCTGAGCCTGAACCCAAGCCCAAGCCTGAGCCTGAGCCTGAACCCAAGCCCGAGCCCGAGCCCGAGCCCGAGCCCGAGCCTGAACCCGAGCCCGAGCCTGAGCCCGAGCCCGAGCCCGAGCCCGAGCCCGAGCCTGAACCCGAGCCTGAGCCTGAGCCCGAGCCTGAGCCTGAGCCTGAACCCGAGCCCGAGCCCGAGCCCGAGCCTGAGCCTGAGCCTGAGCCTGAACCCGAGCCCGAGCCCGAGCCCGAGCCCGAGCCCGAGCCTGAGCCTGAGCCTGAGCCCGAGCCCGAGCCTGAGCCTGAACCCGAGCCTGAGCCTGAACCTGAACCTGAGGGTGTTGAAGTCATTGGCGTCGTTTGGCCGGAGCATAAGGATAGAGAAAAGGAACGTATTTACCGTTATGACCCCAACGGTGAAAAGTTGGATGTTGGCGATATCGTCTTGGTTCCTTCCACAGACGTGCACCAACAAAAGGAGATCGTCAGAGAAGCTGAGGTCGCTCAAGCTAACCACTTTGTCGATCCCGATTCTGTCAAGTATCCGCTCAAGAAGATCATTCGAGTCGTCAGACGCAAAGCTGAAAAGCTCTTTGTCTCTATGATCATGAATGAAGTGCAAAACGAGGAAAACACAGAAAACCAAGAATAATTCCTTTATCGGGAGAATCAAGTGTGAATTAAAGAGGCTTCTCTTTGTTCCGCACTTGGTTCTCTTTTTTTACAGAGAAAATACTGCACAAATTAAACGCTTGTTATTTAGGGAAAACGATTCTTGACACTAAAGCTCATTTATGGTATCATTATAGAATAGTATATCACACTTGGAGGTCCCCATGAAAAAGCATCTAAGCTTGTTCTTATCTCTTTTCTGCGTGTTGCTTTTGATCCTTGTATCCTGCGGGAAAAATGATCCCACCGAGACCCAGCCCGCAGAGACTTCTCAACCGACCGATGAAGTCACAACGGCACCGACAGTCAGCACCGATCCTGAGCCCGACACCGCTCCCGTGACCAACGAAGTGACTGTCGACAGCGAGAATCCCACCGAAGAACTCACTGAGGTGCTGACAGACACCTCCACCGAAGCGCTCACCACACCTGTCACCGAGTCAGAGACCGACACGGAGCCTCAGCCTCCCGCCAACGTCAACGGCGACTGCGACAACGTATTTTGGAGTGAAACACGGAAAACTGTCGGTCAGGTAAGACTTGACTCAGTCAAGCACGAGATTAAACAATCAGAATATGCCAAAGCCGTCAGCAAGTCCGGGAACTGGAACGTAACCATCTCCCAAAATTCCGGTATGCTCCAGCTGTACGGTTGGATTGGTTTTAGTTTTGATCAGTTCGAACTGGGCTGGCGCATTGGCACAGATAGCGAAGCAACGTATATAACCGATCATGCCGCCATCGTCACTCGCGAGGCTGCGGTTTTGCAAGCGGCAAAGAAGGAAGGATTCACCAATGCTACAGGCTTTAGCTATCTTCTCAACCTGAATGCGTTTAACAGTGGCGACGAGGTGCATCTGTTCATCAAGGATACGTCCACCAATACCGTCTACTGCTTCTGCGAACTGACCATTAACATAAACACCGTGTCTGCCGATCTGTCCACCGACGCCTTGAAGGAAAAGTACGAGCTGGGCTACGGTTCCGATATGGATATGTCCGCCTATGATCCCATTCCTGACAAGGAGACCGTAGTTGCTCCCGACGATGATCCCACCGTCTCCCTGTGGTTTGACCATATCACCGAGAAGGTCACCCGGTATGACACCTCCGGTAAGGATTCCGGCAAGGACAGTTACACCATTCAGATGGGCAAGAATGAGATTGAGGGTTGCCAGTTCTTCCTCTACGCTCCTACCAACAAGAAGATCCACATCAACATTTCGGACTTTACCAACGACAAAGGCGAGACCCTCCCCACCCAGTTGGGTGTGGAGTTTTACATGGAGGACGGCTACGTCACCCACAACGGCTTCCCCGCTTCCCTTGTCTACCCCGATGCCGTGATTCCCTACGATTCCTATATCGCCTATTCCAGCAACACTGAAAGTGGTCGCTACGGTATGGACGCCAACAGTAAGATCGATTACGGTCCCTACGTGCTGATCGGTCCCTTCTCGGGCTCCGACTGGAATCATGAGAAGTACCCCTTCCGTGACTCTGTTCGCGGCTTCGTGGTAGAGGCCGAGACCGCCAAGGACACTACCCCCGGCGCGTACAAGGCTACCATCGAGATCCTGGACGCCGACACGGGCAAGTGCATCAAGATGGCCAACGTCTATACCTACGTCTACGACGTGACTCTCTCCGACGAGACCGCCATGAATACCGCCTTTGGTCTGTGGGATATCGTCAGCGTCTATTATCAGCAGTACAACGAGAACCCCGACCGCCACCGCTACAGCGACGTAGAGATCACCAAAGCCGTGGCTGAGTTCTTCCTCAAGAACCGCATCACCCTGACGGGCAGCATCACCTATTTCAACATGATGGGTACTGATTGGTTCAAGAACCCCCGTGTGACTTCTCTGCGCGTGCTAACCAAGGATCAGTACGACTCCATCAAGGGCGATCCCGTCCTTGCCAGAAAAATGTTCTACTACGGACAAGACGAGCCGGGTGTTGCCCGTGGCTGGCGTCCCATCACCTGGCCCGATGGCACCTCCGAGAATATCTACGACAATACGGGTCTCTTGAGTGTCCTTGCCATCGCAAGAGAAGCTGACCAGCTGAAGAACGTCTGGGGCTGGGAGGATTACCGCCTGCTCGTTCCCTTCGAGCGTAACATTGACTTCAAGTCCTTCAACTACAACAGTGTGGACAAAAACACCGCCTTCCCCGCATGGTACAACGATTACGCCGTCAACGGTGAGCGGGATGCCATTGAGTACCTTTCTAAACGAGGTGTGAGTATTTGGGTTCCCCACTTGTTCAGCTACACCCCCAGGGATCTGAAAAAGACCGCAGGCGCGCAGTTTATCCAGTCAGTTTCCATCGACTCCGCCTTCGGTGAGTTCTCCGACCGATTGCAGGGCTTTGTGGAGGCAGGCGGAGAACGCTGGAGTTACGTATCCTGCGAGCCCAAGTACACAAGCCCCTATCAGAACATCCTTCTGTTCAACGACGGCACCGAGGGACGCACCATGTTTTGGACGAATTATCTCAACGACGTCACGGGCTTCCTCTACTGGCACGTTTCCTACTATGATGCCGCGGGCAACAACACCTACCAGATGCGCAACCCCGTCTCCAAGACGGGCCCCGGTGACGGTATCCTGGTCTATCCCGGTTCTGCCTACGGTCAGCTGGATCCCATTCCCTCCATCCGCCTGACCTATATGCGTGACGGCATCGAGGATTATCAGATGCTCACCATGCTGGAGGAAGTAAAGGGCGCAGAGTATACCGACGAGCTGGTCAGCCATATCACCACAAGCACCTTGAGCTACACCAGAGACGACGACGTGGTCTATAATGTCCACTCCTATCTCTTGAGAGTGCTTGAAGAGGCTTCCAAATCATAAAACACCAATCACGCTTAAACGACAACGAGGTATATCACATGATCTTTATAAAAATTCTATTAGTTGCTCTTGGATTTTATCTTACCATCATTGGCGTGGTCGGTATTTTTGATTATGCCATGATGGGGAGATTTGAAATAGGGCCCCTGCTTTGCATCATATTCGGCGTTGCCGCTGTGGCATTGGTCATTCTGTGGGGAAAGCTTCAAAAAAGATCCAAAAAGAATCTTCAGGAACGTCAGGTCCAACCGATTGACCGCATGGAGCTGATGGATAAGCTCACCCGCCGTGCCAAACTCAGTTTGCCCACGTTGATTGCAGGTATCTTATGCGGTGTATTGTCGCCTGCCTCTATGATACTTATGAATTTAGAAATGATTGAAACAGGGTCATGGTTGATTTTCGTTTTCATGGGATTTATGGTAGCCATGATCGTGCTGCTCGTCCTTTATGCCAATCGCTTTGGACCTTGCGCCGCTTGTTTGAATATGTTGAAGGCACAAGGTCGGTCTTTGGAGTCCTGTCTCGCCGGCATAGAAACCGCTCCCCTGCTTCCTACGGGTCAGATCATCTGCGGAGAGAACGCCATGTATTTCAAAAAATACAATATGGTACTCCCTTATGACATGGTTGGCTGGATCTACAAGAAAAATTATTCTGTCTACGGTGTGGGCGTTGGTTCAAACATTGTAATCCACACATTGAACAAAAAGATGTTTGAACTTCATATGCGAGATGAAGAGCTTCAATGGCTTTTGTCGAATCGCGGAGAAAAGTTTTCCAAGGACATGGTCATTGGATATGGCAACCGTCAGAATGCCGCTTATAAAATCATGACAAAGCGTTACAAAGAAAACTTGAAGCAGCAAAACAATCGCCTGTAATTTTTCAAAAAGCACAAAAACCTCGGAGAAATCCGAGGTTTTTGTCATTATGTCAACCAGATCGTTATTTACTTTATGATGGGTGATCTTGGGACTGCATAAATCTTATTTCTTCAATTTATTCTTTGGTCCAGTGAATATTTACGCCCTCATTAAGACCGTCTGCCCATTTTTCGCTCCAATTCTCGCCGGGAGCAGACACACCAAAGTATATATCGGTCATATTATTTCCGTTAAACACCCACGAACCCATCTTTTCAACAGAGGCAGGGATTGTAATAGTTTTAAGACTTGTGCAGTTTTCAAATGCAGAGCCTGAAATTTCCTTTAAATTCATGCCGAGGGTAACAGTTTCAAGTGCAGTGCAATCTTCAAAAGCACTTGCGTAAATGTACTTGGTAGCATCATCAATTACAACAGTTTTAAGGCTTGTGCAACCTTCAAATGCACTTACGCCTATGGTGACAACATTCTTTCCTAGATTCACGCTCGTGAGAGAGGTCTGATTTTCAAAGGCATCATCGGAAATAAGTGTTACGCTGTCGGGAATAACAACAGAAGTAAGCTTGTAATCACTCTTGAATGCACCATAGCCAATCTCAACTATGGGAAGTCCGTTATGTTCAGAGGGGATAACAACATCACCGCCCTTGTAACTTGCACCAACTCTGTAAAGTCTGTATCCCGACTCGTCGTATGTAAGTTTGAAAAGGAATTCATATTCAGAGTTGCAGATATCACAAATGCCATCTTCATTATCGTCAACGTGGTTAGCACATTCCTTATTGCAAGATACAAGAAGGGTTACGCACATAATGGCGCAAATTAAAATTGCAAAAATTTTTTTCACGGTGTTTTTTCTCCTTCTAATCTGTACTAATTAAATCAACTTATTTATTATACCATATAACCGGAGGCTTGTAAAGATTTAGTGACAAACTTAATATAGAAAAATTACATACGCTATCAATAAACCACCGGTTTATTGACATTTCCCCATCCCCTGCGTACAATTAGTGTGAAATAACCGCCCGAAAGGAGTGATCATCATGTCTGCGATCTGTAGAATGAATCTTCATCACGTACAATTCAACCATCCATATCAACAAAAAACAGTAAGGAGACTGTATGATCGAAATTCAAACCAAAAAGAACACGGTGAAGGTGTTCACCGATCAGTTAGATAAACCCACCAGGCAGCAGATCGCCGCCACCGCCCGCGATCCCGCCTATGCCGACGCAAAAATACGGGTCATGCCCGACACCCACGCGGGGCGGGGATGCGTCATCGGTATGACTATGACCCTGCAGGGACGTGTATCCCCTTCCCTTGTGGGGGTAGACATCGGCTGTGGCATGGAGGTAGTCAGACTGGAAGAATCCGCGGTGGATCTTCCCACATTGGACGCCTTTATCCACGAGCAGATCCCTGCAGGAAAGCGCATTCATGACCAAAAACAAGCAACTTCCCTTCCCTTGCATGACCTATGCTGTTTTTCAGCCATAGATCTTGACCGTGTCCATCGTAGCCTCGGTACGTTAGGCGGTGGTAACCACTTTATTGAAATTGACCGTTCGCTTGACGGTTCCCTTTACCTTGTCATCCATTCGGGCTCACGTTCTCTTGGTGCGGCAGTAGCCAACCATTACCGCAATGAGGCATACAAGTATCATCTCAAAAAAGCAAGAAAAGCGGCAAGGGTAAATATCCTTGACCGTTGGGACATGGAAACAGATGGCTATGATCTGTCCCGTTTTGGCGTGGATGCCTATGGCGATGATCCCCGCGCCTTTGCGCGTCCTACCAAGGCCTCCCGTCGAGATGACCAAAGCAAACTGCCGGTCAAATGGGAAACCGCCCCCTGTGAGGGCAAGCTCTTTGAGGACTATCTTCATGACCTTGCCATCGCTGTAGACTTTGCCAAAGAAAGCCGCCGCCGTATGGCCGAGCATATCTGCGAGGGTTTGGGACTTCACCCCTCTGAGCAATTTTCATGCGTCCATAACTATATCGATGAGCACCGTATCCTCCGCAAAGGTGCTATTTCCGCCCGCCAAGGAGAGCGCGTGTTTATCCCATTGAATATGCGGGACGGCGCTCTGATCGGGCGGGGTTTGGGCAATCCCGACTGGAACTTCTCTGCCCCCCACGGAGCCGGAAGAGCCTGTAGCCGTACCGATGCCAAACACGCATACGACGTGGAGACCTACCAAGCGGTGATGGAAGCGGCAGGTGTGTATACCACCACCGCCACAAAGGATACTTTGGATGAATGTCCCATGGCATACAAATCCGAAGATCGAATTCTGCCATATCTTTCAGAATGCGTAAACGTGGAGTCTCACGTAAGACCTATCTATAATTTCAAAGCCGCAGACTAAAAACCGCCCATGTCAAATGATTTGACGTGGGCGGTTTTCTCTGATCACGTTGGTTTAGTAAGCAATGGTTGTCATCAGCGCGTACTCAGGTTGAGAAACATCCAAGCGGGAGCATTGCACCACGATGGGTCTGTCAGACTCCACCAAGATGGCATAGGGCTTATTGCGCGGGATAGTCTTACCCTCGACGTTTACAGCTTTGTCCAAACGGATATGATTGGTGCGCTCATGAGCACACTCGGCATGAATCCCACGCAGAGGTTCGGCATCCTCAAAATACAGGGTAATGCTGATGTGTGCGGTCTCACCCGACAGATTCAACACGCAAACAGCTTCGTGACTGACAAATTCACCCTTAGTGGTGTCACTCATATAGCCATCGGCAATCAGCCAAACGTTCTTTCCCAAAACAGACATGTTTTTTCCTCCCGAAAACTTTTATTGTCCCCAGTATACCATATTTGGGCCGATAAGTCAAGGGCATGGTTCATGGACATATTGGCTTTTTTAATAAAAAAACCGATATGTGACAAAAGTCGGAACGAACTTTGAAACGAATGCAAATATTGGTTTTTTTCAAAAAGTCATATTGACATGTTCACAATGATATGCTATAATAACGATACTATGCAATCAAATGAACGCAAGGAGGCGTAAAATTGTCACATCACCATCAATCCAAGGAAGACATACTTCAGCAGTTGGATACCGAGCCTGCCGCCGGTCTGTCTTCCTCTGCCGTAAAAGAACGACAGGAAAAGTACGGTCAAAATAAGCTGCGGGAGAAAAAGAAAAAGACAACTTTTCAAAGATTCCTTGATCAATTCAAGGATGCTATGATCATCATTCTGATCGCCGCCGCCATATTATCTTTTGTCCTCGTCTGTGTTGAGCAGAACTGGGGCGAGCTTTTTGAACCTGCATTGATCCTTCTGATCGTCATTCTCAACGCCATCATGGGTGTTTATCAGGAAGGAAAAGCTGAAAAGGCGTTGGATGCCTTAAAGAATATGTCTGCTCCCCATGCACGGGTCATCCGTGATGGGAAGGAACAGGTGATTGATGCCGCAGAGCTTGTGCCCGGTGACATCATCAAGCTTGAAGCAGGAGATTTCGTTCCCGCGGATGCCCGTTTGCTGCAAAGCACCAGTCTCAAGAGCGAAGAATCCGCGCTGACAGGCGAATCCGTTCCCTCCGAAAAGGATGCGGAAGCGGTAGTTGATGAAAAAGCACCTATTGGCGATCGTTCCAACATGGTATTTACTGGATGCAGCATTACCTATGGTACAGCTGTCGCCGTTGTGACCGCCACAGGTATGGATACCGAGATGGGTAAGATCGCAGGTCTTCTGGAAGGTGAAGGCGACACCCAGACCCCCCTTCAAAAAAAGCTGGCACAGCTGGGTAAATATCTTGGTATCGTAGCGCTCGCCGCCTGCGCGGTCATCTTTGCCGTTGGTATTATCAGTAATCTCTCCAAAGGCGCCGAGGATATGAAGCACGTGATCATGGATTTGATTATGACTTCTGTATCTTTGGCAGTATCTGCCATTCCCGAAGGGCTTCCCGCCATCGTAACTATTGTTCTTTCCATTGGTGTCCAGCGCATGGTCAAGAAAAACGCGCTCATCCGCCGTCTTCCCGCTGTAGAGACCTTGGGTTCTGCTTCCATTATCTGCTCTGACAAAACAGGTACACTGACCCAAAACCGTATGACTCTGGTGAAAGCCTATACAGATGGCAGCGCAGAGACAGAAGACATTTCGTCTGAAAATTCAGAAAAAATCAAAAAGCTTTTGGCATGGGGAACTCTTTGCTGTGACGGTTCCGTCGTATTTGACGAAAACGGAAAAGAACAACACATAGGAGATCCCACAGAAACCGCCATTGTCTTGGCTGCCTATAAAAACGGTTTCCCCAAAGACACGCTGAACAATCAGTACCCTCGTTTGGGGGGCATTCCCTTTGATTCTGACAGAAAGCTTATGTCTACCATCAATGACATTGACGGAGAAAAGATCGTCATTGTTAAGGGCGCTTTTGATATGCTGGCAGCACGTTGCGTGGCAGGAGACTTGGATACTGCCAAGCGACTGACCGAAGAAATGAGCGCTTCCGCGCTCCGCGTACTGGCGGTTGCATATAAGAAAATCAGCGACATTCCTGCCGAACTGACTTCTGAGAATCTGGAGAACGGTTTGACCTTCATGGGACTTGTGGGTATGATCGACCCGCCTCGTCCGGAATGCAAGGTGGCTGTGGCAACCTGCCGCCGTGCCGGTATCAAGCCTGTTATGATCACAGGCGATCACGTAGTTACGGCTACAGCAATTGCCCGAGAGTTGGGTATCTTTGTGGAAGGTGACCGCGCTATCACCGGTACCGAGCTGGATGCTATGAGCGAAGAAGAATTGGACGCAAGCGTTGAGCATATCTCTGTTTATGCCCGCGTATCCCCCGAAAACAAGATCCGAATCGTCAAAGCTTGGCAACGCAAGGGGCAAGTGGTCTCTATGACAGGCGATGGTGTCAACGATGCCCCCGCGCTGAAGGCTGCCGATATTGGTTGTGCCATGGGTATCACAGGAACCGACGTCGCCAAATCCGCTGCAGACATGACCCTCACCGACGATAATTTCTCTACCATTGTGGATGCTGTTCAAGAAGGGCGCGGTATTTATGCCAACATTAAAAAGGTGGTTGGCTTCCTGCTGGGAACCAACATTGGCGAAGTAATCACCGTTTTCGTTGCCATGCTCATCTGGCAGCAATCTCCCCTGCTATCCATGCAACTTTTGTGGATTAACCTGGTGACTGACTCTCTCCCCGCTATTGCCTTGGGTATGGAGCCTGTGGAAAAGGATGTCATGGACCATATGCCCAAGCCCAAGGATGAAGGTTTGTTCGCCGGTGGGTTGGGTATCCGAGTGATCTTGCAAGGCGTCATGTTCGCCGCGCTGTCTTTGGTTGGCTTCTGGCTGGGTCAGACTATGGGCGGAAGTCTGGATGCGGGACGCACCATGGCTTTCATGGTTCTCGCGCTTTCTCAGGTCATCCAAGCCTTTAATATGCGCTCGGATAAGTCCATCTTCAAAATTGGTCCCTTCGGAAACGGCAAACTCAATCTGGCTTCACTGGCTTCCATTCTGCTGGTTGCTTTTGTGTTGTTCGTCCCCGGCGTTCAGACCGCTTTTGGACTGGTGTACCTGCCGACACACCTGTATCTCATCGCGCTTGGTATGATTTTTATTCCTACAGTCATCATGGAAATCTGCAAACTGGTAGGTCTCATTAAGCATAAACACTAAATTTAAAATAGGGATCGACTCGCATGAGTCGATCCCTTCTCTGTATCAAGATTCCATCACCATCCATGCGCCTAAGGTGGTTTTTTCGCCTTCCTCCGGCATAACAATGATCTTCTTTTCAAAAGCGTCCTTGATGGCCATGCTGCGGAGACCACAGATCTCCATGGCGGCTACGTAATCAAGCTGATCGGAGAGCAAGGGACTGTTGGACTTTGCCAACTCGGCTTTGATTCCTTCAAAGATGACGGTCATGTTGGCAAGCAGCTCGCCAAATTTGGGGTGTCCCAAAATCAAGTTGCTAACCTTAGCATTCTCACCGGATATAAACAGGATGAGATCGGCAGCGATTTTGCCGTTTTTGTCAACGTAGGCGAAACGGTCGTTCAAGCGGTTCCAGATGACCTTCTCCGCGTCAGTCAGAGAGTCCACGGTACGACCGCTTCGGATGGCCTCGCCCAAGAACAGGATGTCGTCACAATCCTGAGGTACGCCGCCGTTTGGCTTATCAAGTCCCCAGTTGTGAATGTGATAATTGGAAAAGGCTACGTTATCCCTTCCGCCGCCATTATGGCTGATGGCGGGAATATCCTCGGGAATATTAGCCCCCGATTCATACCCCATGAATCCCCAGGATTCGCCGTTAGCACGAATTGTAGGATTGTAGATCCCATCACGCACGGGCAGATCGAAAATCGCTTTGTCCATCACGAAGGGAATGAACCACCAAAGAAACTTATTATCACTCATGTGAAGCGGCAGGACGCAATGCTTTTTTATCTCGGGTACGAGGTCGTCGATGAGGGCCTTGATAAGGGTGAGGCGTTCTTCCCTGCCCTTACACTTGACGCGGTAGCACTCCTCTTGGGTGGTCTTGTCCAGGATCACAAAATCGGTGATGTAGCGATCTCCCACACGGCGCAAAAGGGTGGCATGCTCCAAGAGGGCAATCTCCTCCTCCATGTAGGGCATGGCTATCCCCAGCGCGATGGCCAACTCCTCGGCGGTGGAGGGGTTATTGCTGGCCTCCAGCAGGATATTCTTGGGGACGCTTCTCTGTACTGCCGACCAAGGCAATCCCGAGGGTTGGTTGCCGCTGGCGGCAAATCCCACGTTTTCGGGTCGGTAGCTTCTTTTCCCAAATTCTCTTGCCATATTCATACCTTCTTTCAATAGTTTTCTGGCACGGAACAGCTTGGCTTTCACCGTGCCTTCGGGGAGTCCGAGAGACTTTGCGATATCCTGCACCCTTCTGTCCTCGATGTAGAAGGCCACCACTACCTGACGGTAGTCAGCCGAAATGAAGGCCAACTCGCGGCGCAGAAGGGAGAGATCTTCCGCGTGGATATAGGCCTCGGCGGGGGTGGGGGCATCGTCCGCGAGATCAAGATCATGAGGATCGTCCAAGGCGGTATGCTCGCGGTGTCGGCGCTTTTTGCCGACCCACAGGGCATAGCGGTTGCGGGCGATCTGCCACACCCAGCCGTGGAGACAGTCCGGATCCGTCCCATGGGCTATGGCTTGCATGAGGTTCAGCATGATATCCGCGGTCAGATCCTCGGCTTCGTGCTGATTCCCTGTTTTTCGGAGGCAGAAGTAGAAGATCTTTTCCATGTAGGCCTCGGCAACGTCTTGCATAAGGCTGTGATTTCTTGGTTCATTCAATGGGTCTCTCACTCCCTTCATCGGTATAGTGTGGATATGGAGAATTTGGTTGCAATATTTTTCAGTATTTTGTGGAAAACAAGCCCGGCGGATCGCTTCTGACCCGTCGGGCGATTTTCATTCATACAAATACCGGCAGGATAGCGTTGCCCGAATGACTTCTCCCGCGAAAGCAGAGGCCGGGTTTTCGCTCAATTCTTTTACCATACGGATCATCTGCTCGGCGGAGTCTTCGTTGTAAAAACGGATGGGGAGCCGTCGAGCGTCCAAAAACTCACGAAGACACACACCCTCCAAGTCGCACAGCCCGCGGAGATGACACTCGTCAAGGTAGAAGGAATAATTCACGCCAAAGCCCATAGCTTTGCAGAAAAACATCCCTGCGCGGCCATTGTAGCTGTCGGTGATTTTCATTGTCCCGAGGGGATGGTGTCCCTTTGGTGTTACAGTCAGGACCATCCAGATCGCCGTCAGCCCTGCCGCATCCAAAACCTCCGCTTGGGTTGCGGGAGGCACCGAAAGCCTTTCGGTAATAGCCAATAAACGACCATTATACACCGCCTCAAGAACCAAAAAACCGTGATAACCACCGTTCGCTTCATACCAAGCGACGGTTCCCTTGGGCAGGTGCTTAATCTGATTGCAAGGCGAAATTCTCCGCTTTCGGGCTTTTGCTTTTGAAGTCTGCAAATCAATCCAAAACTTTTGGAGGTGAGCTTGTCTCTGCGTCAGTTCCGCCTCTGAAAAGCCAAGGGAACGGTAATATTCAATGTTCACGCCGCTGTCGATGATGTATCTCACCCGGTTCAAAATCTTCTCAGACTGCGCACATAAAATCCATTCCGCTTTGGCAATGGCGAGATACACGCAATCGGGAATCTCCCCCGTTTGCGTGTACAAAAGATGGGCCGTGATGGCAGATGGCTCCATGCCTGTGTCGTACAGATCCATATATAGATCATACACCTGACAAAATTCGTCGGTCTCGGTGAGCTTCATTCCCCAAAATGCCATAGTACGCCCTCCTTTCTCTACTCTGCCATGCGCTTTAATGCTTATTAAGGTTCTTAGAATGGGTCAAAGGGGGAGCCTTCTTTCAAGAAGGTTCCCCCTTTTGCGTTCCCAGATCAGAATGCCCAGTTCCCGTCAGTGAAGATGGCAACTCTCTCACCGCTCTCGGTGATAGCGGTGACCGACAGATCCTCGGTGCCGATCATGAAGTCCACGTGGATCATGGACTCGTTGATGCCCATGTCGTGAAGCTCCTGCAGAGTGTACTTGTCGTAATCCTTCACGCAGTTGGTAAAGCCGCGACCTAGAGCCAGATGGCAGGCGGCGTTCTCGTCGAACAGGGTCTCGTAAAAGGTGATACCACTCTCACGGATGGGGGAGGTATAGGGCACCAGGGCGCACTCGCCCAGCATGGCAGCACCCTCGTCCATGGAGACCATCTGCTTCAAGAGATCCTCACCCTTCTCTGCCTTGGCTTCTACCACCTTACCGCCCGCAAAACGCACTGAGAAGTTCTCAATGAGCTGACCGCGGTAGGACAGAGGCAGAGAGGCTACCACCAGGCCCTCGGCTTTTCCCGCCTTGGGAGAAGTGAAGATTTCCTCGGAAGGAATGTTAGGGTTGAACTCCTCGCCACCCAGAGTATGCTCACTGCCGCCGCAGAAGATGCCCTCGGGGATCATATCCACGGTGAAGTCGGTGCCGTTGGCGGATTTATATTCCAGGGTCTTGATGTGCAGGCTGTTAAGATACTCGCAACGGCTGCGGAAGCTCTCATTGTGCGCCTTCCACTCTGCCACGGGATCAAGGGCGTTCCCTGACTTGTCGATGACGCGGGAGGTAAAGAGGATGGCGTTCCACAGGCTCTCCACCGCGGTGGTGGTGCGGACACCGGGGAACACCTTCTTGGCCCAGGCCTCACCGGGGACGGCGGCGATACACCACTTGTACTTGTTGTCCATGGCGTCACGGAAGGGCTTGATGACGGGGAACCGAGCCTGAGACGCCTTGGTCATCTTCTCCTGGTTGATGCCCTTCAGACCGTCGGGGTCATCGGACATGAGGTAGAGCATGGCGGGGTTCTTGTCCAGGCGGTACTGGAGCTTGGCACGTTCAATGTCATCCACGGTGGAGAGGGACTTGAGGGTGCGATAGCGGTAATGGAGCTTGGCGAGGGGCTGGTAGCTCCACTCTACGGTGACGCGGGATGCGCCTGCCTTGTAGCACTCGTCCACGCACATGGCGACAAATTCAGGTTGGTCAAGACTTGCTTGGATAATGACGGGATCACCCTTCTTGATGGCGACGCCACAGACAGCCAAAAGACGGGCGTATTGCTTAAGAATGGTCTTTTTCATAATAAAATCCTTTCCAAATTGTTTTTCTATACTGTTTCAGTATACCACAAGACACAAAAAAAGTCAAGGCAAGCCAAACAAAAAGTCCCCGTGCATCCGCACGAGGACAAGAAAACATGCCGATTAAAGGGGATGTCAGCAAGTATTCCTCAGAAATAATCTGCTATCTGTAAAAATCGAAAGTGGCATGATATTAGCCTAACGACTATTATTTGATTGAATGCCTAATCTTGTCTGTTCTCTTATAATATAACATATTTTACCTTTTCCCGCAATATCATATCGGCACAAGTATCTCTCTTTACGAAGTGTTTTCCTGTTCAGACGGCAAAACGCATCGCCAAAGCAGCATAAAAAAGAAAATGCCGGAAGAAAGAATCGGTACCCCTCGTAAGATCGCATATACAGCGAACATCCACAGGATACCGGCACTCACGACTGTCGTCATAAAACGACACTTGTTAGCCAATTCGGGGGAGAACCAATAGCTGAGGACAGCTGTCAGAATCCGTCCGCCATCCATCGTTCCAATGGGGAAAAGATTCAAAATGCCCAAACCTAAGGATATATCCCGAAACAGAATCCAAGTATCCGAAAGAGCTACCCCTTTTCCCGATAACGTCAGGATCCCCCAGCACAAAAGATTGACTGCCGGACCGCCCCAAGCGATCCATGCTTCCCTTCCATAAGATACTACCCCTTCAAGCTGCATTCTTGCCCCTAACAGATTTCCGTAAAATCCAGAAACCTTGGTTCCACACAATCGAGCTGCCCAATAGTGCCCACACTCATGAAGAAAAGCAGCCACCAGAACCACTCCCCATTCCCATTCCTTACCTATGATTATTCCAAAGATAACCAATATTAGTAGTAGCCAAATGCCGCTCCTTGTGCCATTATGTTTCATATTCGCGAACCTGCTTTCTTCCTATAACATGACATATAAGAATTTGTAAATGATTCTAAAAATTTTAAAAATGCGCTTGACAATCAGGCGATTGTACGATATAATAAAAGCACAATACAACCAAATATATGAATAAAGAGGTATATTTATGAATCTTGAAATCAATGATGCCTTGATTCCCGGTACTCGTCTGAAAAAGAGTGAGATGGGCAACGTAACCGGTCTTGAGTTTTTGTCCAAAGTTTTTTTCATCAGCGAAGGCGTGATGCTTTCCCAAATCCGCGAGGTTTCCGGTATCGACGGTTCTACCCTTCAAAACTGGACCAAGCGCGGTTGGGTTGAAAATGCACGGTTGAAGAAGTATAATATTGACCAAGTCGCTCATATTCTGATCATCAATATGTTGCGTTCCTGCATTCAGCTGGACAAGATCGCACTTCTGCTCCACTACATCAATGGCAGAATCGATGATACCAGCGATGATATCATCCGTGATTCTCAACTGTACGATTACATTTGCCGCATTCTGGACAAGCTGATGCAGCAGGATGTTTGTTCCATGACATCTATTAAGGACGCTATCCGCGAAGAAATTGCAGGTTATCAGGAGAACATTCCCGGCGCGGCTGATCGTTTGGCTAATGCCTTGGAGATCATTATCGTGGCATATTATGCTGCTTTGATCAAGCGTCGTTCTGATGAGATGCTCACCACACTCATGAACCATCGCTAATTTTCAATGATCATTCAAGGGAGCGAAACCATCTCATGCGTTTTTTATCCAAACTGAAACTAACCCTCACCTCCGCCGGTTTGTATCTGATCTATTTACTCGCAGCCTGCATTCTGACCATGCTCATTGAAGCCATGTTCAATTTCTTTTTGGATCATTTGGTGCTATTGAGCTATCCCGTGCTCACGGTAATTCGTATCGTGATCTATTCTATAGGGGTTCCCGTTATTTTGGGATTTTTAGGTTACTTCGAAGGCTACCGAGAGGCAGCTTGCCCTATGGGTGAAACCATCACAGCTTTGGTGATTGCCGCTATTTTTCATCTTTTATTTGCCATGTTTTTTAAATTTCAAGGGTTTATTTCAGGAGCTGTTCGGTTCACAGCAGGCATGATCCATAACGGATGGGGCATTACCCAAACAACACTTGTTGAGAAAACCCCGTATCCTCTGTTTCTTTTGACCTTTGCGGGTTACGCCGTCTTTTACGGTATGATTCTGGTTTTATGTAAATATATTGGTTCAAAAAAGCGGATCTGTGACCGTGCGGAGCTGCGAAAAAACGAAGCTCCCACCGAAGAAAGGAATCATCATGAGTGAAAAATACTCTATTCCCCTCAAGAAATTAGCCGAAGAGTTTTCTCTGGAAGAGATCTGTGTTCCCGGCAATTATGATAACATCCTGATTACAACCCCCGAAGTAAACCGTCCAGGGCTGGCGTTGGCAGGCTTTTTTGATATTTTTGAAAAAGACAGGCTTCAACTGATTGGATACGCCGAGCATTATTATCTCACCGAGCTTTCCGATGAAGAACGACTCAAGCGCATCACGAATTTTGTTGAAGCACAGCCTGTAGGTGTGATTGTCACAACAGGCCAAACTGTTTTTTCCGAGCTTATCGAAGCCGCTGAAAAGGCGGGTGTTCCCGTTCTTAGAACGCAGGAGCATACGTCACCTTTTATGGCAGCACTGATCGCATCTTTGAACACTCACCTCGCGCCACGCATCACCCGCCACGGTGTTCTTGTGGAGGTATACGGCGAAGGTATTCTGATTCTTGGTGACAGCGGTGTTGGTAAAAGTGAAACTGCCATTGAACTGGTTAAACGAGGTCATCGTCTTATCGCGGATGACGCGGTAGATATCAAGCGTGTGTCTGCTAAAACGCTGGTTGGCTCAGCACCCGAATTGATTCGTCACTATATTGAATTGCGCGGCATCGGAATTGTGGACGTGCGCCGTCTCTTTGGCATGGGCGCGGTTAAAATGACCGAAAAGATTGACTTGATTATCCATCTGGAAAACTGGATTCAAGGCAAGATGTATGACCGTCTGGGTTTGGATGAAGAGACAACCGAGATTCTTGGTCTCAAGATCCCTTCTATTACGATCCCTGTCAAGCCCGGTCGAAATCTCTCCATTATTTTAGAGATCGCCGCCATGAACAACCGTCAGAAAAAGATGGGCTACAACACAGCAGAGGAATTTAACAAAAAGCTGATGAGCCAGATCGGAGTGGAATTCTGATGGTTCCGCATCAAAATTCTACAAATGGGCTGTATCTGTCGGTACAGCCCATTCGTTATGATCTTTCCCCAGATTCCCTGGTGTATGAAATCTCCACTCTTTTGCCCGATTGCGCTGATAATAAAGCATATCTTTCGGCAATCACCGATTCAACCGCACCCATACGATCCAAAATGCAAAGATACGCCGCATTGGCATGTTTCCTCTCTTTGTTAAAAGAAATCACTCCTCATGCTCTCGACACCCTTCACCTGCGTCGTGATGAGTGCGGACGACCTTATGGGATGGCAGACAGCCTCTTCCAAGCTATGGACTTTAATCTGACTCACACCGATGGATGGGTTGCCTGTGCGTTGCTGTTGGGAAATGGTCGAGTGGGCGTCGATATCGAAAAAACGGTCAATCAATCGCTGGCAGAAAAATTAGCCCGTCGATTTTTTACGGATGACGAAAAAAACAGATTATCCATAATCTCCTCGGGTGAAAAATACGCCAAGGCAATTACCAGGCTTTGGACGATAAAAGAAGCCCTTGCCAAACAAAATGGCGGTGGATATCCCATGCGTTTTGATGCTTGTCACGTGCCGTCAGGTCTTGGCATTTACAGCGGTACCGTGTCTCACCCAGGACACTCACAGGCCTCTGTGAGTGTATGCGCCCCTGCCACAGCGTTATCCTCACTTCGCATGATACTGCCCAAGCACGTAGCTTGGACAACTTAAAGAAAAAAGCAGAGAAATGACACATTCCTCTGCTTTTTTCTTTATTGAATATCGATTTGACAAGCGCTCATAGCCAAAAGCGCGGTTTCATGTCGTTCAGGTGTTACCCCCGCACAGCAAGCAGCATCTACCGCAATGTCGATTTCAGGCAACGCGGCCTTGATCAGCATAGCATTAGAGATAACACAAATATCCGTACATACGCCAATGAGCGTTACCGAATCTATGGGCTTCTGTTGATGCCATGCTATCAATGCCTTTGTCAAATCTGTAGATCCAAACGTGGGCTTGTCAATGACAACAACATCCGTTTTACCCTCAGACGCCGCCCATATCTCATCCTTGATTTCCCAGCCTTTCGTGCCCTTAATGCAATGAGGCACAGGAAGATAGCGACCTTCTCTTGTCTCCAAATAATCTGCTTCGTGGGTGTCTCTGGTGTACACCAGCATACCTTCATGATGCTTAACTTTTTCTATGACTGCAGGCAAAATGCGTATAGCCTCGGGAGAGCCAAGGACACCGTCCACGAAATCATTTTGCATATCCACAACGACCAATACGTTTTCCATATTCATTTCCCCTTTTCAAAGAGAAGCTTTTGCCGCTCTCAAGGTATTTTGCATGAGCATGGTAATGGTCATAGGGCCAACTCCGCCGGGTACCGGCGTAATAAAAGAGGCTACCGGTTCCACCGATACATAATCCACATCTCCGCACAACTTGCCATCAGTAGGACGGCGGTTCATGCCCACGTCAATCACAACAGCGCCTTCTTTGATCATATCCGCAGTAAAAAACTCTGGTTTACCAATAGCGGCTACCAAAATGTCAGCGCGGCGCGTAACCTCTGCAAGATCTTTGGTTCGGCTGTGGCAGATCGTCACCGTACCGTGGGCTTGCAACAAAAGCATTGCCATAGGTTTTCCCACGATGTTGGATCTTCCAACCACCACGCACTCCTTGCCCCTAACCTCAATACCACTCCTTTGGATCAGTTCCATCACGCCTGCCGGGGTACAAGGAAGATAGTTATAGTCACCGATCATGATGCGTCCGACGTTATAGGGATGGAAGGCATCTACATCCTTTTCGGGACGAATGCGAAGCAAAATACGCTGTTCATCCAAATGGCGGGGTAAAGGAAGCTGCACCAGGATTCCATGAATCTTGGGATTTTCATTAAGTCGATCGATGAGTGTTTCCAGTTCCTCTTGGGTCGTTGCCTCGGGAAGCTCATACGCCTCGGAATAAAATCCAACCTCGGTGCAGGCTTTTCGCTTATTTCGGACATATACCTGAGACGCGGGATCTGTACCTACGATCACCACTGCCAGTCCGGGAGTTACTCCGGTCTTTTCTATAAAGCTTTGGGTTCCCGCTTTGATCTCGGCTCTGACAGCCGCAGAAATCGCTTTACCGTCAATGATTTTCGCCATTTTCTTTGTCCTCTCTTTCTTTTTTCTCTTGAACTGTTTCTTCTTGAACAGCTTCGGTGTCGGAAAGCGAAGCTTCCAAGGTTAATGCGTCTTCATCAATAGTCAAAGTCTCCGTCGTATCACCGTTTGCGTGTTCAGACTCAATCTTATTTTCACCATCGGCAAGGAGCGGTGCCGGAGGCGCAACCAACAAACCGCCAAATAGCGTTTCCAGTTTTCCTTTTTGCTTCATAAGTAAGCCTGCAATCAACAGTCCGCCTGCCACCACGAAGCAAATCATACCAATAACTTGAGAAATACGGAAAGGCCCCACATAGAGGCTGTCTGTACGCAAGCCTTCGATAAACATACGTCCAAATCCGTACCAGCAAAGATACATCAACGCATTCTGACCGTTGAACTTCTTCTTTTTATAGAGCAACGTAATGATGACAAAACCAATGATGTTCCAAAGAGATTCATAGAGGAAGGTAGGATGATAATACTTCATCTCGCTCCCTGTAAAATCAGAGATGATTCCCATGCGCAAGAAATACAGGGGACTATTGGTTGCCACCTCATAACCAAAGGCTTCTCCGTTGGCAAAGTTTCCCCATCGACCGATCGCTTGTGCCAGCATGACACCGGGGCCTACCATATCCAACACGCGAAATACGTTGATCTTTTTTACAAGGCTGACCACCACAATGGTTACAATGCCAGCAATAATCCCACCATAAATCGCCAATCCGCCATCCCATATGGCGATGATGTCAACAAAGCTGTCATAACGTCCACCGCCCCACGTTGTTGCCACATAGTAAAGTCGTGCGCCCAAAACACCAAAGAAGACAATGAATATGGTAAGATCCAGCAAATCATCCACCTTGACGCCCTCGCGTTTAGAGCGCAGATAAGCATGGGTCACAGCTGCCACCACGCCCAGCATGATGATCACACCATACCAATAGATATCTTTCCCAAACAAATTAAATGCGACGCGTGAAAAGGAAAATTCTTCAATTCCCAAACCGGGGAATGCAACTGTTGTTGTACTCATTCAATCACTCCTTTGATTATCAATAGGCGTTTCATTCAAGGGCAAGACCACCGACATCGCGTATTTTTCCGGGACAAAACAAGTTCGAAACAGCTCGGTGACCTCTTCTAACGTGATGGACAGCAAGGTGGGAATAAAGTCAAAAAGTAAAACACCGTCCATGGTATACGTCAGAAGAGACTGGGCAATATCTTCAGCTGCATCAAAGCTTGTCACATAGTCTCCGTAGAGAACACGACGGCTGCGTTCAAAATCTGTTTTTGATAAGCCGGTGGCTTGAAGCGTATGAATATAGGCGCAGAAACGATCGTAGATCAGCGCAGGATCATCCCCTTCTCCCGACAAAGCATAATAGCCATAACCGTCACCTATGGCACTGCCATAGGAATACGTGGGAGTAATGATCCCTGATTCAAACAAATCACTGTAAAACGTGCCCGAGCGAGAAAACAGCATTTCTGTGAGCAACGTCATCATCAGGTCTTTACGAAATAACAGCTTGGGATCTTTCGGGATGTGGTTGTCCTTGACCCCTATACAAAACAAAGGCTTGGGCACCTGCATTTGTATGCTTGCCTCGGCTTTGAAGGGTTCGTCAGGCTCAACGGGCTTGTCTGACAAAAGCGCCATGTCAAAGGGTTTAACCTCTCCCAGGCAAGCGTCGATGACGGAAAAGATCTTATCTACGTCCACCTTACCGACAACAGACAGCACCATATTTTGAGGATGATAGTAAGCCTCAAAATGTGCCTTCAATAATTTTGGCGTTATTTTTCGCAAGGAGGCTTCTGTCCCACAGATTTCTTCACGCACCCGATGCTTTTGATACATCGCGCGGAGCAACTCCGCATAACAGCGCTCAAAGGGGCTGTCATTGTTCATGCGGATTTCCTCAGCAATGATGGCTCTTTCTTTGGTGACAGATGATCTTGTGATCGTCAGGTCTGATACTAAATTCAAAAGCAGCTCAAGAGCCTTTTCAAAGTTCCGGGTGCAAGAAACGTAATAAACCGTTTTGTCATAAGATGTATAGGCATTGACCTCGGCACCCAGCTCTGAAAATTGAAGATCCACCGATGTCCCATCGTTTTTTTCAAACATTTTGTGTTCCAAAAAGTGCGCGATGCCCAAAGGTGTCTGTTGTCCCGTAGGCAGACCTGAAGGCATGCATAACGGCGCATCAACGGAACCGTAGGCTACCCCCAACATGGCATAGACGGTGGCAACGTCTTTCTGGCAAACCACAACCCTAAGTCCGCTGCTATGGACATATAGCTCATAGCTCTCTTCCAGCACGTGGGACTCAAAACATTGAGACTTTCTCGTATCAGTCATCTTCTGCCACCTCCCCGTCGGCATTCGTCGCATTCAGGAAATACACCGTATCCAGGGTGAATTTTCGTGCAACGCGGATCACATCATCAAAGGTCACAGCCAAAAAGCGCTTCAAATGTTCTTCCGGCGGAACGGGTTGCTGACTGTCATGCCAAAACCAATATGATTCCATAGCAGCAGGACTATCGGGCAGTTGATTGTAACTGTTCTTTAAAGATATTTTTGCAAGATCGATGTTCTCTTGCGACAGGCGACCCTGTTGAAGATCTGAAAAAATCGTAAAAATGGCTTGCTCCGCAGCTTCTCGATTTTGCGGATGGACCCCTAAAGTCACAGAAAGAATACCTTTCTTCCCCTCAAAAGCTGCATCGCAATCATAGCAAAGCCCCAACTCTTCTCTGACATAACGGAAAAGAAGCGAGGACTGCATGATACCCAAAAGCTCACAAAGAATCACAGCAGCTGCATAGTTGTCCTGCCCGTGGCAAATGGGCGTTGTATCTGTCACCCCCAAAGACCAGGATATACACAATCTTCCCTGTCCCACAGGAAAGCTCTCATCCACACGTTTGGGAGAATCGGATGGTTGATGGGCATGTGGCTTTGTCAATTGGAGCGGGGTGGGGTTAAAATCAGCGAAAACCTGTTGGAATGTAGCCGCCACTGTTTCGGGAAACTCACATCCAACGTAATATATCTCCCAGTGGGCATCCGCCAGCCACCTGTTCATCAGTTGGGTCACCGTTTCAGGTGTTACTTCTGCGATCATAGGAATGCTCCCCGAAAGCGACAGTCCAAAGGGTTCACCTTCACAAGTGATCTGACGAAGGCGCGTCGCCGCATAGCTGCGCGGTTCATTGATCTCTGACTCCAGACTATCGATCAGCGCCTTTTTTTCAGCTTCGACCATTGCCGCAGGCAAGAATCCCTCTTCGTCTCTAAGCGGGTGCAGAAGCATTTCTGCCATCAGTTCCATTGTTCCTCCCAAAATGTGAGGATGGTCACCCTCCAAAGCGTAAACATCTGCCATCATTTCAGCGGTAAAACTCAGCACGTGATCGTCACCTCTCAGAAAATTCCGAAGGGTCAGCGTTGTTCCATACAGATCATCCAAACGGTGATTCAAAAGAGCCAAGCTCGGATACTTCTCGCTTCCCCGCCGAAAAATGCCAAACAACAGTGTCTCAAGCGGGGAAATATACGCATCGGCGGGTGTTATGGTATAGATACTCAACCGTGCGGTTTTGAATCTATGGGTCTGTAGGGCATACAAGGTCACCGCATCTGAAATAGGCAAACAAACAGGGATGGGTGTGTTCATATCAGCTATGTTTGATTTCATCCCAGATCGCATCCAACTGCGGCATGGTCAGATCGTCCATTTCCATGTGTTTCTCATGGACGGCATTTTCAACCTTCTCAAATCGGTCAATGAACTTATCCGTGGCATGGAACAAACATTCTTCGGCGTCCACGCCCAATTTGCGCGCAAGACTGGTCACCGTTAAGAGCAAGTCGCCCATCTCTTCCGCCACATCTGCTTTGTTACCTGTGGCAGCAGCCGCCTTCACTTCATGGATTTCTTCATCTAATTTGCGCCAAACTTCCTCTGCGTTGGCAAAATCGAAACAAGCTGCCTTTTTTCCCACCTTTTGAGCACGCATAAGGGCGGGCTCCATGGGAGGGATGGCACGAAGCTTATCCGTCATGGTGACACGATGCTTTTCTTCGCCCTTGATCTTATCCCAATTGACCAAAACCTCCGCACTGTCAGCCACCTCAACCGTGCCGAACACGTGAGGATGGCGGTGGATGAGCTTTTGACAGATATCATTCGCCACTTCGTCCATGGAAAACCTGCCGGCTTCCTCTTCGATGCGGGCATGAAAAACCACTTGTAAAAGCACGTCTCCCAGTTCTTCCTGAAGCAACACAGGGTTCTCGGTGTCAATGGCCTCGATGACTTCATAGGTTTCTTCGATAAAGTCACGACGAATAGAAGCGTGGGTCTGTTCCATATCCCAAGGGCAACCGCCTTCCGCGCGGAGCAAAGCCACGACAAGACGCAGATCCTCATAGGTATACGTCCCCGGTGTCTTGTTCAAAAGATCATTGACTTTTTCTTCTCTGTTTTGTAATTTCATATCTATTTCCTTTTTATATATTGTCCCATGGTAGGTTTCAATCTTTTCTACCTTGAGCCATCATTGATGATTGATTTTTCCAAAGTAAACAAAGCACCGCCGCTCCATACAGACACACGACTACCATAACCGTGCCAATGGTACGAGCAGGGGTGATTCCATCCCAGCGTAAAACAGCACGCAAGAAGCGAGTCACAGCGACCGCGCCTCCGCCTACAATAAGGGGAAACAGGATCAGCCGTGCAAAATCCCGTCCCGACGGCAAAATACCGGGGACTAAACGAGTAATGAACAAAAAATTCAGAATGACAATGATGCCGTCGCATATCAGCGTACTGAGGGGAACGCCCATCATGCCAATCTGCGGCACACCTAAAAGAATATATGCTAAAACCACTTTCACAGCCGTCCCACAAATCAGAGAGATCACAGGTCTTATAGCGTGTCTTGCGCCTTGCAGAAAGGCTCCGCTGACCGTTATCAAGCAAGACATCGGAACAGACCAAGCGATACATGAAAGCCAAGGTGTTGCCATGCGGACAGCATCGGGTTGTGATCCAAACAAAAGTGTCAATACATCTTCCGAAAAGACCGAAAGTCCGATGGCTGCGGGAATAGCAATCAACAACGTCAAACGCAGAGCGGATAGAGTCAAAGTACGGGCACGACCCATGCCTTCCTCTGTTTTCTGACTCAACGAAACGGATAAAGCAGGTACGGCAGGCAAAGACACCGCTGTTGTCAGCGTAGGAAGCATATGAAAAAGAGGAAGAACCAAGGTGGAGTAACAACCGTATACGGTATTGGCTGCCGTCTCCTCCCAACCAACATCTTGCAAACGGCGCAAAATCAGCGCCAGATCCACCACTTTTGTTACACTCATAACGGCGGCACCAAAGGTGACAGGAATCGCTGTCATCAATAATTTCCCAAGTATATCAAAGTCAGCATCCCTGTCTCGCACCAAACGCGATCTCTGTGGTAAGCGACGATCCATAAATCGCTTGTGTATCCATAAGTAGACCACAGAAATCCCCGTACCAACAGTCAGCCCCAAAACAGCATATGCCGCAACTGTCGGCAGATCGCAGCCACGTTGACGAGCAACAGACGCAAAGGTCAAGCCTAACCCCAGTTTCCCCAAAGCCTCGATTACTTGGGATACGGCTGTCGGGGTCATGGATCGCTTTCCTTGAAAATAACCCCGATAAGCGCTAGATAGACAGATCAGCAGCACGGTCGGGGCAATCATACGCATCCCCGCTGCCGCGCCTTTGTTTTTCAGCAAAGCAGCCAAGGCATCTGCAAAGCCATAGAGGATCAGCATTCCCGCAAAACCGATAACCAAAAAGGCGATCAACGCAACGCGGAAAATCCGTTGAACCTCTCCTCCCTTTGACACATCGGCTTCGCAAGAGGAGATCAGCACAGACATAGCGACGGGCAAGCCCGCTGTGGCAATCACACAAAACAGGGCATACAATTCATAAGCTGTATTGAAATAACCCATTCCCTCTGTGCCAAGATACCCAAGCATGGGGATACGGTACAAAAGACCTATCACCTTAACCACCAACGCAGACAGCGTCAGCACGCTAACGCCTTTAAAAAAGCTGATTGAATTTTTACCTTTTGCCATGTCCGCACCTTCCCTTCTCCCCGTGGGGGACAAGGCATTATATGAGATCAGACAAGGATAAATTCGTGGTAAAGAGAGTTCTCCGACAGATAGGTATGGGAAATCGGCTGTATTCCTTCCAATTTACTGAGCAATTCTTTAACAAGGGCGCTGTCTTCGCCATCCATCGGATATGAGGACAGAACTCGCTCTACATGGGGCTTCAGCATGTGGATCTCAAAGGGCATAGTAGAATCAATAATCATGTCACATTTTTCAGCTTCGGGGAAAATGGATTTTTCCTCATTCTCTCTGACACTGTGCCAAAGTTTTAAGGTAAATTCCGATTTGGCGCCGCGCTTGGCTTCGTCTCGCACCAACCGACGCATCAACCGAATCTCATTGGGTTCAAAGGTTATGTCCCCAATCGTGATGCTTGAGCGAACACACATAAAAATACTGCGGTCAGGGACATCATCCATCATATCGATCACACGAGGATAGACCGCCTGAATCCCTTCAAACAAAAAAACCGGCGCGTGATCTTGGGTGGTATCCAACATAATAGGTCCTTCACGAAGTCCCGTTTTGAAATTAAAACGTGGCATTCCCGCTTTTCCCGTAGTCATTAAGTCATGAACACAGGAATGCAAAAGGTCAAGATCAAGGGCGTCAACCGAATCATAATCCAATTTTCCGCCATTCTTCTCTTGGGCAATCGCAAACAGCGTGGTCCGATCGAAGAAAAAATCATCCAGTGACACAGGGTATACTTCCCTGCCGGCAGCCTCAAGGGTTGCGGTCAGTTTTGCCGCACAAGTGGTTTTCCCTGCACAAGTAGGTCCCGATAAACGAACGATCTTCACACCTTCTTCAATACAGGCACGACTGACGGTTTGCGCTGCCTCACTCAGGTGGCGATCAAAGTTTTCTTCCCCCATTCTGACCAGCAAAGCCGCTTCCGATTCGTTTCGAAAAGAAGGAGGGATGGTGATATTGCGTATCGATTGCATCTGGTATAGCTCCTTTACAAAAGATTCATCATTCTTCCAACAAACTGCGGCTTCTGTAGAAATCCTCGATTCTTTGGATTTTCTGCTTCATGGCATCCGCCCCCACACTATTCAAATACTCATAGGGATACTTGGGATTAAACAGGCGATCAATGAATCGGGGAGACTGATCCACAGGCGTATAGTCAACCAATTTGGTCACTGCTCCCGCACCTGCAGCAAAGATCGAATGAACTTCTTCCATCATATAGATGTTATAGAGCCCCTCGCATCCCGGTAAAGCAAAGCCCACGTTTTCAAAGTTACCTACCGTATTCTTTTGTCTGTACATATAGTACGGCAGGTACCCATGATGTATACACTGAATCTGAGAATAGTCCACACACTTACCGGTGTCTCCTCCTCTCATGGAATACACATCCGAACCGGAGCATCGAAGCTCTGAGGATTTCTTGACGCAGAAAGTATGAACGGTTATATTTTCGGGACGGAGATTCAATATTCCATCAAAAGAAGCCGAAAACGTCTTAAAATTATCCCCTGGCAAGCCCGCGATCAAGTCTGTATTGATCACCGGAATACCTGACTTGCGCGCAATTTCATATGCCTCATAAAACATATCCGTATTATGAGCTCGTCCGATATTGCAAAGAACATCATCGCACAAGGTCTGAGGATTCACACTAATACGTCCCACTCCGTATGCACAAGCCACCGCCAGCTTTTCCGCAGTGATAGTGTCGGGACGTCCCGCCTCCAACGTATACTCCTCAAGCTTGGTTACATCGGTCAAAGAAGCAATTTTTGACAGCAAACGTTGTAATTGATCCACATTCAGGATGGTGGGCGTTCCACCACCGATATATACGGTACGCAAATGCAAACCCAATCGGTTAATACAAGCGAACATTTCCTCCAGATCTTCCTCTAAACGAAGAAGGTACTCGGGGATCAGGGAGAGCAGACGTTTTGATGTATAGGACACAAAAGAACAATAAGAGCAGCGTGTCGGACAGAACGGAATGGAAATATATACTGAGCAATCCTTCCTTCCCGGTTTCCCAATCAGCCTTGCTTCGTTAAGCGCGACATCAGTCGCCAAGGCGGCTTTTTTTGGGATCACAAAATAGTCTTTAGTAAGTTCCTTTTTGACACGCGTCTTGCTCATACCTTTTTGCAGCATTTCCGTGGCAACTTTAGAAGGACGAACACCTGTCAGCATGCCCCAAGAAGAACGGTATCCCATGACCTGTTCACAGACCGTTGTCACAGCATCGCCAATGGCAATCTTTTCCACCCGCTCCTTGGTATACCCTTCTCTATAGTCATAATGACGTTCCGCCTCTGCGGTTTCTCCCCGATAGCAAAACTTCGCAGAAGTATCCACACCTTCGATATCTTTCGTCATGGATATCCATAGCTGAGGTGTCTCCTCCGTTACCTGTTCGTCATCAGAAAACCTGGTGCCGGGGAAAAAAATCATACAAAGGGTCTGTACATAATATTTGTTGACGGGACCGTCTATATATAGTTTCATAATGTTTCTCCAGATCCGGATTTTTTATTATCAGACGTTACGATTGATTTTTTGGCGTTTTCAGAACATCGCTGTCCATGCAGATCGTCACAGGTCCGTCATTAACCAGTTCTACTGCCATATGCGCGCCAAATACACCTTTTTGCACGAGGGCGACTTGCTCAGATGCTTTTTTTACAAAAAGCTCATACAATCGTTCTGCCTCGGTAGGAGGAGCTGCCTCCAGAAAATCGGGACGATTTCCCTGACGATAATTTGCCATGAGGGTAAATTGAGAGATCACCAAAAGTCCACCATTTACGTCCATCACCGAGCGGTTCATTTTTCCGTTCTCGTCTTCAAAAATGCGAAGCTTCAGGATCTTGGCAAGCAGCCTGTCCATATCATTCTCAGTGTCTCCTTGAGTCACACCCAAAAGAATCATATACCCATGACCGATCTTGCCGACCACTTCTCCATTTACCGACACATGTGCGCGGCTGACGCGCTGAATCACTGCTTTCATTGTTTTGTTTCCTTAGCTTTTATTGTATTGATCTTACGAAAAACCTCTGACAACATCAACCGTATGGGGAAGCGAACGCAAGCGTGACACAATAGAATTGTAATGCTCCACGTTCTTACATCCGATTTTTAAATTCACAATGGCGCGACCACCGTTAGCCTTTTGAGAATTGATCTGCATGATAGAGACCTTCATATCCGCCAGCGTATTGGCAATATCTGCCAACGCACCCACGGCGTCCATGATATGCACTTGAAGCAGTGCCTCGTATACACTCTTGGCAGGCTGGTCTCCCTCATGATTCTCCCACCAAGCCTTGATCCATCGGTCAGAGAGATCAGGATTGGTCAAGCCTTGGGTGACATTAGGGCAATCCTGTTTGTGAATAGAAATACCATAGCCTTTGGTGATAAAGCCCACCACATCGTCTCCTGGCAAAGGATTGCAGCACTTGGCAAATTTCACCGCGCATCCTTCTTCACCATCCACGATAATGCCGCTATTAGAGCGGAGATGGCGAGGACGGCTTGCATTGATCATATCCGAAGGCGTTGTGACCTGCGGCTGAACAACCTCAGGCTGCTCTTCTTGTTTGAAGGCTTCCAGTTCATCCTTGAATTTAGGCAGGATCTTGGTCACCGTAATCTCACCGTAACCGATGGCGTTAAACAGATCATCTGCCGTATTGAAGCCGTTTTTCTTAGCAACGTTTGCCACCATTTCAAGGCGCTTGGTTTCAGAAGCACGCGCTGCTAACTTTTTCAGTTCAGTGTCCAAAGCTGCCTTGCCCATGATGATGTTATCCGCCCGTTTTTCACGTTTGAACCATTGGCGGATCTTATTACGGGCTTCACCTGTACGAACGATACCCAACCAGTCCCGACTGGGACCTTTAGCCGAAGAAGACGTAAGGATCTCAACGATCTCACCGTTTTCCAGTACACGGTCAATGGGGACAATCATGCCGTTGATTTTGGCACCAATCATCTTGTTTCCCACCTCAGAGTGGATCGCATAGGCAAAATCAATGGCGGTAGCCCCTTGTGGCAGGGCACGTACATCCCCCTTAGGTGTAAAGACAAAGACCTCATCATGGAATATATCAATTTTCAGAGCGCTCATAAACTCTTCGGGATCCCGTGTGCCGTCTTCCGTCTCGATCAATCGAGCGATCCATTCCAACTTCTTGTCCATGTCTTCCTTGGAAGTGGTACCCGACTTGTATTTCCAGTGGGCAGCAATACCATATTCCGCGATATGGTGCATTTCCCACGTACGGATTTGTACTTCAAAGGGGATACCGTCCCGCCCAATAACCGTTGTATGCAGCGAACGGTACATATTGGGCTTAGGCGTGGAGATATAGTCTTTGAATCGCCCGGGGATAGAATTGAACATCTCGTGAATGATACCTAAAACGGTATAGCATTCCAGTTCGGTATCCACAATAATCCGCAAGGCATAGAAGTCGTAGATCTCGTCAAAGCTTTTGTTTTGGTTGAACATTTTGCGGTATATTGAATAAACAGTTTTGATACGTCCTTCCAACGTAAAGCGGATCTCATTGGCTTCCAACTTTTCAGAAACCGTACTGCGGACATTTTCGATAAAATTAAGGCTTTGACCGTACTTGCGTTCAATATCGCCTCTGACCTCCGCATATCCGATGGGATCAAGGTATTGCATACCCAGATTTTCTAATTCCTGCTTGATCTTTTGCATACCCAAGCGATGTGCCAGAGGGGCATAGACCTGCATGGTTTCCAGCGCTGTCACACGTCGTTTATTGTCAGGCTTAACCGCCAATGTTCGCATATTGTGCAGTCTATCACAGAGCTTAATGAAAATCACGCGCACATCCTTGGACATGGCCAAAAGCATTTTACGGAGATTTTCAATATGCGCTTCCTCCTTGTCCTCCACCTTCAGGGCAACAATTTTGGTAAGACCTTCTACCAGCATAGCGACATCAGGACCAAAACGCTTGGTAATGTCTCGAATGCTGGTTTGCTCTCCGCAGTCCTCTACCGTGTCATGAAGCAACGCGGCGCAAATGGAGTCTGTATCCAGCTCAAGCCCCGCCACAATTTCTGCTACCGCAATCGGGTGCGTAATGTAGGCTTCCCCGCTGACGCGGTATTGCCCGGCATGAAGGGCAGCCGCATAATCATAAGCAGCCTGAATTTTTTCTACATCATACTTTTTGCCTGTAGCTCTCAGAATATCCAACAGGCGTTGAATGTTTTCATGAGGTTGATTGGTTTGTTCCATGCAATAAACACCTCCTGTCATAGCCATAGAGTATTGAGCACGCCTCGCTGTCAGCGCTCCGATCTGATCTGTCCTCTGAGTTGTCTGTACAGGGAAGAAGAATCAACGCTGGTTTTTGGGGCGGAAAAATCAATGTCAAAAATAAAAATACCGTTGTCAGGTTGCTGGATGTGGCAAACCCCCAGCTGGTCAAGAATACATAATGACAACCGAAGCTTGACATAGTCTACCTCAGCACCTCCGGCTTTGATACGGGTCAGAAGATCCCGATCGAAAAAGGAATGATGTCCAAGCCGGGCATCGCCACGGAGTAAGGTATATACGCAAGCAATGTCATCTCTGGTGGGAACGATATTCTCCTCAGGGGAAATGGGCGCACCTGCCATAACATCTTCAAAACGCTTTTCTTCGGATCGGCAAGCATTGACATAGGTTTCGGAGATACGCACATCCTGTAAGATCATTTGCAAACTGCGAACGCCTTGATAATCATTGATGTTTAGTTGAAACAGCACATCAGCGGTATCGCCTACTGTCACAGGCAGACGAGATGCGGGCGTACCGAACCAGACGGCCTGCATCATATAGCCATCGGCGTACAAGGTCATCTTCGTGTGCTTGCCGCCGCCCAAGGGGATGATCTTATGAACCACAGCGTCCTTCAGCATAAAAACGGGCGTGGGATTGGAAACACCAAAGGGCTCCAGAGAATTGATCTCTTCCGCCAAAGTCATGGTCAGATCAGCCATATGAACTTCGCATTCAGCCTCGTACCGAACCGAAGTCATTTCATCTGTGAGATGGATGGCTGCATACGCATTGATCTTTTCACGAAATGCCTGTATGTTTCCGCGGCGAACGGTCAGACCTGCCGCCAACTCATGTCCTCCAAAACGAAGCAACAGCTCCCGGGCATCTGACAAAGCATCCACCAGATTCATGCCCTTAACACTCCGACCGGAACCTTTACCAATATCGTCATCCGAAACATCCGGTCCAACAGCATTGTCAAAAGAAATCAAGATGGAAGGAAGTCCATACTTTTCAGTAATGCGGGACGCCACAATGCCAACGATGCCTTGCTGCCAACCGTCATCTTCCAAAACCAAAACACGAGGCGGTGGATCTTGATGCGATAACTGCTCATCGATCATACGATAAGCTTGCTCCGCGATTCGGTTTTCTTCGGTTTGCCGCTGCACGTTGATACTGCAAAGCTCTTCCGCTAAGGGAATCGCTTCTTCTTCTGTTTTTGCAAGCAGAAGATCGACCGCTTTCATCGCGTGAGAAATGCGACCCGCGGCATTGATACGTGGTGCGATACCAAAACCCACCAATCCTGTATTGACTTTTCGGCGAGGTTTCGGCGTAAAATGCCCTACCGGGCGAACGGTTCCGTTTCCCGAAATAGCATCCAGCAACGCCGCCAAACCTGGGCGGTCGGTATGCTCCAGCACAGATAGTCCCCGTGTTACAATCAATCGGTTTTCATCACACAGCGGCATGACATCAGCCACCGTACCGATGGCTACCAAATCGATCAACTGTTGGCACATAGACTCAAAGGTGTCTTCGACAGACAATCCCGAACGCAAAGCTTCACAAGCGCAGATCAATTTGAAAACGACACCAACACCTGCCAATTCTTTAAAAGGATACGTACAGTCAGGGCGATGTGGATTAACAACAGCAACACACCGAGGAATATCGGCATGACATTCATGGTGATCGGTCACAACCGTATCCATCCCCAATTGCTCCGCATAAGTGATCTCGCGATTGGCGGTGATACCGGTATCGACCGTTATAATCAAGTTAACATCCTCTTTTGCCAAAGTTTCCAATGCAGGAATAGACATTCCGTATCCTTCCGTGGCACGGCAGGGGATGTAGCAAATAACCTCTGCACCCAATCCCTCCAAATACAGCTTTAAAGAGGTGACAGAAGTTACACCATCCACATCATAATCTCCGTAGATGGCAATCTTCTCATGATCCTCTACAGCAGAGAGAATGCGACAAACTGCCGCCATCATGTCTTTCATAAGGAACGGATCATGCCAACTATCGTGATCGCATGCCATAAAATGGCGTGCTGCCTCGGGCGTGAGATACCCTCGATTGGTGAGCAAACGAGCGGTAACAGGCGTTATATGTAAATCGGCAGCCAAACGGGTAATCCGCGCATCGAGTTCTTGATCTCCGGGGAGATATTTCAGAGACCAAATGCGCTCCCGTCCATTGCCTTGGGAATATGCATTCATAAGTGAAAAACGGTTCCTTTCACAATACAATAAGGTGGATTATTTTTAAAACAAGCAACGGTCAAGTATCAGGGACAAAGATCCCCCTGATTTAACAGTACTTTTGGATAATTGCTTCCGCCACCCGAAGACCATCAGCCGCCGCGCTGGTTATGCCACCGGCATATCCTGCACCCTCCCCACAAGGGTAGATGCCGGGATGGTTGAGTGCACACAGGTCTTCTCCTCGAAGGATTCGGACAGGTGCCGACGTTCGGGTTTCAGCGCCTGACAAAATCGCTTCGTTCATGGCAAAACCAGGTAGTTGTCTATCAAAAGCACGCAGTCCGGTTTGAAGAGATGTGACCACATAGGGCGGGAGGTATTCAGAAAGATGAGCCACTTGATAATGCGCTCCGCCTCGATAAGAAGGAAGCACACGGGTAGGGGATTTCAAGCGCGAAGCCTTCTCGGGATTGAGAAAATCCCCCACAGTCATGACAGGCACGCTGTAATCTCTTCCGCCCGCCACAAAAGCAGATCTTTCAATATGGCGTTGATATTCAATGGCACCAAGAACATTGCTGCCGTCCACAGGAACATAATCTTCAGGGAAAACCGATACAGCTACGGCGGAATTGGAATTTTTTAAATCTCTGGCGCGGTAGCTCATGCCATTCACGACAACCGAATCCTCTTCTGAAGCCGCCGCCACCACTTCTCCTCCGGGGCACATACAGAAAGTATATACACCGCGATCTCCTTTGGTGTAGGAAAGATGATATTCTCCTGCCCCCAAATCCGGGTGTCCCGCCATATCGCCATAAAGCATCGTATCCATGTCCTGTCTCAGATGCTCAATTCGAACGCCTACAGACATAGGCTTGGGCACAAGGGTATAGCCTTCCTTCAAAAGCATGGCATAAGTATCGCGGGCACTATGCCCCGGCGCTAAAACAATCAAACCGCAGGGAATCTCACCGCAGGTAGTTATTGCGGAAAAGGTACCGCCCGCCAACCGCTTGATGCCGTCAAGTCGGCACCGGAACATGATATCTCCCCCCAAAGATCTGATCTCATCCAACATATTGGATACCACGAGGCGTAACACATCTGTACCCACGTGAGGTTTGGCACTCACCGTAATATCTTCGGGCGCGCCCATGTCCTTCAATGTATCCAACACAAAAGAACAACGTGGATCATTGATACGTGTTAAAAGCTTGCCATCGGAAAACGTACCTGCGCCGCCCGCACCAAACTGAATGTTGGATTCGGTATCCAATATACCCAAAGAAACAAAGCGGTTTACAGCAGCCACTCGATCTTGCACATCATCCCCCCGATCAATCAGCAGAGGTCGATATCCTTCTTTGGCAAGTAGATAAGCACAGAATAATCCTGCAGGACCTGCTCCCACCACCAACGGACGTTCAGGCAAGGAGGTACTTCCCTTCTGAATTTTCAGGGCAGTCATAACATAGGGTTTAAATCCACAACGGATGATAGCCTCGGCTTGTAAGGGCGCGCTTCCCTCTTTTAAAACGCCCAAAACCGAATAAACCAAACGAATATCCTGGCGTTTACGAGCATCAACAGATTTTTTATAAAGCCGAAAATGAAGCGACCCGGCACGAAGTCCGGAACGCTTCATTTTTTGCTCTGCTTTGTATAACACTTCGGCGACAGGCGTGCCCACGGGCACGGAAACGCCTTCAATGATGACACCTCGAATACCATCGCGATCCTTTTCAACGTTAGAACGCATCAGCTTGTCTCCAATCCGAATAGGTATCGCATATCTCGCGGGACTGCTTGCTCGTTAGCGATAACATCTCACCGAAGGTTACCGATGGCTCATGAACTGCAACATTGGCAGTTTCTGTTTGTTCCGAGGTCGTATCTTCGGGAGGAGTGGGGGGAAGGGGTGTGCTTCCCTTAACGTATAGCCAAACCAGAACAGCACAAACAAATGCCAGTAGCAAAGCACCGTAGTGTACTTTTAAATGTACCTTCTGCACTTCGACTCTGCCCCTCTTTTTTCCTGTTCTGACAAGTTTAAATCGAGCCATGTTGAATCCTTTCTGTTGTCGGAAAATCCCTACGAACCGTGCACACGCTTGCACAATTGTTAATCATGAGCTGACGTATCGTGTTTCTGATCCTGTTCTTTTTGAGGCACCGAAGTCACGTTGCGACGCGCTCTGTGACGCAGTTTTCTGTCTGCCTTCTTCTGGTGTTCGTCGGCGTGCTTCAGCATTTTTTTGCGCTCTCTGCGGGCATTGCGTTCGGAAATACGATTGGCTTCTTCCGCACTGATGTTTGTGAGCAAATGGAACAAGTCCTGTCGCAAACCGTTTCGAATCAACTTCACACTTTCTTCGGCTTTAAGGTCAGCCACGTTTTTGTTATAATCCAGTTTAATCTCACCGCCGTTAGCAACCGAAATTCGGTGGCGCTCTTCGGAAACAACCACAACTACGCAGTCACTGCAATACTCAGTGATACCCACCGCCGCTCTGTGACGAGTACCTAAATGCTTGATATGTTCGTCATTGGTGGTCAAGGGCAATTTGCAAGCGGCAGCAGCCAAGCGGTTGTTGCTGATAATTACCGCGCCGTCATGGAGCGGGGACTTATCATAAAAAATATTGACAAGCAAAGGCACTGTGACCTGAGCATCCAGTTTGGTGCCTTTATCTATGTAATCACCCAAGCGGGTGGTTCCTTCGATGACAATCAAGGCGCCATCAGAATCTCTTTGAGCAATTTCGATGGCTGCATCCACCACCGCGTTAATCGTGTTAGTCACTTCTGCCTGTTGCTTTTCGCTGAGAACACGGAAACCAAAAGGCGTAGAACCGATTTTTTCCAACACGTCACGCAGTTCAGGCTGGAAAATGATCACAATAATCACAATACCAACCGAAACAATACCTGCGATGATCTTGTGGAAAGCATTCATATCCAAAATATCACTGATACCGTATGCCAAAAGCACCAGAACCACACCGATAGCGAGTTTACCCGCACGGCGATTCTTGATAAAGGAGTAAACCCAATAAAAGAGAGCCGTCAGGATCAGAATATCCAATAGATCTCCGGGGATGCTAAACATACTGAACGGTCCATAAATATACCGCTCCCAAAATTTTTCAAACCAAGCGCCAATGTTGTCCACCGCCAAACCTCCTTATTGGATTATCCATCTCATTTTTACCTGGGGATTGCCCCGGCATTTTTACCTCACAATATTTCAAAGCAAACAGCTCTTAGACAATTAAATGATTATTTATTATATCATATGTAGTTAGAATTTACAAACCATTCTGTAAATAATTCAAAAAAAATTAACTTCTTTTATGGTGATACACAGAGATAACGACCGACAGCTACAAAAAAGAGACACCTCATGGGGTGTCTCTTCTGTGGTTCATCAATCTGGGATTTACAGTTCTTCAGCCATATTTTGGATTAAGCTGATATTCAGGTTGCCATTGCGCTCGCGCAGAGCATCAATGAACTTCTTCTCATCAGCTTTGTTTTTCATAACCACGCGGAAATCAAGTTCCAAAAGAGTTCCGTAGTCGGTTGTCTTAATGCGGTTCAGGTGATGATACTTGCAGTATTCATTCAGAATCGGATCGAATACATCCGTATAATCCAGACTTTCGGGGATCAGAATACGCAAGCGCTTGCCACGTCCGCCGCTGCGGTCAAGACCAACAAGTGACATGATCACGACAAAAGCAAGAATAAGGATCAGCGCTACTGCGCCAAAACCAATAAAACCAACACCGCAAGCCATACCGGAAGCAATGGACAGATAGAAATAAATAATGTCACGGGGATCTTCCACCGTATTTCTGAAACGAATCAGCGCAAGACCACCGCCGATAGAAATCGCGCGGGCAATATTGCTTCCGATACAGATAACGATAATGGATACGATGGGACCAAGCAAGAGCATGGTAAACATAACGGAAGGTCTCCATCCGGAGCGACGATGGGTAAACATATACACCAACATGATTGCCAAAGAAAAAGCGACGGCACAACCCATCAAGGTCAAGGCACGCCCCAGGGTTATTGTGGTAATATCGATAGTCTGTAAAATGTTATTCAACAAGTCGTTCATAAGTAAATTCCCTTTCAAATCAGCTTTATATCATGATGCGCAGCTTGGAGAATCGTTGAAATACAGTTAATGGATCAAGCGAAGATAACGTTCTTCTTCGTCAGAGGCGCAAGCTTTTTCGTATGTATACAGTTTAAAATCCGTGCCACACTTGGAAAAAGTATGGAAGGATAGACCGAAATCACTCATAACGCGGCAAAACCATAGCGGAACAGCGCCTGCAAATTTCACTTCCAAGACCAGTTTTTCCGGAGACAATACCGGCTCTCCGTATCTTCCCAGCTTAAGATCCAAATCATAACGTCGGGTCAGGATATCGCTGTCAAGCGTAACACGAAAAGAGGGATCATCCTTGGCAAAGAAGGCACGGCGAAGGTAGCTCACATAAATACGGGGCACAACTGTTTCGTGGGTGCGGTAATAGTCGATCTCTCTAAGCACCTGTTCGTCGATATAAGAAAGACCCTCAGGGTGAATCCCTGTTTCCAAATAGGTTTCCGCATCTTTCAAAAGGAGTTTTGCGCGGCGTTTGGTTCCCACGCCGTAAAGTTTTTTCTTCAGTTCTAAGAAGACCTTGGTATCCTCTGTGGGTACACCGTAGCTTCGGAGTCTGAGCTTTTCCTTGTACTTGGGCAGCGTGACGGAGGTACGAATCACATTGTCGTTGACATCATCAAAATAGATATTGCTGATCATGTACGGCTCACCGTTGACATTATGTGCGTCATAGTCCATTCGCGGAAGGATGGCTTCCAAAAAAGCCGGAACAGCGTCAAGTGGCATGGTCGTCTTTTTTTCCATACGTTTAAAGGTATTCACAGCGACACATCACCTCCCGATAAGCAGTATTCACCAAATATATATTATATCTTGCACTTATGTACTTCTCGTGAACTTTACATGAATTTTTCGTCGAAATAACCATTTCTTTATCAAATCTATTCATGGAATGGCACATCCATACCTGTTTCTTTCCCATACCGCCACAATTTACAACGACTAAAATTCTTTCGACCGAGAAAAATATTAGCGGACATGGTTTCTGCACAGAAGCGGAGCTATCCGAAAGGAGTCTGAATATGATCTTTTCAAAGAAAAAACATCCAATCTTTCACGTAGGAATATGGTTGCTGGTATGTATGTCCTTGGTCGTGACATCCACGCTTGCCTCGTATGCTGCTGGGGCAGAGGCACTTCATTGGTATTGTGTACACGCAAAAGAGCACAATCAACCGCGTGCCGATGCGTCCTTGTCATATATCGAAAACTACGGCGGGCATTATATCGATCATCGCCATAGTGATCCTGCATCTGAAGACAAGGTGGTTTATCTGACCTTTGACGCCGGATATGAAAATGGACACGTAGCGGAAATCCTGGACACTCTGAAAGCCGCTTCCGTGCCGGGCGCATTCTTTATTTTAGGAAATCTCCCCAAATCAAATCCCGACCTCGTACGTCGTATGGCAGAAGAGGGTCATCTGGTTTGTAACCACACGTTCACTCATAAAGATATGACCGGCAGTCGTGTCAGCGAGCTCGAAGAAGAACTGTCACGTTTAGAGACGGCGTGCCGTGAACTTTGCAACGTGGAGGTCACCAAATTTTTCCGACCTCCCGAGGGAAAATTTGATCGAGGGATGCTCATGGAAGCACAAAAATTGGGGTATCAAACCATTTTTTGGAGTTTTGCTTACGCAGATTGGGACAATCAAAAGCAGCCTGATCCCATAGCTGCCAAAAAGAAAATTCTTGAAAACATTCATAACGGTGCTGTGCTCCTGCTTCACCCTACGTCAGCCACCAATGCAGCAATATTGGGGGAAGTCATCGAAGAACTGAAAGCGGAAGGTTACCGTTTTGGAACCTTATTTGAACTGACACAATGTCCCGAATCATGATGAAGAGAAAAAAAAGGCAGGTTCTTCGAAATTTGTCTATCATATCGGCGGTTTTGCTCATCGGTATATTCTCTATGAACAAGCAAGATTTGTCCCCCACGTCAAATAAAGCTAAAGCGGTCATTGGAGAAAACGTTCGAGAACCGATCGAAGCTGAAACAGACCGTGATATCGTTTTTTATCGAAAGGATAATGATCGGATGGAAATAGCGCTGACTTTTGATGACGGACCTCATCCGTATTACACGCCCATCATTTTGAAAATTCTGGATGAATACGATATCAAAGCGACTTTTTTTATGATCGGAGAAAATGTCAGCTACTACCCCGCAGCCGCCGAAGCTGTGTTTGACGCCGGGCATGAAATCGGAAACCATACCCATCATCACAGAGGACTTAAATCCATGTCCGACAAGGATATTTTGATGGAGATCGAAGGCTGTGAGGATGCGCTGTTTTCTTTAGCAGAATACCGTCCGAGATTCGTAAGACCGCCCGAAGGTGCCATGAGCGACACCGTCAGGCAGGTGGTAAAAGATCTGAACTACCGCATCATTCTTTGGGACGTAGACACCCATGATTGGGCACATACACCACCCGAGGAGATATGCCGGCATGTGTTAGAAGAAATTGACGCGGGCGGCATCATTCTCATGCACGATTTTATCGGTCATAACAGTCCGACCCCGGCGGCACTTCGGTTGTTGATCCCTGCCCTGCTTGAAAGGGGTTATCATTTTGTCACAGTTGGCGAGTTGTTGGATGGCTGAACTTCCGGTTTTATCACGGTAAAAAAGGAGCTGCCCCTACCAAGGTTTGAGACAGCCCGTCTTATTCATTTCGCAAAAGACTAGCAAACAACCATTCGACTATAATCAAGTCAAGATGATGTCTTGTCACAATATGCCCTTTTCTGATAACATCTCCCCCAACACCTCGGCGGCGATGGCCACCAGCTCAGGGCAGGGGCGTTTTTGATAATACTCGGTCGTGCGCGCCTCGGCCTCTCCTCCTTTTTCTCCCGAAAGTCCCGCGTTCTGCAGGATCTCACGGCAGACGATGGAGCCGCCCCGACTCCGCTCGGTAAAGCGTCGAGCCAGCTCGCGGATGTCGGCGTAGTGGCGACTCTTGCCTTCCTTGTCGGCGGGGTCATCGTAGCCACAAAGCAGACCCAAGACGGCGAAAGCACCGCTGACACCGCCGCAGACCTCGCGGAGTCTTCCCATGCCGCCGCCAAAGGAGGAGCCGAGCTTGGCGAGGGTGGTCTCGTCCAAACCTGTCATATCAGCGTAGGCGAGAAGGACGGATTGAGCGCAGCCGTAGCCCCCCAGGAAATTGGCGCGGGCGCGGGCGGCGCGGGCAGAGATCAAAACAGGCGCGGGAATCTCACCGGATCGCAGCAGTTCCAGCACGAAGGTCTCACGTGGAACCCAATGGTAATCCGTGTCCGCCAAAGCCAGATTCATGGTCAACGCCTCCTCCAAGGTGACCGAGATGGGGGTCGCTCCCTCGCTGATCTCGTTCTCGGTGGGGGTAGGGTCGGCTACTTTTGTACCTCGGCAGAGGTAGAAGTAGTTGACCAAATACATCTCGTCCACACCGAAAAAGCGGTTATGCAAATACTGATCCACGCGACCGAAGGGTTGAATCGAGGCAGGATCGACGGCATAGCCTGTTTCCTCCATCACCTCACGGATCAGAGCTTCAACGTGAGCCTCGCCCTCCTCGATACCCCCACCGGGAAAACAGCAGTCTTGGTATTGGGAGGAGGTGACCATGTGCAGAGTGCCGTCGTGATCCATGAGGATACCGCGGACACTTTCGCGGCGGACGGTTTTCAGAGTGGGGTCAGGGGTGCCGAATATCTTCAGTAATTTCAAAATATCTCTCCTTATGAAAGTTCTTGAAAAGAGGGGGCACGGGGGAGAGAAACTTCTTGAAAGAAGTTTCTCTCCCCCGTAAAACATCAAAATTATCTTCTCTTCTCGGCGATCTCCATCATGATCTCACTGATGAACTGATCCACGGGCATGACACCCTTTTCACCGTCCTTGCGGGAGCGGACGGCCACGGCGTTCTGCTCGATCTCCTTACCGCCGACAACCAGCATGTAAGGCACCTTCTCCTGCTGAGCGGCGCGGATCTTGTAGCCCACGGTGTTGTTGGACTTATCCACCTCTACCCGCATACCCATCTGGGTCATGCGGTCAGCGATCTTCTGGCAGTACTCGATCTCGTTGTCACCCATGGGCAGGAACTTGGCCTGGACGGGAGCCATCCAAGTGGGCAGCGCGCCTGCGTAACGCTCGATGAGGTAGGCCAAGGTGCGCTCGTAGCAGCCCAGGGAGGTACGGTGGATGATGTAGGGCTTCTTCAGCTGACCGTCGGAGTCCACGTACTCCATGCCGAACTTCTCGGCCAGAAGCATATCGATCTGGATGGTCACGATGGTGTCCTCTTTACCAAAGACGTTCTTGTACTGGATGTCCAGCTTGGGGCCGTAGAAGGCGGCCTCGTCGATACCGATCTCGTACTTCACACCGAGGTTATCGAGAATCTGACCCATGACGCCCTCGGCGTGCTCCCACTGCTCGGGAGTACCCTCATACTTGATGCCGGCGCGTGCGGGATCCCACTGGGAGAAGCGGAAGGTGCAGTTCTCCAGCATACCTACGGTGTCGAGAACGTACTTGGCCAGCTCCAGACACCCGCGGAACTCCTCCTCCAGCTGCTCGGGGCGGAGGATGAGGTGACCCTCGGAGATGGTGAACTGACGGACACGGATGAGGCCGTGCATCTCGCCGCTGTCCTCGTTGCGGAACAGGGTGGAGGTCTCGCCCAATCTCATGGGGAGGTCACGGTAGGAGCGCTTGCGGTTCAGGAATACCTGATACTGGAAGGGGCAGGTCATGGGACGGAGGGCAAAGCACTCCTTGGTCTCGTCGTCGGGATCGCCCAGAATGAACATACCGTCGAGGTAGTGATCCCAGTGACCCGAGATCTTGTACAGCTCGCGCTTGGCCATGAGGGGGGTCTTGGTCAGGAGGTAGCCGCGCTTTTGCTCCTCGTCCTCCACCCAACGCTGGAGGGTCTGAATGACGCGGGAGCCCTTGGGCAGAATGATGGGCAGACCCTGACCGATGGATTCAACGGTGGTGAAGTATTCCAGCTCACGACCCAGCTTGTTGTGGTCACGCTTGCGAGCCTCCTCCACGGCGGTGAGGTAGGCGTTCATCTCGTCCTTGGTGGGATAAGCCACGCCGTAGACGCGCTGGAGCATCTTGTTCTTCTGATCGCCCTTCCAGTATGCGCCGGTACATTGGGTCAGCTTGAAGGCTTTGACGGCACCCGTGGAGAACAGGTGGGGGCCTGCGCAGAGGTCAACAAAATCGCCCTGACGGTAGAAGCTGATGACGGCATCCTCGGGCAGTTCCTGAATGAGCTGGACCTTGTAGGGCTCGTCTCTTTCGGTCATGAAAGCGATGGCTTCCTCACGGGGCAGTTCAAAGCGCTCGATCTTGTGGTTCTCCTTGACGATCTTCTTCATCTCGCCCTCAAGCGCCTTGAGGACTTCGGGGGTGAAGGAAACGTCGGAGTCGAAGTCGTAGTAGAAGCCGTTGTCGATGGCGGGGCCGATGGTGAGCTTAGTGTTGGGATAGAGGCGCTTCACGGCCTGGGCCAGGATGTGGGCGGCGGTGTGGCGGAAGACGTGCTTGCCGTCGGTGTCCTCAAAGGTGAGCAGCTCCACGTCAGCGTCAGCGTCGATGACGTGGGTCATGCCCACCAGCTTGCCGTTGACGTGGGCGGCGATGTGGGCGCGGGTGACCAGCTCGGCGGCAGCCGCGGCGTCAAAGACCGACAGGGGCGCGTCGAAGGTCAGGAATTTTGAGTTGAAATTGATTTGCATGATAAAATATCTCCTTTTGCATCAAATACTTTATATATTTTGTTCCATCTCGGCGGTTGGACCGAAATTGATGTTCCAATCGGCGTAGGATGCCAAGGTACCGCATTGGGTACAACGCTCGCCAATGTACACCCATTTGACATCGCCGTTGTCTCTGCGGAGGAATCCGACGCGAATATTGAAGCGGTTGTTCTTACAAACAATACACCTTCTCTTTTTGGGATGGCACTCCGACCAGAGTTCTTCACCATCCAGTAGGATCTTTTTGGTTTTACACTCGGGACATATGATTTGGACAACACCCTCGTCGCCGTCGATCCTCGCTTCAAGGGCGTCACTTCCGCACTTACGGCAGAGGACGGGGTGAACCTCCAAGGACGGCTCCTCGGTGTACTCATGAAGCCATTCTGTTATGTCATCGGGGGTATCGCCTGTCCAGTATTTCGGGGTTTTGTCGATCATATTTTTGCTCCTTGAATCGTTGTATGACGGACGAGATCAGAAACCTTTCGGATGAGTAGCCGATAAAATGAACATTTTCCGAAGGGAAATGCACCTCTTTTGCCTTCCCTTGTAAGGGAAGGTGGCGCCGAAGGCGACGGATGAGTAGCCGATAAAATGAACATTTCCCAAAGGGAAATGCACCTAAAAGTCAAAACCCCGAAGACCATCTTTCGACAGCCTCCGGGGTGCATTTTACAAAACACACGGTTCCACCCGAATATTTCACTCATGGGCGCAAAGCCCCTATTCAGTTGCATACGAAAGGGCGGTATCCGTCCAAGTCTTTGCGAGGGAACTCACAGCCGCTCCGCTTGCGGAGCTATTCCCATTCTCTGTCGCTATCCCTCGGGGGACGTGTTCCTTTCGGTGATTACTTTTTGCGATTATAGGCCGAACGGGGATTCATAATCTCGCGCCAGTCAAGATCGCCGCGATCCAGCGCCATGATCAGCACCTCGGCGGTGGCGATGTTGGTGGCCACGGGGATATTATACATATCGCACATACGGATCAGCTCATGCTCGGTCTCGTCGTAGGCGGCGGTGGGACGGGTATCGCGGAAGTACAGAAGCACGTCGATCTCGTTATAAGCGATACGGGACGCGATCTGCTGCTCGCCACCCTGCTCGCCTGCCAACAGCTTTTCAATGGTCAGGCCCGTAGCCTCGGAGATGTACTTGGCGGTGATGTTGGTCGCGCAGAGGTTATGCTTGCTGAGAATTCCACAATACGCAATACAAAACTGTGTCATGAGTTCTTTTTTCAGGTCATGTGCAATGATGGCAATTTCCATAAGCTACCCCTCTTTTCGTTTTTTGGTTTCGTCGTATCGAGATATGTAATTTTAAAACTACTCTCCCACTTTCAGTCTATTATACCACATCATCATCCCATTTGTCAATGATTTATACAAGATTTTTCAAAAAAAGTTTTATTTTTTGTGAATTTCATATCTTGGCAAGCTATAGAAAAGCGTGTATAATGTTATCATGGTGTGATATTTTATTTTGATCGATATCGACCGTATGTAACAAATCATATAGCAAGAAAGGGTATCCCTATGATCAAGGAAATGAACCAATATCTGGCAACCCGCGATCCTGAAGTCGCCGCAGCCATTGAAGCCGAGCTGAACCGTCAACAAAACGGGCTCGAGCTGATCGCATCAGAAAACTTTGTGTCCGAAGCTGTCATGATGGCAACCGGTAGCATTATGACCAACAAATATGCCGAGGGCTACCCTGCCAAGCGCTACTATGGCGGCTGCCATTGCGTGGATGTAGCCGAGAATCTCGCTATTGAGCGTGCTTGCAAGCTATTTGGCGCCAATTTCGCCAACGTTCAACCCCACTCCGGTTCGCAAGCCAATACCGCGGTGTACGTCGCGCTCTTGCAAGCGGGCGATACCGTCATGGGTATGAGCCTTGCTCACGGAGGTCACCTGACCCATGGCTCTCCCGTGAATCTGTCCGGGCTTTATTATAATTTCGTATCTTACGGTGTAGAAGATGATACGCACACCATTGATTATGACAAGCTGGAGGCACAGGCCAAAGAAGTACAGCCCAAAATGATCGTAGCGGGCGCATCAGCATATCCCCGTATCATTGATTTCAAGCGCCTGGCAGAGATCGCTCACAGCGTTGGCGCTTATCTGATGGTGGACATGGCTCACATCGCGGGTCTCGTTGCCGCAGGTGAGCATCCCTCCCCCGTGCCCTACGCCGACGTTGTCACCACCACAACACATAAGACCCTTCGCGGTCCCAGAGGCGGTCTGATTCTCTGCAACGATGAAGAAATCGCTAAGAAGATCAACAAGGCCATTTTCCCCGGCATTCAAGGCGGTCCTCTGGAGCATGTTATTGCGGCTAAAGCTGTTTGCTTTGGTGAAGCATTGAAGCCTGAGTTCAAAGTTTATCAGCATCAAGTTGTTCTCAACTGCAAGGCTTTGGCCACTGCGCTTGTCGAGGAAGGCTTTGATCTCGTCTCGGGCGGCACAGACAATCACCTCATCCTGGTTGACCTCCGTCCCATGCACGTCACGGGCAAAGAGATGGAAAAGCGTCTTGACGAAGTGCATATCACCGTCAACAAAAACGCCATTCCTAACGATCCCGAAAAGCCCTTCGTGACTTCGGGTGTCCGCGTGGGCACCGCCGCTGTCACCACCCGCGGTCTTGTCGAGGAGGACATGAAGACCATCGCCCACCTCATGAAGCTGGTGGCTACCGACTTTGAAAACACCGCAGACGAATGCCGCGCCATCGTGGCAGACCTTTGCAAGAAATACCCCTTGTATTGATCATGCTGTATTCTACAGGCTGTCTTAACAATAAGACGGCCTGTTTTTTTCACCAATTCTTTTTTTATTTATCCTATTGAAAAAAACAAAAGTTGGGAGTATAATAGAGGAAAAGAATGACAAAGGACGGATATTATGCGCATTTTAACCGTTAACAGAAACGATGCGGGACAGCGTCTTGACAAGTTCCTCTCCAAAGCCGTCAAGGGTCTGCCCCAGTCCCTCATGTATAAATTCATCCGCACCAAAAAGATCAAGGTCAACCGCGTCCGGTGTGAGCAAAGCCAAATCCTTCGTGAAGGCGACGAGATCCAGCTTTTTATCAAAGACGAATTTTTTGACGCCCCCTCCAAGGACACGGGGGCTTTGTCCGCCATCCGTCCCAAGCTGAATATCGTCTATGAAGACGAAAACATCATGCTCCTGCACAAGCGTCCTGGCGTGCTTGTACATGACGATGCCGAGGGCGGGGAGAATACCCTCATCATGCATGTGCAGGCTTATCTGTTTGAGAAAGGCGAATACGATCCCGCCAATGAACAATCCTTCGCCCCCGCACTCTGTAACCGCATTGACCGCAATACAGGCGGTATTGTCATCGCTGCCAAGAACGCCGAAGCGTTGCGGCTGATGAATGCATTTATCCGAGAGGATCAACTGTCCAAATTTTATCTCTGTCTCGTTCACGGAAAGCCCAAGGCAAGAAGAGCGACCCTCACGGGTTATCTAAAAAAAGACAGCGCCACCAATACGGTCCGCGTATCCGACGCCCCCTTTAAGGGTGCCAAAGAGATCATTACCAAATATCGTATCATTTCAGACAAAGTGGTTTCCGGAGATCCCATTTCTCTTTTAGAAGTGGAATTGGTAACAGGACGTACCCATCAAATCCGAGCCCACTTGTCCCACATCGGTCATCCCCTGCTGGGAGATGGAAAATACGGTATTAACCGTGATGATAAACGACGGGGATATAAATTTCAAGCCCTGTATGCCTACCGTTTAATCTTCAAATTGGACTGTGAAGCAGGCGCGCTTGCCTACCTCAAAGGCAAGTCCTTCCGCATCTCACCCGACAGCATCTGGTTTACCAAGGGCTATGACCTTTCCGCCCTTGAATCCTCAAAATAAAGGAGTTTTCATGTTAAAAGCTGAAAAAAACCTATGGTTTACCGATGCAATCACCAAGTATCGCTGGTTGCTTTTGCTGATTGGAGCAGCCCTCATGGGACTCGCGGTGATCTTTCCGCAAGCAGGCTTTCTCCAATGGATTGTACTGGTGCCTGCCATGATCGTTATTCTCATTAGACTCCCAGATCCAAAGATCAAGCTCAGACACTTGTACGGGATGGGTTTTTGCTTTTTTGCGTTGTACTTTACCATTGCCTGGCACTGGTTTCTTTGGATGTACCCTTTGGATTATGCCGGCTTGTCCAATCCCGCCTCCGCCGCGGTGGTCACCTTGGGTTCTGTTGGCATGGGCGCCTTCCAAGCCGTGACAGCGGCAGTCATCTTTCCTTTGTTTGGCTGGATCTGTCGATCCGAACACCTGTCAAAGCTGCCTTTAGTACACCCTTTTCTATTTGCAGCCTTATGGGTCATGGTAGAATGGTTTCAAGCCCATAGCGGCTGGTCGGGCGTGCCATGGGGACGGTTGCCTTTGGGTCAGGCAGAAAACGTGTTGATGCTGCAAAGCGCTTCTCTGTTTGGCTCATATTTCATTACGTTTCTTCTGATAGCTGTCAACGGTCTGATCGCTTACGGACTCATCTACAATCCCCATCAAAAGTTGGCGGGTATGCTTGCCATCACCATTGTCGCTGTCAATCTTGGGTTCGGTGTGGTCTACACCGCCATCCCCACAAATTCCGAAAGGACTGTCAAGGTTGCCTCCATACAAGGCAATCTGGCATCGGGGGAAGAATGGGGGGCTTTAGGTTCTGTCGACCGCGCACTAGAGACTTACAGCGAGCTGACCAGGCAAGCCGCCGCCGAAGGAGCGAAGATCGTTCTTTGGCCTGAAACTGCGATTGTCACTCACCTGACATACGTTGAAGAAGATCTGACAGCCTTAGCTGTTGAGTGTCAGGTAACCATATTGACGGGCATTTTCACCGATGCTTCCCACACGGATACCTTCAACTCGGTGGTCGCTGTTTTGCCCGATGGCTCTGTTTCGGCTACTGAATATCACAAACGCAATCTTGTTCCTTTTGGTGAGTTTGTTCCGATGAGAGATTTCATCATGGCTGTTGCACCATTTCTTACCGAGATCAATACGCTGGACTCGGATTACGCCTTCGGAACAGATGCCACAGTCATTCCGTTGGAGACCGGAAAGGTCGGTCCTCTTATCTGCTTTGATTCGATCTATGAAAACAATGCCCTTGAAAGTGTCAAAAACGGAGCGGAATTCTTAGCTATTCCCACCAATGATTCCTGGTTTAAGGATTCCCGAGGTGTGTGGATGCACAGCGCTCAAGCACAGCTTCGAGCCATTGAAACGGGACGCTACGTCATGCGTGCCGCCAATACGGGCGTGTCCTCTGTCATCACTGACAAGGGGGAGGTTCTTGATTTTCTTGGCACCTTTGAAAGAGGATACGTTCTGCAAGAGATTCGGATGCTCGATCACACAACGCTTTACTCGATGATTGGAAATACTTTCGTTTACGCCTGCATGACATTTGTGATCGGATGTATATTCTCGCCTGTTTTTTCCCGTTTTCTCAAGAAAAAGAATCGCAAGGCTTGAGTGGTGTCAGGGACGAAAAAAATATGAAGAAGTGTTAATTTTTGACGAATTTGTGAAAACCACTTGACAATTCGATGACAAAAGAGTATAATTTATACAAGCACAAATATCGTTTGTGCAAATCTCATTTCAACAAGGAGAAATCAACAATGAAAAAGTCTGTTCGTATTTTGGCTGTTGTCATGGCTGTCCTGATGGTCACCTTGGTTCTGGCTTCCTGCGGCAAGACCATCTCCGGCACTTACAGCGCTGAGGCTCTCGGCACCGGTAACACCCTGGAATTCAGCGGCAAGAAGGTCACCATTACCTATAAGTTGCTGGGTACTCAGGTAGGCGAGCCTGTAGAAGGTACCTACGAGATCAAGGACGACAAGATCACCATCACCGTTGAGACCGACAGCAAGGACATCGGCGCTCTGAACGGCACCTTCGATTTCGAAGAGGGTGACGACTACATCAAGATCGGTATCATCAAGTATACAAAGAAGTAATATTCACTCGCGTGAATGAAATGCCGGGCGTTCCTCAGAACGCTCGGTATTTTCTTTTTGTTCATTTTGTCGAAAATGTAGCGAGGCATCATAAATTTCCGATTTTGCCTTTACATTTTTTAAAGATCGTGGTAAAATATAAAGGAATATATCTATTTTACAAGGAGTCCCTATGTCATTATCCCCCAATAGAACCCGCTCGGCTGCTATCCTGACATTGGGCTGCAAAGTCAATCAATATGAATCGGAAGCCATAGCCGAGGCATTGACCCAAGCGGGCTATACCATGCATTCCCCTGACGAGGCGTGCGACATATATATCATCAACTCCTGTACTGTTACTGCAGAATCAGACAGAAAATCACGGCAAGCGGTACGCCGATTGATCAAACAGAATCCCAAAGCCGTGGTGATTGTCACCGGTTGCTCCGTAGAAACAGGGACGTCTCTCATGGCAGACATCCCCGGGGTAGACGCTGTCGTAGGCAACCGCAACAAAATGAAAGCTGTAGATTATGCGTTAAAATTTTCTCAGTACGGCAAGCCTGAAAAAGCCACGGTAGACGTGCCATCCCTCAAGGACAGCCCCTTTGAACCTATGACCATCACTCGTTTTGACCGCACCCGCGCCTACGTTAAAATTCAAGATGGCTGCGAGTCACACTGCACTTATTGTACCATTCCCGCGGCTCGCGGTCATGAGCGTTCCAAACCCTTATGTAATGTAGTTGAGGAAGTAACCGCACTTACCCAAGGTGGATGCCGTGAGGTGGTGTTGACAGGCATTGAAACAGGTGCTTGGGGTAAGGATCTTGGTAAGGGGTATACGTTAGCTTCCCTGCTCCGCGCTGTTGCCCGTATTCCCAACGTAGGACGAATCCGCCTTGGCTCTCTTGACCCCACGGTGATCACTGAGGATTTCGCTGATACGGTAGCCTCCCTTCCCTGCGTGGCACCGCACTTTCATTTGTCCATGCAAAGCGGATGTTCCGCGACACTGGCAAGAATGAAGAGAAAATACAACGTTCAACAAGCCGAACGTGCCATGGAGAGGTTGCGAAGCCGTCTTCCTTCGGTAAAATTCACCACGGATATCATCGCAGGCTTTCCCGGGGAGACAGAGGAAGAGTTTTCCGAAACGCTGGCATTTGCCAAGCGAGCAAAGTTTCTCCACATTCATGCTTTCCCTTATTCCAAACGCGCCCATACACCTGCCGCTACCATGAAGGATCAGGTAGATGAAGCCGTCAAACGCACCCGCGTTCATGCGCTGAATGACGTGTCCTCGGCAACCTGTCTTGAGCTTCTTAAAGACGTTTTGATACAAAAGACGCCGCTTACCGTTCTTTTTGAGACGTATCATCCAGAGGTCGGACAATACCACGGTCACACCCCCGATTTTATGGAGGTGGTCGTTTCATCAACCTGTGATCTTCGCGGGCAGGAATGGACTGTCATGCCTGAAGAGATCAAAGATGGCAAGCTATATGCCCGACTTCTTCCTTTTGAAAAGGAGTTATCATGAACCAAACAGTCTTTCAAAACAACCTGCCATTCAACGCAATATCACGTGACGCCGTACAAATACAATCCTTTGCTACGGCAACCGAACAACATTTTTTTCATTTGAATCAGTATTTAGGGTTTTCTCTCGACCCGTGGCAATATAGAAAATGGCAACAGCATTTCTATCACACCGAAAAGAAAAACCCGACCATGGGAGAATTGCGTCTTTTAGGACATTGGATCAACTGTCTGCCACAAATCCGTCGGATCGCCCCTACTGAGCTTTATACAGACAGCGAGCTCATCATGGAAACGTGGGCAGATATTATGGACGGGTATGCTGTGCTATCCCAAAATTCAGATACCCCCTGCTCCATCCACCAAATTCTGACACTCCCTAAAGCATATCTTAAAAATGCAGGCATCTTTTATGAGTCCGCCACAAAGATAGTCGCAGCTTCCGGTGTTGCCGAATGTATGACAGAGGGGTACGAGCCAATATCCGATGTTCAGTTGCAAGACGGTACTCACAGGCGGATCTTAGCCCATTGGGAGAAACCAACGTCCCTCCCTGCCCGAATCGGCGACGTGCTCATTGTATTGCCCCCCGCAGCTTTATCGGCTCTGACCGTTTTGCAAAAGGAGCTTTTGCCGCAATATCCCATCAGATCGTATGCTTTTCATCAAAACGGCTCCCTACTTGCAACCGCCTTGACACTTTGCAACGGACACGGGATCTCCATTGATCTGAATACACTTGTTCCCCCAGCACCGCCTCAGGAGAGCCGTATCGAACAATATATTTCTCTTTGGGAGACATCCGCTGATACGGATCACGCCTACACGGTTGTATGCCTTCCGTCCTCTATACAAGCTTTGCTCTTTACTTCCCTTGCGGAGCATGGCTTCACCCCTCGCCTATTAGGGACGGTCCTCAAATCCCCTCGGGTGGTTATGAACGACAACGGCATCGCCACCGTCAATCTTTCTATTCAAGCGTTTCAAAATCCGGAAGCCGCCCTTCCCTGCCGAGTAAATTTACAGCCGCCGACACCCATTGGAGCGTTACCTCACAGTAAAGCCATGGTCCACCCACCCTATCAAGTACCCAAGACAGAACTGACGGTATGTCACACCTCTGCTACGGTTACAGGGCAGGAGGGCTTTGCCCAAGCCGTACAAAGCATTCTAACCTTGTGCTGCCATATGGCTACGGTCGGTATTCTATATGATAAACTCACGATTTCTCCAACGCTCTACGTCAACGACCGCTCTGATTCCCCTCTGCTCATCTCCTGTGTGTGCGGTCTTTACCGCGCTTGTACAGAATTGGGTATCCCTATGATCTATCCCGAGGTGCTCTATAAAAGCAACCAGAAAGCAGACGAACCGAAATCATTGACCCTTGCTATCACCGCCTCGGCTGAGCAAATTCCCGTCGCACTATCCGAGTCTCTCCGATTTGTTGATCAACCGTTGAGTCTTCTGTCCATCGACGAAGCACCGCAATGGGATGACATACGACATATGCTTTACAGGGTCGCCAACAGTGCCCATACGGGTCAATCGTTTGTACATTATCTTGGTGGACAAAGCGTTTTGTCCTATCTTAATCGAATAGCCCACCCCGAAGTGAATATCACGACCCGGCTTTTTGAAGAACACCGTGCTGAAGTAGCCTCCCCTCATCCCTTCGGTTTTTTGGTAGAAGGAACGTGTCCCGCGGGGGCTCTGCCTATTGGTGTCACAATTCCTCGCGAGGAAGGTCTTTCGCTAGCTGCACCTCAAGCCAACACCACTGCCGCACCGTTACTGACCCCCATGCCCACAGTCACTCTAAAAATCTTAAAAGATAAAGAATCCCAACGAAGAAAGGAAACTCTCGCTATGGAAAAGATCAAAGCTTTTGAACCTCTGTGCAAAGTCCCTCGCACCGTCCTTCTGGACACCGACATCGGTCCCGATTGTGATGACGTAGGTGCCTTGGCCGTCCTCATCTATTACGCCAAGAAGTACAACTTCCCTATCGGCGGTATCTGCAACTGCACCTCCAACAAGGCGGGTAACGGTGTCATCGATGCCATCTGCCGCCGTTGTGGTATAGACACCCCTCCCTTGGGTCAATGGCACGGCGAAGGCTTCATGGACGATCAGGAGTATTGCAAGTACAACACCGCTGTGGCTGAGGCACATTCCGAGGCCTACCGTAGTGGTACTCTCCATGTTGAAGATGAGGTCACCTATTATCGAAAGCGTCTTGCCTCTTCTAAGGACGGCGAGGTGATGGTTGTTTCCATTGGTATGTTTAACAATCTCGCTTCTCTGTTGGACAGCCCTGCTGATGAGATCAGTCCTTTGACTGGTGTAGAACTGGTCAAAGCCAAGGTCTATGCGTTGGTCAGCATGGCAGCTATTCTCCCTCAAGGGCGTGAATGCAATGTTCTCTGCGATTATCCTGCCGCTGAAAAAGTCTTTTCAAACTGGCCTACGCCTATTTATCTTTCCGATTTCCATATTGGCGTGAACGTCAAGACGGGCTACGGTCATATCACTGACCCCGAAACTATTATGACCGACCCTCTGCCCATGTCCTATCATCTCTACACTCAGGCTTGGAACTGGGAGGGTGCCGTCAAGGGTCAAAACGCCTCCTACGACCTCACTGCGGTGCAGTTTGCCGCACTGGGCATCTGTGACCTCTACGATCTGGATACCCCCGGTGATCTGGAATTCTACGCCGAGATTCCCGACCTGCCCGATGCCACCCGCTTTGTCGAGAACCCCATGGGTAACAAGATCTTCATGACCAAGAAGGTGTCCGACGAGGTCATCGCCGAGAGCCTGCAAGAGATTCTGAATTCTTTTTAATTGTTTGATAGAAGGAGAATACCATGAGACGTTTTGCCTTCCATTTCCTCCCTTTATTCCTTGCCATGACACTTCTATTCACCGCCTTTCCTTTTACTGTGGCAGGAGAAGACAACATCGCCTCTGACAAGGCCGTGACCATCGGTGCCTTTGAGGCCTCCGCCATCAACTCCCACACCCCCAAGCAGGTGGGTGAGGGCTCCAGCATGGGTCTGCGTCTGTCCTACGGCGCGCCCTTCAACAAGGTGACCGTCTGTATGCCCACCTGGTCTACGAAGGATTCCTCGGCTACCCTGGCGTTCTACAAATGGAACACCGACTACGAGACCACCATCGCGGGCGAGCCCATCGCAGACAAGCGATTCGAGCCCCTCGTGGACAACGCCCACAACGCCCTCACCTTTGAGGAACAGCCCGCAGGAGAATATCTGTTGGTCATTAAGGACGTCAAGGGTCAGGCAGGCGTGTGGCAGATGTCCCCCGCCACCGCCCACGGCTACGTATACGAGGGCGGCGTGGAATCCCAGTTTGACTGGGAGGTCAACGTCTCCTTTACCAAGACCCCCAAGGTGCCCTTCCTGGAGATGACCAGCGTTTCCGCGGCCATTGACGGCAACCACACTCCCCCCGAGGAGTATGTCATCCCCGAGGACAGCCTGCTGAACACCCACAAGGTCATGCCCGACACCTGGGTCTTCACCGACGGTCTCGGCCGTACCTCCCTCACCTACGAGGACGTAGGTGGTGTCAAGGACGACAAGACCGTGGCCATGTTCTACTGGACTTGGCACGCCGATCTGGGCGGCAACCAGCCCCTCAACATCAACGATTTTATCAAGGAGCATCCCGACGCCAAGAACGACTACGACCACCCCGCCTGGCCTACCTCGGGCACGGCTTACTTCTGGAACGAGCCCATCTACGGCTACTATAAGACCAACGATACGTGGGTACTGCGCAAGCAGGCCGAGCTGCTCGCCAACGCAGGCGTGGACACCGTCTTCACCGACAACACCAACGGCAACTTCACCTGGCGCACCAGCTACATCCCCCTGTACGAGACCTGGAGCGACGCCCAGCAGAACGGCGCCGTGGACGTTCCCAAGGTATCCTTCCTCCTGCCTTTCGGTCCCAACGACGGCTCCAAGGAGCAGATCGAGGCCCTCTATCGGGACATCTACCGCAGAGACAAGTACCAGAATCTGTGGTTCTACTGGGACGACAAGCCCATGCTGATGGCTCACCCCAACAACATTCCCTCCACCACCAATCTTGGCAAGGAGATCAACCGCTTCTTCACCTGGCGTCCCGGTCAGCCTGCTTATATCGTGGAAAAGACCACGCCCAAGCAATGGGGCTGGCTGTCCACCTATCCCCAAGCCCTGTACGTCGTGAGGGAAGGAGATCTGAAGCGCGGCAGCATTGAGCAGATGACCGTGGGCGTGGCCGTCAACCACAACTACAAGACCCACAACATCGCCGCCATGAACGAGGGCGAGTTCGTCATCGGTCGCTCCTACAGCTCCAAGTTTGAGAACCGCTACCTCACCGAGGGTGCCGAGGCTTCCAAGTGGGGCTACAACTTCTCAGAGCAGTTCGACTATGCCCTGGAGGTGGATCCTCGGGTGATCTTCATCACGGGCTGGAACGAGTGGACCGCAGGCCGCCACGAGGAATGGGGCGGCTCTGAGAACGCCTTCCCCGATCAATTCAATGACGAGTATTCCCGCGACATCGAGCCCACCAAGGGCGCGCTGAAGGATTACTACTACTACCTGCTGGTCAACTACGTCCGCAAGTACAAGGGTGTGAGTCCCATCCCCACCCCCAGCCTGTCCGCGACCATTGACCTGAACGCGGGTCAAGATCAATGGGCATCGGTTGAGCCCTACTACGCCGCCTACATCGGCAACACCGAGGATCGTGACGCCGACGGCTACGGCTCGCTTCACTACACCGAGACCTCGGGTCGTAACGACATCATCGGCGCGCAGATCGCCCGCGACGACGAGTACGTTTACTTCCACGTGGAGTGCGCCGAGAACATCACCCCCTACACCGACGCTCTGTGGATGACCCTCTACATCGACTCCGATCAGACCAATCAGGGCTGGGAAACCTTTGAGTATGTCATCAACAAGTCCGCCGCATCCGAGAGCACCGTGGTACTGGAGAAGTTCACGGGCAACGGCTACGAGTCCCAGAAGGTCGCTGATTGCGCCTACACCGTGGACGGCAGATATATGACCGTCAAGGTGGCCAAGTCCGACCTGGGGCTGACGGGCAACGACTACACCATCAACTTCTCCTGGACCGACAACGTCCACGACGAGGGTGACACCACCAAGTTTTCGGGCGACATCATGGACTTCTACATCTCGGGTGACGTAGCTCCCGGCGCGAGATTCAAGTACAGCTACATCTCCACCGAGCAAAACGCCACGGGCAAGGAGGAGCAAACAACCGTCGAGGAGACCGTGACGGGTGACACCGAGGAGCCCACCGTGGGTGAGACGGTGCCCAACGCGACCGAGGCTCCCACCGTAGGCGAGTCCGAGGCAGAGGGTGAGGGCTGCAAGTCCTCCCTGACCGTCACAGCCTCCGTGGTCGTCATGACCGCCGTGGCCGCCGCCGTCCTTTATAAGAAAAAGGAAAGCTAAAACGCGGCATAAACAAAAATTCAGGGCAACCGCTTGGCGGTTGCCCTTTTTACAATAATTTTTTATCGTTTTTCGATAATTTTCTATTGACAAACGATGATTTATATGATATGATGTTAGCATACAAATCCATTCTTTGAAGGAGGCTGTTATGAAACCATCCCGTCCTGCTCTGACTCTTTCCTTTATTCTTTGTTATGTAGCACTTGGCGGCATTGCCATTCTGTCCGTATTTCTTTACCCTTTGCTGAACCACTACATAGCAGAATACAGCGTCAAACCCAATCTTTCGGAACATATGCCCATTATGCTGATTTTGCTCTATGTCGCATTGGTCATCGCCGCCGCAACCATTGTTATCCTTCTAAAGCTTCTCTGCCATGTAAAGCGAGGAGAAATATTTGATGAAAACTGTCTGAAGCCTGTCACTCTCATCGGTTGTTTGGTCATTTCAGAAGCTGTTCCGCTGGCGATCATGGGTTGCTTCTTTTTGCTTTCTCTCGGCGTTGCTTACGTATCAGTCACTATCGGCATTTGCTTGTTAGTAGCACGTAATATTCTGAAGGAAGCCATTGACATCAAGTCGGAAAACGACGCCACCATTTAAGGAGGTAGCACCATGATCGAGATCAATCTTGATGTGATGATGGCCAAGCGGAAGATCTCCCTGAAGGAGCTGTCCGAAAAGGTGGGCATCACCGAAGCCAATCTGTCCATTTTAAAGAACAACAAAGCCAAAGCCATCCGCTTTTCTACCCTCGAAGCCCTCTGCCGCGTACTGAAATGCCAGCCTGCGGATCTGATGGAATACAAGGAGGGAGACGGAGAGGTGCCTGAGATCGTGTGTGGTAGAGACCGAAACCCTATGGCATGATACAACTGTGATCAAATACGAAATTATTTTTCCCGGCATCATGAAGGAGGTTGAGGTTACCTACCAATACTGATGACATGAGAAGATCAATGGCTGTTTACGGGAGTACGGCAAAGGGAAACTTTTTGCAAAAAGTTTCCCTTGGGTCTCGCTGCGGCTCGGTCACGCCGCGGCTCTGACTGCCACCGGCAGTCATTCACTACCGCGTCGCCGCTTCGCTACCCTTCAAAAACCTTTAAAAAGAATCATTATTT
>JAZSFA010000077.1:0-53679 GCA_045531965.1 Eubacteriales bacterium
GTGTCCTGCAATACCATACCGAACATATCGTGAACGTCCTCGCGGCGAATGTCGTGAATGGGCGTACCGTCAACCGTAATACTGCCGCCGTTGATCTCAAAGAAGCGCATCAAGAGGTTGACCATCGTGGTTTTGCCCGCACCCGTGGGACCCACAATGGCGACCTTTTGTCCGGGAGTGACCTTTGCCGAGAAGTCCTTGATAATAACTTTGTCGGGATTTTCAGGGTAGGCAAAGCGAACGTGATCGAATACAACCGCGCCCTTTGTTGCTTCGGTTTCGTGCTTGGGCTTGCCGCTCTCATCCTCCAGTTCCTCGGCTTCCATAAACTCAAAGATGCGTCCCGCGCCTGCGGTAGCGGTCTGCAAATTGGTCATTCCTTGCGCGATCTGTGTCAAGGGAGCGGTAAAAAGACGAACGTAAAGAATAAAGGAAATAATAACACCGAATTTGATGGTTCCGCCTATGGCAAGTGCCGCACCGATGACACACACGGCAACGTAGGAAAGATTGCCGATGACGTTCATCAGGGGCTGCATCATACCCGACAAAAATTGAGATTTCCAGTTTGCATCATAAACGTCGTGATTGAGCTTGCCAAATCGGTTCAGTACCTTCTTCTCTGCTCGGGAGATGCGAACCACGTCGTGTCCCGAATACATTTCCTCCACGTATCCGTTGAGCGCGCCGAGGCTGACCTGCCGCTGCTTGAAGTATTTCTGTGAGCGTCCCATAATGACCATCAGAAGCACCATACCGACCATCGTGATTAAAACGGCGGTCAAGGCAAGATGCCATTCGGTGACGAACATCATAATGAGACATCCGATAAACTGTGTTGCGGCGCTGATCATCGTGGGCAAACTATTGGTCATTCCTTGTTGAAGCACCGATACGTCATTGGTAATACGGCTGAGAATGTCACCCGTTGAGGTCTCGCCAAACTGCTTTTGCGGCACTTTATTGATCTTGACCGAAAGATCGTGGCGCATTCTGCGAGAGGCTTTGAGTGTGACCGTCGCCATGATATAGTGCTGAATAAAGTTCGCCAGCGCGCCGATCAGATAAAATACGATCAGCGTGATGCCCACCTTGGCGATTGCCGACATGTCGATACCGCCCACAAGTCCGTCGGAAATGATGTCAGTGATCTCTCCGACCTTATCGGGCGTGATGATCGTCATGACAGCGGCAAGCGCGGCGAGAAGCAACGCAAAAATAACGAGAGGCGCGTTGCCCATATATTTGAAAATTTTAGCAAGTGTTTGTTTCATATCGGCACCTCCTTACGCAAGCTCCGCGGCAGTCAGCTGAGACTGCGCGATCTCACGGTAGACGGGACAGCTTTCCATCAGCTCGTCGTGAGTGCCGATGCCCACCGCCTCACCACGCTCAAGCACGATGATCTTGTCAGCGTCACGAATGGTGCTGATCCGTTGCGCGACGATGACCTTGGTGGTATCCGCAAGCTCTTTTGCCAGTCCGTGGCGTAGGGTTGCGTCGGTCTTATAGTCAAGTGCCGAGAAGGAATCGTCAAAGATCAGGATTTCGGGCTTTCTCGCAAGAGCGCGGGCAATGGAAAGACGTTGCTTCTGTCCGCCTGACACATTCTTACCAAGCTGAACGATGTGATGCTCCTTACCGCCCTCGGTCTTATCTACAAACTCCTTTGCCTGAGAGAGCGAGATCGCCATATCCACCGTTTCCTCGTCAAAGCCGTCTTGACTTTCACCGAAGGTAATGTTTTCACGGATACTACCCGCAAACAAAACTGCCTTTTGGGTGATATATCCGATCTTATGATACAAGCCATCAAAGGTATAGTCCTTGACATTGACGCCGTCCACAAGGACTTCTCCATCCGTAGCATCATAGAACCGCGCGATCAGGGAAATGAGCGTGGTTTTACCGCATCCTGTTGCACCGATAATGGCAAGCGTCTGCCCCTTTTCAATGCGGAAGGAAATATTGGAAATAGCCTCCTCCTGCGCCTCGGGATAAGCAAAAGACACGTTCTTGAACTCTACAGTTCCAACCTCGTCGGCAGTGCTCTTTGCGCCCTCGGTGACGGTTGCCTGCCTGTCAAGCACCTCGTTAATACGCTCCGCCGAGACCTGCGCTGCGGGAAGCATCATAAACACCATGACCATCATCATAAAGGACATGACCACGTAGGTCGCATAAGTGCTGAACACCACAACATCGCTGAACATGGCAATTCTGCCCGCAACGTCGGTAAGCGCTATTTGATTGATGAGAGCCGCGCCGAGCCAATAGATCGCCAAGGAAAGACCGTTCATACAGGTTCCCATCACAGGCTGCATCAGGGAGAACAGACGCTGATTTTTCAACTGCGTGTTCATCATCTCGGTGTTGGGCACATCAAACTTTTCGGTCTGATAGCCTTCCGCATTGAAGGCGTGAACCACGTTGATCCCCGTCAGATTTTCTCTTGCCATGCGGTTCTGGGTATCGGTCAGCTTCTGAACCTTACGGAAGCGAGGCAGACAAACCGACATAATGGCGAGGACTGTTGTGCATATCACAACGACTGCCGATGCCGTTACTGCAGATAGCTCCCAGCTCTTGCCGAGGATCTTGATGATCGCCCATACCGCCATGATAGGAGCTTTTACAAGCGATTGCAAGCCCATCACAACGATCATCTGAAGCTGTGTAATATCGTTGGTTGTTCTTGTAATCAGGCTAGGAATCGAAAACTTGGACGTTTCTGCTTTGCCAAGCAGCATCACATGAGAAAACAGCTTTTCTCTGACGGCAAAGCTATATCCCGCGGCAATACGCGAAGTCAGAAATCCGCAAGCGATCGCCAAAGCCGCGCTTGCAAGCGTACAGCCGAGCATCTTTGCTCCCACCGACAGAATATCTGCCATTTCACTTCCGGGGGTATTGATCAAAACCGTCAAATCACTCATAAAGTCGGGCATGGTCAGATCAAAATAGATCTGACCGATGATCAAGATAATACAACCGAGAACCATCCACCGTTCCCGCTTTTTCATATACTTTAGTAATTTGAGCATCTTGAAATTATTTCTCCTTTATGATCTTATCGATATTTTCGTTCATCAATTTGAAGCATCGTTCCATAACTGCGCGATCTTCCTCACTGATTCCTTCAAGCACCGCATTGGCAAACTGGATCTGACGTGCTCTTCCAAGCTCCACGATTTTTGTTGCCTTCTCCGTACAAACAAGGGCGTCCTTTCTCCTATCTCCGGGAACGGCGCGTCTTTCAATGTATCCACCCTGCACCAAACTTTCAACGTGAGCAGATACCACGGGGCGCTTCAGTCCTCTCATATCGCAAATATAGCTTGCCGTTGCAAACTCGGGATTATTGGCAATAAAAAGAAGGATGCTGATCGCCGTATGCGGCATATCAGTTTCTTTAGCCAGCGGTAGCAATGCCTTTTCGTATGCCAATCCTATCTTTCTTGCGTAACCGTTCATTTCCTGAATCGTGATCATAAAATGCTCCTTCATATTTGTTCTCTTTTGAACTATTCTATATTATACTATTCAAAGTCGAATTTGTCAATGATGAAATTGTGAATGTTCGTGTGCTTTTCCTGAATTGTTCTTTGGGAGAGAATTTTTTTAATTTATCGTATCGGCATATCAGTTATTCTGCCGACTTCGGGACATAAAGAAAAGCCAGCCAAACCTTTCGGATTGACTGGTTCTACTATGGTGGAGATAAGCGGGATCTGAACCCCGCCGAGCAAGCTCGGCAACAAACTCTTTTAACTACATCTGAAATCTACTATGCAACAAACCGTTTGCGCAGCGGTTCTCACCCACCTATTTCAGTAAAAAAAAGAGACGGCACAAGACCGTCTCTTTTTTCTTGGTGGAGATAAGCGGGATCGAACCGCTGACCTCTTGAATGCCATTCAAGCGCTCTCCCAGCTGAGCTATACCCCCAAACGGTGAATCTTTGTTCACAACGGTATGATTATATCACACCTTGGGGGTTTTGTCAATAGTTTTTTGAAATATTTTTGCTTTTTTGTTTTTGTTGGTTTCAAAAGCACCGATGGTTAGTCATCGTCATCATATAGATCCCAAAGTTTACCGGAATTATCGATTATTCTGCCGCAACCCGGGCACGTCCATTCGGGACAGATTTCATGGTCATGATATTCACCAATGAATTTGGTATCACACATTTGGCATTTGATTTTGATTTTGTGCTTTTTATCTTTTGGCTTGCCATATTTTGTGACTTTGATAATTGAACCCATGATAAACCTCCTTCATGTCATTTTTTTTGTCAAAAACAAGCTTTTTCAATTTTTAGGCTTTCTTGACCGCCAAACCGCACCAACCGTTGTCAGTCAGGCACTCCACGACCTTAAAGCCGTGGGCATCAAAGGCGGCGATCACATCGTCGCATCTCTCCTCGATGATGCCCGAGGCAAGAAGCACGGCGTCGTCCTTCATGTAGTTACCCACGTCGGGGGTCATGCGGATGATGATATCCGCCACGATGTTAGCGCAGACCAAATCGTACTTCCCTTCCTCAAGGCTGACTTGCTTGAGCAGGTCAGATTGGTCGCAGGTGACGTTCGTGAGCCCGCTGTCCTTGATGTTCTCACGAGCCACGCGGACAGCGGTGGGGTCAATGTCATAGGCACGGCAGGTCTTGGCGCCCAAACGGGAAGCACAGATGGCGAGGATTCCCGTTCCCGTACCCACATCCAGCATATGACAACCATCTGCGGTATACTTTTCAAGGAGACGGATGACCAGCCGTGTGGTCTCGTGGGTACCCGTACCGAAAGCCATACCGGGATCCATGCGGATCACCAGTTCCCCTTCGGCGGGTTTGTAGGATTCCCATGCGGGGCAGATGACGATCTTTTCGCCGATCTTGATGGGCTTATAATACTGCTTCCAGGAGTTAGCCCAGTCTTCTTCGTTGACCCCCACGATCTCGATCTTGCCGTCCAGATGGTTTTCTGCCAAGCGGCTGCGGATAAAGGCAAGGTCATCCATATAGGAACGATCCGAGGGAACGAACACCGACACCGAGGCGATGGTCTTATCGGCCTCCAGGATCTTTTCGTCGATGAGATCGCCGTAGCAGGTTTTGAGGTTGGTATCAATGTCGGAAAAATCCTCGATCATGAGGTTATTGTTGATCATGCTCATGAGCGCCACCAGCTCGTCGAGCTGATTCAGGGGGACAGTAACGCGGATCTGTGTCCACTCCTTGACGGTGCCGTAGTCCTCGCATACGTAGTCTTTATCTGTCATATTTCCTCCGATTATTTCCTGTCTTTGTCAAAAAACTTAAAGAACTTGGACTTCTTGGCGTAATACTTTTCGCCGCAGGCATCCGCGAAGGCGCGCATAGCCTCCTTCTGCTTCTTGTCAAGTCCCTTGGGGATCTCCACGTTCACCGTGAAGATAAGATCTCCACGGCGTCCGTTATTGTTATTGACATAGGGCACGCCCTTCCCTCTCATGGTAAAGGTGGTACCGGGCTGGGTTCCCTCAGCGATGGTGTGCTTTTCTTTGCCATCCAAGGTGGGGACGTCGATTTCGGCGCCCAAAGTAGCTTCCGCCACGGTCACGGGGACATCGCAGTAGATGTTATAGCCATCACGCTTGAAGAAACTATGCGGACGGACGTTCAGCTGAATGATGAGATCGCCCGCCGAACCGCCGTTCTTACCGTCACAGCCCTGTCCGCGCAACGCGATACGCTCGCCGTCGTCGATACCTGCGGGGATATTGACGGACAGATTGCGAGTCTCCCGCTCCAAGCCAGCGCCGCGGCACTTTTGGCAGGGAGTCTTGATATATTTGCCCGTACCGTTACACTTTTCGCAGGTGGTCTTGGACTGGAATGCCATACCGCCCATGCGCTGGACGGTCACCCGCTGACCCGAGCCCTTACAATCGGGGCAGGTCTCGGCAGAGGTACCGGGTTCTGCTCCGGTACCCTTACAGTTGGGACATTTATGGAGGCGTGCGTAGGACACGTCCTTTTTGCAGCCAAAAACGGCTTCCTCAAAGGATATAGTGAGACGGGTCTGGACATCCTGACCGCGTTGGGGACCATTACGACGGGCTTGGGTACTACCGCCAAAGCCGCCGCCAAAGATGCTGGAGAAGATATCGCCCAAGTCACCGAAATCGCCAAAGCCGCCGCCAAAACCACCGTCTCCGCCACCAAAGCCGCCGCCCATAGGACCGTCGGGATTACCAAAGCGGTCATAGTTTTCCTTCTTTTGGGGGTCGGAGAGGACGGAATATGCCTCGTTGACCTCTTTGAATTTCTTTTCCGCCTCCGCATCGCCGGGATTATGGTCGGGATGGTATTTCATGGCAAGCTTGCGGTAGGCGCGCTTGACCGTATCTGCGTCAGCGTTCTTGTCAACGCCGAGTATTTCGTATAAGTCTTTTTCTGCCATATATGTGTTCCTTTCGAAAACGTGAAATGCAAAATGGAGAGAACAAAAGAAAATATGACACGTTAAATGGTTGTTTAGGAGTACGCCTGGGAGGGCCCTTCTTGAAAGAAGTGCCCCCCAGACCCCCCCCAAGAACCTTTAAATAATGATTCTTTTTAAAGGTTTTTGAAGGGTTCCAAGGGAAACTTTTTGCAAAAAGTTTCCCTTGGCCGTACTCCCGTAAACAACAATTTCTCTATCTTTTACACTCTGCGTTTTACATTTCTGCCTTGGTGGATAAAACAGCCTTGCGGGAAAGGGAGAAAACTCCCTTTCCCGCGAATATAGACGCAAAATGCGACCGGATTACTTGTTGCCGTTATCCTCATAGGAGGCGTCGTAATAGGTGCCGTCATTGCCACCTTGGCCGCCCATGTTGGGGTCATAGCCCTGACCGCCCATATTAGGGTCTCCCTGGGGATTTGCCTGCTGATAGATCTTTTCGGTAAGCTTGTAGAAGGACTGCTTCAGCGCTTCGGTGTCAGCCTTGATGGCTTCGGTGTCACCGCTGTTGATGGTCTCGCGGAGCTTGGCGATGGCATCGTTGACCTCGGTCTTCTCAGACTCGGTGACCTTGTCACCCAGTTCGTTCAGTGTTTTTTCAGTCTGGAAAATCAGCGAGTCGGCGTTATTCTTGGTTTCCACAGCATCCTTCGCCTTCTTGTCCTGCTCGGCAAACTTCTCAGCCTCTTTCACAGCCTTGTCGATATCCTCCTGACTCATGTTGGAGGAAGCAGTGATGGTGATGTGCTGCTCCTTACCGGTGCCCTTGTCGCAAGCGGTAACGTTGACGATACCGTTAGCGTCGATGTCGAAGGTAACTTCGATCTGAGGCACGCCACGGGGAGCGGGCATGATGCCGTCGAGGGCGAAACGACCCAGGGTGGTGTTGTACTGTGCCATCTCGCGCTCACCCTGCAGAACATGAACCTCAACCGAGGTCTGACCGTCAGCGGCGGTGGAGAAGATCTGACTCTTCTTTACGGGGATGGTGGTGTTGCGGTTGATGATGCGGGTGAAAACGCCGCCCATGGTCTCGATACCGAGGGACAGAGGGGTAACGTCCAGCAGGAGCAGATCCTTGACCTCGCCGCCAAGCACACCGCCCTGGATAGCGGCACCGATGGCCACGCACTCGTCGGGGTTGATGCCCTTGAAGGGCTCCTTGCCGAGGAACTTCTTGACAGCATCCTGCACGGCGGGGATTCTGGAAGAACCGCCCACGAGGAGAATCTTGTCGATCTTTTCAACGCCGATGCCTGCGTCGCGGATGACCTGACGGGTAGGACCCATGGTGGCTTCCACCAGGTCGGCGGTGATGCGGTCGAACTCGGCGCGGGTCAGGGTTGCCTCAAAGTGGAGAGGACCTGCGGCGGTAGCGGTGATGAAGGGCAGGTTGATCTCGGTCTGGGTCATGCCGGACAGCTCGATCTTGGCCTTTTCTGCGGCGTCCTTGAGTCTCTGCATGACCATCTTGTCGTTGCGGAGATCCACGCCGTTCTCTCTCTGGAACTTTTCTGCCATCCAGTTGATGATGCGCTGGTCGAAGTCGTCACCGCCGAGACGGTTGTTACCCGCGGTAGCCAGCACCTCAAACACGCCGTCGGCAATCTCCAGGAGGGACACGTCGAAGGTACCGCCGCCCAGGTCGAAGACCAGGACTCTCTGGTTGTTGTCCTTGTCAAGGCCGTAAGCGAGAGCGGCTGCGGTGGGCTCGTTGATGATACGGAGCACCTCGAGACCTGCGATCTTACCTGCGTCCTGGGTAGCCTGACGCTGTGCGTCGGTGAAGTATGCGGGAACGGTGATGACCGCCTGGGTGACGGTGGTGCCAAGGTAAGCCTCTGCATCGGACTTCATCTTCTGGAGGATCATTGCGGAGATCTCCTGAGGGGTGAGGTTCTTGCCGTCGATGGGCACCTTATAGTTGGTACCCATGTGGCGCTTGATGGAGCTGATGGTTCTGTCGGGGTTGGTGATGGCCTGACGCTTTGCCACCTGGCCGACCATGCGCTCGCCGGTCTTGGAGAAGGCCACCACGGAGGGGGTGGTTCTCGCGCCTTCGGGATTGGGGATAACGATGGGCTCGGAGCCTTCGTATACTGCTACACAAGAGTTAGTCGTACCTAAGTCAATGCCAATAATTTTTGCCATGATAATTTTCTCCTTTATATCTGATATTATTTACTTATTTGTGATCCTTCGACTCGGCCGTGGGCCTCGCTCAGGATGACGGATGAGGTATCCTATCTCCCCTTCAAGCCTTTCTTTGGGAAAGCTTTGGGAGATTTTTAAGAACCTTTTCACTAAAAGGTTCTTAAACAGGGGGCAGGGGCAGAGCCCCTCGTACTTCTTGCGCTTTTAGTTCGCCACCTGCACCATGGCGTAGCGGATGATGTGATCGCCCTTGCGGTAGCCCTTCTGGAAGACCGCGACGATGGCACCCTCGGGGAGGGATTCGTCCTCTACGTGCATGACGGCATTGTGGTAATCGGGGTTGAAGGTGTCGGCGGGGACTTCCTCCACGCCCAGCTTGGAAAGGGCGTCTGTGGCGGACTTGAGGATCATCAGGATGCCTTTACCCAAGGGAGATTCGGCATCCTCGGGGGTGAGCCCCGCGGCGGCGCGCTCCAGGGTATCCACCACGGGAAGCAGGTCCTTGACGGTATCGGCGGTAGCGTCACCGTAGATGGTCTCCTTCTCCTTGGCGGTGCGGCGACGGAAATTGTCGTATTCCGCCAACATACGGAGGTATTTGTCTTTTTCCTCAGCCAGCGCGGCCTCGGCAGCTTCCAATTTCTTTTGAGCTTCGGCAAGTTCGGCTTCCGCCTTTTTCAAGCGTTTCTTATCGCTTCCCTTCTTGCTGTCGCTTTCGGGAACCTCGTTTTCGATAGCGGGGGTCTCTTCCTCCACCGCGGTCTCAACGTTTTTTTCTTCAATCATGAGAATCTTTCCTTCCGTTGGGTAGTGATTTTCTATCTTCGTCAAGCAAGCTGGTAATATTCCCCGAAAGCCCTTCCAGGGTTGCCAGCACCTTGGCATAATCCATTCTGGCCGGACCCAACACAGCGATAGCGCCCAGGGTCTTGCCGTCTTTGACAATGGGTTTGTAGACCAGTGCAGAATTATCCATGACTTTCACGGAGCTTTCCGAGCCAATGACCACGTTGATGTTGTCCGATACCGCGCCGGACACCATGTTGAGGATTTCCTCCTGCTTTTCAAAGGCACCGAGGATCTCCTTCATGCGGTCAGGATGGTTGAACTCGGGATATTGCAACAGACGATCCACGCCGCTGACTCTGACCTCCCCGCCGTCCAGCTCACTCATAACTTCATAAATGATCTTGACCACGGGAGCGATCAAAGAAGCGGACGCGCCCATGGCATTTTCCATTGCCATCATGATGGGCAGCGTGATCTCGTTGGCAGAGAGGTTTTGCAAGTGCTCATTCAGCACAGTCGCCAAAAGGTCGGTGGTACTTTGGGAGAGCATGACGGGAACGTCGTCACCCAAACGAACATTCTTGGTCTTGACACGGTTGCCCGAGGCGACAAGCACCAAAATGAAACTCTTCTCATCCATATAGACCGCATCGAATCGGCGGATAGCCGCGCGGTTGGTCTTGGGTTTGATCGCCATCGCCGTATAGTTGGTCAGATTGGAAGCTACTTTGGAGGCGGTAAGCAGGATTTGATCCAGCTCTGCCATTTTGGCTTGAAGCAGTTCGTTGATCTGATAGATTTCACGGGCTGTCATGGCATAATGCTCGATCAGGGAATCCACGTAAAAGCGGTAGCCCCGCTCACTTGGCACTCGCCCCGCCGAGGTGTGAGGCTGTTCCAAAAAACCCATAGCCTCCAACTCCGCCATCTCGTTACGGATGGTAGCAGATGAACAAGGGATCTGCTTGCTTTCCATAAGATACTTGGAGCCAACCGGCTCGCCTTCGGCGATATGGGCATCGACAATGGCTTTCAGAATAAGCTTTTTCCGCTCACTCAACTCATAAACGGGTTCCTGACTCATGAAGTCCCTTCCTTTCATCCGTGAAATCCATGATTTAGCACTCTTCGGTTCAAAGTGCTAAGCACGCTTATAATGTACCACTTTTCACGCGGTTTGTCAAGCCCCTTTTTCAAGTTTTGCCGCTTTTTTTGGTTAACAATTTATGAACGTTTTTTGAATGTTCATCAAGCCGACAAACAAAGCGCTAATTTGCCGCTGCCATGGTTTACATCGGGTTAAAATTGTTAAATCATTGATAATATTCCCCTGCCCCTCTTGAAAAATGCACTTTTTTTCGGTATAATCTTGTCATGACAACATTTTCCCTGAAAAGGAGACCGGCACTATGTTTTATTCCCTCAAATATACCACCAAATGGCACGACACCGATCCCTGTGGGATCATGCGTCCCTCCCGCTTATTGGAATACATGCAAGAGACTGCCAACATTCAGTGTCGGGACTTTGGCATGGATCTCAACGACTTATTTTACAACGAAGGCTTAGGCTTTCTTTTGAGCCGCCTACAGCTTCGCGCGGACGCGCCTCTGCACGCATACGAAAACATCGAGGTGCGGACCTGGTGTCCCCCTTCTCGCGCCTTGAGTTTTCTGCGCTGTTTTACCATTCTTCGGGATGGCGTGGTGGTTGCCGAGGCTTTGACCACGTGGGCTTTGATGGACGTTAAAAACAAGGCATTGGTACGTGTCAACAGCTTCAACCGTGAATTTCCCGAGGGAGAATCTTTGGATGAAGCAACGCTCCCAAAAAAGGTACGCATTCCCTCGACCGCCGAGATGGATACGGTGGGTGAGCGCAGGATCGTTTACAGCGATCTCGATTTCAATTTTCATATGAACAACACCAAATATCCCGACATGGTGTGTGATTTTTTGCCTGACATGAAAGGAAAATTCGTCTCTTCCCTGTCCTTGGCTTACATGAACGAGGGAGCTTTCGGAGACACACTGAGCATACAACGTTCCTTGTCCGAGAATGGCGATTATCTGCTTCGAACGGTACGTGGAGACGGAAAGGTTTGTCTTGAGGCGGCGGTTGGGTTGAAAAATATCTGAAATCCACTTGACAATCCTACGCACTTGTGATATAATACAGTGTAGTCTATTTTATGGAGGTTACCACCATGGAACACATTAAGACCATCGAAACTCGCAACCTGTGCGAGAGCGCAAAGAACGGCGGCTGCGGCGAGTGCCAGACCTCTTGCCAGTCCGCTTGCAAGACCAGCTGCGGTATCGCTAACCAGCAGTGCGAGAGCAAGGAGAAGGAGAGCAAGTAATTTCCCCTTGCGCGAAAATGCCGCCCGTCGGGCGGCATTTTTTATGAATGAATTACGAAAGAAGGAATATTTACATGATCCATCAATACAAGCTCGGCGGCTACAACGTGGTGCTGGACGTTTGCTCCGGGGCCGTCCACGTGGTGGACGAGGTGGCTTACGACATCATTGAGATGTTTGAGACCGCTGACAAAGACACCATCATCACCGCCATGAATGAAAAATACGGCAATCGCGCCGACATCACACCTGCGGACATCGAGGAATGCTTCTCCCAGGTCGTCTCTCTCAAGGAAGCGGGCAAGCTCTTTGCCCCTGACACTTTTGAGCCTATGGCGGGTCATCTCAAGGCAAAGACCTCGGGGGTCATCAAAGCCTTGTGTCTGCACATCGCCCACACCTGCAATCTGAATTGCTCCTACTGCTTTGCCAGCCAGGGCAAGTACCACGGCGACCGCGCGGTCATGTCCTTTGAGGTAGGCAAGCGGGCTTTGGATTTTTTGATCGAAAACTCCGGCAGCCGCCGCAATCTGGAGGTGGACTTCTTCGGTGGCGAGCCGCTCATGAACTTCCAAGTGGTCAAGGACCTCGTCGCCTACGCACGGAGCATTGAGAAAGAAAAGGGCAAGAATTTCCGCTTCACGCTGACCACCAACGGTATGCTCATCGACGACGACGTGATCGAGTTTGCCAACCGTGAGTGCCACAACGTGGTGCTGTCCCTGGACGGACGCAAGGAAATCCACGATCGGTTCCGCGTGGACTACGCGGGTCACGGCTCCTTTGACCGCATCGTGCCCAAGTTCCAAAAGCTGGTGGAATCCCGCGGCGGCAAGGGCTACTATATGCGCGGGACGTTTACCCACGCCAATCCCGATTTTCTGAAGGATATTCAGGTCATGCTGGACCTTGGCTTCAACGAGCTTTCCATGGAGCCCGTGGTCTGCGCCCCCGGTGATCCTGCCGAGCTAACCGCTGAAGACCGCGCCATCGTTATGGATCAATACGAAAAGCTTGCCATGCTCATGCTGGAAAAGGACAAGGAGGGCAAGCCCTTCACCTTCTACCACTACATGATCGACCTCACAGGCGGTCCCTGCATCTACAAGCGCATTTCGGGCTGTGGCTCGGGTACCGAATATATGGCGGTCACCCCTTGGGGCGATCTCTATCCCTGCCATCAGTTCGTGGGCGAGGAAAAATTCAAGCTGGGTGACATCTGGAAGGGTGTGGATAATTACGAAATTCAAGAGGAATTTGCCTCCTGCAACGTCTACGCCCGTCCCGAGTGCCGCAACTGCTGGGCGCGTCTTTACTGCTCGGGCGGTTGCGCCGCCAACGCCTACCATGCCACGGGCTCGGTCAAGGGCGTATACGAGCACGGCTGTGAGCTTTTCAAAAAGCGCATGGAGTGCGCCATCATGGTGGCCATTGCAAGACAGTTAGGGGAGTAAGGAGAACGCAAAAAGGGGGGAACTTCTTACAAGAAGTTCCCCCCCTTTGACCCCCTTCAAGAACTTTCAACAAACAGAATGAACGGAGGGAATACCGTTGTGAAAATGACGACGCCAATTTCGGATTTCATTTGGTCTTATCGGTGTAAGAAGTCGCTCCGCCTCCATATGCCCGGTCACAAAGGTGTCCTTCTCACGGGTTGCGAGGGTGACGATATCACAGAGGTAGCGGGGGCAGACAGTCTCTACGAGGCAGACGGCATCATCCGCGAGAGCGAGAAAAATGCGAGTTGCCTGTTTGGCTGTCCTACTTACTACTCCACCGAGGGATCGTCACAATGCATTCGGGCGATGCTGTATCTGACCCTGCTTTACGCAAAGGAGAGGGGGGTTGACCGTCCCCTCATACTGGCAGGGAGAAACGCGCACAAGACCTTCCTTTCCGCAGCTGCCCTTTTGGACCTGGACGTGGATTGGTTGTTTCCTGCCGAGGGATGGTATCTATCTTGTGACATTTCCCCCGCTCGGTTGGACACGGTGCTTTCCTCTTACGAGATCAAGCCTGCGGCGGTGTATCTGACCTCTCCCGACTATTTGGGGCATATATTGGACGTTGAGCGTCTGTCTGAGGTCTGCCGCAAGCACGGCGTGCTGCTTTTGGTGGACAACGCTCACGGAGCGTATTTGAAATTCCTGTCCCCTTCCCTTCACCCCATGGATCTGGGGGCAGATATCTGCTGTGACTCGGCGCACAAGACCCTGCCCGTGCTGACGGGTGGCGCGTATCTGCACATTGGGTCACATCTGCCCTTGGGTCTACGTTCTCAGGTCAAGCAGGCGTTGGCACTCTTTGGCTCCACCAGCCCGTCCTATCTGATCCTGCAATCGCTGGACATGGTCAACGCGGTGCTGGCAGGCAAGGATTTCGCCCCTTCCCTGATGAAAACCGCCAAGCGAGTGGAGGCCTGTCGGGTCAAGCTGATGGCACATGGCATCAACGCCATGCAGGGTGACGAGCCCTTGAAGCTGACCTTGTACCCCTGTTTATTCGGATACACGGGCTTGGAGATTGCCCGGCATTTACGAGATCACGGCATCGAATGTGAGTTTGCCGATCCCGATTTCGTGGTACTGATGGTGACCCCCGCCATCACCGAGGCTGATCTCGGACGGCTGACCGATGTGCTTCTGTCTCTCCCACGCCGCGAGGCACTGGTGCCATGTCCTCCCGCATTGGCTCATCCCAAGCGTGCCATGACCATCCGTGAGGCCATGTTGTCCCCCGCGGAGACGTTACCCGTGTCGGAATGTCTCGGTCGAGTACTGGCGGCGGCGACGGTGGGCTGTCCTCCCGCGGTGCCCATTGTGGTCAGCGGCGAGGTCATTGACGAAAGCGCGCTGAAATGCTTTGAATACTATGACATCAAAGTCTGTTCTGTGATCAAAGAATGAAAGGAAATTGATATGATGAAAAATATTCTCTGCTTCCTGCTCATGCTGGCAACACTCCTATGTTTTGTCTCCTGCGGAGAAAATAAGAATGAACCCTTTGTCTACGCGCAAAATACCGACGGTACCCTAACCGTTACCGCCTACAAGGTTCAAAACAAAGCCACCGTCACCATTCCTGACAGTTATCTTGACCGCAAGGTCACCGCCATTGGCGCCATGGCGTTTGAAGGTACCGTCATGATGACCTCGGTAGTCATTCCCGACAGCATTACTTCCATTGGAAGCTCTGCCTTTGCCAACTGTCAGCGCCTGACCGCTATTGATCTGCCCGACAGTTTGGAGACCATCGAGGATTGGGCTTTTCAGAATTGCATGGGTCTGTCCTCTGTGGTGATCCCCGAGGGAGTCACAGAAATTGGAGATTATGCTTTCAAGGGTTGCGCTGGGCTGACGTCCGTAACCATATCAGGCAATGTCAAAGCTGTCGGAAGCGGCGCTTTTTCGGAATTGACCGCCCTTCAGAGCTACACAGGTCCCTTGAAGCATCTGCAAGATATGCCCAAGCACACGCTGACCTCGGTCACCCTTGTGGCAGGTGCTTATGATAAGATCGAGTTTGTCACCTTTTACGACTGCTCGTCGCTCACCGAAATCACCTACACGGGAACTATGGCGGAGTGGCTTGCTTTGGACAAGGCGGACGGATGGTTGACCTCCCTGCCCGAGAAGACCTTGACGGTGCATTGTGCTGACGGAGACTTGGTAGAAAAAACATAGTTTATTTGTTTTTTTTGTAATATGGTGTAAATTTCGTCGTCTGTATAAATGGATGATGCCGACAAAGTCGGATTTCAAACATCATTGAAAGGAGAAATCATATGAATTATTCACCCTATCCACCACAAGACTATCATAACCCGACAGCTTATCCGCCGCAAAGACCCCGTCAGCCCGCCCATGGACTCAGCATCGCCTCTATGGTGTGCGGCATTGTCTCGATTCCCCTCTTATCCTTGGCAGCCGCGGTGTGCGCGCTGGTGTTTGGACTGGTGGCAAAGAAGAAGAAAAACACCTCCGGTATGGCTACGGCAGGTGTGGCTTGCGGTACTGTTGGCTGTGTCCTGTCTGTCATCGTGGGAGTTCTCATCGCTGTGCAGGTTTTTCCTATGGTTTCCTCTCAAATAGTCGCCCAACAGTCCGGACTGACCTTCAAGGCACACGGGGAAAACGTCTACTATGTGGATCGTCTTTCTAAGGATCATCCCGAGCACGTGGTCATTCCCGACACCTACATGGGCAAGCCCGTTACAGCCATTGATATGTATGCCTTTATGGACCGTCCCAATCTTAAGAGCGTCACCATCCCCGACAGCGTCACCGTTATTGCCGGCAAGGCTTTTGAGAACTGTACCGCTCTGGAAGAGGTCAAATTTTCAAGCAAGCTGAAAGAAATCGCCGGGTTGGCTTTCTATAATTGTACATCCCTCAAATCCGTGGAGCTGCCTGACAGCTTGACCTACATTGGAGAAAACGCTTTCGGCGGCTGTACTTCTCTTTCAAGCCTCTCCCTGCCTCACGGGCTGGAGATCTTGGACATCGGCGCTTTTCACGGTTGCACCTCTCTTACCGAGGTAACGATTCCTTCTACCGTCCTGTCGTCGGATGAATATGAGTTCTTCTATTTCAACAACGACGATAAAGGTCCCTTCCAAGATTGCACCGCACTACGGAAGGTGACTTTGCTTTGTGATTCCAGCATCATGTTCAGCACTTTCCGAGGTTGCACTTCCCTGTCCGAGGTAGTCTTTGGCTCGAATTTTGAAACCTTGTACAATAATGCCTTCGCGGATTGCGTATCGCTCAAAACCCTATCTCTACCCGAAGGTTTGAAACACATTTACCCCTATGCCTTTGCCAATAGCGGTCTGACCGAGATCACGGTGCCTGACAGCGTCACTTCTATCGGTTATCGTGCATTTACGGGCTGCACCGCGCTGAAAGAAATTTTCATTCCCGAAAGCGTTCTCCATTTCGACGATGAGGTATTCAAAAATTGCACCGCGCTGACCTCCGCCATTCTTCCGTCAACCATAGATGCTTACGAGGTTAAGAACACCTTTGAGGGCTGTACCTCTCTGACTTATTTTAAAGGTTGTGCCGTTTTTGTCAGCAAATTCGGCTCGGGTAGCAAAACCGTAACCACCGCGATCCTTTCGGGTGTTTCCACCAGAAATCAGGATCCTGATAACAAATACAATACACAGTACATCACGCTCAGGGATTTTGACGTTCTGAACGAGCTGACCCTATCGGTGCCCAATTTCCATATCTTTGTGTCTGATTCTTATATGCCTCAGCTTCGCGTCATCCACTTTGGCGGCACCAAAAAAGAGTGGGATAACATAAGTTTCTATAAACATCATCACATGAAGCACAACGTTACAGTTCATTGTACCGATGGGGACGTCATTGAAAAATAACCCCTGATTCTAACAAAAAACACCGCCGATCACTCGGCGGTGTTTTTTTATGTACTGAAAATTAAACTCTCTTGGAGAGAACCTCATCCTCGTACTTCTCGATCTCCTTGTACCAGTCGTTGCAGGGACAAACGTTGTTTCTGACACAGAACTCAGCCCAAACGTCACCCAGAGGCATGAGCTTGTACTCCTCCTGCAGAGCGAACAGCTTGGAGTAATTGCCGGCATCCTGCAGAGCCTTCAGATCCTCGTTGGGCGTCAGGAGGGCGTTGAGCAGAGCCTTCTGAACGTTACGCATACCGATAATCAGAGCGGAAACGCGGTTGATGGAAGCATCGAAATAGTCGGTGGACAGGAACACACGATCCAGAGCGTCGCAACGAACGACTTCCTTCATCATCTCGCGGGTCTCATCGTCGAAGGCGACCACGTGGTCGGAGTCCCAACGGATGGGGCGGGTGATGTGGAGAGCGATCTTATCGGAGAAGCAAAGGAGCGCGGGGATCTTGTCGGAGACCACCTCGGTGGGATGGTAGTGACCGTTGTCCATCAGAGGCGTGATGCCGCGGGAGATGGCGTAGCACAGCGAGAACTCGCCGGAACCGACGGTGTAAGCCTCAACGCCGATACCGAAGACCTTGGACTCGACAGTGACGTAGACCTTGGACTTATCGTAGCCGCAAGCCAGGGCACGGTCGATGGAGTCAGCGTAGCGAGCGCGGGGACCCATACGGTCAGCGGGGATATCCTTGGTACCGTCGCCGGTCCAGATGTTCATGACGCAGGGGTAGCCGGTCTCGTTGGCGAAGTACTCGGAGATGCGGATACAAGCGATGGTGTGACGGACCCAGTAGTCACGAACCTCCTTGTCGGGGTGGGACAGGGTCATGCCGTCCTTTGCCATGGGATGGGAGAAGATGGTGGGGTTGAAGTCCAGACCGCAACCGTGCTTCTTTGCCAGCTCGACCCACTTCTTGAAGTGGCGGGGTTCCAGCTTGTCGCGCTCGATGACCTCACCGGGCTCGCCGATAGCGTAGTTAGCGTGGACGTTGATCTTGTGGGTGCCGGGGATCAGGGACAGAGCCTTGTCCAGGTCAGCGAAGACCTCCTCGGGGTTGCGGGCGATGCCGGGGTAGTTACCGGTGGTCTGGATGCCGCCGGTCAGGGCACCCATGCCCTCGAAGCCGTGGACGTCGTCAGCCTGCCAGCAGTGCATGGAAATGCGGATGTTCTGGAGCTTAGCCAGTGCTGCCTCGGTGTCAACACCGATCTTTGCATACATTTCCTTGGCGGAGAGATAACGCTCGTTCTGATTCATGTTGTGAACCTCCTAAAATTTATACAAATAATTTTTGACAAACCACGTATGGGACAAGTCCGCATACATCTCTATTATAGCGTATTTTCTATCTTTTGGCAATAGGTTTTATAAAAATATTTTAGATTTTAAAGAAATTTTGCCTACTCTTCACATCAAACGGGGGCAAAGCAGCTGAGGAACTGATCCAAGGTCATGCCCTTGGGGGGATTGACATAAATCTCAAAGGTATAGCGTCCGTAATGGCTGACAAGGGTATACTCATTCAAACCGGAGCCATCCTCATAGCTATACTCCGCATACATCACCTGATAGGTCATGCCGCCGATCACCTTATCATCCAGCTTCTGCACGTTGACGGTGGTTTCATAGTAGTCCTTGATCTCTCTTGCCAAATTATCAAAATAATCTTCTGCCACTGCTTCTCTTGCATGCTTGGTAACGTAGAAAATGGTATATTCTGCGCCGTCGTTCTTGGGGTTCTCAGCATACATAATCGCGGCGTTGGTCATGGGATCATACCCCATATCGAACATATACAGGTTAAATTCCTCAAGCTCCTGATCGGTCATAAATGTCCAACCCTCGGGAGCGGTAAAGGTTATCCCCGCAAATTCATTGGTATACACGTTACCCGAGACCTCGCCCACGGTATAATTTTCGTACTTGGCATCATCGCGAATCTTCATCCAGCTCATGATGCCGCCCATAACGAGCAAGACGCCTGCCATGACTGCACCGACGATACGGTAAGTCTTTTTTGTTTTTCCGGAAAGCTTCTTTTCTTCTTCGGAAAGCTCGGCAACAGGTGTGGGGGTGATCTGATAGGACGTCCAGTTCTTGTTGCCCTTCACCGCAGCCACCAGCGCAAGCACGGCTGCCACGATAGGATACCAATAGGCAATATCAAAAGCAACAAGGCTGATAAAGAAGAACAGCACGGTGTAGATAAGGGAAACGACGGTAGAAGCGACGTCAGCCTTCTCCAACACCCAAAAGCCCAGAGCAGAGACGATCAGCGTATGGATAATAAACAGCACGGGCACGTTGTTTGCCATACCCAAGAAAACGTTGAGACCCAGAATCAGGGTAATAAACTGGGTGAGTACCGCCATCAGAATGATGTTGTTGTAGAGCTGGCGGGGGAGGTAATGCTCAAAATAGGTTTTGCGGTCCTTCACGATGATGCCGCCTTGGGGCATATCGGAGGTAGGGGTCCACTGTCCTGCAGGCTGTTGGGGCATAGACTGACCGCAGGTGGGACACTGTTCAAAGCCATCGGCAACCGCGGCACCGCAAGCGGGACAGATGCGGGGAGGCTTGGGATTGTAAGATTGATCCATGGTCATACTCCTTTTAAAAAAATATATCTATATCATATCATAAAAATGAGCTTTTGTAAATACAAAAACATAAAATAATCCGAAAAGGGGAAAGAAAAAGAACAGACAGCGCAGACTATCTGTTCAAATTCAGGGAGATGGAATGGATATGCGTTGGAACTTGTATCAACACGCCAAAGCATAGCGCGTGTATCTACCATCAAAGGCGGTCGGTACCATCGTCACCGGCAACGCATTCAAAGTCCTCTTTAGAGGCACCGCACAGGGGGCAGGTCCAGTCGGCAGGCAGATCTTCAAAATCCGTGCCTTCTTCGATCCCGTTATCAGGGTCGCCCTGTGTGGGACGGTATTCATAACCGCACAGCTCACAAGCATAGATGCTCACTCATATCCCTCCTTCCGAAAAAACTTATGTCCCGCACTTGGCAGAATATCACCGTATATGATAATCCATGAAAGCACACTTGTCAAGGGGGTATTTTATTTTTTTTAAAATTTCTATTCATTGAACGAAAGTCAACCACGGTATAGTCGGTATTTTTCGACACTTTCACAGTATGCAACAAGACGTACGTTCTGTTGTTTCAAAAGAAATTCAGGGTCATAATCTTCCATCAGCACATCCTGACCGATACGAAGGGCAAGCCCATCACGGCGGCAGGTAAATTCGGGGTAGGATTTAAAGTGACGGAACATATGGAGCATGGTGCGGAAGGGCTGATAGGTCTCCCTGTCAGTGATATGCAACTCTACGCCATGACAGACTTCTCCCGCGTGTTTGTTGAACATAGGCGTGAAATGGATTTGACGGAAGGTAACCCCGGGAAGTCCTATGGCAGTCATCTCACGCCACAAGCGGGCACTGTCCACAAAAGGCGCGCCCAAATAATCAAAGGGGCGCGTAGTACCCCGTCCCTCGGACAGGTTGGTGGCTTCATACACGCAGCTTCCGATATAGTTGATGGCAGTATTGACCGAGGGGATATTCGGAGAGGGATTGACAAACAAAAGATCTGTCTCGTCAAAATACATCTCCGCACTCCAGCCAACGCAAGGCAATACTGTCAGATCACATCCGATCTGTTTTTCTTTATTAACGTAGGCAGCATATTCCCCCACAGTCAGCCCATAGCGGACAGGCACGGCAAACTCACCCACAAAGGAAGAAAAGCGGCTCTCGTCCAAAACAATACCCTCACAGAGGGTATTACCGATAGGATTGGGACGATCCAGCACCACGAGAGGCTTCCCTGCTGTCCGGCACGCACGCATCAGCTGGGTGAGGTTGCAGAGATAGGTATAAAACCGTGCGCCCACGTCCTGAATGTCGTAAACGGCAATGTCCACATTCGACAGAAGTTCGACCAATCGGGGGTGTCCCTTAGACGTGAGGTTATACAGCCGCGCCCCTGTTTCGGGATGAACAACGCCATCCTCATCGCCGAATTTTCCATCCTGCATGGCGGAAGACAACCCATGCTCGGGTGCCAGTAAAATTGAAAGCTGTGCCACGTCGCTAATGACACGGTAGGTGGGAATCCCTTGTCGATTGACGCCGGATGCCGCCGTCAAAAGTGCGACGCGTTTGCCGTGCAACAGGGCTTCCACATCGGATAAGCGGTCAACACCGCAGAGAACATGGTGTTTCATGAGTGTGCTCCCTTCTTGTTATCAGCATTGGTTTCCAGACACATAAAAGTGTCTTTTCCTTCATATGGTATGGTAAAAAAGTTTTGAAAGGATACCGCCATGTCCCAAAGTCCAGCCAGAAGATTTGCTTTCAACGCTATCTTACTCATTGCCGTCAATCTGTTTATGCGAACGGTGGGAGTATCCTTTAACGTTTATCTTTCCAACCGCGCGGGAGGCGAGGTCATGGGGTTGTTTTCCCTTTTATCGGGGGTCTACACCTTCGCTATGACGTTAGGGTGCGGGGGGATCAATTTAGGCACGACGCGGTTGGTTGCCGACACTTTAGGCACCTTGGGTGAGGGGACGCCTGACGCTCTTAGAGAAATCAAGCGCTGTCTTCGCCGATGCCTGCTTTACAGTTTGTGCTTTGGGTGCGGCGCCTGTCTTTTGCTTTGGCTCATGGCGCCTACGGTGGGGGCTTCATGGCTTGGAGACAGCCGAACCATCGTTTCCCTGCGGGTATTGGCGCTCACTCTGCCGCCCATAGCGTTGTCCTCCTGTCTCAGCGGTTATTTCACCGCCATGCGTCACGTGGCGCCCAACGCGGTGGCAGGAATGATCACCCAATTTGTCCGTGTGGGCGGATGCGCCTATTTTCTGACCCTTTGGCTGGGACGCGGTGTGGAATCCACCTGTCTTGCGCTGGTCATGGGCGGAGCGTTATCCGAGGGAATCGGGCTTTTGTTTTCCTTTCTGGCATATCTTTGGGACATTCGCCGTCGGAGCGGAGGAAAAGTATTGGAACACGCTGAGGAGGCATCTTTCCCCGTCGGTAAAAAGCTATTGGGCATTACGATTCCAGTGACACTCAGTGCCTGTCTTCGTTCGGGACTAGTAACCCTACAGCACATCCTGATTCCGAGAGGGTTGCGGGACAGCGGTGCCAACTGGAGTCAAGCACTGACCTCTTATGGGATTCTGCACAGCATGGTACTACCTGTCGTTTTGTTCCCATCGGCGTTCATTTCTTCTTTTTCGGGGTTGCTGGTGCCCGAGATTGCGGAATCCCACGCGGCGGGTAACGCAAACCGTGTGGCACGCATTTCCCGGCGGATCATTCAGCCGGCGTTGATTTTCTCCTTTGGTGTTGCCGGGATCATGAGTTGTTTTGCGAATGAACTGGGGATGCTGTTGTATCACAGTGCCGAGGCTGGGGGATACATTCGTCAGTTAGCACCGCTCATTCCCATCATGTATGTAGACAGTTCGGTGGACGGTGTTCTGAAGGGCATGGGAGAGCAAGTATATTCCATGAACGTCAATATTGCGGATGCGCTCAGTTCGGTAATCCTGGTATGGCTCTTGATCCCGCGGATGGGGCTTCAGGGGTATGTCATCGCCATTTACGTCACCGAGACATTAAATACCACCCTGTCGCTCACGCGTATGCTCCAGGTCAGCCACATGGCGGTGGATCTCAAAAAAATGGTATTCGGACCGTTGCTTTGTGTGGCGGGGGCGACTTGTGCTGTGCGGTTGGCGGGAAGGTTTCTCCCTTTGCCGATTCCTGACAGCGGCTTGATGCTGTCCCTGTTCATTGCCATCACCGCCCTCACGTATTTAGGATTGTGTCGTATGACCGGGGTGATCGGGCGGGGGGACATTCATGAATTCAAGCATATTTTTTTACCCCAGCAAGCAAGAGTCTCCAAGAGAAAAGGAGGGGATACCCCCCTTTCGGTCGGGTAACCCCTTCCTTCAGGAAGCGGACAAAACCTGCATTTCTCGTTTATCAAATACAGACATCAAAAGCAACATCACAAAATACAAGATCGCGGACAAGAGAAGATCCGATACGAGGTCTACGGTCAGAATGAGAACACCTTCCCAGTTTCCCGTATTCACGAGCTGGGTCAGCTGGTACATGAGATGGGAAAAGGCGCGTGCCACAAACAGAAAAAGCGCAATGGCAAATGAGGATGCCAGCATAGGATTCTTCATGGAAAAGAGCTTGGTAATAGGGAATGCAAGACTGCGAGTCCCCCCCGCGCTCTCCCCGACCAACTGATCCAACGCGTGCTTGTTCTTTTTTCTCTGAATGATCAAGGCAGGCACCAGCACAACAAAGGCATATTGAAAAAGTTCCATCAGGATGAGGGGCAGAATGATAGGCAGGTCACGGTTGAAAAACACATTGAACGACGGGATGGAGCCGTCCACAATGCAATCCATGAGGAAATTCGCCAGGAACTTCCATAGAGTGGTCAGAATAAAAGTGATCCACACGCCGCGAGACTTCCAAAGACCGCCGCGGAACACGGCGAACACAGTCGCCGGGAACACCACAAAAAAGACTGCCAATTCCACAGCTTTATAGGCATAATAGAGGATGTAGGTCAAGGGGGATTCCTGGTAAGCAATATCCGCATTGAGTTGGGTGAAGATCGGCACCAGGACAAGGGCATACAGGCTGAAGCCCACAAGGGAAACAAAAAGCACCAGCTTTTGCATTTGCTTAACAGCTTCAGGGGCGTGTCCTTCATAGGAAATGGTTTGGTTCATGATGGATTCCTTTCAACATGAGGATGAATAAGTATCGAGGAAGGTTTGACGAAACGCCGCGAAATCGGCAGTTCGGGAGGATACATCTGTCATGGCTCTTGCCTCTGCCAGCGCCCCAAAAACAGGCGGCGCTTCCGCGATCTGCAGCGTCATCCCTTTTCGGTCATCGGGGGAGAGGAAGGCTTCGATTCTATGAGTCCAATCGGGGGCTTCTTTGACACAGATGCTCCCCCCCATGACCACCTTCACGGAGGTTTGGAACGGCATTTTCGTTTTGGCAGCGTGCAGGCACGTTGCCAAGGCTTGGGCATTCACATCCAAGATATGTGCCGCCACAGGGTCTCCCGACTTTGCCAATTGAAAAACCAGCGGCGCGCAGGATGCAATCAGGGGTTTTCCCTTTTCATAGATCATGGGGATACATTGGTCGGGAGAAGCACCCAAATAAGCGGTCACGGCTCGGTACAAGGGCGCATGGGTCTGATCGGCGCGTCCGTCTGCCGCTTTAAGTGCGGCTTCCAAAGCCATCCGTCCCACGTCGTAGCCGCTCCCTGCGCTGTCCAACAGATATCCCCATCCGCCGACACGGCAGAGGGTATCACCATGGCGTGCAAAGCAGACACTACCTGTGCCGCAGATCAGGCAAACACCGTCTCCCGAAGGAGATTCGGCTGACAGCAGGTTGATCACATCCGAATGGACGGACAAACAGGAGACCGCGGGCAATCGACGGGTGACCGCCTCTGTCAAAGCCTCACGCACTGCCAAAGCGCCCGAGACCCCCGCAAAAACGCTAACGTCTTCAGAGGCTACGCCTGCCTTGGTCAATAGGTTCTTGATCAAATCGGCAAGAACCGTTCCTGCGGCTTCGATGCCGATATCGTTAGGGTTGGATGAGCCTACGCGGCAAACGCCAAGAACCTTCCCTGCCCTGTCCGTGAGAACGCCTTCGGTTTTGGTGCCACCACCGTCAATACCAAGGCAATACTTAGGGGTCATCGACATACCGACTCCTTTCAAAAAAATCGGGAAAAGGATCATAACCACAACACCGAAGCGGACAAGCGGTCATGATCCTTTCATAGCTTAATGACGAACGGCGGTGGAGAGCAAGGATGCCGACTCTGCCATGATGTGATCCGTTCGTTCCTTTAACGCGGTACAGACCTTCGTATATGGCAGATAACTTTCGGGCTTATCGCCGTGGAGATCACTGCCAAGGGCAACGATCACCCCTTCGTCTATCCAACGCAGCAGATGCTTGGGTTTAAAGAAGTGATCCAACGAATCCGCGTTAAGCTGGGCAGAAAAGCCCATATCAAAGAGCACTTCCACCAGCTTTTGAGGATATCTGTCCACATGGGCGAACACAGGCGTCAAACCCCTCTCCGAAATATCCGCAACGGTGCGATAGAGGCGGTTGCTCCAAGCACCTGCCGAAAAAGGCATTTCCATGAGCAGAAGATTTGTGCCTTGCAGGCACAACATTTCCAAACCGTCCATTTGGTCAAGCCCTTCGCAGATCAGCACCTCCGCCCCCAAGACAATCTTGGGACGAGGCATATCGCCGCAAACCTCCATCAGTCTTCCAAAAGCGGCATCTCTTGCCTCCAAAAAGGCTTTGACCTGCACTTCCTGGGGATAAAAATGGGAGGTGGCACAAACGATGCCCACACCGGCATTCTGCATCAGCCGAAGCTGACCCAAGCTGACTTGAGAGCTGCGAGAACCGTGATCCAACCGCGGCAGGATATGGGAATGAAAGTCAATCAGCTTCATAGGGGATCAGTTTTCGGATGCGTTGTTGGAGGATTCGGTTTCTTCGGCTTTGCCGAGATTCTGCTCGTCAATCTCCTCGTCGGAGTAGCCATAGCGGAAGTCTCCGGACTTACGGTTGTAGCCATAGTTGCCGTAGGAGCCATACTTACCATAGGTGCCCTTACCATACTTGCTGTATCTGCCGTATTTGCTGTACTTACCGTACTTACCGTACTTTCCGTACTTGCCGTACTTGCCATAACCGTAATACTTGTTCTTGTAATAATCGCCGGACTTGATATCCACGTCGTTCAGGATGAAGCCGATGATGGCAGCGCCCAAGCTTTCCATGGTTTCCACAGCAAGGCTGACCAGGCGGCGGTCAGAATAAGCGGCACGGATGACGAAGGCATAACCCGTAACGATATCACTGATGACACCGGCATCCGAAACCTCGCAAATGGGAGGAAGGTCAATAAAGATGACATCATAGTTCTTTTTGGCTTCTTCCATAAAGCTGCGGAACTTTTCGGAGGCAAGCAACTCTGCGGGGTTGGGCGGAATACGACCGCTGGTGACAATGTCCAAATTGTCATACCCTGAGGAGCGGATCGCTTTGGAAACATCCTGACATACGCCTGCCAGCACTTCGCTGAGACCATGGGTCTTGGGGTCCAAGTTGAAAACACGGTGCTGAACGGGGCAACGAAGGTCGCCATCCAAAAGAAGCACTTTTTTGCCCATTTCCGCAAAGGACAGGGCGGTGTTGGCGATCAGAATGGACTTACCTGCGCCAACGTAGGCGGAGGTCACACCAAACACGGCGCAAGCCTCGCCCTTGGTGGTATAGCACATATTGGTTCTCAGCAGCTTGAAGGCTTCGGAGATGGCGAAGGGGGTGGAAGAAGAGAGGAGGCGACCCGTATAGTCGCGCTGGCTGGAGGACACGCCGCTTTCTTTGACGTAATCCGAAGCAGGCGCTTTTTGTCTGCGGCGCTTCTTTTTGTCTTCCGCATCGTTCTCGTTATTCCACGTGGGAATCTGACCGATCACGGGGATGGTGAAGTATGCCTTCAGATCTTCCTCATTATACACGGTATTGTCAAAGAACGCTCGGAGGAAGGCAATCAGATACACCAAAGCGGCGCCCAGGATGAAACCGATCATGGCGAATGCCACGCTACCTCTGCCCGAGGGAGTTCTGTCCAGCTCAGCGCTATCCATCAGCTTGGCAACGCTTTCGTACTCTTCTTCTCCCGAAGCTGTCTGAATGGCAACGCAGTAATCCAGCTTACCGGGAATGACTTTCTCAAACGCCATGGCAACTTCGTACGCCACGGTAGGATCGGGGTGAGTCACTTCAATGGTCAAAAGCTGTGTATCCACAGAAACAGAAACCATCTGCTTGATCTTCTCGCGGTTCATGTCCTGATAGCGATCACCGTACAGGTCCTTGTTGCGAAGATGCAGGTGCACCACGTCATCAATGACCATACTACTCTCGATCACCTTGGTAAAGGTTTCAGCCAAATCTCTTGCGGCAGTGGTACTGCCGGGGGTCACCACGCTGGCACCATCACTGGCACGGGTGCTGACCGCATTGACGTAATAAGTCATCCCCGAGGTATACGTAGGTGTGGTGGTGAAGAATCGCAAAGCGCCTGCGGCAACACCGCAGATCATACCGACGATCAGAATACGCACAAACGCAGTTCTCAGGATCTTAATCAGAAAGCCCAAGTCCACCTGATCGACCTGCTTTTCCTGTATATTATTGGTATCCATCGCAATGTTCCTTTCTATGGAGAAATTCAAATCAATCTTTAACCAATTTATTATACACTGATTTCATGTATTTGTCAAGGGCATTCACCCATTTTGTAGCATTCCTCGCTAATATAGGGCTGTTTTAATGATGATACTTCAGAATTTTTGCGCCTCGGCAAATGCCGTAACCGATCAGCCACAAGAGCGGTGAGATCAGGGGCAAAAGCAGGCAATAAAGCACCTGCAAGCCCGAGGCGAGTGCCACCGACAGAAGTCCTACGTATCCGCAGACCATAAAGATCAGGGTAAAGAAGCCTCGTCTTCCCTTCCGCGGCATATGTCCCGTGGCGAAGATCATCAGCTGGGTTGCCACAAGGGAAAGGGACAAATAATATGCCATATCGCCAAAATCAGATCCCTTCACGAGATAGGTCACCAGCGCCAGGACGGAGGAGATCACAGCAGAGGTGGCTGTAAGGATCAGTTCTGCCATGAAAGTCATGCCCATTTGCTTCAGCGAATCCGGCAAGGGAATCGGGTCTTTTTCGGTCAGGTCTCTGCGTACATCCGATCCTGCGTAGCAAAGCACCGCCAAAAGATCCAACAAAAGTCCCGACATAAGCAGCACCGGTGCCGGAAGACAAGCGGCTGTGAGCAGGAACGGCAGGAGGACAAGCAAAGCTCGCAAGCACTGGGACAGCAGGACAAAGCGCACCGAAGCAAGGGTGCCTCGGGTAAGTTGTCTCGCCGCATAGATCCCGCGTCTGATACCGCATACCCCGCCGCCTTGAGCGTTACAACGTCGCACCACCACATGGGCGTTGCGACGGCAAAGATCCGCGGCGCAGGGGCTATCGGGACATCCGTCCGCGACTCCGCCCAGTATACTGTCAACAGTTGGAGTAGCATGGTTCAAGGCGTCACGCAGTTCATGGGGGGTGCAAGTGATGGCAATATCGGCAGCTTGCAGCAAGGGCAGATCCATTTGCTCAACAGACAACAGTCCGACGCGGTGACCTGATTTTTGAAGTTGTTGAATACAGTCCAGCACGTCCTCTGTGCGGCATCCTATAAAGCTTCTGACACCATTTTGCAGCGCCTCCGAATAGGTGACGGACAAAGTCTCCTCTGATAGATCCACAGGTAGTGTCCGTGCGGTCAGTCCCGCATGATGCAAGGCTGCTATTTCCTCGGCATCGGCAGATCTCAAAAAGGACACTACTGTCAGCCCGCTCGCCTCCATTCCTTCGATGCACCCCTTGGTCTTACGGCAATACCCGACAGTCAACGCCATAAAGCCTTCCAGGCAACAGGTGTTTGAAAACTTCGTCACAAGAAACTGAACACGAAGCCCCTTGCCATGGGCTTGTTTGGCTTCGCGATACCAATCGGCACGCATATCGTCGTCCATGGTCATGACGTGATGATCATATCGGCAAACAGCGCATTGATCCAAGACAGCGGGATCTTCTGTCAGACAGATATCCATCAGTGTATCGTCACGAAGCGCCAAACGCACAGTATCCCCATGAGTTTCCATGCGCTCCAGACGGAGTAAAACAGCATCCATATCAGGTTCAGCCCAGTCCGTCAACGCTTTCGCCGCTGTTTCCACGTGAGGAAACCTCAGCCACGCACCGCCCTTTTGCAGGTCGGCTTGTCCCATGGACAAAAGGTTCAGCTTTTCGGCAAAGAGCTTTACGGCAAGATCGGGTTCGGACTCCCCAACACGGTACATCTCCCCTGAAGTACAGAGCCATACGGGAGTGGGGATCCCATCGTGCAATCCGGCTGTTCCCATGAGGATCAGATGATCCATATAGGACAAAGCTTCTGCCGTAGCGGGGGTACGGATCTCTACGGTATTGGCACGGTCTTTATCCTCTTCTGCCGCGGTCGTTGCCGCGGTATAACGATACATACCAAGGGCAAGGACACGCTCGGTCAGATTCATGACCGCCAAGGCAAGGGCGCTCATAAAGACGTCCAAAAACTCATACCGCCCCTTTAAGGTCAGAAGACCGATCGCCGTCAAGGGAAGCACCGCCACACAAAGGGCGAGATTGATGGTGGACAGAATTTTTTTCAGTTTGGTCAGATACGCGGGGAGTCCCGGCGTATGGGTAGGCTTGACGTGCCCTACTCTCCCGCCCAAATGGGTACGGGAAGCCACTGCCACCACCAGGGCTTTTCCTTGTCCTCTGGTCACAACGCCACCGGCGTAGACCATATTCTGCGGGGAATGACGGTGCGTGGCGGTTTCGGGATCCGCGTGGGCATCCTTTTCCAGCACGACTTGCTCCCTTCTGAGATCGTCGTCAAACAAAGTCTCTTCCTTGACAGCCAAGCGGTAGGAAGAAATCAGACGACAATCTGCGGGGATCACGTCGCCTCGCCGAAGCATGATCACATCTCCGGGCACCAAATCGTCGCCGCGGACGCGAAGCAAGCGTCGGTTACGAAGCACACGGGACAGCGGGATATCGAAGGTTTGCATATCGCCCGAGAGGCGTCGGGTCTTTTCATTGAGAAAAACGCAGACCCCGCTGTGAGCGATCAGCAAAATTGCCGACAGAAGACCGATCTCAGTTCTGTGGAAGAACAGCGCAACCACGCAAATGGTTAAAAGCAGCCACATGACAGGCTCGGTCAACAAAGGCTTGATAGATTGCCAAAAACCTCCGTTCGGTAAGCCGAAAAGACCGTCATCCTCCCGTCGGGTCAGACGATCCTTGGCGACCTTGGGTGAGAGACCGTTTTTTAGATCCGTTTGAAAGTAAGCTGCCAAGGTCTCCACCGGGTCTGTGGCAGCATTGGGGCGTTTTTTGCCCCGATTATGGTCTTGGATGGGGGGCATGGTTACCTCCTAAAGCATTCTTTGGTCACATACACACCACAGTCAGTTTTTCACCGTCAAGGACAAGTCTGGCTTGGGTGATGGCACGGCGGTAATCCGCGATGATCGCCTCTGCCAGTTGATCCTCCACATGGCGGCGGATATAGCGCCGCATGTTACGGGCACCGAAACGGGCGGAGTAGGAAGCTTTGGCGATATAGTCAGCGGCTTCATCTGTATACGTGAAGGTGACCCCCTGCTCAGTAAGAGCAGCTGCCAGTTCGTCCAAAAGGATACGGGCGATGGCAACAAAGTTTTCACGGGTCAGGGCGCGGAAGGTGATGATCTCGTCCACACGGTTGATGAACTCGGGGCGCAGGAAGCCCGACAAGGCTTTCATGGTGGCGTCTTCGTTCATGGGATCGGATTCCGAAAAACCGATGGTTGCCGTAGCATGATCCGAGCCTGCATTGGTGGTCATGACAATGATGGTGTTTTCAAAGTTAACGGTTTTACCGTGGGCATCGGTGAGTCTGCCGTCGTCAAGGATCTGAAGCATAACGTTCAGCACGTCGGGATGCGCCTTTTCGATCTCGTCAAACAGCACCACGGAATAGGGCTTGCGGCGCACCTTTTCGGTGAGCTGACCCGCGTCGTCATAGCCCACGTAGCCGGGAGGCGAGCCGATGAGCCGGGAGACGGATGCTTTTTCCATAAATTCGGACATATCCAGACGGATGAGGGTCTCGGGCGAATGGAACAGATCGGCGGCGAGGCGCTTGACCAGCTCGGTCTTACCCACGCCGGTAGGTCCCGCGAAAATAAAGGACACGGGTTTTCTCTTGGCGCTGACACCTGCCCTATTGCGCTTGACCGCGCGAGAAACGGCATCCACGGCGGCATCCTGACCGATGATATGCTTTTTCAGACGGTCAGAAAGTCTGTCCACCTGTTCAAACTCATTTTCGGTGATGGTGGTGGCGGGGATACCCGTCCAGACTTCAATTACCTCTGCGAGATGCGCCGGAGTCAGGGAGATGGTCTTGCAATCAGGCTCCAGCTCGGCAAGGCGCGCGCTGTATTTCAGCTCCTCCGCCTTGATGCTTGCCAGTTCCTCATACCGTTTCTGCTCGGCTTTTTCGTCTCCTGTAGCGGTTTCCGCGTTTTCGATGGTCTCGCGGCGAACCTTGAGCGCCAAAAGCTTATCTCGCAATTCATAGGATTCGTTCAGAGAGGCGCTGGACAGGGACAGGTGAGCTGCAGCCTCGTCCAAAAGATCGATGGCTTTATCGGGCAGGTAGCGGTCGGTGATATAGCGTTCGGACATGACCACGGCTTTATACAGCACGCCTTGGGGAATGCTGATGCTGTGGAAGCTTTCGTAGTAGTGCTTGATACCGCCAAGCATTTCCACCGCCTCGGCAACCGAGGGTTCTTCCACGGTCACGGGTTGGAATCGACGCTCCAACGCGGTATCTTTTTCGATATATTTTCGATATTCGGTGAGGGTGGTGGCACCAATGATCTGCACTTCTCCGCGAGATAGGGCGGGCTTGAGCATATTGGCGGCATTCACTGCACCATCAGCCTCTCCCGAACCGACAATATTGTGCACTTCGTCGATGAACAGGATCACGTTCCCTTGAGATTTGACTTCACCGAGAAGGCCCAAAATCCGCTGTTCAAATTGACCTCTGAACTGGGTACCTGCCACAAGCGCAGTCATATCCACCAGATAGATCTCCTTGTTTTTCAGCTTATAGGGAACGTTGCCTTGGGCGACACGGATCGCCAAGGCTTCGGCAATGGCGGTTTTACCCACACCGGGTTCACCGATGAGACAGGGATTGGATTTCTGACGGCGGCAGAGGATCTGAATGGTTCTTGCCAACTCTCTTTCTCTGCCAACGATCTTATCCAATTTCCCTTCTCTTGCGGCGGCGGTGAGATTACGGCAGTAAGTGGTCAGGTATTTCAGTTGAGGCTCCGCCGGTCTTTGCTGACGAGGATCGCCGGGACGGCGTCCGTTTTTATGATGATTCTGACGGGGAGTGGGCGGATTAGAACCGGTTGGACGGTCAGCGGGCAGATCTCCCATGGCTTCCCCGAACAGGCGGGGCAGATCAATGGCGGGGGCACCGCCGTCCTCGTTATCATCGTGATCGGAGGGGGTGATCATTTCAGTCATACTGTCTTCCATGGATTCCAGCTGCTCGGGGGTCACACCCATTTGTCCCGCGATACCGTCCAGCATATGGCTCACAGGCAGTCCGCCTTCCTTGGCGCACTTGAGGCAGATTCCCTCGCTGACACGCTCTCCGTTTTCCATTTTTGTTATAAAAACCACAGCTAAACGCTTGTGGCATCTTGCACACATTACCATATTTGTGAGTATTCTCCTTTCGGGGTTTGCGAATGATCGCATACTTCCCTAATTTAATATCATACCACTTTTCCGGGTTTATGTCAAGGGGCAGGCGAGGATTTTCCGTCGCATCGGCGTGAAAACAAAAAAGGACGGCAAAACCGTCCTTTTCATAAAAATTATACATCTCGTCTACCTTGCAGAGCGCGGAACAGGGTGACCTCGTCGGCGTATTCGATATCTGTGCCCACAGAGATACCGTATGCAAGTCTTGTGACCTTCAGTCCCAAGGGGCGAAGCAATCGTGCCAGGTACATGGCGGTAGTTTCTCCTTCCACGTCAGCGTTGGTTGCTACGATCACCTCTTGGATCTTCCCTTCATTGACCCGAGCCAAAAGCTCCTTGATCTTCAATTTATCGGGGGTGATCCCATTGAGGGGGGAGAGTACGCCATGTAGCACGTGATACATTCCCTTATACTCGCGAACCTTTTCCATCGCCATAACCGTGCGGGCATCCGATACCACACAGACCGTGGCACGGTCACGGGTATCGTCATCGCAAACGGGACAAAGGGGGCGATCGGTCAGATTCTGACATACGGGGCAGAGGTGGATTTTTTCCTTAGCGTTCAGAATGGCCTGTGCAAAAGCGGCGGCATCCTCCTCGGACATATCCAGGACGGAAAACGCCATACGCATCGCGCTTTTTTTTCCCACGCCGCCCAGCTTCGCGAACTGTTCGGACAGGTGCGCGAGGGATTCGATATACTCAGCCATATCAGAAGAGACCGGGCATATTCATGCTGCCCGTGATCTTGCCCATCTCAGCGGAGTTGGTATCCTCCACGCGTTTGATGGCTTCGTTCACGCCTGCAACCAAAATATCGGACAAGGTCTCGATATCATCGGGATCCACGATCTCGGGAGAGATGTCAATGGACAGGACTTCCTTCTTCCCGTTGATCTTGACGACCACGGCGCCGCCGCCTGCCTTGATCTCATATTCACAGGCATCCAATTCTGCCTGCTTGGCTTCCATGTCCTCTTGCATTTTCTGTGCCTGGCGGATCATTGCCTGCATATTCTGAGGACCGCCGCCCATGCCTTTCGGGATATTTGCTCTCATGTTTCTTTCCTCCGTTTTTATGTATTGTTTTATTTAAATTTTATTTAAAATTATCGAAACTTGATGGTTTCGCCGGGATTTACCCGTACCGAACCACCGTCAAAGTCGAACCAGACCGTCAGCGCTGAGGGGTTTTTCACCATACGAAAATCCGCGGAGAACTGCAGAGCGTGATATGCCTGTACGTAGTCGTAGATCTCCATATTTGTGGCGTACCAGACGTCGTCGCGACGAGCTACCTTCTCACAGAAAGCCTCGATTCGATCCCAGTTGTTGTCGTTTTCAAACTCATATGCGTGTCCCCAAACGTAGAAGAGCCAGGGATCGACCCACGCATTGGGCTGACCGTCAACGAAGGTATCTGCCAAAGAAAACAGTCTTTCATCGTTATGGTGGCAAGTGGCAGGCATTCTGAGCCAATCGTGAGGAACGGCGAAATTGCCTGTGGATACCGTGGTGCGGGCATAAGCGATACCACAGTTATGCAGCACCTCCACCGCCATGTCGTTAAACGTGCCCATGGGATAAGCACAGCCGCGGATCACCCGTCCGAACAATCGCTCCAGCTGTTCCCTGTCTTTGACGATCTCATAGGTTGCCACATCGCGGGGCATACGGTCAAGGAAGGGGTGGGTATAGCTATGGACAGCAATCTCGTGGTTTTTACCCAGTTCGCCGCCGTAAGTCTCCAGCGCCATTTTCCGTCCCATAGAGCGGTGAATGGTTCCTGAGGGATAGGTATATTCCTCTTGCTCAAAGCGGCAACCGTTGAGGTTGAAGGTACCTTTGAGTCCGTGCTTGTTGAAAATTTCCATGAGACGAACGTCTTGTTCCACGCCGTCGTCATAGCTGAAAGTCAAAGCTTTTCGCTTTCCTTTGGGAAAGCGCATATACATCATCATCAATCTTACCCCTTTATTCGTTCTCTTCTGCCGCTTCCAGGATGAGATCCAGCATATCCTCACCGGATGATCTTGGGCGGTTGTTTTCCACTTCGGTGATCAAGTGTTCGGCGGGAACAGGGCGTCCCAATGCCATCGCCAACGCCGCACGCAAAAGCTCGGGAGCGTCGCCGTTTTGAGCTCGACCCAAAGCAAACTCATTTCCGTATTTAATCACGATTTGGTGATCTTCGGTGGTATACGCTTTGGCTTGTTTGAAGAAAGGCGCGACCATGGGGTTTCTTTCCGCCACATGAGCGACCACCTCGGACCATGCACGCAGGGGGCGCAGAATGCGGCGGTTCTTATCGCTTTCAACGAGATTTCCTTCTGTTTTTTTTGTCGTAGCAACAGGGGACATCTGAGGCTTTGATGACACCGCAAGGGGCTGTTCGGTACGTTCATGCGCCACAGGCTCGTGGGAGGCGTTCTCAGGCAGAACAGTCGGGGCATCAGGTGTCTGTGCGGGAGACGGCGCCGGGACAACGCCTGTGAGGAGGGCTTCTTCCAGCTTTGAAATGCGGGCAAGCAAAGATTCCGTCGAAGTATCCAGCAAAGGATCGCACAGGCGGATGAGTGTCATCTCCGCAACGGTGCGCTTAACGCTGTGGGACTTCTGCATAGAGAACAAAGCGTCCTCCAAGAGTCCGCTGTGCCACAGCAAGGTCTCTCGAGTGAAACGGGAAGCAACTCCGGACAGGGCGGCTTGTTCACTATCAGTCAGATCCAGATACTTCGCGGCGTTTTTGGTGGTTTTGAATACCAGCATGTCCCGATAGAGGGTAATGAGATCCTGCCAAAAGACCGCCAGATCGCGAGAGGAACGAACCGTATCATCAATGATATCCAGGAGGGTTTCATAGTCTCGCTCAAGAATGGCGGTTGCCACGCGGAGCATTCCTTCCCTGCCTGCCGAGCCAATGGTTTGGGTCACCAGGTCGGCGGTGATGGGCAGGTGATTACCCGCACACAGCTCAAGCAGGCTGATGGCGTCTCTCATGCCGCCTTGGGCGTGTCTCGCGATGAGGCGGGCTGCCTCGTCCTCCAAGATGAAGCCCTCGGTACGGGCGATGAGATGAAGCCTGGCGGCAAGCGCCTCGGTAGAGATACGGCGGAAGTCGAACCGCTGACAGCGGGAGATGATGGTAGCGGGTAGTTTTTGCAGCTCGGTGGTAGCCAGCACGAAGATCACGTGCTCAGGCGGCTCTTCCAAGGTTTTGAGCAGCGCATTGAAGGCGCTGGTAGAGAGCATATGTACCTCGTCGATGATATAGACGCGGTATTTCAGCTCGGAGGGGGCATAGATGACTTCGTCACGAATGTCGCGGATATCGTCAACGCCATTGTTGGAGGCGGCGTCCATCTCCAACACGTCGGTAGCGGCACCCGTATCGATAGCGCGGCAGGATGGGCATTTACCGCAGGGGCCTGCCTCGGTGGGATGCTCACAGTTGACTGCTTTGGAAAGGATCTTGGCACAGGAGGTCTTACCTGTACCGCGGGAGCCGCAGAAAAGATAGGCATGGGAGAATTTTCCCGTTTGGCATTGATATTTTAAGATGGATGTGATATGCTCCTGACCGCTGACCTCGTCAAAATTCGAGGGTCGCCATTTGCGATATAAGGCTTGATGCACGGGAATACCTCCTTTAGGGAGTACGCAAGGGGGCTTCTTGAAAGAAGGCCCCCTTGACCCCCAAGAACTTTTAAAATAATTTCTATGTAAGGGCGACCTCCGGTCTCCCGCTGATCGTTTTGGACGGGCAATGCTCTTCTCTACAAAACAGATCCATAGAAAAAGCACCCCTCTGCTGCGAAAGAAGACCATACACCGCTCTCTCGGGTTTCACTTCCCTGCGATCTTTTGCTCTCCTGCTCAGAACAGGCACCCTCGCGGCACATACGGTTCACCGCTTAATGCTGCTTGGTTCCCCACCTGACATGGTTCACGGCTCCGCATTGCGCAAGACCCGTTCCTCAACACAAGAAAACAAACTCAATTCAGAAAAGATTCACTCTCAAGAGTGGATTCCACCCCTGCTGTAGCGGATTGCAGGTACAGGGCTCCGCTATCTCCCCGGCTGGTATGGCCTACTTTCACAGCAGAAGGCTGCTGACCATGGTATTATACCACACTTTCTTGGATTTTTCAAGGGGATTTTGAAAGATTCAAGGAAATTTCACATTTGGGGTGAATTGGAAGGATAAGACCCAAGGTGAACTTGGGGCAGGGGGGAAAGAACCATCTCAAACGCCGAAGTTTCTCGCCCCCTTCCCCAGGGACAGTGAGCATAAACCTCATGAAATCTGTTGCCCCATCCCCCACACTCCTTGGCTGAGGGCTCCGCGGGGGAGACATATAAGTTACGAGATACAGGACACAGGATAGATCCACCTTGATCCGCTCCCGTATCTTGTATCTCGTATCTTGTATCTCTTGATCAGATGCGCTCCAGCATTCCCTTCAGGTTCTCAAAGCCCTTGGCAATGCCCTCGATGCAGTCCTCACTGCCCTCGAACTCGATGGAGCAGTAGCCGTCGTAGCCGGCGCGCTTGAGGATTTGGAGGCACTTTTCCACGTTGCAATCGCCCTCACCCACGATGGCACCCTTGAAGTAGTTACAGCCGCGGGTCTGACCAAAGCCGGGGGCGGGGGTGGCGGACTTATACATATCCTTAGCATGGACATGGACGGCGTAGGGGGCCACACGGGAGACGGCGGCACAGTTGTCCTCGTCGGCGCAGACGAAGTTGCCCACGTCCACGAGAAGGCCGTAGTTATCGTGAGCCACGGCGTTGAAGAGCTGCTCCACGCGGTAGGAGTCCTGGGCGATGTAGCCGTGGTTCTCAGTGCAGGTCTTGATGCCCTTCTCGGCGGCGTACTCGGTGACCGCACGGGTGTTTTCCGCGATGGTGGGGAGCATGAGGCCGAAGGAGCGAGAAGTGCCTGTCTTGCCCACGCTGTAGCAGACATCATGGCGCATGACGGAGCATCCCAGAATAACGGCGATATCCACCTGCTTTTTGAGTCTCTCCACCTCGGCGGCAGAGGCCTCAGGGGTGGGCTGGTAGAGGTTACCGCCGATGGTGTAGGCATTGATGGTCATGCCCAGGCGGTCAGCCTCAGCACGGAGCTTATAGGCATACGCCACCTGCTCCTCGTAATTGGCTGCGGGCAGGTCAATGAACTCGATGGCCTCGAAGCCCATATCGTGAGCCTTCTGGATCACGTCAAAATGGGCGAGCTTGCCCGCATTGATGTATTGCTGGAAGGAATAGGAGCTGACGGAGATCTTCATGATATATACTTTCCTTTCTTTGGGAGACGTCGGGGACCTTTTTGAAAAGGCCCCTCCTGACCCCAAAAACTTTAAATTTATGATTTTCTTGAAAGTTTTTGAAGGGTAGCGAAGCGGCGACGCGGTAGTGAATGACTGCCGGTGGCAGTCAGAGCCGCGGCGTGACCGAGCTGCAGCGAGACTCCAAGGGAAACTTTTTTCAAAAAGTTTCCCTTGGGCGTACGTACTCCCTTACGCCTTCATCACAGCGCTCAGATGATCGGCTGCCAGTCGAATGTCTGCCACGGGATCGTCTCCGCACTCGCGCTCGATGGTGAGGAAGCCCTTGTAGCCAATCTCATCCAATGCGGCAAGATAGGTAGAAAAGTTTACGCCACCCTGACCGAGGGGCACTTCGGCGAAATACTGGATGCCCTGGAACTCCTGAGGCACAGGATGCACCACGCCATAGATATACTCGGGATTGCCGCGGTGGAGCATAACGCCGTCCTTGGCGTGGGTATGGACGATGTAATCCTTCAGGTTATGGACAGCTACCACGGGATCGTCGCCCGTGACCATGACCAAATTGGCGGGGTCGAGATTGACGCCTACGCCCTTGGTACCACCCAAAGAATCAAGGAACTTCTTGAGGTCAGCAGAAGTCTCGGGACCCGTCTCCACGGCGAAGCGGGCACCCACCGAGTCGGCGTACTCAGCCAGCTGATAGCAGGCGTCCTGCATGATCTTGTATCTTTCATGATTGGGGTCAGAAGGCACTACGCCAATATGGGTAGTGACAATACCGGTTTCCAAAGCCAAAGACAGATCGACAATACGCTTGGACTTCTCAATGAGGGCAGGGTTCAACTCTGCGTTGCCGAAGCCGTGCCCCAGATCGCCGCAGAGAGCGGAAAAAACAAGACCGTGGGACTTAAGCATATTCAGCAACTCAGCGCACTTGGCGGGGGTCATATTTTCGGGGGCGTGTTCGCCGTTGGTGGAATACATCTGAATACCCTTAACACCGATTTTTTCGGCAGTCGCAAGAGCCTCGGGGGTGGGCAGACGGAAGGATTCCAGCATAGCGCCAATGGGAAATTGATACATCATATATCTCCTTTCGATTGATCAAAATTATTTGTATTGGGCAGGATACGATACTGTCTTTATTGTACACGAAACCTCATGAATTGTCAAGGCAATTTATCAGTTTTTTCCAAACAAAAAACACATCTGTGCGCCGCAGGGCGGGACTGCACAGATGTGTTGATACTCAGGCGCAGGGATCGTCGTTTTTTCCCTTCGACAGTTGTCGTTTCAGATCGCGGATTCGTTTTTTCGTTCTGATCGCTTCTCCCATCAGGGCGACGGTTAAGAGCGCCCACACAAGGAAGGACAAAACAAACAAGATCGCATAGAACCAATCCAAGGGAGGTGTCATACATATCCCCACCACTTGTATGACCGAAAGAAGAGCAAAAACCGCGCACAAAACGGCGCCTGCCAAAGACCCTCTTCCCTGCTTTCGCATGATCCGGACATGGAGATCAAGGGATTGCTCTTTGGGAGGCGGCACCTGATAGGCACTTCCCTGTCCCTCAAAAACATGTCCTCCGGGAGACGGCATGGGCAAGTCTGCCGCACGACGGGCAGCTTCAACCGCATGAGGATCGGGGATCTCTTTGGGCTGTTGATCAGAAGACTCGTTGGTAACACGCATCCGCTTGGAAAACCCTGAAATGGGGATATCCCGCGGAGACTTGGGAACCGTCAAAATTGGGTCGCGCGAAGTCATGGCTTTGTAGAGCTTTTTGAGATTCACTTTGACACATAGACGGCAGAAAGCATAAATGACAGCCAGTCCCGAAAGCAGAATGGCAATCCACAGACTGTCTTCCCAGGGTTCCCCCCGTCGGTTGGGCAAGAGGAGAATCAGCAGCCATACCAGAAAACTCAAGGCAGGACGCTCTATACGGTGTGTTTGGACATACGCATCGGCAGTCATGGGTTGCCCTTCCCCCTGCGAAAAGGGGCAGGGGCGTGACGCGTAGTATGCCGCGGTGACAGAACCGCTGCTGACGCAGACGAAATACCACGATTCGGAATCGGTGTCGGGTTCATTTGTGGGGACGCCCGTCCCTTGGGGCGTGGAAACGTAAGGATGATCATCGGGAAGCTTTAAAAGCAGATCGCTACGGCTGTCCCCCTGTACAATATCCTCAAAAGTGAAGACACGGTAGCGGAGGGGCGGGTCGCCATCTTTTGCGGTAAAGGGGAGGAAGGTATAGTTCATGCCGTTTGCCGAGAACAGCATTTTCCCTTCTCTTTCAGCGATCGTTTCCAGCCAAAGAGTCTCCTCCTCCACGTCACCCGAGACGAAATTCGCACGGCGGGTTTCCGACGGGGCGGGCAAAGACACACGAAAATACGCGCCTTGGCGGTCCGAAAAAGCATACGTCCAACCGTCGGGCTGATACAAGTATTTAGTAGGCAGGAAGGTATAGTAGGCATAATCGGGTCGATCCGTTCTGGTCAGCGTCAAGGTGGTGCTGAAGGGCTTTTGATTGATGTCCGTCAACACGAATCCCGAGGCTGACATGGTCGTGAGATACTCAGCGATAGCTTCGCCACCTGTCAGATACTTTCTTTGAAGTGTGGGAGGGTTTTCTGTCATAAGCGTTTCCTTTCCTTGAGTCGCGATGATCTCTGATGATATAGACGACAAAAAATCGACCGTATGACAGGGATCACAAAAAATCCCCGCAGATATTTTCCGCGGGGATCTTGTGCATTACACGGGATGAACCCCGCTTTCGTTGTCAGCATGAGCGCTGTCAACACCGTATTTTTGGTTCTTTCTGTACTCAAAGAACTTGAGTGCCACCTTGTCAAACAGCGCGTAGGAGAGAACGTCCTCGTCCTGCTCAAGATACCCTGCGGGGATCTCGGCACGAAGTTTCTCCAGCTCGGGGGCGAGATCGTCGGCGGGGCGGTAGGTGATGGGCTTTTGATCACCAATGATGGTCTTGGCGAAGGCAGGATCAATCGCCACGGGGGTCTTACCGTATTTACCCAGCACGATATCCTTGAACTCCTTGGTGCAGGTCTTGTACCGCTCGCCCATGAGGACGTTGAACACAGCCTGGGTACCCACGATCTGAGAAGAGGGGGTAACAAGGGGAGGATAACCCACGTCGGCACGGACGCGCGGAACTTCCTCCAGCACCTCGGTGAGTTTCTCTTCCTTGCCCGCCTGCTTGAGCTGGGACATGAGGTTAGAGAGCATACCGCCGGGCACCTGATACAAAAGGGCGTTGACGTCCACCTTCAGCACCTTGGGATCCATCTGACCCGACTTCAGATACTTTTCGCGGAGAGGGGTGAAATACTTGGTGATCTTATCCAGTTTCGTGAGATCCAGACCGGTATCGTAGGGCGTGCCTGCCAAAGAAGCAACAATAGGCTCTGTGGGGGGCTGAGAAGTACCTAAAGCCATGGGAGAAATAGCAGTATCAATGATATCCACCCCTGCCTCAACCGCCTTCAGAACGGTCATGGAAGCCAACCCCGCAGTGTAGTGGGTATGGAGCTGGATCGGAATGTTCACGCTTTCCTTCAGCGTTTTGACGAGATCATAAGCATCATAGGGCTTGAGCAAACCCGACATGTCTTTGATACAGATGGAGTGGGCGCCCATCTCCTCCAGTTGCTTGGCGTACTTGGCGTAGTAATCCAGAGTATAGACCGCACCCGTGGTATAAGAGAAGGCCGCCTGGACGTGACCACCCTCCTTGATGGTAGCGTTAATCGCAGTTTTGAGGTTTCTGGGATCATTCAGGGCGTCGAAGATACGGATGATGTCGATGCCGTTGGCGATAGACTTCTGCACGAAGTACGCCACCACATCATCGGCATAGTGACGGTAGCCCAGGATATTCTGACCGCGGAACAGCATTTGAAGCTTGGTATTCTTGACAGCTCCGCGGATCTTGCGGAGTCTTTCCCAGGGATCCTCGTTGAGGAATCTCATGCAGGAATCAAAGGTGGCACCGCCCCATGCCTCCAGAGAGTGATAGCCGATTTCGTCCATGGCGGACAGGATAGGCAGCATCTCCTCGGTAGTCATACGGGTAGCGATGAGGGACTGGTGGGAGTCACGAAGAACGGTTTCTGTGATTTTTACCTGACTCATGTTGGTGTTATCCTTTCTGAAAAGTGGGATGATGGGTATTACCCCTCATCCGTCACCCGCCTCGAGGCTGGGTGACACCTTCCTCAAGGGGGAAGGCTCAATAGGTACATTTCCCTGCGGGAAATGGTTGATTCATTTGATTGCCCCTACGGCAAAGTTGAAAATGAGGACATTTGATCACTCATCCACAGCCTTTTTGTTAAAAGCTTTTGGAGGTCTTGGAACCTTTTTCAAAAGGTTCCAAGTGGGGTCAAGGGGCAACGCCCCTTGCGTACTCCTCGTACTTCTTACGCAAACCAGGACAGGAACACGCCTGCGGCGACGGCAGAGCCGATGACACCCGCGACATTGGGACCCATGGCGTGCATGAGCAGGAAGTTGGTGGGATCGTACTTCTGTCCCTCAAGCTGGGAGACGCGGGCGGCCATGGGAACGGCAGACACGCCTGCGGAGCCGATGAGGGGGTTGATGGCGTTGCCGCCTGACAGCTTATTCATGATTTTCGCGGTGATCAGACCGCCGCAGGTGGACACGCAGAAGGCGGCTAGACCGCATCCGATGATCAGGAGGGTATCCAGCTTCAAGAAGTTGGCGGCAGAGGCGGTAGCGCCGACCGAGATACCCAGGAAGATGGTGACAATGTTCATCAGCTCGTTTTGGGCGGTCTTGGACAGACGGTCGGTGACACCGCAGACGTTGAGCAGGTTACCGAACATGAGACAGCCGATCAGCACCAGCGCGTCGGGGACGATGAGACCCACGACGGCGGTCACGATCAAGGGAAACAGAATCTTTTCCTTGAGGGTGACCTTGCGAAGCTCCTTCATCTTGATCAGACGCTCTTTTTTGGTGGTCAGCATCCGCATGAAGGGGGGCTGGATCATAGGGATCAGCGCCATGTAACTATACGCCGCAATGGCGATGGCCCCCAGCTTTTCGGGAGCGAGGGTCTTGGTCACCTGAATGGCGGTAGGACCATCCGCACCGCCGATGATACCGATGGCAGCGGCTACGTTAGGCGCAAAGCCGCACAGGAGTGCCAGACCGAATGCCACAAAGACACCCATCTGCGCGCCCGCGCCGATGAGCAGACTCTTGGGGTTGGAGATAAGGGGGGAGAAGTCGGTCATGGCACCGATACCGATAAAGATCAGACACGGATATATACCCAACTTTACGCCCAGATAAAGCAGATCAAGGAATCCGCCGTCGTGGAGGATCATACCGTAGTCGATCTCCTCAGCGATGAAAAACTCCAGATGGTAAAGTCCCGCGCCGGGAAGGTTGGTGAGGAACATACCGATAGCGATGGGGAGAAGCAGGAGGGGCTCAAACTTTTTGACAATCGCCAGATAGACGAGGATGCCCACGATGGCAAACATAACCAGTTGTTGCCAACAGGAAGGATTGAATGCCCAGCCGGACTCTGCCAGGTCAAAGATCCCCTGCCCTTCTCCCGTGGCGGTAAAGAACATTTTCCAAATGCCTGTTCCCGTCAGGAAATTGATGATACTTTCAAGCATGATGGATACTTCCTTTCAGGAGATATCAGTTGAGGGTCAGCAGTACTTCGTCGGTCTTGACGCTGTCGCCGCTCTTGACATTGACCGAGGCGACCACGCCGTCCTCGGGAGCGACCACGTCGTTCTCCATCTTGAGCGCCTCGATGACGCACACAGGAGTACCCTTCTTGACGCTGTCGCCGGGCTTGACCATAACTTTCATAATGGTACCCTGGAGGGGAGCCTTGACGGTGATGGAGCCTGCGGCACCCGTAGAAGCGGGAGCGGCGGCAGGGGCAGGAGCGGCTGCGGGAGCGGCAGGTGCGGGAGCAGCCACGGGAGCAGGAGTAGCCACGGGAGCGGCTACGGGAGCGGATGCGCCGACTTCTTCGACGATGACGTCGTATGCAACACCGTTGACGGTGACGTTAAATCTTTTCATGATGATAAATTCCTTTCAAATATGAAGTGATCAATGATTCCAAGAGGTTTTGCCGCTCTTTTTTTGGAAGGAGACGACGCGGAAGCCGCTGGCAAACTGCGAAGAAAGCGCAGGGTCAGAGGCAATGGTCATGGCAATGGCGGCGGTGATGGCGGCAACGACCGCATCATCCGTAGTAGCCGTAGCCGAAGCCACGGGCGTGGGCTGTACAGCGGGTGTGGGTGCAGGCTTGGTTTCAGTCTTGGCGGGCTTTTCCTGCTTGGCGGGCTTCTTCTCTGCCCCGCCCATGGTCTTGGCGAAGATGATGAGAACCATCCAAAGGATGGTCAGCACCAAGAAGACCATGCCCATACCAAGGACAAGCATCTCGCCGGCGTAAGCCAAGCGCTCACCCGAGAAGATACCGCCCAGGTCTTCCTCGACCACACCCGTGCCTGCATCGGAGGCAAGATACTTGGGTGAAAGGTGATCAAACCCGAGGTCGGTGACGGACATATCTATCGTACCAAGATAATCATCCACAGCCATAAGCACGCTGTTCATGATGGCCGTCAGGTTTTGACGGTGACCAAACTCGTAAGAGGTATGGATATTGGTCACAGTGGTAAAGGCGATCAGCTCATCGCCCGTGTAGCTGTGGGCATCCACCTCGGCGGTGGCACTCATCACGCTCTCGCCTGTGGTCGTATTGAGAAAGCTATAGAAAACAGGATAATCCTCAACACCGTCCCGTAGCTTTATGGTCACACGGATGGATTGGGTGTTGCTGACCTTGGCATCTGCCGTGACGGTGATCTCCTCACCGGGATCCACGTCGGCGTTGCCGTCAAGATATTCCCGTTTCAAGGTAACGGTCATGGCGGAATCCTCGTCCACCAGTATGACCGCTTCCCCTTTTTGGGTACTTAAATGATCCCTGAGCTGTGTATAAGCGCTCACGGTCTCTGCATCGCAAGCCGTAAAGGAGAGGCAGAGGGTGAGGATCATACAGAGCAACAAGAGACAACTGATGATTTTTTTCATGAAAATCCTCCGTGGGAATTACAGATTTCTCCGCACCTCAGTAGGTTCGGCGGAGAGAAACAGATGTTTCTTCCGATCATTGGATCGAAAGAGCGACTTTACTTTCTTCTTGATTGGCCTGCGGCCAAATAAATCCAAGGGCTTCGGGCTCGATTTCTGCGCATTCGATGAGTATTACGGCTGTTTCCATTAATCGGTTCAGCTCTGCTGTAACTAATTCAAGGTAGTGTTCCTTATTATCATCAGTACCCGTTTCAGAATCCTCAAATTTCTCGAAATCGACCAAGACTCCTGCGTATTCTCTGAGTTTTATACTGCCTTCGCAGGAAACGAGATCTTTATACGTTCCATCCGCATGATTTTTTCGCATGAGGAAGGCATAACTACAATTCTCGTCTTTTTCATCAACGAACAGTAAGGTTATGAGAGAATAATCCAAGCCGTCATCATAACCCAAAGCATTCGTGCATCCCGCGAAGACGATGTACTGTATCTTTTCATCTCCAATATAGGCGGGATAAGACTGAGCAAAATATCCGTGCCCGTCATATTCATCACGGTGTTCCTCGTTGATGTTGTACAGATATTCCAGATATCGGTCAAACTCACCGGGTTTATCCGTCAGGGTATTCTCAACAGAATCATCCGTCAAGGTATTCCGAATAGATTCAAACGATGATAAAAGCGCGCATGACGTAAAAGAAACGACGATCAAAAAAGCAAGGGTTACAGCGGAAAGCCATCTTATAACATTGCACTTACGCACGATAACCTCCTTGTATATTACAAAGTAGGCACACCGTGCTTGCGGTCAGGCATACCGTCTGCCTTCTCTGCCAGCATATAAAGGGCGGAGATGATACGGGCACGCAGTTCCTCGGCGGGAACGATATCGTCGATGTCCCCCGACTCGGCAGCGATGGTGGCGGAGGCATAGACTTCCTTCCATTCGGCTTCCACCTCAGCGCGGGACTTGTCAGCAGTGATCTTGTCGTTCCAGACGAAGGCAACAGCAGCCTCGGGATCCATGACAGCGATCACGGAATCGGGGGTAGCCAACGCCAGGTCAGCCCCCAGGGAACGAGAGCCCATGAGGGTAAATGCGGCACCGTAGGCCTTACCTACAACGGCGGTCACCTTGGCCGTGGTGGCGGTGATATACGCCTTTGCCAGCTTGCCGAAAGCAGGAGCCAGATCGGCATCGGCGGCGGTGTCCACGCCCTCGGAGTCAACGAGGGTGATCACGGGAATGGAGAAGCTATCGCAGAAGCACACCAGACGGGCAACTTTACGGGCACCCTTGGCGGTGAGCTTGCCATTCAGGGAGATCAGACCCACGGTGATACCGCCCATGCGGGCAAGCGCGGTGGTGACCTCTTTGCCAAAGCCATCGTAGAGATTCATCATCGTCATACCGTCTGCCAGATAGGCGGCTTTGAGCTCGCCGTTCGCCGCTGCCACGGGACGGTTCACGTCATCGGTGGGATCCACGGCGGCGATATCCTGATTATTTCGAGGAAGCAGATCCACCAGCATACGTACGGTTGCCACGGCATCCACACCACTTTCGGCGTGTACGGCGGACAAGCCGTTTTCTTCCAGGCTTCCTGCGTCGGCACTCACATACAGTTCAGACGTCTCCGCGACGGTGACCGTCATATCAAACATAGCCGTGATCGTGGCGGCCATGCCCAAGCAAGTGCCACTGACGTAAGCGATCTGAGGAATGATACCCGAGGCGTCCGACACGCACTTCATGACCTTGCCATAGGCGGCAAGGGCGGTTGCGCCGTCATAGACCACGGCACCTGCACCGTCAAAAACGCCGATCACAGGAGCGCCGCTCTTGATCGCCTGCTCATAGAGACGGGTGATTTTCTCTGCCCCCACGCTGTCAAGCGCGCCTGCGTTTTTGTCGCTGTCCTGTACGAAAGCGAAAGCCAGCTTGCCGCCCACAGAACCATAGCCTGTCAGTACAGCATCGTAAGCCTCGTTTTCCTTTCCTCCGCGGCGACGGATATACGCTCCCATCTCCACAAAGGTTCCTGCGTCGAAGAGAGACAGCAGACTCTCGCGCCCTTTGGTGTTCTGCTTTTCCATAGTTGACTCTTAAATTCCTTTCCCGACCTCAAAAAACGCTATAGAGCAGTTTCATACAGTCGTTCAAATATGATCTGAAAGTTAGGGGAAAGCTCAAAGATTTACCAAATTCGGCAAAAAACAAACCTTCTCCCCCAATTTACTGTTATCATACCACAAATCCCAAGATCTGTCAACCGAGCTCCTTAATTTTAATGTAAATAATTCGTTAAACTTCCTTGCCGCAATGCAAGAACTCACGGGATGAAACAAAATGACAGTCCAAGAAAAAGCGAGGAAATCAACGATTTTCAGGTGAAATCAAGAAATAAACGAACCTATCAGCCTTTCAATTCCTCAATTTCGGATTTTTTCAAAGATTTTTGACAAAACAAGTCAAATGCGGTTGACAAATCCATAAGGATGTGGTATACTTTTCCTGCATACGAGACATGATATGTCCGTATATCATTATCAGAGAGGGAGGGTGTACCTATGAACAGAGACGACGAAGAAGTTCGCCGCGACGAAACAGAGGCAAATGCCGATGAAAACAAGTTTGCTCTGTCCGACCATACGGATGTGGGCAAGCGGGAGCATCCAGGGAGTACACACCCCTCACAGACTGAGGAAAATGGCACGCCTATTGCCTCCCAGAAAGACAATGCAGCCCTGTACGAAGACATCAACGACGACGATATTTATGATGACGACGAGGGTCTCGAGATTTACGATGCGTTAGAGGAAAAGCTGGATGCCGAAGAGGCATCCGCCACCCCTGACGAGGTATCCGAAGATACCGAGGACAGCGACGAAGACGAAGAACCTGAAACCATGACAGAGCTTCGTACCCGCGAGATTACGGGTAAATTCGAAGAGCTAATCGAGATGCTGGACACCAAGCACTACAGCGATTTCCGCTCTGAAATGGAGGATATCAACCCGGTTGACGCGGCTGATTTTTTCAATGAGCTGCCCCTGTCCCGTATTCCTGCTGTGTTTAAGCTCCTGAAAAAGGATACCGCTGCCGACGTTTTTGCCGAGCTTGACAGCGACGTGCAAGAGCGCATCATTTCCGCCATGACAGATCGAGAAATCTCTGTCATGCTGGAAGATCTGGCATTGGATGACGCCGTAGACCTTGTGGAGGAGCTTCCTGCCAACATGGTCCATCGCATCATGAGAAGTGCCACCAAGGAAACGCGATCAGGTATCAACCGCTTCCTGTCCTATCCCGAGGACAGCGCGGGCAGTATCATGACTGCCGAGTTTATTTCCCTGCGACGCACCATGACCTGCACCGAAGCCATCAACCATATCCGAAAGCGCGGCGTGGACAGCGAAACCGTCTACGTTGCCTACGTTACCGACCGTTCCCGTGTACTTCACGGTATCGTTCCGTTACGCGCCTTACTGTTTGCCGAGCCCGACGAGATGATCGAGGACATTATGGATCCCGACGTCATCTGTGCCTCTACTCTGGACGACAGAGAGACCGTTGCCCAGACCATCTCCAAATACGGTATGCTGGCACTGCCCATCGTGGACGGTGAGCGGCGACTCGTGGGTCTTGTCACGGTTGACGACGCCATGGACGTCATGGAAACCGAGGCAACCGAGGACATCGAAAAAATGGCGGCAATTCTGCCAACCGATAAGCCTTATCTCAAGACGGGCGTGTGGGAAACCTGGCGCAAGCGTGTGCCGTGGCTGCTCCTGCTCATGCTCTCCGCTACCTTTACCAGTACCATCCTGGCTCGCTTTGAAACCATTCTTGATGCCGCCACCGTGAGCCTTGCGGTGTTCGTCCCCATGCTCACAGGCACGGGCGGTAACGCCAGCGGTCAGACCTCCGCCACCATCATCCGCGGACTATCGCTGGGCGAGATCGAGTTAAGTGACATTCTCCGCGTTTTATGGAAGGAGATCCGTGTGGCATTTGTCTGCGGCGTAACCGTAGGTGCTGCTTGCTTCATCAAGACCATGTTGGTGGATTTTCGCCTGGACTTTACCCTGTCAAATATCGAAGCCACCCTCACGGTATGTCTCACCATGCTGTCAGCGGTCGTCCTTGCCAAGATCATGGGTGTCTTGTTGCCCATCGGTGCCAAGCGGGTAGGACTTGACCCTGCCGTTATGGCAAGCCCCTTTATTACCACCGTAGTGGACACCTTGACCATCCTCATCTACGTCGGTATCGCCACGCTGATTATGCATTCCTGATTCACTTCTTTGTGAAAGACACATGATTAAATTCAAAAACCTCCCGCAACCGTCAAAAAACGGTTACGGGAGGCTCTTTTTTCGATTTATCTGAGGTGGAAAAGTCTTCTGATAAGGCGGACAGAAAGTCCCAATGCCAGCCAGAAGGCGGCGAAAATAAAGACAGGCATAAACAGCGCAAAAGCAGCGGCAGCAAAGAATGCCAACGCCGAGCTGGTTGCCAGCATAGCGTTTTGACCGCAGATGGAGATGATAATGGTGGCAATCAAGGCAATACCCAAGAACACGGGAACACCACCCAAAGCACCCTTGATGTCGGCAGGGCTCAAGCTAATATGGAGAGACACGCAGAGCATGACCACCACAGCGAGAATCCGTCCCCACACGGGCTTAGCGCCATCCCCCCACTCGGTAAAGATGCCTGTGAACAGCCCCCAACCGGCTTCCAACAAGGAGAGGATGCCGCCATCGGCAGAAACCAAAGCGGTTGCCTGCTGAGCATAAGTGCTGAGGGTCTGAGGGAAAGCCAGGAGCATACAGAGCAGGATGATGCCCAGTCCGCTGAAAATGGGACCCAAACCAATGAAGATATTACCCAATTGGTGATAGATATTCTTGGGATTGTAACGGTGAGAAACGTAGCCCAGCGTTCCGTCCGGACTGAAGGGCTGCCACAGCACCATTTGATCAATCTTATGACCAAAGATGATACACATGAGGGCGTGTCCCAATTCATGGATGGGGGTGCCTATGATGGATGACACCATGATCATGCCGCGCCCCACGCCGCGTCCCATAAGGAAGTTGAAGAAGTAATCCAAAAGACCCACGACCAGACCGCAGATCACGGGAACGCCAAGGGTGTAGAACAAAATTTGGACGAACAAAAGGAAGAAATTCATAATACTGTAAGCTCCATTCTGCAACGCTCGGCTTGAGCACCGCGTATTTCAATGATATAGTCTATGATCACTCTGCCTTCTTCCATGAGTTGATTTTCAATCTGAAGACAGTGGATTCCTACTTCAAAGGGCATATACGGCGTTTCATACACGCAGATCGCCCGATGATGGGGCTTGAAGGTAAGGGACGTGGTAATAGCTCCGCTTCGGATGAGGTGAATGAGATCCGGTTCGGATGAGTGGAAGGTCAAGACGGTACGGGCACCCTCCATGCCCGATGCCTCAGACTCCTCATAAGCCAAAGAAATCTGGGCGTGTTCGCCATCCAAACTATAAACGAGGACGCCTTCGGTATATAATTCGATTTTTTCAAACCCTTCGTTATCTTCTCCCGGGGCTTCACGCACGGCTTGTACCATGCGGGCATCGGCAGGCTTGACGTAAAAGCCAGAATCGCTACCCGAATCGCTCATGATGCCCATAAGAATCTCTTCTTCGGGAGACACCGGCACTGGCGGTGTTGGGGTGTCACCGCTGTATATGGCGGTGGCTGATGCCATGATGGTCTCAAACAAGGATTCCGCTACCTCGTAGCGGTAGGAGACCATCCGAACGCGGATGGGGGTTTGCGAGGGATGATTTGCCATGTTTTTGCCTCTTTCTGTGATATTTCAGGTCAGTTTTTCGGCGTTCAATACCCGCCTGCCGTGAGTGCGGTCACCGAAAAAGATATTGTGCAATCCGTCAGCATACTCCCCTTCCCCACTTTGATTATCGTAGGGATCCATACGGCAGAGAACTTTATCAGGGGTAAGCGGCTGCTGAAACTCATTGGATGCCACCAAACGGAAGGGATCCAAATTTCCGAAGTAATGCTCGCGGCGGACAGTGTTGTTATTTCTCGCCGCGCCCTCGCCGTAGGATGGGTCGCAGTAGAGCCAACCGTAGGGGGCAACGTAGAACATACACCAGTCATGACTGCCAATACCATCAGGACGGCAGGAGCTACCCGACTGCCATTTGGCTGGGATCCCCAAAGCGCGGCAGAGGGTAATGAAAGTCAGCGCCATGGTGCCACAGTCGCCATAACGATTGACCATGACGAACTCGGGGATATTTTCAATCAGGAGATAATCCCTGACGTAGGAATAGCGGACGCTATCGCAGATCCAGTCATAGATCCGTTTGGCGATACGCAGGGGATCGGTTTCCTCCCCCTTGATCTCTCCCGCCAACGCCATGACAGTAGGGGTAAAGCGGATGTGGGGATACTGCTCAGAAGTGTATTTATCCAGTTCCTCAGCAGAAAGTCCCAACCCTGCCGGGATGCCTGCGGGGACGTGACCCGAAAGGTCGGTGTATGTTGCCTTCTGCACAAAGGAAAAACGGACGGAATAGGTGGCATCTGCCTCGCAGGGGACTTCCATAAAGGCTGTACGGTGGACATCTCCTGTAATCGTCACGGGATGAGAGGATGAGATCAGCTTGATCTCGCCCTCGGGCTGGGTTTCACAAGCCACGGGGTATGGGAACCACAGACGCAATGTCTCACCCACCCGCTCGGCATGGGGCTTCAGCTTGATCCACTCCTCCACTTCATAACGGTAAGCCAGCTCACCTTCTTTTTGCATGGCAAGAATGGTCTCGTGACCGTCCCCCGAATGATCCGCGGGTGTATGGTTGGGGTTTTCCAACGCGGCAAAATAGTCGCCGTGACGGTTACAAGCGTTGGTCACCGCCTGATACTGAAAACAACGGACGCCATCCTTCAGGATATAGTCCAGATTTCCCATGTCGATGAGGGCATCCACGACATCATCTGTAACGGCGGGATAGCGTTCCCGCAGCGCCTCAACAAACGCCGACTCAGTCAGCTCATAATCCGTAAGCAGTTGTTCCGCAAAGATCTTTTGAATCTCCAAACGTCTTCGCTGTGCATCGGGCAGACTTTTGGTTAGCCAACGGTCGATACAGGCAATCTCTTTTTGAAAATCTCCTGCATAGTGATACATCTTCACTTCCTCAGGAAGGGAGATAGCAAGATAGGGTAACTGTTTGATGGGTAATTTCATAGTGCCCGATAACCTCCACGTCTGATATGGGTATATCATAGCACATTCTGACGGAAAATGCAAGAGGATTCTTTGAGAAACACAAAAATATCAAGGGGCTGTTTCCGTTGGAAACAGCCCCTTGGAATATTATTTCAAAGGTTCGATAAGACCGTACGTACCATCCTTGCGCGCATAGACCACACAGGTATCGCCCGAGGTCACGTCGGTGAAAACGTAGAAGGAGTGACCCAAAAGGTTCATCTGCATGATGGCTTCCTCGGCAGTCATGGGTTGGTATTCAAACTGCTTAGTGCGGATGATCAGTCCGGGATCTTCTTCCACCTCGTCCTCCACAGGGAGGGGATCGAAAGTGAAAGCGGTTTCGCGTAGCCGTTTGGCAAGGCGCGTTTTATTTTTGCGGATCTGCCGCTCAATTCTGTCAATAGTTTCGTCCATTGCCACGCGGAAGTCATCGGCATCGACCTCGCTGCGGAACAAAGTGCCCGAGGCATTGATGGTGACCTCCAGGGTGGACGTGTTGCGTTTTCTGCTCAAGGTGACCACCGCCTCGGCAGTGCCGTCTTTGAAGAACTTGTCGAGCTTGGCAAGCTTCTTCTCGATCATGGCCTTGGTATCCTCGAAAACGTTCAGCTGTCTTCCTACGATCGTAATCTTCATCCTGTGTTCCTCCTTGGTTTAGGAATCAGTTAGCGTCAGCCTCGCCGAGCCTCGGAAAGACAAGCGGGGCTCATGAGAGACCTCCTTTAACTGCATATATAGTATAACATATTTTTGTGAATTTGTAAAGAGGATTTTGGTTTCAAACGAAAATTTTGTGCAAGGTGACGAGAAGCGAAAAAGAATATAAAAAAGAATATGATGAGGAAAATTGTTGTTTACCAGGGGCATCGCCCCTGAACCCCACCAAGAACCTTTTTGAAAAAAGGTTCTTGGAACTCCCAAAACCTTTCAATAATAATTTTTTTAAAGGTTCTTAGAGGTGGTTTGGAGGAACCTTCTTGCAAGAAGGTTCCTCCAAGCGTACCCCTTCAAACAACAATTTATCGGTTTACATCCCATCGCGGTATGTGGTTCGCATGGGTTGAACGTCCCCGAGCCAGAGCCGCCCCGCAGGGGCAAACAACAATTTAT
>JAZSFA010000035.1:0-2197 GCA_045531965.1 Eubacteriales bacterium
GTCCTTTTTGATGATTTCGGGGTTGAGCATTACCGTATATACGCTCGCGGATGAACCGCGAGCAGGAGCTCGTCCGCTCTCGTCAAGAAAGGCGATGATGCGCTTGCGCACACCGATCATATTCGCCGCCATACCGACACAGCTTTCTCTGTGCGCCATCAACGTGTCAAGCAAATCCTGTGCGACCTGCAAATCTTCTTTCGTTGCGACCTCCGACTTCCCTGCAAGGAAGATGGGATCGTGCATCAGTTCCTTGACCATGATCAAAACTCCACGATCTCGGGGGCTTTACCAAACGCGCAGAAAGTGGCAATAGCGTTTTGCATATAGAACACCTGGGTGTTCCCGTCGTTCTCATCGTACATTCCGCGGAGGTTGGGGTAAGCATCCAGCATAGATTTCTTTGCTTCAAAGCGATCATCCTCGATGAGCTCGCACGCTACGCGGATCCATGCGCCCTCGCAGAAGGCGCAGATCTCTGCCTTGGGATTCGCCGCGAGCTGGTGGCTCGTGGGCTTGACCTTGCCCGTCTGTATGTAAAGCTTGCCTTCAAACTCGTTGACCGTGCCGAAGGGACGCACTCTCGGCTGATCGCCCTCTACAGTTGCCAGATAATAAACTCCTGCTTTTTTCAGAAAATCATATACTCTTTTCATAATCGTTCTCCTTTTGATTTAATTCAACCCAAAATGTTTTGCGATCATATCGCAAACTGCTTCTCTCGTGTCTACGCCGTTGTCCTCGCGCACGACGGTAAAAAATTCGCTGTTTGCATACTCGTCGTAGTGCTCCTTGCTGTTGATCCTCGCAAGTCCTGCGCGGTAGTTTGCCCTGACCGATTCGGGATCGTCGCAACTGTCAATGACGTTCAGCAAAAACTGCTTTTCGGGATCACTTCTGTCAAAGAACCGCTCCACGCTCATGGATTGCGGTGACAGCATAACGGCAACGCGGTTATAATCGGAAATCTCCTTCAAAACGTCAAGAGGGATATTGGTATCCACGATCACCTTTTCCACCTGCGATATGGCGATTAGCTCCGCGACCTCAAACTCTGCCGCCTCGCGCCCGACTGCGTATATCCACCGCTCGTATTCCTCGGGTGTGCGCGTAACAAACTCGCGCCAATCGGTCAAGCTCTTGTTGTAGCAAAGATCGGGATGCGAATCATGTGTTGCCACGGACTCGGACACCGCCATATGATAATTCTCGCCGCAGCATATCATGCCGTATCTCTCGGCAAGCATTTTCACCGTGGTAGACTTACCCGCATAAGCAGTTCCGGTGATGAAATATACGTTTTTTAAGTAGTGCTTTAGGATGTTGTTTTCAATTTTCATTTTCATACCTTTTGTTTTATTCTACCCCATGCATTTCCATCAAGTCGCGCAGGTCTCCAAAACTCTTGTTGTACTGCGCCTGAGAGATCGCACCGTTGCCAAGGAAGGTATCGAGCAGAGCTTTCTGCTGACGGAAGAGCCCGACCTTCTGCCAGCGCACCTTGGTCATAAGGTTAGAGTGCCCCGTGCGGATCTCGCCGAGAAGCGCCACTTCAATGCCCTCGGTCCTCTGCTGATAGACGAATCCGAGCTTTTCCTGCACGCGACGGGATTTTTCATTGCCATCGTAATAGCCACACCAGATGCGGTTCATGCCGAGATCCTCAAAGGCATAGCGAAGCATCTCGAGCGAGGCTTCAGGAATGAGTCCTCGTCCCCAAAAAGGTTTACCAATCCAATAGCCAAGCTCGTATTCATCGTCTTGTTCTGCAAGGTCGTTGCGGTGAAATCCAACGCTGCCGATTGGTTTGCCATCCTCTTTCAGACAAACAGCATAGGTCTCGGGCGCGGACAGCACCGTGCGAATGATCTCGCGGCTGTTCTCCACGCTCGTATGTGGTTGCCATCCTGCAGGTGGACCTACATCGGGATCGCTCGCATATTTATATAATTCTTCCGCATCATCCTCGCACCACGGGCGAAGAATGAGACGTTTTGTTTGCAAAATCATAGATTTTCTCCATTTAAGAACGCATCCGCTTCTTCTCTGCTCTTGAAAATAACAATGTTTTTATCACCGTATTTTTCGAGCAACTCCAACACTTTCGGCTTTTGCTGCTCGCTGTAGCTTTTGATAAACTCGATGAATTCCGCATCTTCCTCTGTTTCGATCCACGGCATATCGCTTCTTGGCTTTC
>JAZSFA010000076.1:0-4154 GCA_045531965.1 Eubacteriales bacterium
CAAGAACCTTTTTACAAAAAGGTTCTTGGAACTCCCAAAACTTTTAAAAAAATATATATTTATCAATGCTAATTTTCTTTTTTTAAAGTTCTTGGAGGTGGTTTGGAGGAACCTTCTTTCAAGAAGGTTCCTCCAAGCGTACTCCCCATAAACAATAATTTACCGTTGCACTCCCTCTTGCGGCGTGAGGCAGGCATGGGGGCGTCCGTTCGGACACAACGTTCAAGCGTTGATCCTTCTTATTCCCCCGAAGCTTCGGTGATTGCCTCGGTCTCTGTGTCGGTAGCGGATGTCGTGACGGTTTCGGTCACAGCCTCGGTGATCGCTATGGTGACCGTCTCGGTGATTGCTGTGGTGACTGCCTCTGCCTCGGTGATCTCTTCGTTTGGACGCTCGCTATGGGGATCGTTGACCGGTTCTGTGCCTTCCTGCGTTTCCCGGGGGTCGGTCACGCGATCCCAAAAGACGGCGACCTCATCCTCCAGATCTTCCAGTCGGGACTGGATGGACAGCCAATGGCGCAGATTGCTTCTGTCTCCCGACTCGACGCTGTCCTTCAGGGATTCCCACAGGTTCAGATGAAAAAAATGACCCGCCAACGCCGCGAAAAGCAGGAGAAAGATCAGGCATTTGGTGATTCTTTTCAAGGTAATGCTCCTTTTCGAAATTTTTGTTTTCAAGACAAAACTTGCCTTAGTTGTCGGTATTATCATGGAACGGCGCGGGTGTTTTTATGCGTGTCCGTGACATAATAATAAAAAACGAAAAAATGCCCCCGACGGCGAAGGAAAGCGTGGGAATATGAGAGAAAAAAAGCCTTGCAATCAAAGAAAAAATAAAAAGAAGCGCGCCCTTTGGTGGGTTTGTGTGCCGCTGATCCTTCTGATGAGCCTCACTGCCGCCGCCGTGCTGTACCTGCTCCCCTACAGCCGCGCCACCATGGATTTGTCCCTTTTGTCCATGGAGGACGAGGGCAAACCCGCGGTTTTGTATGCACCGGATCCACCCGCGGAGGACGGGCGGGCGGTCACCTATCATCCCATGGAGGATGCTTTGCCGTGGGGACAGCACCGACGGGTCACCGTGACCTACGATCAGCTCCCGCCCCACCTGATCAACGCCTTTGTCGCCATTGAGGACAAGCGTTTTTTTGACCACGCGGGCGTGGATACCATCCGAACCCTGCACGCGGTATGGGACTATGCCGCAAGCGGCGGAAAGGCGTCCTTCGGCGGCTCTACCATCACCCAACAGCTGGTGAAAAATCTGACGGGGCATGACGAGCGCACCCCCGAACGCAAGCTGACCGAAATCTTTACCGCGCTGGATCTTGAAAAAAAGGCAGACAAGGCGACCATCCTGACAGCCTACCTCAACGTGATCAACGTGGGGGGCGGTTGCTTCGGAGTGGGCACGGCGGCAGAGACGTATTTCGGAAAAAACGTGGAGGAGCTGACTCTCGCCGAGTGCGCCGCTATCGCCGCCATCACCAACAGCCCTGCCCGATATCATCCCCGCCTCCATCCCGAGGAAAATGAGGCGCGCCGTCGGCTGATCCTCTCGGAAATGCTGGCGCAAGGGTATATCACCGAGGCGGAATATAAGACGGCGGCAGCGGCGCCGCCTTCGTTGTGCGAAGAAAAGAATGCCGCCGCGCAGGTGACCTCCTGGTATGGGGAGATGGTGGCGGCAGATGTGCTGCGTGATCTGCAAACGCGGTTGGGTTACACCTATGAGCGGGCGGCGCGGCTTCTCTCCCAAGGAGGACTGACCATAGAAACGACGGTGGACGAGGAACTGCAACGTCTGCTGACAGCGTACTATGAGGATACCGACAACTTCCCCGAGGGAAAGGCAGGACGCCCTCAGTCCTCCGCCGTCATCATAGATCCCCACAGCGGGGAGATCTTGGCGGTGGCAGGGGCGGTGGGGCGCAAGGAGGCGTATTTTTTACAGAACTATGCCACGGACACCAAACGCCCGGCGGGATCCACCATCAAGCCCCTGGGGGTGTACGCGCCTGCTTTGCGGTCGGGGTTGATCACGTGGAGCCGTATTTACGAAGATGCGCCTGTGGCTGAAAATAACCGCCGCCCCTGGCCCAAAAATGCGGACGGCTTATATCGGGGCAGGGTGACGGTCAAGGAAGCGCTGTCGCAGTCGCTGAACACCGTGCCTGTAGAGGTGCTTGGAGAGATCGGACTTGCTAACGCCTTTGATTTTCTCCGTCGGGAGCTGCACATGGACAGTCTTGTGCCCGCGACGGCGCAGAGCGCCAACGACATGACGATTGCCTCGGTGGCGTTGGGGCAGCAGCACGGCGGGGTGACCGTGCGGGAACTGACCGCCGCCTATACCATTTTTACCGAGGGCTTGTATCGCGCGCCCGTGTCCTACCGTCGTGTATTGGACAGCGAAGGACGGGTGCTCTTGGAAAATAAGTCTGTGGGGACGCGTGTGCTGTCATCTGCCGAGGCTGCTCTCATGACCCGTCTTTTGGAGACGGTTACCGAGGAAGGTACCGCCCGTGGGATGTCTCTGAAGGAGGTTAGTGGCGTGTCGGTGGCGGGGAAGACGGGAACTACCCAGCAGAACTGCGACCGATGGTTCGTGGGCTACACCCCCGACCTTTTGTGCGGGGTGTGGATGGGGTATGACGATGCGATTCCCTTGGACGGCGTGGAGGGCAACCCCTGCCTTTCGGTTTTTGACGAGGTGATGACGCGGGTATATCTGTCGGGACTGCGGGGCGGGGGGGATTTTGCGCGGGATCCGCGGGTCATCCCCGTGCGGATCTGTCCGCTGTCGGGGCAGATCGCTGTCCCCGAGTGCTATGAGGCGGGGGGACTTCATACCCCCGAGATAGGATGGTTCATCGAAGGGAGCGAGCCACGGGAGGTGTGCCGTCAGCATTTTGATCTGTTTTGGGAGACGGGAATGCCCGAGACGGCGGGGGAGACAGCCTCAGATTCCACGGCGGAAACCGAGACAAGCGGGGAGAACACGCCCTTTTGGTGGTTCTTCCGTCGCTGACCCGCCGTCCTCCCTTGACAGCGTGCCTGAAATGTGCTATAATCATGCCATAAATTCAAGCGTTTTCGGTCTTTGAAAAAAGGCTCTGTACGCCCAAAAAAGGAAGTATTTTATGGCAAAAATCCATTGGAAGGGCAGTACCCTTCTGGCGCCGCTCCCGCCGGTGATGGTCACCTGTGGGGCAGGGGAGCGGGCGAATATCATCACGGTGGCGTGGGCGGGGATCATCAACACCCATCCGCCTAAGGTCTCCATCTCGGTGCGTCCCTCGCGCCACTCCTATGCCCTGATCAGGGAAAGCGGGGAGTTTATCATCAACCTGACCCCGGAGCATCTGATCCGCGAGGCGGATTATTGTGGCATGTACACAGGTGCCAAGGTGGATAAATTCACCGCCACAGGGCTTCACAAAGAGGACGCGCAGGTGGTGTCCTGCCCCGCCATTGCCGAGTGTCCGCTGTCGCTGGAGTGCCGTGTCACCGACGTGATTCCCCAGGGGACTCACGATCTCTTTTTGGCTGAGGTGGTGGCTGTCAACGCCGATGAAAGCCTTTTGGATGAGTCCGGCAAGCTGTGCATGGAGCGCGCCAAGTTGGCGGCGTTTGCCCACGGGGAATATTTTTCGCTGGGGAAGAAGCTGGGAAAATTCGGCTTTTCGGCGGTAAAAAAGAGAAAGCCCCACCCTCGCCCCACAGTGCGATCCCCAAAAACCTCTGACGCAAAGCCCCCACGAAAATCCGAAAAAAAGCAAAAAAAGCCCGGGCGAGATTAACCATCTCGCCCGATACTTAACTAAATGTTGATAAAATCTTTTACTTTTTATCTTCGTCGTCGGATTTCGGCGGTGTCAGCGAAGCCCCCGACAGGGGATTGTGCTTCATGGCTTCTTCCATATTGCGGTCGCTGACGTGGGTGTAGATTTGGGTGGTGTTGAGCTGTTCGTGACCAAGAATGTCTTTGAGCACTCGAACGTCCACCTGGCCCGATTGATACATCAGCGTAGCGGCCGTGTGGCGCAACTTGTGGACGGAATAGTGTTTTGCTTCAAGACCTGCCATGGTCAGATACTTGTAGACGATATACTGTACTGTCTTGACACTGATACATTCATTGCGGTTGGA
>JAZSFA010000057.1:0-41297 GCA_045531965.1 Eubacteriales bacterium
ATAACGGCAAGCCCACCGCCAATCAGATTGCATTGCAGGGCGCGATTTTCAAACTGAAAGCGCAGATTGCGTTCAAATTGCAGGATCTTGCCTATCAAACGACGGATTTGATTGCGTTCCGCAAGTCTTTGGTTGACGATATGGTACGCAAGGTACGTGAACTCAACAAAGAGAACTTTGCTGTGCGTCAGCACTTGCGTTACGTGGAGCAGTATGCGAACCCCGACAACTACAATTCGCTTACTTATGAGGATACGCTGCTCATGGCAGAAGAACTTGCTCCACTGATCACGCCCGATGAGGACGAGGCATCGGCGGTTCGATTCGATGCTTTGATGTATGGCATCGAGCTTGCATACCTTGCCGGGAAGAAGTATTCTCGCGCTCGTACCGATCTTTATAAGAAGGTCAGCGGTATCGCAAGTGTGGCAAACATTCCCGAAATTATGGTTCAGTCCGAGCTTATCAACAAAATTCTGCACACAGATTATTTGGATAATGCGGGCATCCATGAATTTGAGCATATTCGCGAAAACCTCCGTGATTTGATGAAGTATATCCCAAGAACAGGGGTAAAATATATCACTAATTTTGATGACGAAATACTTTCTGTCGAGTGGAACGAATCCGACCTTGAGAGCGATGATCTTAAGAATTATAAGGCGAAAGCGGAGTTCTATATTCGTCAGCATCAGGACGAAGCGGCAATTGCCAAGCTAAAGAGCAACGTTCCCTTGAATGCCGAGGATGTTGAAGCTCTTGAACGCATTTTATGGAGCGAGGTTGGTAGCAAAAAAGACTACGAAGCAGAATATGGTGGAAAACCGCTTGGCGAGTTTGTGCGCGAGATCGTGGGACTGGATATGACGGCGGCAAAGGCGGCGTTTGCGGAGTATTTGAACGATGTTAATCTTGACGCAGACCAAATATATTTCGTTAATCAGATCATAGAGTATATCGTGCGAAATGGTGTCATGAAGGATATGTCGGTGCTTCAGGAGCCTCCGTTTACTGATAGAGGTAGTATTGTCGAGGTGTTTGCAGACGTCTCTCTGTGGCTCGGTATCAAACGAATCATCGACGGGATCAACGCGAATGCTGCGGCGTGACGTTGAAAGCCTCGATCTTGTCATCGAGCAAGATGATCAATAGGCGGCAAGAACCTATGTCGATCCCTGCATCCCGAAGGGGTCTCTGCACGCATCCGTTCGCGTTTCGATTCCTACCCTTGACGCATTGCTGAAACTGTGCTATAATCTCATATAATATGCGGAAATTCTCCGTCCGCGTTACCCTGCACGGTGACATTGGCCTGACACAAGGTGCGCCATGCAAAATATTTTTCTTGACGAGACGAGGATATTCAAAATGCATGATATGAATGAACCTAAGCTTCCCATCATACATGAAGCCGCCCCTGCCGCCGCAACCGCGCGGGAGGTTATCAGCATGGACAGTATTGAGACCCCCATCGACATACTCCACCGCAAGGGAGTCTCGGAGGTCGACCTTCCTTTCGTGGCTCGCTCCACGGGACGATACCGAGAAGGAAAGGGCTTTTCCTATTTTCGGGAAGGCTTTGACGCTTACTGTTTATTCGTAGTGATCAGCGGCACAGGGGAGGTATCCTATCGAGGAGAGACCAAGCGAATGGAACGGGGAGACATGGTGTTCGTCAGCAGTGCCCTCCCCGGCCACACCCGTAGCCTCACGAGCGACTGGCGCTTTTACTTCGTCAACATAGCCGGAGATTATTGCAAAGAATTTGAAAAGCTTTGGAACGGCGGGGGGCTCACGGTGATCCGTCCGCAGGATGCGGAGCATTATATTGAACTTTTGGATCTCATTTCTGACGAATTACCCAAGTCCGACCTTAGGGCAGATCTGACCATCAATTTCCTTATCACCCGATTGCTCACCGATGCGCTGAAAGAAAAATATGAGGATCAAAATCAGCGGATCCAACAAACCTATCCTGCCTGGGTTCAAGAGACCATAACTCTCCTATCCGAAAAATTAACCGAGGAAATACGAGTATCCGAATTGGCCGCACGTTTCTACCGGGAGCAGAATAGCTTTACCCGTCAATTTAAAAAGTATACCGGTAAGACCCCCAAGGAGTACCAGATGGCCTGCCGCATGGATCGGGCTAAAAACTTGTTGGAAGGCAGCAACGTGAGCCTTTCGGAGATTGCGGCAAGATGTGGCTTTGGCTCTCATAGCTTTTTTTCCAAAACCTTCAAGCATCTATATGGTGTCACACCGACCGAGTATCGTCTCGGCTTATCGAAAAAAATACATTAACAGTTGAATTTGTTATAGATTTTGTGCAGATTACATGATAAAATATGGGTAGATGATGTTTTTTACATTATTTTGCCCATATTTTTTGTTAGATGGAGAAACGCGATCCAACGACGATTCAATGTTTATCAAAACACAGTGCAGTACCAAAATTCCGATAGGAGGTTACATATTATGACCAACGTAAGAAACAAGAGGCTGTCTGCGATCATCGCCATGCTCCTTTGTATGGTAATGGTGCTCATGCCTGTTCTTGGCTTGACATCCTGTGATTCCGCACCCGGTCCGCAGGGTGAACAGGGTATCCAAGGCGTTCAAGGTGAGAAGGGTGACACCGGCGCTCAGGGCCCTCAGGGTGACAAGGGTGACACCGGTGCAACAGGCGCTCAAGGCCCTCAAGGTGAAAAGGGCGATGCCGGTAATGGTATCGTTTCGGTTGAAAAGACTGATACCAAGGATCGCGTAGATATCTACACCATCACCTTTGCAGATGGCTCTACCACCACCTTCGAAGTGTCCAACGGTCTGGACGGCGCTCAAGGCCCCGCAGGCGAAAAGGGCGACAAGGGTGATACCGGCGCTCAGGGTCCCGCAGGCGAAAAGGGCGACAAGGGTGATACAGGCGCACAGGGTCCCGCAGGTGAAAAGGGCGACAAGGGTGATACAGGCGCTCAGGGTCCCGCAGGTGAGAAGGGCGACAAGGGTGATACCGGTGCTCAGGGTCCCGCAGGTGAAAAGGGCGACAAGGGTGATACCGGCGCTCAGGGTCCCGCAGGCGAAAAGGGCGACAAGGGTGATACCGGCAGAGGTATCTCTAAGATCGAGTATGTAGACGGTTATCTGATCGTTTACTACACCGACGGCACTCAGGATCAGCTGGGGCCCATCATCTCGGGCGACCCCACCACGCCTCCCGAAGACGAGCCCACCACACCTCCCGAGGACGAGCCCGAAGATCAGAAAAATATTGCTCTTACAGCATATCTCCTGCCCATGTCCAATCCTACCCAAAGAAATCATATATATCAGCTCTGCAAGGACGCGGACATTGACTATCTGTCCCACCTCTACGTAAAGCAGCCTTGGGTGGCTGAGGATCATACATTTGAGTGGTACAAGGAGGTCATGGCCGAAGCTGACCGCTATGGGCTGAAGGTCTTGACCCGTGACTACGACGTGCAGACCTCGGTCAACATGACCGACGAGGAGATCCGTGCACTGGCTGAGAAATATAAAGATCTCCCCGGCTTCGGCGGCTTCTACGTAGTGGACGAGCCTTACAACCCCACTCCATACGCACGTGTGGCCAACATTCTGCTGGATGTTTGTCCCACGGCCAACGTTAATGTCAACTTCTTTCCCTACAATGTTTATCCTTCTGAGGACACTTACCTCCGCCAACTCTGTGACTATGGCGGTTTGGTGACCGAGGGCGGAAAGCTGTCTCTCGATTGCTACTGCTTCTCCCTGGACGGCAGTGTCAACGAGATAGGTCTATTCCGTAATTATGAGCTTCTCCATGAGGCTGGCCTGCTAACCGATAAGGATACGGCCGTATACGTACAGTCCGTAGGTAACAATCACGGCTACCGCCGTCCCTCCGAGGGGGATCTTCGCTACAACATGACTGCGGCTTTGGCATACGGTGTCAAGGAGATCAAGTTCTTCACGTGGGCGCCCCCCGCCAAGGAAGAGGCAGATTATTACACCGAAGCCATTCTGGACTTCAACTACAATCCTACCGCTCTCTACTATTCCGTCTGCGACATCAACAAAAAGATCCACGCGCTGGGTACGCATCTCGCCGTCTGTGACGCCACCGAGGTCTATCACAGCATCAACAAAACCCCCGGCGCATACAACATCCTCCCCGACGATTACTTCGTGCAGGTGGGCAGTGCCGACGTCATCCTCTCCATGATGGAGGAGCGGGACGGTAAAGGCGAGTATGTCTTTGTGGTCAACAAGGACTTCACTGCCGAGCAGACCGTGACCTTGACCCTTGACGGCATAACCACCGTCTACCTCGTGGACGACGAGACCGGCGAACTCACCGAGACCGCTCTGCAAAACGGCTCTCTTACCATGACCTTGGCCGCCGGTGACGGTGCCCTGATCAAGCTTCCCGAGGGTGACTTCATCAACCCCGAGGCAGAGGAGAATCAGAATCTTGCCCTCCACGCTCCCGTGTTCGGCACTTCCTCGGTCGGTTCCGAGAATTATTACCTCTACAATCTGACAGACGGTATCGTGGACAGCGATAACGCCGCCCGTGTCTCCTCCAAGACGGGGGTACCACAGCTTTTGACCGTGGATCTGGGCAAGATCACCTCCATCAACCGCATCGACCTCTATCACGCAGGTATCGGCATTCTCTGCGGTGCCTTCTCCCCCGTGGAGTTTGACCTGCTCGTATCAGAGGACGGAGAAAACTGGAAGACGGTTCATACCAATACCGATCCTCTGTCCCGTGCCGTCGTAGCGGTTTTCCGCTTTGAGGACACCGACGCCCGCTACGTTCGTATCTGCGTCAAAAACCTGAAGGGTGGGAGCAGCTTTGCTGACATCGGTGAGCTTGCGGTCTACAGCGATGACGGAAGCATTCCTGATGAGATCCCCACCGTCTATATTGAAGAGATCATCACCGAGGGACAGAATCTGGCTCTGAATAAGCCCGTGGTAGATTACTCCTCCTACAGTAATCACCCCGAGTGGGGCTGTCATTACAGCTTTATCAATGACGGCAACTATAATCAGGCTTGGGCATCTGATCTCTACCGTAACGCGAGCCCCGATTCTGTGGAATTCATCACCATCGATCTGTTAGGAATCTATGACATAAACCGTGTGATCATGGTACCCCGTGCCATGTGGAACGGCACCAACGTCTATCCCGAAGAGTATGAGATCCAAGTATCTATAGACGGCGTAAATTTCACCACCGTCAAATCCGTTGTGGATGACCTCGGTACAACCTCGGTGGAAAACCGTGTGCTGGACTTCGACACGACCCCTGCCCGTTACATTCGATTCTACGCCACCCGTCTTACCTACTCCAGCTCCGCAGGTTGCGGCTATGCTATCGAGATGAGTGAGATGGAGGTCTTCGGATCGGTGCATAACGCCGGATGATCAGCGGATCTTTGCTTGAATTTCCAAACAAATTGCTCGCTGCTCATTCAGCGATAGCGTTTTTCGAGATACTCATACATTTCCCTTAGAAGATCCAACCCTTCGGGGTTGGATCTTCCTCATTTGAAAATAGCAACCTGCGCGTTGCACCCATGTCATATTGCTTTATATCCTTTCCAACCACAATTTAAGGAGGTTTCCATGAAGCATCCCAACCGTAAGCACGGCAGGCTACTCTTGTTGCTTATATTGATTGTCCTCCCTGTGCTTTTATCCGTCGCTTGCACCCGCGATCCGGCAGACAGTTCAACTACTGCTGATACCCCCATCCTAACGGATCCTGCCATTGCCGAGTCCGCCTCCGACGAGCCCATTCACACGAATCCCGCGGATACCGAGCCCGATCAGACGAATTCCGAGGATACCAAGCCTACAGACACGCTTCCCGCTGATAGCGAATCTGCGGATACAGACTCCGAAAATCCCTCCATAGGAGCTCCCCTCATGCGCGATAACATTACTCTGAACGCCTACCTCATCCCCATGATGACCCAAGAGCTGAGAGAAGAAATGATGCAGCTCTGTAAGGATGCCGACATCGACGTCCTATCCCATGTCTACCCTTCCCGTCCTTGGGTGGCGGAACGGCACACCTTCGAGTGGTACAAGACCGCGATGGCCGATGCTGACCGCTACGGCCTCAAGCTCCTGACCCGTGAAAAGGATGTGATGGACGCTTTGAGAAAGTCCGACGATGAGCTGCGAGCTATCGCAGAGAAGTATAAGGATCTGCCTGGCTTCGGCGGCTTCTTCATCATCGACGAGCCCTATAACCCATCTCCCTACGCCCACGCCGAGAATATCTTCCGCGAGGTCTGCCCCGACGCATACATCAACGTCAACTTCCTTCCCCAAGGGGCTTACCCCTCCGAGGAAGTCTACCTCCGCCAGCTCTGTGACTACGGCGGACTCTTGACCTATGGCGGTACCCTGTCTCTGGATGTTTACTGCTTCAACGAGCAAGGCAGTGTCAGCGAGATGCCCCTGTTCCGCAACTACGATCTGCTCCGTGAGGCGGGCCTCCGCACGGGCAACGATACCGCCGTCTACGTCCAATCGGTGGGTCTGGCAGGGGGCTACCGCCGTCCCTCGGGGGCGGATCTCCGCTACAATATGATGGCGGCTCTGGCCTACGGCATCAAGGAGATCAAGTTCTTCACCTGGGGCACCCCCACCGCCGACGAGGGAAACTACACCGAGGCCATCATCGGCCGTGACAACAAGCCAACCGATCTCTACTATGAGGTCTGTAAGATCAACAAGAAGATCCACGCCATAGGAAGTCACCTGGCCTCCTGCGACGCCACTTTGGTCTACCACAGCCAGAATAAGACCAACGGCGCGTACGACGTTCTCCCAAAAGACTACTTCGTGCAGGCCGGGACGGCCAACGTTATCCTCTCCATGCTAGAGGAGCGGAATGGAGACGGCGAGTACATCTTCGTGGTCAATAAGGATTTCAACGCCGAGCAGACGGTTACTCTTCTCTTCACGGGCCTTTCGAGCGTATCCCTCGTCAGCGACGGGAACGGTGAGCTCACCGAGACCGCACTGACGGATGGTGCTTTGACACTAACGCTGGCCGCCGGCGACGGTATCCTTCTGAAGCTTCCCGCAGGGGATTTCATCAAAACGGAGAAGGAATCTCATCAGAATCTGGCTCTCCACGCCCCCGTATTTGGTACCTCTTCCGATGGTTCCGCGAATTACTACCTGTATAACCTCACCGACGGCATCGTGGACAGCGTTACCGCCGCCCGCGTTTCCGACAAGGAAGGCAAGGAACAACTACTGACCGTGGATCTGGGTGGGGTTCAGACCATCAACCGCATTGACCTATACCCCGCCGGTGTGGATCACCTCTGCGGAGCATTCAATCCCACCGACTTCTCTCTGTTAGTCTCGGCCGACGGCGAAAGCTGGGTGGAGGTTGTCAAGAATAGCGATGTTCTCCCTCGCGATTTTGTTTCGGTCTTCCGCTTCACAGACATCGAGGCACGCTACGTCCGTATCTGCATCCGCGGTCTCCAAGGGATCAGTGGCCGCGCCGACATCGGTGAGCTGATGGTATACAAGGATGACGGAAATATTCCCGACAAGATTGCCACGACCTACACCACCGATCTCACCGAGAGCCAGAACCTTGCCTTGAACAAGCCCGTGGTGGATTACTCATCCACTACTGATGTGCCCGAGTGGACCTGTCATCACACCTACATCACCGACGGTAAAGACACCACGGCCTGGGCATCTGAGCTTTTCCGTAACGACAGCCCCGACGCACCTGAGTGGATCACCATCGACCTCTTGGAGGTCTACGAGGTGAACCGTGTGGTGTTAGTTCCTCGCAGTATGTGGAATGGTACCAACGTCTACCCCGAGAAGTACGAGATTCAGGTATCCGTGGACGGCGTGACGTTTACCACCGTAGAAATGGTTGAGGATAACCTTGGCACGGCCTCGACGGAGAACCGTGTGATCAACTTCGAGCCGACGACTGCTCGCTATATCCGCCTCTATGCCACCCGCCTCTCCGCCTCCAGCACCGTGAACGGCGGCTACGCGATTGAGATGAGTGAGCTGGAAGTTTTCGGACAGGTACACGAGCAAATTCAAACGTCATAATTCATTATGAGCTTCCAACAGAAGGGTTAAGTCAGCAACCCTACTTTCAAGAAGCATGGGAACATCTCATTAAGATACAATGACTGGAATTGATTTGCTCGCGGTTCGAATTTGGTTCAATTATTCCCACCAAAAACAAAAACGGATTGCGTAAGCAGTCCGTTTTTTATTTTTGATCGGACTCCCGGCGAAGCGAACCACGCCGAGCTGTACGATTTGGCGTCCCGGTTGGTGTGCAAATAAACGCCCGAAAAGAAAAAACTTGCCTTTTTTTCTGAACTGTGCTATACTATATCAACAATAATAGGGCAAAGCACTTTTACGCCCGGAATAAAAGCAAAGAGTCAATCAGGAGACAAGCATATGAAAAACAACCGCAGCGCATGGCTTTTGAGTCTCGTTCTTCTTTTAGGGACGATGATCTCTTGCCAAAACGCAATCCCACCAACGGTCCGGGAAAGTTCCGCGGTGGAAACCTCGACCGAAATCGTTACCGAAACAATCAGTGATACGGCGCCCGAAGTGTTCGTGGAAGAAACAGAAACGGAAATGATCACAGAGCCTGTCACGGAAAGCGAAACCGAAGTAGACGAAGCAACAGGCACGGTTTATGAGATTGTGAGCAATCCTATCCACAGTGGCGGATGCGATCCTTGGGTCGTGGCGTGGGAAGGGAGCTACTATTACTGCTATTCCAGAGGGAATGGCATTTCCATTGCCAAGATGCCCTCGCTTCACAAGCTCCAGCCCAAGGGCATGGCGGTTTTCGATCCCCCCAGAGGTCTCGCTTACTCAGAAGAGCTGTGGGCGCCTGAATTACATTACATCAATGGGGAATGGTACATCTATGTAGCAGCCTCGGACGGTTACAGCTCACATCACCGTATGTTCGTTCTGAAAAGCACTTCCGATAATCCTCGCGCACCCTACGAGATGGTGGGACAGATCACCGATCCCTCCAACAAGTGGGCGATCGACGGTACCGTCATGGAGCTGAACGGGGAGCTGTACTTTATTTGGTCAGGCTGGGAAGGTGAGAAAGACGGCAAGCAGAATCTCTACATCGCCCATATGAGCGATCCTTGCACCATCGACAGCGAGCGGGTGCTGATCTCTACCCCTGAGTATAACTGGGAGACGGTGGAGTGGCCCGATGTCAACGAAGGACCCACGGTGCTGCAGCACGGGGGCAAGACCTTTGTGGTTTACTCCGCCTCGGGCAGTTGGGGGGACTACTACTGTCTGGGTATGCTCACCCTGACGGGCGAGGATCCCATGGATCCAGCTTCCTGGACAAAGGAGAGCACCCCTGTCTTTACCCGCCGTGAGGATGTCTGCTACGGTCCCGGTCATTGCTCTTTCTCCACCGCCGTGGATGGGAGTGTTTGGATGATTTATCATGGCAATCAGGTGTCGGATACGGGCTGGGAGGGGCGCTCGGTATGGCTTGCGCCTGTTATTTTCGACGAGGAAGGCAAGCCTCATTTCGGAAAACCCGAGCCCTCGGTGCGTTTCCCTGTCGCGGTACAACCCTGATATATAGCACGAAGGGGTGTTTCCCATGCCATCGCATGGGAAACACCCCGCTTTTGATTAAGTTGTTAAATGTCTGATCAATACTCGGGAACCCAATCGTGGTCGATAATGACATCGGTGTAATAAACGTCGGGAACTTCGCAGCGGATACCAAAGCGCTGACCGCCCGTCCAGTTCTCGTCGTAGTAAGTGATCATCCATTCGCCGTTGGCGTAGCAATCAATGAAGCCTTCACCGTCGAATTCTACGGAGATGGTGATGGTGTCGCCGTGCTTATAATTGGGAATAGGCTCGGTAATGTGGAGTTCTGTCCAGGGCTGACCGTTGCTGGATACCTTTGCCAAATAGAGGGTAGCGTCATCGGACACGAACAGAAAATAGTAGGTGGGACCGTCTTCCCAGAAATAGTACTGCTCGTATTCATCATCCATCATGCCGAAAATAATACCGTTATCATTGACGTACTGATCTGGGGCTGTGAAGGTAGCGGTGATCTTGCCGTGACCCATTCTGTCGTTGGTAACAATGAACATATTGTTTTCTTTGACAGACAGAGCATCGCCGTATTCAAAGCTGAATTCACCCGATGCGTTGTAGCCATGGAGCTGCTTTCCGGCGGTTGTATGGATGGCAGGAGATTCAATTACTTCATAGGGAACGTCTTCGGGCTCGGTCCACTCGGTCTCGGTTTCCTCGCCTGCGGGAGGGAGGGTGAGTTCTTCTTCCTCCGTGGGCGCCTCAGTAGGCGCTTCAGTAGGCGTCTCGGTAGGCGTCTCGGTAGGCGCTTCAGTGGGGGCTTCGGTTGCGGGCTGTGTTTCGGACACGGGATCTTTTGAGTCACAGGAAACTACGGCAGTCGTAATCAACATCAGCGCAAGCAGCAAAATAAAAAAACGTTTCATAGATGTCCTCCATTATGTTAAACTTTCTGAACTAACGAATGAGAACCCAAACCCTTTCGTTCGAATCAATTGATTATACCATAAATGTGTACCTTTGTCAACCAAAATCCACCAAAACAGTTGCTTTCTTTTCAAGTGTATGATACAATATAACAAAAAAGCAAGGAAAGGCGTAGTGCTCAAGTATGAAACGTATGTTATTGATCCTCTTGGTGATCGCACTTCTCGGTGGGTTATTGGTGTCCTGTCAACCGGCAGGGACAACGGTCGATACCGAAGCGGATACCGAAACAAATACCGTCACCGAGCCCGGTCATCACAGCGATGAAACGGTTTGCCATTCGCCCGAAACTCAACCCGAAGGAGGCGAGACCATGGAACCTATGACCTGTTTTGAAAATCCTATCCTTACCGCAAAAACCGAAAACGCCTGGCAAGGCTATGGCTTCGGTGACCCCTTCGTCATGCGGCATAACGGTGTCTACTATCTGTACGTCAGTACCAAGGACGGTAGTGTAGGTATCAAATGCTGGTCATCCCTTGATTTGGTGAATTGGCAGTATGAGGGGTTTTGCAGCAACGACCCTGTCACCCGCGGCGCTTACGCGCCCGAGGTCTACTACTATAATGGTTATTTTTATATGTACACCTCCCCCGCCGGCAACGGTCACTACGTCCTACGCAGCACTTCCCCTACCAGGGGCTTCAAACCGGTGACGGGCAACATGGGTATGTCCATCGACGGCTCGGTCTTCATTGACAACGATGGCAAGTGGTATTTCTATACCGCGGGCGGCGGCAACATTCAGGTGTACGATATGGCATCCCCCTCTTCCATGAAAAACGGTCGCGCGCTCCGTTCTATATCCGTCAACGGCGGCTGGACAGAGGGCTCCATGACGGTGTACCACGACGGTTACTACTATATTACCTACACGGGGAATCACGTCCTCAGCCCATCCTACCGCATTCTCTATGGTGTTTCGGATCGTTCTCCCGTGGACTTTGCCGAGGCGGAACCGCAAAATCCTCTCCTCATCAGTACCACTGACGAGATCTTCGGTATTGGTCACAGCTCCACGGTCAAAGGACCTGATCTGGACAGCTACTACATCGTTTACCATTCGCTGGTGGATATGCTACCTAACCGCAATATGAATATCGACCGCATTCTCTTCAACGGCGAGCGCATGGAGATTCTGGGTCCCACTACCGATCCCCAGCCCGTGCCCGAACTGCCCGACTTGTATCATCATTTTGCCCCCGGATCTTCTCTCAAGGGCTGGTCGCTGAACGGCTCTTTGGGCTCGGGACGAAGCGGGCTGTCCTTGAGCGCCGACAGTATGCTTTTGGCTAAGACTCCCTTTGAGGGAGATTTCACCGCTGAATATAACGTGACTTCCATCGCCGAAGGGGGACAAGCGGGGGCGGTCTTTGCCTACACCGATCCTGACAATTTGGGTGTCTGTCTCTTTGATCCCGCAAGTCAGAAGGTCATCATCGAGATCACGGTGAAGGGGGAGACCACCCGCACCGAGGTGGATACCATCCGGTCCTTTGGGGAGAATACCTGCTTTGATTGTCTCCAATCCCTCCAAATCGAGCGAAGTGGCAGGGATTACACCTTCTACATGAACGACCGCCTCCTCTGTACCCTGAAGGACAGCCCCCTCACGGGCGGATCTATCGGCTATACAGCCAAGGGCGCCGAGGCATCCTTCGGCTTCATCGGTGGCACAGCAGCTGTGGGAGGGAACGGTGGAGCGGATCAGTACAAGACGGTATCCGAGCAGGTGGGGCGGATCCCTGCCACCCACACCTTGGAGGATCACCTCACGGTTATCACGCCTAACGGCAGAAAGTCTGTAGCGGTCAAGGATGGAGACAACCTTTCCTATAAGATTCTCGCCGCTTTCGATGGTGCTTATGATCTGTCGGTCCTCTGCCATGACATGAGCGAGGCGGGGATTGGGATGGAGATCCTTGTGGACGGCAAATCTGAGGGAAGCGCTTCGGTGATCCCCGTCTCGGGCGGTACTGCCACCCTGATCTGTCGTGGGATTCCCCTTGCCGAGGGGCAGCACGTGCTGACGGTGATTTTCAAGGGAAGCGCTTCGATAGAAACTTTGCATCTGTTCAAGGCGGCACCTGCCTCGGAGATTTCTTTGAACGCGCCTGTGTATACTGACGGCGATTGGCGGCTTACCGGGGAGACATTGACCCTTTCGGGCGCCTCTCCCTACGGTAAACGCCTGTACGGATCTCCCAATATGGGGGACTATACCGTGGAGGTGACCGTAACGCCCAAGGCGGTGCCCAATTGCGGTCTCTTGGTGCGTGCCACCGCTCCCGGGTCACCCAATTTCATGGACAGAGAGCCAAGTGCGGAGGACACCAAGACGGCAACTGACTGGGTCAAGGGCTACTTTGTGGGTCTGTCCGCCGAGGGGGTCATCATTGGTAAGCAAAGCTATGGTTACCGTCAGGTCGCCGTTGCCGAGGGGCGATTTCAAGCCCATAAGGCATATGTCCTCAAGGTGGTATGCGAGGGTGCCCGTATACAGGTGTATGTAGACGGCACGCTGTATTTGGACTATACCGACCCCGAACCCTATATGCAAGGCATGGTGGGTGTCCGTACCCATAACTGCCCCGCGGAGTTCAGCCATCTGACTGTTAAATCCTGAGGGCGCCGCAGACGGGAAGAGATGATGTCAACTTCCACAATTGTCCTTGCTCAATTATGTGCTAAACGCCACAAATCCCGTTGCCTACTTTACAAATCCTCAACTTTATGTTATAATCGTTACAAAATCTGTCCTTATTTTCAAGGAGGTCTGCCATGAAACGTTTTTTTGCTTCTCCCGTTGCGAGATTTTTGTCTCTCTTTTTGACACTTGCCCTGCTGTTGGGCGCCTTCGCCGCCTGCAATCCCCAGGCAAATCCTGATGAAACCACCGCGGGGACGACGAGTTCCGTGACCGAGCCTACGGAGGATACGCCGGCTGACGGTGAGACCACAGATCCCGTCACCGAAACGCCGACCCAACCCTCCGAGACCGAACCGCAACCCTCTGAGACAGAGAGCGAGACCGAGGATCCCGCAACCCGTGTCAACAAACCCACAGATCCCGCTGTCATCACCTTCTATGACCACAAGCGCAACAGAAGTATTTTCTCGGGCGCGAACCAGTGCGGCTTTGACATTGCCATGGACGAGACTTATGGTTCTGTCTTAAAGCTGACGGCAAGAAAAGGTGCAAGCGATCCTTTCATTTCTTTTGACTATGCGAGCTACATGAAGAATCATCAGTTGACACCCGTCAGCGCGGACGAGTATAAGTATATGGTCTACACTATCCGCGCGGAAAATGTGACTTGTGAGTCCTTTGAGATGTTCTATTATGCGGGAACTCTGCAGGGAGCAACCCCCGGCTATCAGATGACCGCCACCTTTGACAGCACCAATACGGGCTGGCAGAAGATCATTTTCGATCTCTCCAACGTGGATTTCTCGGGCACGCTGAACGGTATGCGCTGGGACTTTCTCACCACGCCCACGGGTAGCGGTGATGAGAGCATCTATATCTACTCGATTCAACTTTTCAAAACACGTGAGGAAGCTATGGGCGATCTGAACATCGATATGACCCGCCCCGGGGAAGGCTCGGATCTTGCCGAGACCCCCGTGGAAGGTGTGAATTACGATAAGCTGAACGCCCCTGACGAGGACGCATCTGTGTCTATGTGGTTCGACCATATGTCCCAGAAGGTCTATCAGAACGATACTACCTCCTCGGGCAAGCACACCTACGTCATCTCCATGGCGGGCAACAGTATTGAAAACTGCCAGTTCTTCCTGTCACCCGAAAAAGACCGCTCCTTCGAGGTTTCCCTCTCCGACTTCACCGACGGCAAGGGCAACAGCCTCACCGCCAAGGTCTACCGTGAGCATTACGTTAACGTCAACGGTCATATGATCCCCGATGCGCTGCCGCCTGTGCAAGGAGCTGTGGAGGTCAAGGGAGGCAACTCCCAGGGCTTCGCCATTAAGGTCTGGGCAGACAAGGATCAGCCCGCGGGACTGTATACTGCCACCGTGGACGTCAAGGATGCTGTCACGGGCAAGCACATCAAGACTGCCAAGGTCTACGTCAACGTCTGGGGTTTCTCCCTCTCCGACGAGACCGCACTCAAAACGGCGATCAACATCCAGGCTTGGCCCATCTACGTCAAGTATCAGAACGCGGGTATGACGGATCTCGGTCAGGATGAACTCTATGAGATCTACTTCAAGTTCATGCTGGAAAACCGTATGTCCACCTATACGTTGCCCTATGCGGTAGGCGATCCTCGCGCAGAGAAATATCTGGATGATCCTCGCATGACGTCTTTTGTTATCAACAAGAAGAACAGCAACGAGGCAGGCGCTTACGAGATCATGAAGGATAAACCCCATTGGTTGGAGAAGGGCTACTTCTACTACGTAGATGAGCCCACCAATATGGGTCTTCTGAACGAGTTGGCGAATAACGGTAACCGTTTGGCAAACACCTTCCCCGACTATAACCAGATCTCTCCCTTCTTTACCAACCTGCAGATTGACGAGAATACCGATCAGATCGAGTTCATGAAGCCGTATCTGGATATCTGGTGTACCAAGGTCTTTGCTTTCACCCCCCGTGATAAGTACATGATTCCCGGTACACAGTACATGACAACTTCTGCCCAAGATCAAAAATACGGCACTTTTGCTGAGCGTATGGCTGCCCTGCAAGCTGAAGGCGATGAGCTGTGGCTGTACTTCTGCTGGGAACCCGGTCAGCCTTATGCCAACTGGTTGGCATTGGGTGACGGTACGGAACCCATCGTGTCCGTCTGGCAGTGCGCGTTGACCAACGCCACGGGTCTCCTCTACTGGGATGCTACCTACTGGAATGCTGATCCCTACAACGACTTGACACCGCTTATCGGTGCCACCTCCCACGGTGACGGTGTCTTGATCTACCCCGGCTCTGCATACGGTCTCTATGAACCCGTGTCCTCTCACCGTTTTGAGAATATCCGCTTGGGTATTCAGGATTATCAGATGCTCTCCATGCTGGAGAAAGGCAAGGGAGAAGCCGCCGCTGACGAGATGATCGCCATGGTCACTACCGATGTGGTCACCTATACGAACGATGATGACTATCTCCACGCCGTCCGCGTGCTGTTGGGCGAAAAGGTCAGCGAAATGCTGAACCCTTGAGATAGCGGACATCGAATCTGTTCTGTAAATCCAACGGATGCGTCTTTGACGCATCCGTTTTTTTACTTTCTTTTTTTGCTGTTCTACTTGACAAGGTACCTTATTGGGGGTATAATAACGGTACATTCACCTTTGAGTGAAAATTCAGAAGAGTAAAAGCATGGGCGTCAAGTGCCGATGGGACGGGGAGTTGCTCGTCGGACGAAGGTTTTCGATACGCGCGAAAACTGCGGTCTATGCTTTGCATCCCGCTTCGTAAGGCAAAAGCGCTGTCTGCCCCGAAAAAAGGGGAAGAAGCCTCCTTCCTGCCATATGTAGCAGGAAAGGAGGTATTTTTTTATGTCACATCCAACCAAATCCCCTCGCCTTACTGCCCTCGGCAGTATCAAACGATTGGCGATTGCCGCCATGATGGTTGCCATGAGCGTGGTCATTGGCATCGTTTGCAAAAGCTTTTTGAATTTCAGTAACGGACTTTTACGCATCACCTTTGAGAATCTGCCCGTCTTGATGTCCGGAATTTTCTTAGGACCTCTGGCAGGCGGTTTCGTAGGCGTTGCCGCAGATCTCATCAGTTATCTGCTCTCCCCCCAGACCTATCCCCCAAACCTCATTGTTACAGCAGGTGCTTGTTCGGTAGGCGTTGTAGCAGGAGTCATGGCAAAATTTGTTGTCAAGAACCGCGGAACGCGACAGATCGTTCTTTCATCCGCTGCTGCTCACCTCGTAGGCTCGGTGGTGGTCAAATCTGTGGGACTGTATACTTTCTATGGCTGGTGGATTGTGATCCGTCTGCCCCTCTACCTGATTATCGCCTCGTTGGAGATTGGGTTGATGTGCCTTTTGTGGCGGCAGAAGTCCTTCCGCCGTCTGTTTGAAACCCTGTAAAGGAGTCTGTTTATGACGTATAGCCAAGCACTTGATTATATTCATTCGGTCACGTGGAAGGGGAGCCGTCCGGGGCTTGAGCGCATCACCGAGCTGTGCCGCCGCTTGGGAGACCCTCAAAAGCAGCTGACCTTCATTCACGTGGCAGGAACCAACGGCAAAGGCTCCACATCAGCTATGCTGTCAAGTATTCTGACGCAAGCGGGACTTCGCGTGGGGCTGTTTACCTCTCCCTTTATTCTCCGCTTCAACGAGCGCATGAAGGTCAACGGAGAGGATATCCCCGATGACGTGCTGGCGGAGATCACGAACCTTGTCCGTCCCCATGCGGATGCTATGGAGGACGTTCCTACCGAGTTTGAACTGATCACCGCGATTGCCTTTGTATATTTCTTGCGTGAAGCCTGTGACGTGGTGGTGCTGGAGGTAGGGATGGGGGGACGACTGGATTCCACCAATATCATTCCCCCTGCGTCTGTGGCGCTGTCTGTCATTACTGGGATTGCCATGGATCATACGGCGTTTTTGGGCGACACCCCCGAAGCTATCGCTAAAGAAAAGGCGGGGATCATCAAAAAAGGGGTGCCTGTGCTTTTCGGCGGGGCGCATCCCGCGGTAGGGTCTGACGAGCAGACTGCCATCGATCATGAATCGGTGGCAACCGTGATCCGTGAAGCAGCATTGGCACAGGATGCGCTGTACGCCGAGACGGATCTTTCCCGTCTGGCAGGGGTGTCTTGTGACCCTGAAGGGGCGACGCTGACCTTTGGAGATTATGAAGATCTTCGGGTCTCGCTGGCGGGGGTGTATCAGCCCTACAACACTGCCACCGTGCTGACCGCGTTGGAGCTTTTGAAAGCACGGGATTTGCCTTGGGCCAAACGCGTGACCGAAGCCCACGTTCGCGAAGGACTGGCTTTGGTGCGCTGGCGAGGACGGTTTGAGACCCTTTGCCGTGATCCGTTGGTCATTTCTGACGGTGGGCATAATCCCGAAGGCGTGGATGCGGCTGTGGCGGGGATCAAAACCCTGTATCCCAACCAAAAGGTCTATCTTTTGTCCGGTGTGATGGCGGACAAAGATTTCCACGTTATGGTGCGCCGTATGTGCCAAGTGGCGGAGCGGGTATATACCGTCCGTCCTGACAACAGCCGAGCCATGGAGGCGGATGCCTACGCAGAGGTGTTCCGTGAGGTCGGCGTCCCTGCCCAAGGGTTTGATACGGTGTCGGCTGCTGTCCATGCCGCCATGGATGCCTGTCGTCGGGAAGGCAAGATCCTTCTGACGCTGGGATCCCTCTATATGTACGGTGAGATTTGCGCGGCGGTCGCGGCTTATGAGGAAAGGAGAGACGTATGAAATATATGCAACGATTCGCTTGCTGTTTGTTGTCTGTGGCTTTGCTTTGGAGCTTGTTTTCCTGTCAGATGTATGGAACTCGCAAGGTGGCGGACGAGACCTATCTCAAGGCGCGCCGTGACACAATGTCGGTCACACGCCCCGAGGGAAGCAAGGACTACTTCATCTATACCGTTATGGTGGATATAGACGCGGGCGACCACGTGGAAACCCTGGTCTGCTGTGCTGACGGCACTACCCATCTGTATCTGTCCACCGGTGAGCAATATCTGCATCTCGAAAAAGAGACGCCCGCTATTGTCGGGGCTGCACAAGCGCTGTTGACCTGCCTTGGTGAAAACATCAACCATGCCTTGTGGGTGTCCAAAACCGATCTGGCTTTGCCCGACATGGGCACGGATCGGCTGTACCTTGCGGGGGATAAGGGCATTTACATCCTGACGATAGATCCTGCGGGACTGTCGGAGGCATCGGAAGCCATCAACACGATACATGAGTTGTATTGCGCCGTCTATACCCTCGCAGATTCGGCGGTGGACACACAGGCATAAGCATAAAAATAAATCTCAACCGATTTTTCTGATGGCACAGTTTCATGACAAAGTTTATTTGTGCCGCCGTATGGCGGCGGAATGGAGATAGCGATGATTTTTCTGACCCCTGATTTTTCCGCACCCGTGGGTAAGATCAAGCCCATGCACGCGGTCAACAATGCCCCCATGTTTTGGACGTACTGTGATGCTTTTCACTATCTCACCGAAGCGGGGATCCCCTATGCCCGACTGCACGATACGGGCGGTATTTTGGGTGGTGGCGTGTTCGTGGACGTTGCTAATATCTTTCCTCGCTTTGAAGCCGATCCCGAAGATCCCGCAAACTATGAATTCGGCTTTACGGATCATCTGCTCCGTGAGCTGACAGCGGCAGGTGTTCAGCCTTTTTACCGTCTGGGTTGCACCATTGAAAACTATCATCCCTCCATCGGTCCTCGCCGCAGTCTGCCGCCCAAGGACTTCCATAAATGGGCGGTGATTTGCGAGCATATCATTCGCCACTATAACGAGGAGTGGGCTGAGGGCTATCGGATGGGGATTACCTACTGGGAGATCTGGAATGAGCCGGACAATGAGCCTGTGATTTCAGAAAACCCTATGTGGCGCGGCACCATGGAGGACTATTTTCGCCTCTATGAAATCACCGCCCGCCATCTGAAGGCTTGTTTCCCGCATCTGAAGATCGGTGGATATGCCTCCTGCGGCTTTTATGAGATTTTGAACACGGCTGCCGTCGCACAGGCAAACGTGTCCACCCGTACGGGCTATTTCATTGAGTTTTTTGAAAAGTTCCTTGCCTACGTGTCCTCGGAAGACCACAAAGCGCCGCTGGACTTCTTCTCCTGGCATTCCTACGCAGGACCTGCCGAAAATCTGCGCTTTGCCGCGTATGCCCGCGAAATGCTGGATAAATACGGCTTTACAGCGACAGAGAGCATCCTCAACGAGTGGAATCCGGGCATTCACCGCCGCGGGATGTTGGCTGATGCCGCAGCCATTGCCACCATGATGGTCGCCATGCAATACAGCTCGGTGGATCTTTTGATGTACTATGACGCGACCTTCGAATCCTCCTATGGGGGGCTATTCGACCCTATGACCCGTACTCCGTTCAAAGCCTATTACGGCTTGGTGGCGTTCAATCGCCTCTACCAATTGGGGACTCAATATGCTCTGCAGGGGGCTGACGAGGGCGGCTATCTCGGAGAGGGGATCTACGGTCTGGCGGCGAAAAGCGCGGACGGGAAGCAAGGTCTTCTTTTGGTGAATGCCGGTTGCCTGTCAGGGCAAGCGAAAGACGTGGACGTGACCGCCCCCGAGGGGCATTGGCAGGTGTCGGTGCTGGATCATACCCATGACCTGACCCCCACGGCTACCGTCAGCGGCGGGGAGCCCCTGGTTCTTGCTGCAGACTGCTTGCTCCTTTTGGAAAGTCTTTGATCTGTTTTTGGGGCATCCATCCGCAAGGGTGGATGCTTTTTTGATGAATCCATAGGTTTTCTCTTTACAAAGCAACCCAAATGTGCTATAATATCCCTCGATGTGTTTCGGGGAAACAGGTGAAACTCCTGTACGAGCCCGTCGCCGTGAAGCGCGTTGATCCTGCCGATAGGATCATACGCGGGTCTGACCCTTCTGCCGCAAAGGAGGGGACAAGGTCATTGGGAAACCGAGAAGACTGACCCGCCGAGCGCTGAGTCGAAATACCCGGCATCAAAATGTGCCTCTGTGACTGTCGCGAGCGCCGACTTGAGGTAAAAACAAATATATAAGGAGAACAGAAAGATGAACAAGACAAACTCAAAAGCAAAATCACTTTTGTCCCTCATCCTTTGTACGGTGCTGATTGCGGCGTTGGCACTGTGTACGATCGGATGTACCCCAAACGAGGCTGAAACGCCCCAAACCTCGGATCATACCGCCGCTACGGCGGCAGATGCCACCGAAGCACCTACCGGCGGAGCAGCGTCCGATTCTGACGTGACCGTTAAGGGAGAAGGTGCTACCGTCTTTTATTTCAACGTAGTGGACGGTGATGGTAACACCCAAAAATTTGAGATCCATACCGACGAGACGATCGTTGGCGCGGCGCTTCTGAAGCTGGGGCTGATCGAAGGTGAGGATGGCGACTACGGACTATATGTCAAAACCGTCAACGGTATCACCGCCGATTATGATACTGACGGTACTTATTGGGCGTTCTATATTGGCGAGGACTACGGTATGACCGGCGTTGATCTGACCGAGATCACCCCCGGTGCCACTTACGCATTCAAGGTGTCCAAGTGAGACGACATTCCAGAGGCTCCCGCACCATACTGACCCTGCGGGAAATGGCGGTTTTTGCCATGCTGGGCACGCTGATGTTTGTTTCGGACTTGGTGATGAATCTTATTCCCAACGTGCATATCGGCGGAATGCTCATCGTGGTGTATACGCTAGTGTACCGTGCCAAAGCCCTGTTTCCGATTTATATTTACGTGCTATTGATCGGACTTTATGAGGGGATCGGAATCTGGTGGCTCAGCTATCTGTATATCTGGGCAATCCTCTGGGGCGTGGTCATGCTTCTGCCCAGGAAAATGCCCAAGTGGTTGGCACCTGTGGTGTATTCGGTGGTTTGTGCCGCCCATGGTTTTGCCTTCGGACTTTTGTGGGCGCCCTCCCAGATGCTCTTTTTCCACTTTTCAGGGGAGATGATCCTTGCGTGGTGGAAGTGGGGCTTTATCACCGCGGATATTCCCCACGGCATAGGAAATCTATGCGCCAGCGTGTTGATCATGCCGCTGGTGACCTTGCTCCGGAAATTGGAGAGCAGAATGTCATCTCTATCATAAAAAAAGCGTCGTGTCCTGCGGGACACGACGCCGTTTGTTTATACGATCAGGTATTTGATTCCTTGCAGAGATCCTTGGTCATCCGGTTCTTTATCAAGAGCGAGACCGTTAGCGGCGCCCAATGCCGCCAGCGGCGCGTGATATCGCTTGGCAACCGACCAAAGACTATCCTCGGCGGAGGGGAAGCAAATGACGTACTCGCCCTGATGGCGTGTCACCTCGTCTCCGTATTTTACCGAGGTCAGCGCGGTTACGGATTTCCCGGCGGTGATCCGCAGAGCGACTGCCAGCTCGGCATCGATTCCAATCCGCTCACCGTCCATACGGGCACGGCAATTCATGGCGTGGACACATCCGTCAAAGGACAGATCGCGGATGTCTTCCTGCGACAGACGGGACAAACCCTCTTTTTCATAACGGAAGGGCAATTCCAGCGTGGTGGAACTATATTCTCCGTCTCGGAAGAGTAAAAGCTGCACCCGACAGTGACCGGTCAGTGTACACTTGCTTTTGGCGGGGTCAGCGGTGAGGGCTTCGGGATAGGCGGTGGCGGTTACGTCTATCACCCGAGCGGCAGGGTGGATTCCCGTGTCCGACAAGGACAGAGAGTCGCTTAGGGTGAAGTTACCGTTAAAGCATCCCACACCTCGCCGCAGGGGGTAATTTCCGTAGCTCGCGACGGTCTCTTTGCGGGTTGAATACAGATCCTTGGTGTAGGAGGAGGAGACATCCTTCAGCGCCAATACTTCCAAGAGGATTCCCAAGTCCGCGTGCAGATGCCCCTCTTCTACTTCCACGCTCATTTCGTGACAAACCCCATGAGCGCAACAGGTACATTCGGGGGTCAGACCTTCTAACGGAATAGCTTGAGAGAAGGGAAGCTTTCGAGTGCTGATGACAGGGGTTGCTGTGGTGCCCTCTTCATCTTCTGCGGGGCACAAGGTCAACTTCAGCATGACTTCTCCGTGACAGGTGACGAGTCCTTGCGCGGCGATGGCTTCTTGAACCATGACTACCCCCTCGGCACAGATCACCCGCAGTTCAGCCCCTTCGGCAGGCGAAAGGATCATATCGTCCTGTAACGAAAGCGGTTCTCCGATGATTTGGAGAAATTCTGATGTCTGTACGGTTCCCATCAATTGCTCTGCGGTGGACGGCGTGTCGCTTGCACCTTCGGCAGAAATGGCACAACTGCCCAGCGCTTTGACGTTGGCTTTCAAGCGGCTCTTGATGTTCAGCCGGCGAGGAGCTGTGACCCGTCCGCCGGAAGTCTCTGCGGTGATATCACAAGCGCAGAGCGGGGTGCCGTCCAAAGGGGAAGGCGCACCCGACGGACGGCGGTGATCTTTTTCTTTCTCGCGCTCTTCCGAGAGGGAAAGTGTCATGCGGTAATCGGTGGACAGCGGGGCGCAATAGAGACCGTTATCATTGCCCATGTAAAGCACGAAATAATCCAGCGTGCCTTCCAGGATCAACTCATCTCCCGAAACGTAACGCTCGGGGGGCGTCAGGGACGTGTTGATGCGCAGTAATCGCTTGATCTCGGGCTGGTAGTCGGGCAGGGTAAAGTCGCCTGCCACGTCGGTATTCAATGTCCGCTCGCAGATGGGCATTTGGATTTCCTGGATGTCAGTGGCGGATCTTTCGGAATAATTGGATGAGGACATATCATATGGATGGTTCATGGATATCTCTCCTTTGCCTGATGATAGACTGGTTTGGTATACTGTATGAGAAAGACGGAAAACTTATGAAAAAACACGCGAAATTTTCCCGGAAGGCGGCAAAAAACGTCTCGGGGGTAGATTTTTTATAAGAAGGGTTTACAAAACTACGGAGATGTGCTATAATAACAATAGATCTTATCTTTAGAAAGAAGGCTCTGTTATGCGAACCCCAAAAAAATCCAAGATATATACCTCTGTCAGCAAGACTGTCCTAACGCTGACGGGCGCGTTTTTACTTTGCTTGTTGCTTTGGGCTTTGACGGCTTGTCACCATGAAGAAACAAGCCAAAGTCTGACTTTTACTTCCAACGGAGACGGTACTTGCCGTGTCAGCGGAATCGGGGCTGTGGATGCCGCCGAGATCGTCATTCCTGCGGTCTCGCCCGATGGTGAAAAGGTCACAGCCATTGACAATTACGCTTTTATGATGGCGCCTGTGGAAAAAGTGACGGTTCCCGACACTGTGACCTCCATTGGTATCGCTGCTTTTTACGATTGCGCGGAACTCAAAGCTATTGAACTTCCCGATAGCATTAAAACCATTGGTTACAATGCATTTTATTGTTGTAGCTCGCTGACGGAGATCAGCTTGCCTGCCAAGCTGACTTCCCTTGCCGCGGATACGTTTTACGGTTGCCATGCTCTGAAAAAGGTTGTTTTACCCCAAGCACTTTCTGAAATTGGAGAATCTGCTTTCTTCGGCTGTACGGCGCTGTATGAGGTCTATGCCGTGTCTTCTGAAACGCAGGAAACCGAAGGCTGGCTTCGTTTCCCCGAGGGACTGAAAAAAATCGGCAAATCCGCTTTTTACGGATGCCATGCGTTCCGCGCGGTAAGCTTACCCGAGGAGCTTGTGGAAATCGGCAGTGACGCGTTCTATCAGTGTGAAGGTATCAAGGGCGTTTATGTGGAAGATCTGTCGGCGTATTGCGGTATAAACTTTCACAATATGGCAGCCAGTCCGCTGTTCTATGCCGAAAATCTGTATTTGCAGGATGTCAAGATCACTGAATTGGTCATTCCTCAAAACGTGATGACCGTGAAGGACTATGCCTTTACCCATGCGTCCTCCCTCATCAGCGTGACGATTCCCGTGTCTGTGAAGTCTATCGGTGACGGTGCGTTCCATAACTGTCATTCCTTGGAGCATGTTTATTATGAAGGCAGCTCCTCGGGATGGGATTCTGTGCACGTCGGAAAATTCAACGAAGATCTCAAAGACGCGCCTGTTCATTATGGGAAATGACTCGAAACGGAAATATATGGAGAAAAGGCCTGCTCTAGCGGGTCTTTTCTTTTCTTAAACAGGAACAGATTTTAAGAAATTGACAGAAAGTTAAAAATATTTTTCCGATTTTGGAACAAAACCACTTGACAAACCTGCAGAGATGGTGTATAATGACACCATCAAGTTTGTCGCATAAGCGACACGGTCGGATGACGAACTATTCAAACAATATTTATGCTGCCGTTGGCGGCGGAATGGAGAATATCATGGCAAAAGCGGCAAAGAAGAATCTGGCACCGATGGTGTCGCCCGAAGCGAATAGAGAAGATAAACGTAAAGCACTGCAAACAGCGATTAAGCAGATCGAAAAAGAATATGGTGAAGGCTCGGTCATGCGTCTCGGCGAGAATCAGCGTATGACGGTACAGGCATTCCACACCGGTTCTCTGTCGCTGGATATGGCGTTGGGTATCGGCGGTGTACCCCGCGGACGTATTGTCGAGATCTTTGGACCCGAATCCTCGGGTAAAACGACAGTGGCGCTACATATTGTTGCTGAGGTGCAGAAGGCAGGCGGCGAGGCGGCGTTTATCGACGCGGAGCATGCGTTGGATCCCGTGTACGCCAAGTCTTTGGGCGTAGACACCGATAATCTGCTGGTTTCCCAGCCCGATTGCGGTGAGGATGCGCTGTCGATCTGTGAATATCTGGTGCGCTCGGGCGCAGTAGACGTTGTGGTCGTGGACTCCGTTGCCGCTTTGGTGCCCCGTCAGGAAATTGAAGGAGACATGGGCGCCGCTACTGTCGGTATTCAGGCAAGGCTTATGTCGCAGGCAATGAGAAAGTTGTCCGCCGTTATTTCCAAGAGCCAGGCGGTGGTCATTTTCATTAACCAGCTCCGCGAAAAGGTGGGCGTTATGTACGGAAACCCCGAGACCACCCCCGGCGGTCGCGCGCTGAAGTTCTTTGCCTCTGTCCGCATTGACGTGCGCCGCACCGAGCAGTTGAAGAAGGGAACCGAGGTTTACGGCAACCACGTTCGTTGTAAAATTGTGAAAAACAAGGTGGCGCCCCCCTTTAAGGTGGCAGAGTTTGATATTCTGTATGGTAAAGGTATTTCCCGCATCAGCGAAATCCTGGATTTTGCCATCGAGCTGGATATCATTAAGAAGAGTGGTTCCTGGTTCTCTTATGACGGTCAGCGGCTGGGGCAAGGCAAGGATACGGTCCGCCAGTTGATTGAGGACAACCCTGAGTTCATGGATGAGTTGGAAGCTAAGGTGCGCGCCGCAAGTGCCGAGACCGATCTTCTGGCGACTCAGGACTTTGAGTTGGACGAGGACGAGGAAGACGACGAATACGATATCCGCGAGCTTGAGGACGAGGAAGAATAATCAACGATGGGTTCTAAAGCTTTTCGGTTGGTAGACAGACTTCGGTCAACGCCCTCTGCGGCATCAAAGCCGTCGGATGATGCGGCGCCTGCCGCTCAAACGCCCCCACAGGAGTCAAAAACGACTTGCGTTCCTTTGAAAAAGTCCAACGAAAAACGCTCCCCAACTGCGCCTGAGATAGGTAAACCCGAGATGGTGGAATCCGAAAAGGACACGCCGCGCATTACGGACGTTTCTCCATTGGATGGGGGAGAGTGGGTATCTGTGACCGTGAAGATCGGGAAAAATGCCGAGCATATCCGCTTGACCGCCGATCAATATGGGGATTTGCGACCTCAAGTGGGGGCTGTACCCTATAATGCCTTGGATGCGTTGTATGAAGCGGGACGGCTTTGCGATGCTGTCCGCAAGGGGTTGGAGCTGCTGGGGTATGGCGCGATGTCCCGCCGTCGCTTGATTCAAAAATTGGAACAGCGGGGGTATGACCGCGTGGTGGCATCATCCGCAGCCGATCGTCTGATGGCTCGGGGGTGTTTGCCCGAGGCAGAAGATGCCTGCCGCTTCGCGGAGCAGGGGGTTCGCAAATTGTGGGGACCCCGCAGGATCCGAGAGGATCTGTATGCCCGTGGATTTCCTTCCGAAGCCATTGAAGATGCCATGTCTTCCCTTGAGGACGTGGATTTCATGGAGAACTGCCGTCGGGTCATCCAAAAAAAGTACGGTGATACGCCCCTTGACGTCAAAGACCGTACAGCTATCCAAAAAAGAATCGCCGCTTTGATGCGACTGGGCTATACGGCGGATCAGATCAGAGAAGCCATGCGATCATGAAAAAAGCTCTTCGGAGCTTTTTTCTTTTTGCTTGCCGAATCTTTGCAAATCTTATTGACTTTACCTTATAAATATTGTATAATATTTCTGTATGTAATTCAGTTTTTCCGAGAAAGAAGGTATGTCTTCATGTCAAGGACTTCTGCGCGGACTGTGCGGGAAATGAATATGACCGAAGGTCCGCTCCTGGGCAAGATGATTGTATTTACCCTGCCTGTCATGGCATCCGGTTTGCTCCAGTTGATGTTTAACGCCGCCGACGTTATGGTGGTGGGTAAATTCGCGGGAGATGCGGCAATGGCAGCGGTGGGGTGCTGCGGCGCGCTTATCAACCTGATCATCAATTTGTTTATCGGATTGGCGGTGGGTGCCGGTGTCATTGCGGCGCAAGATATTGGCGCCAAGCGGTATGACGGGGTCAAAAAGTTAGTCTCTACCGCGCTGACCGCTTCCATCGTGGGTGGTATTGCCGTGGGAATATTGGGCTTTTTCCTTGCCAAGCCGCTCCTCACGATGATGGATACCCCTGATGATGTACTGGCAGAAGCAGTTCCATATATGCGTGCGTATTTCTGTGGGATTCCGGGATGCCTTGTTTATAACTATTTGGCTGCCATTCTTCGCTCTACAGGTGACACCAAACGACCGCTTTACTTTCTGACCGCGGCGGGTGTAGCCAACGTGGGCATGAATCTTTTGATGGTTTGTGTCTTTCATATGGGCGCGATTGGTGTGGGTATCGCTACGGCCGTGGCACAGTATGTATCAGCCACGTTGATCATTCTGTATATGTGTCGCATGGAAGGCTATTGCCGCATTACGGGGTTTGCCGTGGACGGAGGCAAATTGCTTAGAATGATTACCATTGGTCTTCCTGCGGGACTGCAGGGCTGTATGTTCTCCCTCTCCAACGTGCTGATCCAATCCAACATCAATACCTACCCCACGCCGGTCATTGCAGGGAATACGGCGGCGGGCAATCTGGAAGGTTTTGTCTACACCGCCATGAACTCAGTCTATCAGACAGCCTTGACCTTCATCGGACAAAACGTGGGTGCCGGGAAGTATGAGCGAATCAAAAAAATCTCCTTCCTGTGTATCGGCATGGTGTCGGTGATCGGTCTGACGTTAGGTCTTGGACTCGCATTTTTTGGTGACAAGCTTTTGCTATTGTATGCCTCTGGCGAAAACATTGACGCTGTGATCGCCGCAGGCGTTACGCGCCTGAGTGTGATTGCTGTCAGCTATGTGCTCTGCGGACTGATGGACGTGGGCTGCGGCATCCTCCGCGGTATGGGCAAAGCCATCCAACCCATGATCGTGTCCCTCCTGGGCTCTTGCGCCTTCCGCATCATCTGGGTCAAAACCATTTGCGAATGGTATCCCGGGAAGATCATGCTACTGTATATCAGTTATCCGATCTCCTGGATCCTGACAGCTTCCGTACATTACCTTTTCTGCTTCTATTTTTACCGCTACCTCATGAAAAAGCACAGAGCGGCTGTGCCGCAACCTCAAAACACATAAAGAAAGGATCAAAGCCATGTCTGAGATCAATTATGCCGCTCGTGCGGCAGAAAACCGTCAGAGATTCATTGATATTTTCAAATCCAAAATCACCCGCGAGGGAAGCGATAAGCTGTTGGCTTTCCTGACCTCCGAGGGCTGCGATTTCTTTGCCGCGCCCGCCTCCACCCGCTACCATGGCAACTATGAGGGCGGTCTTTGTGAGCATAGTCTGAACGTTTACGACGCCTTGGTGGACATTCTTGCCCGTCCCCGCGTGAAGGATCTGTACGGGATCCACTATTCGGACGAGAGTATTGCCATTGCCGCTCTGCTCCATGATCTGTGCAAGGTGAACTTCTATAAGGTGTCTACCCGCAACGTGAAAAACGAGCAGGGAAGATGGGAAGCCGTGCCTTTCTACACCATTGAGGACAATCTTCCCTACGGTCACGGTGAGAAGTCTGTGTATATCGTTTCGGGTTACATGAGACTTACCCGGGACGAAGCCTTCGCCATCCGTTACCACATGGGCTTCTCGGGTCCAGAGGATCCCGGCAATGTGGGCAAGGCCTTGGAAATGTTCCCTCTGGCTTGGGCGCTGTGCGTGGCTGACATGGAAGCGGCGTACTTTATGGAGGGAAGCCCGAAGAAGTGATATATGCGTTTGGCGCGAGTGATGTTTGCTGACTTGAGTGTCGGCAAGTGATGTTTTCGCTCTGCGAAAGTGAAATTCGCAAGCCTTGGGCTTGTGAGCGGATGAAGGCTTTGCTTCGCAAAGCTAATTGATTGGATGAATAGGAGGAAACACCTATGGGTCGAAATTTAGGTTATTTCGATTCCGACGAGCTGGATCGTCCGGAACTGAATAAATGCCCCGAATGCGAGTGCTTTTTTGCTTCGGAAGAATGCCCCCTCTGCGGAAAAATCTGTCCCGAGGCTTTCAGGGCAGGGAATCGCGCTAAGGTAAAGCCTCCCAAAAAAGGACGAAATTCCTCGGGACGGGTGCAGTTTATCCCCTGGTATCATACCTGGTGGTTCATCCTCATCATGATGTTTTTCATGCCCGTGGTGGGTATTGTGCTGTTTTTTTCAAGTCCCTACTCCAAGACGGTCAAGATCATAGGTGCGGTCGTTGGAGGGATCTATGTGGTGGCTTACGTATTTCTTTTCTATCTTGGCGGTATCAATATGATCTTCAATCTCATACTGGGGGAATATGATCTGGTCAACGACGATATATCCCGTGAGGCGTATATAGAGACCTGCGAGGACTTGTCAGTTGAGGAGTTTTATCGCATTTCCGACGATGACGGAGCCTATATTACTATGGAATTGAAGGTGTTGGAGCGCCACGTGGATCTGGCCTCGTATGATGAGGAACAAAACGTGTATTACCTTTGCACCGATGCGACGGGGGAAATATTGATTTATGTGCGAGATTGCAGCTTGGACAACGCGGGCAATTATCTGAAGGGAGATACCATCCGCGTATGGGGACAGAACGCAGGAGAAAAACGCATTTACCCCGAAGGTGAATCGATGAAATCCCATCCCTGCCTTAATATGGCCTATTCGAAGCGAATCAACTGATAAAACCGTATAAAATCCCCGTTCTGCGGCACACTAACTCCAAAAAGCAAGGGAGTGTGTCATTCGATGAACATGAGCAAAGAAACCTATAAAAAATACGCCGAAGCCCGAGCACCTCGGTCTCCCATCCTGAAAAACTGTCTCCGCGCCTTTCTTGTTGGCGGACTCATCTGTACCCTTGGGCAGGGACTTCGGGATATTTACACCAAGCTCTGCGGTTTAAGTCAGGAGGATGCGGGAATATTGACAGCGGTTACCTTGGTCTTTTGTGCCGTCCTTTTGACGGGACTGGGGGTATTTGATCGTATTGCCAAATTTGCGGGAGCGGGGACGCTGGTGCCCATCACGGGCTTTGCCAACGCCGTGGCGTCGCCTGCCATTGACAGTCATGCCGAAGGCTGGGTGCTGGGCGTGGGCGCCAAGATCTTTACCGTGGCCGGTCCTGTGTTGCTTTACGGCACGCTGGCAGGGGCGGTATACGGGGTGATCTATTGGTGTGCGACGACGGTTATGAGGATGATTTAGGCAAATGTGATCTGTCATGATCCTGCTTGCTCATTTATTTGAAAAGTTCTTGAAGGGGTCAAGGGGGAACGTCTTTCAAGAAGTTCCCCCTTGCGTATCCCCGCGAAAGGAGTCCTTCATGGGTAAGCATTATCTCGTCAACGATTCCCTGTTCTACGCAGATAACCTCTATGTGGCGAAGAATCCCTATTTGACCATGCCTGCAGAGGACACGCCTCTGCCTACATACGCGGAAGTCAAGGATCAACTGCCGAGACCCATCTGGTCGGGGCATGAGGATGCCCTCGCCTGTTATGACAAGACTTGGGAGCTCGCTTTCCGCAACCTCCGAAAACCCAACGCCGCGGGAGGGTTTGTGTCCAACTTCATCGATACCGCCTTCAACGGCTATCTGTTCATGTGGGATTCCTCCTTCATCGTCATGTTCGGACGGTACGGTGCCCACGTGTTCAATTTTCAAAAAACGCTGGACAATTTCTATTCCCATCAGCACAGGGACGGCTTCATCTGCCGCGAGATCTGCGAGAATGAACCGGGCGAGCAGTTCCAAAGAGACGATCCTGCCTCCACGGGCCCCAACATCATGCCCTGGTGCGAGTGGGAATATTACCAACTGACGAGGGATAAAGACCGTCTGGAAAAAGTGTTCTACCCTCTGCTGGCTTATCACAAATGGCTTCAACTGAACCGCACCTGGCGGGACGGAAGCTACTGGTCTTGCGGTTTGGCCTGCGGTATGGACAACCAGCCCCGCGTAGACAGGGGCTACAGCGAACACGCCTCCCACGGTCACGGTATCTGGATAGACGCTTGTATCCAAATGGTCATCAGCGGCAAGGTGCTGATCGAAATGGGCAAGATCCTCGGACACGAAGAAGATACGGCGTGGCTTGCCGAGGAAGTGGAAATGCTCACCGCTCTCATCAACGACAAGCTGTGGAGCGAGGATGACGCTTTTTACTTCGATATGTGGCGAAGCGGTCTGTCGGGTGTGAAGTCCATCGGTGCCTACTGGTCACTGCTGGCGGACATCGTCCCCGCCGAGAGGCTTCCCCGCTTCATCGCCCACCTCGAAAATCCCAAGGAATTCAAGCGCCCCCACAGAGTTCCCACCCTTTCTGCCGACCATCCCGATTACCACGAGGACGGTCACTACTGGAAGGGAAGTGTGTGGGCACCTACCAACTACATGGTGCTGAAGGGACTTGACCGCGTGGGCTATCACGATCTTGCCCACGAGATCGCCTGCAATACCTTGGACAATGTGGTGAAGGTGTTCAATGAGACGAATACCGTCTGGGAAAACTATTCCCCCGAACATACCAAGCCGGGCATCCCCGCCAAGTTCGATTTCGTAGGCTGGACGGGACTCATCCCCGTGGCGGTGCTGATCGAGTATGTGTTCGGCATCAAGGCAGACGCGAAGAATGATGAGATCGTGTGGCGGGTGAAGCTCACCGAAAAGCACGGCATCGAGAAGTACCCCTTCGGCGGCAAGTTCGTGGATCTCTGCTGTGAGGTCAGAGAGAATACCGTCGCCGAGCCTGTTGTGACCGTCAAGTGCGATTCTCCCATCCGAGTCAGAGTGATCTGGGAGGGCGGGGAGAAGATTATCGGATAATTCTTCCGCAAGTTTTTTAGTCTCTAATACCGAAAGGAGAATACATATGAACTTTGATTTCAAAAACATCGACAAAAAGTACCGTCCCGTGCCCTTCTGGTCATGGAACGAGAAGCTCTCTGTCCCTGAGACCCTGCGTCAGGTGGGGCTGATGGACGACGTGGGCATCGGCGGCTTCTTCATGCACGCCCGCGGGGGCTTGCAGACCGAGTACATGGGTGAGGAATGGTTCGAGAACGTCACCGCCTGCGTACAGGATGCCGAAAAGCGCGGTATGCACGCCTGGGCATACGACGAAAACGGCTGGCCTTCGGGATTTGGCGGCGGTGTGGTCAACGGCAAGGGTCTCAAGTATCAGCAGAAGTACCTCCGCGTCCGCACCTTCACCCCCGACCTGGAGGATCCCAAGGGCGACAACGTCATCTGTTGCTTTGAGAACTACTGCTTCTACTACGACGTCAACCCCTTCTACGTGGATACTTTGGATGGTGAAGTGATCGCTGATTTCATCAATGAGATCTACGAGCCTTACTACGCCAAGTACGGTTCCAACTTCGATGGTTTCTTCACCGATGAGCCCCAGATCTCCCGTAACGGTATTCCGTGGAGCTTCATCCTCCCCGCAGAGTACGAGAAGGCTTATGGCGAGCCCATCTACGATCACCTCATCGAGCTGTTCGTGGCACGCGGCGACTACCAAACCACCCGTATGCGCTTCTGGAAGCTGATCACCGAGCTGTTTTCCAAGAATTTCATGAAGCAGATCTACGACTGGTGCGTAGCTCATAATCTGGGATTCACGGGGCACATGGTGCTGGAGGAGTCCTTCCACGCCCAGCTGACCTCCAACGGCGCTTGTATGCCTCACTATGAATATCTCACCATCCCCGGCATGGACTGGCTCTGCCGTCCCATCTTCCCCTGCCTCACCATGGCGCAGCTTTGCTCTGCCGCCGCACAGACCGGCAAGAAGCAGGTGCTGTCCGAGACCTTTGCCCTCTGCGGTCACAACGTGGGTCACGATGAGCTGAAGCGTAACTACGAATGGATGATGGTGCGAGGTGTCAACCTCATGTGCCAGCATCTGGAGGGTTACTCCCTGCGCGGCATCCGTAAGCGCGACTATCCCCCGGCCATGTACTGCCAGCAGCCTTGGTGGGCAGACTATAAAGTGTTCAACGATGCCATGAGCCGCATCGGTATGCTGCTCGCTGAGGGTGAGATCAAGGTCAACACTTTGGTCATGCACACCCAAACCTCGGCATGGATTTGCTACGATGACAAGGCAAATGAGAACCTGAACTACTACAACGAAGAGCTGATCAAGGTCATGCATCAGCTGGACGCCAAGCACGTGCTGTACCACCTGGGCGACGAGATCCTCATGGAGCGTCACGGCCGCGTGGAGGGCTCCGAGCTGGTCATCGGCGAGATGCGCTACAACAAGATCGTGGTGCCTCCTCACATCGCTTTCCTGCCCAACACCAACAAGCTCCTGGAGGAGTACAAGGCAAACGGCGGCCTGATCGTCACCGCTGAGGAGATCGAGGCCGATCCCATCATCGACAATCCCAACGTCACCTACATCTTCCGCGAGTTCCCCGCAGAGGGCTTTACCATGCGCTACTTCGTCAACTCCACCGACGAGGAGCAGGCAGCCAAGTTCACCTGCGGCGGCAAGATCATGGATGCCGCTACGGGCGACCTGCTCCCCTTCGACGGCACTCACGTGTTCCCCAAGTGGGGCAGCCTTGTGATCATTGACGACGGCACCCCCGCAAGTGCGCCCGTGGAGAAGCCCGCCCTCCCCGCCATCGACCTGACCGGCGCATGGAAGGTCACCTCCGCCACCGAGAATGCTCTGACTCTGGACACCTGCGACTACTGGTTCGACGGCAAGTTAGAGGAGGAGAACGGTTACATCCTCAACGTAGGCTCCCGCGCTTTGGAGCTGAAGCGCCCTGTGGACATCCGTTGCGCCTTCAAGGTGAATGCCGAGTACGTCCCCGAGACCCTGTATCTGGCCTGCGAGACCCCTGAGATCTTCGACATCACCGTTAATGGTAAGGTCGTCGATACCACCAAGGATTGCGGCTTCTTCTGCGATCACTCCTTCAAGAAGCTGGATATTTCGGGTCTGTTCCAAGAGGGTGAGAATATCATCGAGACCCACGTCCTGTTCACCCAATCCGACGTGGTCTACGAGAACATCGAGAAGGGCAAGCAGTTTGAGAGCGAGAAGAACAAGCTGACCTACGACATGGAGATCGAGGCCATGTACCTGGTGGGCGATTTCGGCGTGATCGGCAACGGCACCTTCGAGGAGATCCCCAACAAGGCCTCCTTCTTCGACGGCTCCTTCGTGATCACCAAGCCCGCAAGCGAGATCACCCTCAAAAACATCGAGCGTCAGGGCTACCTCTTCTTCTCGGGCGAGCTGGCTGTGGAAAAGACCCTCACTCTCTGCGAGGGCGATACCGCCCGCGAGCTGGTCTTTGAGAAGTCGGGTCTCAACGCCATCCGCGTCAACGTCAACGGACAGGATGTGGCCACTGTCATGTGGGCGCCCTACTCGGTTGACCTGACCCCCTACCTCAAGGCAGGCGACAATCAGATCAAGCTGACCCTGGTCAACAACCTCCGCAACCTCCTGGGTCCCCACCACCACGTGGGCGGTGAGCTGCTGGCCGTGGCGCCTCCTCACTTCTACAAGGAGCCCTGCATCTGGAACGGTTACTCGGGCGGGTACTTTACCGAGAAGTATAGCTTCGTCAATACCTCTTTGGAATAATTCTTCTGTTTTTTTCTCCCCCGCGCTGTTTTTGTGCGGGGGAGTTTGAATTTTTTCAAAAAACACTTGACTTCCACCCTGCGTCAAAGTGTATACTGACCCCAAGAAAGGGGGAATTTCCATGAAAATGAAGACCGTATGCGAGCTGACGGGACTTTCTGACCGTGCCGTTCGCTACTACATCGAGGAAGAACTGCTCGCGCCCGACTATACCGAAAACTATCTCGGTCGCAAGAGCTTTGATTTCTCTGAGACCGATGTTGCCCGCTTGAAGGAGATCTGTATCCTGCGGAGATTCGGCTTTGCGGTGGCAGAGATCCGCGAGATCATTGCTGATCCTGCTTGTGCGGGAGGATTGATCACAGCCAATCGGGAGCGGAAGGCGGAGACCGTTGCCTCCGAGCAGGAGGTACTGGAGGTCTTGCGCGGGCTGGACACCGACAAGCCCTATACTCTGTCCGAGCTGGCGGAGGCTTTATCCATGCCTGAGGTTGACCCCGCTACGTTGCCGGAGGACAAAGAAAAATGGCCGATCCTGCGGTGCGTAGGTCGTTTTTTGACGGGGACGACGACCCTGACCGTGGCTGTTTTGCCCGTTGTGTTTGTCCTTATCTGGACGGTGTATCATGCCAAGACAAGTCGATATGCCACCTTTGATGAATTTCATTTGCTCTGCGTGCTGCTGGCGCTTATTCCCACGATGGTGACGTGCTTGATGTTTTGGATTCGACGGAGAAGCGCGGGAAAGCAGAAAAGGCGATGGGGGCGCGCGGTGGCACTCTGTCTGTGCGTGTTGTATCTGCCTTGGAGCTTGTTTTTCTCAGTCAACACGCTTGGTTTGTCCAGAACCGCTGACATCCGTGATTACCGCGTTTTGGATTCGGATTGTCTCGCCAACCGTGATTCGTTTTATCAAGCCTTGTTTCCCGTGTGGCCTCGTTATTTTGAAAACGGAGAAAACGGAGAGATCGTACGACTGGATGCCAAATACCTGTATTGGGAGCGGGGCGGATTTGACTATACCTACGATATCTATGCCGAATGGCCGCTCCAACAGGAGGCATTTAACAAGGAGGTAGCGAGGGTCACGGCGCTTTTTGAGGATAAAGAAAGTGACACAGGTTATGACAAAGTGGTTACCGTGGAAAAGGGGGACTATGTGTGCCTTTTCTATTATTTGGGAAGCCCGCCCTTCTCCCCTGTAACCGACAGCTATACCTACTATATCTTTGCCTACGATCCCGATCATCTGCGGGTGCGTTACATCCTCTGCGACAGTCTGGAAAACGGTGCGGATCAACCCTACTATCTCTATTTGGATTGGGGAGAATAATGCTCTGTTATCCCCCGAAATCGAGCTTATATATCTTTGTGGAAGAATCTCCGCCGTGCTTGACTTGCGGCGGGGATCTTTTCTGCTTTATTTTCCAATTTGCATACCTCTGAATTGTGCAACCCACCGAAATCTCTTGCGGCTTGTTGACAAATGTCCTTAATAATGATATAATACAATGAGATTTTGTCTCCATTTGTTTATTGACTTTTATCCTCTACACAAGCTCCCCACAGGGGAGAGAAAGTGCAGGTTTTTGATATGAAAAACACCGTGTTTAAGCGAAATCTCCGCTTGATTTTTTTGGCAGTGGGTTTGATTGCCATACTGGTCCTGGGTCTTGTGGCTTGCGAGGGTCAGAACCCTGCAACTTCCGAAACTACAGGGGAAATTTCTTCGGACGCGCCTACCGCAGAGCCTTCTAATACAGAAGCAAGCGGCGGAAGTAGCAGTACGGAAGATCCTTCCTCTGAACCCTCGGAAAGCGTCGAAGACCCCGTGGTCAGTGGCGACGCAGAGGAAACGATTCAGGAATCCGATGGCAATGGCGACGGCGACATCACCCGTGCACCTATTATCACCCTCCCGCCGCTGAATCCCGGTGACTCTGTCACTGCCGAACCTGAGGAGACTTTGCCCTACGATCCCTCTTTGCACCCCGGCAATGCCGATGATTATGACGGTGTCATGATCTCCGCGGTATATGGTACAGGCAAGAAGAACACAGATGCCGTCATGGAGTCGGGCTTTGTTCAACTCTATAACACCAGTATGTATACCGTGTCCCTGAAGGGCGCCTCCCTGTACTATAAGTCCGACGGAGCTGCTCCCTTTGATCAGTTCGTCTTCCCCGACGATGCGACGATCGCCCCCGGCGGTTATTATCTCGTCAAATGTGAGTCGGTGGCAAATTATGATGCGTCCATGGCTGTCATCGGTATGGAATACTACGACGCCGAATGGGACACCATTTTCGATAACCACGAGATTCGTCTGCTCCTTGCTCCCTCGGGCTGGGCGATCGGTCGCGACGAAAACATTCTGCTCTTCGACGATGCCATTTCTGTTTTTGTGGCTACCGAAAGCTACAATGAATCTGTCTATGCGGTGGATGGTATGTCCAAAAACAAGATCGCCGTCCGTACCGCCCTCAAGTCGTATAGCGGCTATCATACCGTCAATATCGCCGAGCGGGCTACGGGTGAGCTACAGAAGTTAGCTCCCACCGCTTCGGGTAACCGTGTCAATCCCGTGATCGCCACGAGACTGAATGAAGTCACCTTCTCTCAGCCCGCGGGCGTATATGATACCGCTTTCAATTTGTCTCTCACCGCCAAGGACGGGTATAAGATTTACTATACCACCGACGGCAGCGATCCCAAGGTCAGCGGCAAGCAGTACACGGGTGCCATCCAACTTAAGGATTCTTCGGCCATGACCTGGGGACCTACCATCAAGGCGGGCAGTCGATATATCGGAAATCCCTCTTCTTCTACGCTGCCCGGCGGTTACGTTATCAAGGCATACGCTACCAATGGCACCGAATCTACGCCTGTCTATACCAATACCTACTTCATTATTCCCGAGCTTTGTGATTACGGTGTGACCGTGATGTCCATCTCTATGCCCGTACATGAGATTTTCGGTGATGAGGGATTTTATAATAACTATATGCTTATTCCCGGTAATATCACGAGCGGACGCAGACGCGGTACTGCCATCATGGAAGTCTTTGACACCGACGGCGACCGTGTGGGTAACTCCACCGTGGAATTGGCTGTCAGCGGCAACGGTTCTTCGGGACTTCCCATGAAGTCTTTTCGTATCTACTACAAAGGACTTTTGAACGAGGACGGCGGCAGGGAAGGAAATCTGGACTACGATCTCTTTGAGGGACGCGCCAAGGATCAGCATGGGCAGGTTATTACGACCTTCGACCGTCTCCTGCTCCGAAATTCAGGTAACGATTATGGCAATTCCTTCATTCGCGATGCCTATATGCAACGCGTTTGCGAGGACACGAACGTGGATATCATGGCATCCGCTTCTACGTTGGTGTTCATCAACGGCGAATTCTGGGGTGTGTATAATATCCGTGAGCGCTATTCTCCCGAATACGTCGAAAGTCACTATGGTGTGGATAAGGAGAACGTTGCCGTCATCGAAAGTGACTATTCGCAGGTACATACCAATCATATGGCGGACTACGTGGTGTCCGCGGGTATTGAGGGCGACGCTGATTCCTTCAACGCCTTGACTGCTTATATGAGAAGCCACAATCTTGCCGACCCTGAGGCTTATGCTTACGTCTGCAGTCAAATGGATATTGACTCTTTCGTTGATATGTGGGTCGTCCGTTTGTTCTTCAATGCCCGCGACTGGCCCGAGAACAACATGAAGGTCTGGCGCAACCGCAATCCCGATGATCCCTCGGGGTTTGATACCAAGTGGCATTTCACTCTATTGGATATGGATATGGGTCTGTCTTTCTTCCCCATCCATGACGGTAACAATACCGCAGAAAACGCTAACTTCTTCTGGTTTATCAGTAACAGCGGTTCTGTGTGCGGGCAGATGATGCGGGATCTTTTGAATAATCCCGGTTTCCGTGAGCAGTTCATGCTTCGCTACTACGAGATCGTCAACGACTATCTCACGTCGGAATATATGTCAGCCGAGTTCGAGGCAATGGTGACCGAGCGCGATCCTCTCATGCCTTTGCAGGTGAAGCGTTGGGGTTATTCTCTCAGCACATGGAACTCTGATGTCAGCGATATCCGCAGTTTTATTGCCAACCGTACTCAATACGCTTTGAATTTCTTCTACAGCTTTTTCGGCACTTCCGCAGAAGAAATGGAGAATATGTCCTTCCGCAGGGTGACGGTCACGTATAATCCCGAACGCGTAGAGGTCTATATCAACGGTCAGCCCGTGTCCAACGGTACACAGTTCCGTTTTGAAGATCCGGAACGCGAGTTCGAAGTGAAGGTCACCGTGAAGGCGGGGTATACCCTCAACGGTATCGTTTGGGCTGCCAACAGTGGCGCGACCCAGAGAGAGGACGAGGCGACCTCGGTCACCTTTAAAATTACTACGTCGGGTACAATCTCGGTTTATGCCAAACGTGATAAGTCGGGGCCCACGGATACCGAAGGTCAACTCATTGCAGGTCCTACCTATCTGTTCTACCTGACGGGATCGGGTGAATTGTATGCCTGGGGCGATAATCGCGGCGGTGTGTTGGCGTTGGGCAGCAGCGGCGGCGCGGTAGCTACGCCTACTTTCGTCATGAATAACGTTGCCAAGGTGGATACCACCCAAGCTGCGGCTTATGAGAATGGCGATCAACTCTGGATGACAGCTATTCTGACCAAGGACGGAAAGCTCTATACAGTAGGCGCGAACTCCTGCGGTCAGCTGGGACGTAACGGCAAAACCGATGACGTGAGATTGGATCTCGTATCTTTTAACGGCAAGATTGTGGATGTCAGTGTGGGCTACGACCATATGCTGATCCTTGATGATAAGGGCGTTATGTGGGGCGTTGGCTCTAATTCCAACGGTCAGATGGGATCGAAAAACCAAGGCGGTACGACCCAAACCTTCCAAAAGATCGCCGAGAACGTGGCATTGATCTCTGCGGGACGAAGATCGACTGTTTACGTGGATGATAACGGAAACCTGTACGGTTTGGGTGATAACCGCTGGAAAAAGCTTTCTCAGAGCCACGGAGACGTCATTACCACCCCCGTGCTCATGCTGGAGCACGTGACGTATGTCGCTTCGGGTGAGCATCAAATGCTGGCGGTCACGGAAAATGGCGATCTCTACTACGCCGGATGGAGAGAATTTAACTCCTTTAACCAGGGCGGCGGCAACAATCCCACCCTACGCAAGGTGATGAGCGGTGTGGAAATGGCAGACATCTACTTTGCCAACATGGTCATCCTCACCGAGCATGGCGACGCTTACGTCTATGGCTTCAACCAGGAAGGCGGCATTGGTTCGTCCGCTGTGACAGGCGGAACGCCTAAGAAGATCTACTCGGGCGTGAGATACGTCACGGCAGGATATGGCTTCACCGCGTATTTCTGCGATGACGGCTCTATCCGAGTGTTGGGAGACAATACCTACGGTCAGGGCGGCACGGGTCAAGCCGGCGGCAAAGTAGATTTCACCGAAGTAGATGTATAACATGCTCTATACGATGAACAGCTGAACGATTCAAAATCAGAAGGTATCATATGTCACAAATGTTTCTGAGCCTCGCGGATTTCAACGTCATTATGGATACGCGATATGACTACACCCGAAAGCAATGTCGGGCGTATTGTAAAGATTTTGCGCCGGAGACGGCAGATTTTGTGGTTCGCGCCTCGGATGAAGATTTGCAGGCAGAACTGCAAAACGGACAGGTGTCGAACGGAAGACCCTTTCCCATAGGCTATGTGGAAAGCGTCTGTCTGTACAGAGCGCTTTGCTCCGAGCTGCCAAAGAAAAACGCTATGGTGCTGCATGCAGCGGTCATCGGTGACAATACAGGCGTATATGCCTTTTCTGCTCCCAGCGGCACAGGAAAAAGCACCCATATACGTCGCTGGCGGGAGGCGTTTGGAGATTCGGTTTTTGTCATCAACGGGGACAAACCTATTCTTCGTCTCAAAGAAGATCAATGGTGGGCATATGGAACTCCGTGGTGTGGAAAGGAAGGCTGGCAGACGCCGATTGGCCGTCCGTTAACGGCACTGTGCTTGCTTACCAGAGGTAAAACGAACAGTATACAGCGGATATCCTCCGCAGAAGCTGTTTCTGCATTGATGCACCAAGTCCTTTTGCCCGCTGACCCTGTGATGGTCGCTGCTACTATGCGCTTGATGGATCATTTGGTCAAGCACGTTCCGTTGTACCGTTTGGCATGTACCCCGGATGTGGAAGCCGCACGAACCGCGCGCGATGCGATGATGCCGCAATAAACAATCATAAATAGAAATTGATCCGTCTCTGTGTGATCAAGCGCAGGGACGGATACTTTTTTATCTTTGAGAATAATTTTCAAAAAGCTCTTGACAAAACCAACAATATGTTGTATAATATAGAGCGTTGCAAGTCTTGCAAACGGCTGCTTGCAATGTTCGCAATAGCGAAGAGGTACGGAGATGTACCCAAGAGGCCGAAGAGGCGCCCCTGCTAAGGGTGTAGGGCGGGTAACCGTCGCGAGAGTTCAAATCTCTCCATCTCCGCCAATAAAAAAGCACTGCTGAGGCAGTGCTTTTTTATTGGCGAAAAGAGAAGATTTGAACACG
>JAZSFA010000029.1:0-10937 GCA_045531965.1 Eubacteriales bacterium
GATACCGATATGAATCGAACCTTGGACGACGAGACTCGGCGGGCTTTGACCGATGAGATCCCCGTGGGTCGATTCGGAACCCCCCGGGACGTGGCTGAGGCCGTGTTCTTCTTGGCATCTGACGAGGCCGCCTTCGTCTCAGGCCAGATATTGGGCGTGGACGGCGGAATGGCCATTGGGTGAGGATTTGTGTGGGGTTCCACCCCACGCCCCGCCAAAGAACCCTTTTGAAAAAAGGTTCTTTGGAATCTCCAAAAACTTTTCGTGCGTTATTCATTTCCCGTTTTGAAGGTTCTTGAAAGTCAAGAAAACTTCTTTCAAGAAGTTTTCTTGTGGGGTTTGGGGCAACGCCCCAAATAAAGGAGATAATACTATGAACATTTTGGTAATTGGCAGCGGCGGCCGCGAGCACGCCGTCATCAAATCCATCAAGAAAAATCCCGCTGTGGAGACCATTTACTGTCTCCCCGGCAACGGCGGTATCGCCGCCGACGCGACTTGCGTGAACATCGGTGCCAAGGACATTGACGGCATCGTCAAATTTGCCTCCGAGCATAAGATCGACTACGCCGTGGTCACCCCCGACGATCCGCTGGTGCTGGGTTGCGTGGACGCTCTGACCGCCATAGGCATCCCCTGCTTCGGCCCAGACAAGCGCGCGGCCATCATCGAGGGCAGTAAAGCCTTCTCCAAGGATCTCATGAAGAAGTACGGCATCCCCACCGCCGCCTACGAAATTTTCGACGACATGGACAAGGCCATTGCCTATTTGCAGGACAAGGATATGCCCATCGTCATCAAGGCCGACGGTCTGGCTTTGGGTAAGGGTGTCATCATCGCCCAGAATCTTGCCGAGGCAGAGGAGGCCGTCCGCTCCATGATGGCGGACAAGGTCTTCGGCGCCAGCGGCGACCACGTGGTCATCGAGGAGTTCCTCACGGGCCCCGAGGTGTCCGTCCTGGCCTTCACCGACGGAAAGACTCTGGTACCTATGGTGTCCTCCATGGATCACAAGCGGGCCCATGATAACGACGAGGGTCTGAACACGGGCGGTATGGGTACGGTCGCCCCCAACCCCTACTATACCGCTGACATAGCAAGCGAGTGTATGGAGACCATCTTCCTTCCCACCATGCACGCTATGAACGCCGAGGGGCGCACCTTCAAGGGCTGTCTGTACTTCGGCCTCATGCTCACCCCCAAAGGCCCCAAGGTCATCGAGTACAACTGCCGCTTCGGCGATCCCGAGACCCAGGTGGTGCTTCCTTTGCTGGAGTCCGATCTGCTGACGGTCATGCAGGCGGTGACGAGTGAAACGCTGACCGATGTTGAGGTCAAATTCGCCACCGATAAGTCTGCTTGCTGTGTCATCATGGCCTCCGCGGGCTATCCCCAGAGCTACGAGAAGGGCTATGAGATTACCATCCCCGCCGAGGTGGCCGACAGCGTGTATGTTGCAGGCGCGGCTCTCAAGGACGGGAAGCTGGTCAACAGCGGCGGCCGCGTGTTGGGTGTGACCTCGGTGGCGGAAACCCTGCCCGAGGCTATCGCCGCGTCCTACGCCAAGGTGGAAAAGATCCACTTTGACAATGCGTTCTGTCGCAAGGATATTGGACAGAGAGCCCTCAAGGCAATGAAGGAGTAACACCCTTCCGTAGGGGCGAACTGCGTTCGCCCGCGATCCCCTTCCGAAAATAACGGGCGAACGCAGTTCGCCCCTACGAAATCATTTGTTATCCGAATCATGACGAAAGGAAACAAAAACTGTTATGGTTTATCGCATATTTGTTGAAAAGAAACCCGCCCTTGCCCATGAGGCCAACGGGCTTTTGAATGAGCTGAAGAATCTCGTTGGCATCACCAACCTGGAATCCGTCCGCCTGCTCAACCGCTACGACGTGGAAAATATCGACGAGGCGCTGTTCGAACAGGCCGTCCGCACCGTTTTTTCCGAGCCCCAGTTGGATACCGTTACCGACACCCTGACCTACGCCGAGGGCGCGACGGTCTTTGCCGTGGAGCCCCTGCCCGGTCAGTTCGACCAGAGAGCCGATTCCGCCGCCCAGTGCATCCAGCTTCAAAGCCAGGGCGACCGCCCCACCGTCCGCTCCGCCAAGGTCTACGTCCTGGGCGGTGCGCTGACCGAGGATGATCTCGCCGCCGTCAAGAAGTACGTTATCAACGCCGTGGAGAGCCGCGAGGCATCCATGGACAAGCCCGAGACGCTTGCCATCAAGTACGCCATCCCCGAGACGGTTGCTACCGTGGATGGTTTCATTTCCCTTGATGCAGAAGGACTTTCCGCTCTGCTGGATTCCCTCGGCCTGGCCATGGATCTGGACGATCTGACCTTCCTCCAGACCTACTTCCGCGACGAGGAGAAGCGAGACCCCACCATCACCGAGATCCGCGTGGTGGACACCTACTGGTCCGACCACTGCCGTCACACCACCTTCTCCACCCACATCGACAACGTGGTGATCGACGATCCCGCCGTGGCCGACGCTTACGAGCGTTATCTGCCCGCCCGCGTGGAGGTCTACGGCGAGGAGAAGGCCGCCAAGAGACCCCAGACCCTCATGGACATTGCCACCATCGCCACCAAGGTGCTGAAGAAGCGCGGCGTCCTGCCTGAGCTGGACGAGCCCGAGGAGATCAATGCCTGCTCCATTCATGCCACCGCCGAGATCAATGGCGAGCCCCAGGATTGGCTTCGCATGTTCAAGAACGAGACCCACAACCATCCCACCGAGATCGAGCCCTTCGGCGGCGCGGCCACCTGTATCGGCGGCTGCATTCGTGATCCGTTGTCCGGTCGTGCCTACGTCCACCAGGCCATGCGCGTGACGGGCGGCGGCGACCCCCGCAAGACCCTGGCCGAGACTCTGCCCGGTAAGCTCCCCCAGCGCAAGCTGGCACAGACCGCCGCCGCGGGCTATTCCTCCTACGGCAACCAAATTGGTTTGGCTACGGGTCATGTGGCTGAGGTCTACCATGAAGGCTACGTTGCCAAGCGTTTGGAGTGCGGTGCCGTGGTGGCAGCCGCTCCCGCCTACAACGTCCGCCGTGAGCGCCCCGAGGCAGGAGATATCGTCATCCTGCTGGGCGGCCGCACCGGTCGTGACGGCATCGGCGGTGCGACGGGTTCCTCCAAGTCCCACAACATGAAGTCTCTGACCACCATGGCCTCCGAGGTTCAGAAGGGTAACGCCCCCGAGGAGCGCAAGATCCAGAGACTCTTCCGTAACCCCGAGGTCACCCGTCTCATCAAGCGCTGTAACGACTTTGGCGCAGGCGGTGTTTCGGTGGCCATCGGCGAGCTGGCCGACGGTTTGACCATTGACCTGGACGCCGTCCGCAAGAAGTACGACGGTTTGGACGGCACCGAGCTGGCCATCTCCGAGTCTCAGGAGCGTATGGCCGTGGTGGTCGCCGCCGAGGACGCCGACAAATTTATTGAATATGCCCAATCCGAAAACCTGGAGGCCTACCGCGTAGCCGTGGTCACCGAGGAGGCCCGCATGGTCATGTCCTGGAAGGGTCAGACCATCGCTGATCTCTCCCGCGCGTTCCTCAACACCAACGGTGCCGACAAGCACACCGAGGTGGAAGTCACCGAAAAGGATCTGTCCGCCTTCTCCAAGCCGCTCTATACCGATCTCCGTCAGATGGCGGCTGATCTGAAAACCGCCTCCCGCCGTGGCCTCGTGGAGCGCTTCGACGGCTCTATCGGCGCAGGCTCTGTGCTGATGCCCTTCGGCGGTAAGACCCAAAAGACCCCCGCCCAGTCCATGGCGGCTCTCCTGCCCACGCTGCCCGGTCAGTTTACCGACCAGGCCAGCGTGATGTCTTGGGGACTGGATCCCGACGCCATGTGCATCGACCCCTACTGCGGTGCCCACGCCGCCGTCTATAACTCCATGGCCAAGCTGGTGGCCGCAGGTGCCGACTACAAGCTGGCTTACCTGACCCTCCAGGAGTTCTTCGAGAAGCTGAAGAACGAGCCCGCCCGTTGGGGCAAGCCCTTTGCCGCCCTTCTCGGTGCCATGGATGCCCAGCTGGAGCTGAATGCCGCCGCCATCGGTGGTAAAGACTCTATGTCGGGTAGCTTCCTGGATAAGGACGTGCCTCCCACCCTCATTTCCTTCGCCATCGCCCCCATCAAGGCAAGCGAGGTCATTTCTCCCGAGTTTAAGGGCGCAGGTAACCCCGTGTACCTGTTCGCTCCCGTGGATGAGACCGCCGAGTCGGTCAAGGCCACTTGGGACACCTTCCACAAGCTGTGCGGGGAAGGGAAGGTCAAGGCCGCTTGGGCTGTGGAGAACGGTCTTGCCGAGGCCGTCATGAAGATGTCCTTCGGTAACGAGATCGGTTTCAAGGCCACCGCCAAGCTGAATGCAGGCGATTGGCATCTGCCCTTCTACGGCTACATCGTGGCGGAACTGACCGAGGACGTGAAGCGTCGTGGTACCCTCAAGCTGGGTGTGACCACCGCCGAGCCCGTCATTGATCTGGGCAGCGACAAGGCTACCATTGCAGAGCTGTTGGCTCTCAACGAGGCCACTCTGGAGGGTGTGTACCCCACCACCGCACCCGCTACGGGCGAGCTTCCCGTATTTGCTTACAACGGCGGATGCAACGCCGCTCCCGCCGTCAAGTGTGCCCGTCCCAAGGCTCTGATCCCCGTGTTCCCCGGCACCAACTGCGAATACGACTCCGCCAAGGCTCTGGAGCGTGCGGGTGCTGACCCCGAGATCGTGGTCATCCGCAACCTCACCGCTGACGACGTGTCCAAGAGTGTGGAGACCGTGGCTTCCAAGCTGGCGCAGTCCAATATGGTCTTCATCCCCGGTGGTTTCTCGGGCGGCGACGAGCCCGACGGCTCCGCCAAGTTCATCACGGCCTTCTTCCGCAACCCTGCCATTAAGGCGCAGGTGCATGACCTCCTCGACAACCGCGCCGGTCTGATGCTGGGTATCTGCAACGGCTTCCAAGCATTGATTAAACTGGGTCTGGTGCCCTTCGGCAAGATCATCGACACCGACGAGACCTGCCCCACCCTGACCTACAACATCATCGGCCGCCACCAGTCCAAGCTGGTCCGCACCCGCGTCTGCACCAACAAGTCCCCCTGGCTGGCAGGCACGCAGGTGGGTGACATCTACACCGTGCCGATCTCCCACGGCGAGGGCCGCTTCCTCTGCTCCGATGAATTGGTAAAGAAACTGGCTGAGAACGGTCAGATCGCCACCCAGTACGTTGATCTCAGCGGTAATCCCTCCATGGACACCGCCTTCAACCCCAACGGCTCGGTCTGCGCCATCGAGGGCATCACCTCCCCCGACGGCCGTGTGCTGGGTAAGATGGGTCACTCCGAGCGTATCGGCAAGAACCTCTACCGCAACGTCATCGGCGAGTACGATATGCAGCTGTTCGAGTCGGCTGTGAAGTATTTTAAGGGGTAATTCGCCCCAAAACCGTAGGGGCGAACTTTGTTCGCCCGTGAAGCTCCGAAAATAAACGGGCGACCGCAGGTCGCCCCTACGGAGATCGCGATACCCCGCGATATGTCGTAGGGCGGGGGCTTGCTCCCGCCGCATATCCGAAGATCCCAAGAAAACGGGAGGCGAAACGCCTCCCCTACGAAGACTGCCAAACACCGTATACCGTAGGGGCGAACTGCGTTCGCCCGCAAGACCCCGAAAACAAACGGGCGAACGCAGTTGGCCCCTACGTAATTGTCACTCAACAGATTCCAAGGAAACGGGAAGCGATACGCCGCCCTGCAAAAAACGGTTTATAGAAGGTATACTATGAGAAAATGGGTTACTGAAGATTGGGAGTTTGAACTGACCGCCATTGACGGAAAAGCGACTGATTGCAGGCTTGGTTTGGAAAAGGGAGATATATTCACTTTTTCTTACGAATGTCCTGCGGGGATGTGCCCCAGAGTCATGACACAGGTATATACCTGGTGTGAAGTGATTCGGTGCGGAGGCGATTTCACCTACAGGGGATCCAAAGATAAGTATAAAATGGATTTTGTTTGCCCTTGTAAAAGTATTCATTTTCATTTGAAAGCTATGCCTATCAACCGAGATGAAAACGGAAACCCTCTACCCAACAATCCACGACCTGAAGAATAAAATGTAGGGGCGAACACTGTTCGCCCGCGAGACCCCCGAGAATCAACGGGCGAACGCTGTTCGCCCCTACAAAATTATCATTCAATAGATCCTTAGAAAACGGGAGGAGCAAGCCCCTCCCCCCACCACACAAAATCAAATACGAAAGATAAAGGAGACTACCACCATGGCCTATTTATCCGACATTGAAATTGCACAAGCTACCCCCATGCAGCCCATTACCGAGATCGCCAAGATCGCCGGTGTGGACGACAAATACATGGAGCAGTACGGCCGCTACAAGGCAAAGGTCGATTACGCTCTGCTGAAGGATTCCGACCGTCAGAACGGCAAGCTGATCCTGGTTACCGCCATCACCCCCACCCCCGCAGGCGAGGGTAAGACCACTACCACCATCGGTCTCTCCGACGGTCTGAAGCGCATCGGCAAGAACGTGGTGGTCGCCCTTCGCGAGCCTTCTTTGGGCCCCGTGTTTGGCGTCAAGGGCGGTGCAGCCGGCGGCGGCTATGCCCAGGTCGTCCCCATGGAGGACATCAACCCCCACTTCACAGGTGACTTCCACGCCATCGGTGCCGCCAATAACCTCCTGGCCGCCATGCTGGACAACCACATCTACCAGGGAAATCAGCTCAACATCGACCCCCGCCGCATCACCTGGAAGCGTTGCGTGGACATGAATGACCGCCAACTCCGCTTCGTCACCGACGGCCTGGGCGGTCGCGTCAACGGCGTGCCCCGTGAGGACGGCTACGATATCACCGTGGCCTCCGAGATCATGGCCGTGTTCTGCCTCGCCCCCACCATCACCGATCTGAAGGAGCGTCTGTCCCGCATCGTGGTGGGCTACACCTACGACGAGAAGCCCGTCACCGCAGGAGACTTGGGTGCCGTGGGTGCCATGGCCGCTCTCCTGAAGGATGCCTTGAAGCCCAATCTTGTACAGACCCTTGAGGGCACCCCCGCCTTTGTTCACGGCGGTCCCTTCGCCAACATCGCCCACGGCTGTAATTCCGTCATCGCCACCAAGATGGCCATGAAGCTGGGTGACTACGCCGTGACCGAGGCAGGCTTCGGTGCCGACTTGGGTGCCGAGAAGTTCCTCGACATCAAGTGCCGCATGGCAGGACTTCACCCCGACGCCGTGGTCATGGTCGCTACCGTCCGCGCTTTGAAGATGCACGGCGGCATGGCCAAGACCGAGCTGGGTAATGAGAACCTCGTGGCTCTGGAGGCCGGTATCCCCAACCTGCTCCGCCACGTGTCCAACATCAAGGACGTCTATAAGCTCCCCTGCGTGGTGGCTGTCAACCGTTTCCCAACCGACACCGATGCCGAGATCGAGCTGGTCATTGAGAAGTGCAAGGCTTTGGGTGTTAACGTGGTCCTCTCCACTGTCTGGGCCGAGGGCGGCAAGGGCGGTATGGCTCTGGCCGAGGAGGTGGTCCGCCTCTGCGAGCAGCCCAACGATTTCTCCTTCAGCTACGAGCTGGACGGCACCATCGAGGAGAAGATCGAGGCCATCGTCCGCCGCGTCTACCGCGGCGACGCCGTGAACTTCACCCCCGCCGCCAAGAAGGAGATCGCCAGACTCACCGCTCTGGGTTACGACAAGGTGCCCGTCTGCATGGCCAAGACCCAGTATAGCTTCTCGGACGACATGACCAAGCTGGGCGCCCCCGAGGGCTTCACCGTCACCGTTCGCAATGTCAAGGTCTCCGCAGGCGCAGGCTTTATCGTGGCGCTGACGGGTGATATCATGACCATGCCCGGCCTGCCCAAGGCTCCCGCCGCGCTGAAGATCGACGTGGATGAGGACGGCAAGATCTCGGGTCTGTTCTGATTTAATCATTCAAAAAATAAGGATGGCTCACGCTTGTGGGTCATCCTTTTTTATCCCCCTCTTGCCATCTTGCGAAAAATATGTTATAATAGAAAAAACACCACGGAGGCGCACATGAAGACCATAGCCATCATCGATGACGACATCCATATTGGTAATATGATAGAAGAACTCTTGAAAGCCGAGGGCTACGCCACCCTGCGCGCCTATTCGGGTACCGAGGCCTTGTATCTTTTGTCCCACGAGTATCCCGACCTCGTTCTCCTTGACTTGATGCTCCCGGGGCTTTCGGGGGAAGAGGTGTTGCCCAAAATCCAGGGTATTCCCGTCATCGTGGTCAGCGCGAAGGCCGACGTGACCGACAAGGTGGGACTGCTTATGAGCGGTGCCGCCGATTATATCACCAAGCCCTTTGATACCGCCGAGCTTTTGGCGCGCATCGCCGTTCAGCTCCGCAAGCAGACGGCAGTTGAGAACAAGACCACCCTCGTGTCGGGTGATCTGCGTCTCAATACCGTCTCCCACGAGGTGACGGTGCAGGGAAGTGCCGTGCGTCTGACCCGCACCGAATACGCCATCCTGAAGCGGCTTATGCAGAGTGCGGGGCAGGTGGTCTCCAAGTCGGTGATTCTTGACACCATCTTTGAGGACACCCCCGATTGCACCGAAAGCTCCCTCAAGCAACACGTCAGCAATCTGCGTAAAAAGCTCCGCGACGCTGGCAGCCGCGACTACGTGGAGGCCGTGTGGGGTATTGGATTTAAGGTGATATAAATTGTTGTATACGGGAGTACGGCCAAGGGAAACTTTTTGCAAAAAGTTTCCCTTGGAACCCTTCAAAAACCTTTAAAAAGAATCATTATTTAAAGGTTCTTGGAGGGGGTCCGGGGGAACCTTCTTTCAAGAAGGTTCCTCCCGTCGTACTCCCGCAAACAACAAATTACCTTTTCAAAAAACATGATCTTTACCATTTCTTGACCATTCTCTTGACCGCTGTCTTTACCTTTGTGTGCTACAATAAGGGCACAAAGCAAGAGACCACACAGCAAAGGGTCTCTCGAAAGGAGACAATGACTTTATGGAATATGTATTGACAACCCACGGGCTGACCAAGACCTACGGTCACTTCAATGCCCTGAACAATTTTAACATGAACGTCCCCAAGGGAGCCATCTACGGCTTCGTGGGACGTAACGGCGCGGGTAAGACCACCCTCATCCGCCTTATCTGCGGATTGCAGACACCTACCCACGGCAGTTACACCCTCTACGGCAGAGACTGCGGAAGCCGTGATATTCAGAAATCCCGTCAACGCATGGGTGCCGTGGTGGAGACCCCCGCCATCTACCTCAACATGACCGCAGAAGAAAATCTCAAGCAGCAATACCTTGTGCTGGGACTTCCTTCCTTTGATTCCATCCCCGACCTGCTCCGTCTCGTGGGCTTGGAGAACACGGGTAACAAAAAGGCTCGCAATTTCTCCCTCGGTATGAAGCAGAGATTGGGTATCGCCATCGCCTTGGCGGGGGATCCCGATTTTCTGGTGTTGGATGAGCCTGTCAACGGTCTCGATCCCCAGGGGATTATCGAGATCCGCGAGCTCTTGCTCAAGCTTAACCGCGAGCACGGCATCACCATCCTGATCTCCAGCCACATCCTCGACGAGCTGTCCCGCCTGGCCACCCATTACGGTTTCATCGACGGCGGCAAGATGCTCCGAGAGATCAGCGCGGCTGATCTGGAGGCTGCCTGCCGCAAGTGCATGAGAGTGGAGGTCACCGACACGGGCGCGCTGGCACGTGTGCTGGATAAGAAAGGCATCGAATATAAGATTATTTCCGACAAAGAAGCCGATATCTACGCCAAGATCAACGTTACCGAGCTGGCTCTCGCTTTGGCAGAGGAGAAGTGCGACGTGATTTCGATGACCGAGAAGGACGAATCCCTTGAGAGCTACTACGTCAATCTGGTGGGGGGAGGTGAGCTTGCATGACGAAGCTGTTGAATGCGAATTTTCGCCGCCTGTGGCGAAGCAAGACCTTTTGGACTGGTCTCGCCGTGGCATGCGCCCATCATCTCTTGGGCGTGCTGAATAATTTCTACTATAAAGGCGTTTTTACGGATCAGGTCATCAAGGCCGACCACACCCTGGAGCCCGATACGCTGATCCTCTCGCTGATCGTCGCCGTGATCACCGCGTTCTATATCGGACGTGAATACGGCGATAAGACCATCCGCAACAAGATCGTCACGGGTCACACCCGATCTAAGATCTACCTTGCCAATCTGATCGTTTGCTCGGCTGCCGCCGCCATCCTGTTCTTCGTGCCCATGTTGGTGATAGGTTTGGCCGTCGGCGCGCCCCTGATGGGCGGCTTTGAGTTGCCCGCTAAAGCCTTTATCTTGCCCGTGCTGTGCGATCTGCTGGCACTGCTGGCCTTTACCGCGCTGTTCGTTCTGATCGCCATGTCGGTACAGAACCGCGCCGCCTGCGCCGTTATCGTCCTGCTGCTGGCCTTCGTGCTGGCATGGATCCCCACCCCTTTGCGCGAGACTTTGGAGTCCCCTCAGTACGTGACCGAGGTGGTGTTCTCGGAAGAGCTTGACGATTTCGTGGAGACCGGGCGGATGATGGAAAGCCAGGCTTACGTCGGCGGTGCTGCCCGAACCGCGCTGGAATTTGCCTACGACTTCCTGCCCGCCTGCCAGATAGAGCAGACCTCGGCCTACAACGAGACCCGAGACATGATCCATCTGCCTGTCTATTCGGTAGCCTTCATTATCGTGACTACCCTCGGCGGCGCGTGGGTGTTCAATAAGAAAGAATTGAAATGATTAACAGATAAATTGTTATTTAGGAGTACGCCTGGGAGGGCCCTTCTTGAAAGAAGTGCCCCCCAGACCCCCTCCAAGAACCTTTAAATAATGATTCTTTTTAAAGGTTTTTGAAG
>JAZSFA010000033.1:0-3731 GCA_045531965.1 Eubacteriales bacterium
TACCGGGCAACCGGCAAATGGTTCCGGGAACTGCCCATCACCCCCGAGCAAATCGCGATGTCCCTGATTGAAGAATAATCGTTCCATAAAATAGAACCGCCTGGTTTCCGAATTGGAAGACAGGCGGTTCTGTTGCTTCAAAGTAAATTCTTATACAGTTTAGTTGTTAAACGACAACCCTATAAGATCAGTATCCACAGTATTCTGCAATAGCTGGGGGATATTTACACAAAAAAGTTAGGAACTAATTTTTTTGACGATTTTCCTGGCCGCACTCTTGAACAGCACTTTGATATTTTTACTTGCATAGTGCACTTTTCTGCCCTATAATTAAAAAAACAAAGGGGAAGGTGTGATTTTATGGCAATACAGGAATTATTGAAGCTTAGCAAGGATTACTATTCAGACCGTGCGCCCAAAGAAATTGAGCAAAACAGAAAAGGCACCTTTTTTATTACCTTGATGCATGACGGACAAGCCGTGGATGATGCCGAGATTTCATTTCGGCTGAAGCGTCACGACTATGATTTCGGATGCAACATTTTTATGCTGGATCAATACGAGTCCGCCGAAACCAATGAGCAATATCTGTCGCTTTGGAAAAAACTTTTTAACACGGCGGTGGTGCCGCTGTATTGGGAGGGCACCGAACCCAAACAGGGTGTTCTTCGCTATGATGCCGACGCCCCCAACGACGTGTATCGTCGTCCGCCTGCAGCACGTGTAATTGAATATTGCAAACAAAACGGGATCACCACCAAGGGCCATCCGTTGTTTTGGCACGAGTTCATTCCCCGTTGGCTTCCGGAAGATTTCGAAACACTGTTTCCTTTGATTGAAAAGCGTTTTCAAGAGATTTCCGAACGCTTCACTGATGACATTCCCGTGTTCGACTGTGTAAACGAACCTTCCCGTATATGGGATATGTGCCATGAGCACCGCGGTGACAACTACAAAATGATTGCTCCGCCCGAGGGGTATGTTGAGCGGATATTTGCGCTGGCAGAAAAGTATTTTCCCGCCAACGAGTTGATTCTGAATGAAGCAACCGGTGCCGCCTTCTGTGATTTTCGTGGCGTTTACAGCGGTTACTATCAATACATAAAAGAGCTGCTTGCCAAAGGTGTTCGTATTGATCGTATCGGTTTTCAATGCCACATTTCTGACTCTGCGGCATACAAAAATCTCTTTGACGCACGCCGCTTGTACGGTATACTTGATGCCTATGCGGTACTTGGCAAACCGTTGGTTCTGTCCGAGATCGGTTTATCCTGTGATGACGAGCAACTGCAGGCGCAAGCCGTTGAGCAGCTCTACACCATTTGGTTTTCCCACAAGGCAACGAACGGCATTTTCTGGTGGAACCTGGACGACAATGGTATTCTTTGTAGCAAAGAACGCAATGCTATGGCGGAAAACCTACCTGACGGAGGCTTGTGTCGTAACGGTTGTCCCAAAGCAGTTTATAAAACGCTCGACCGTCTGATCAACCACGAGTGGACTACCAACGGACTTGAAAAGACCAATAATGGCACCATTTCTTTCAGAGGTTTTTACGGTCATTACGAGTTGGAGATACACACAAACGGCAAGACGTTCAAAAAGAATGTGGATTTCTCTTTGGCATCCGACAAAAACGTGACGGTGGAACTCTAATGCCCTCAAAGGTTCTGTTTATTTTGGCTTGCGCGCCCTTGTATGTTGTTAATTCATTTCGCACCATAATTGGACACCTGTTTTGATACCAAGCGTATCAAGATGGGTGTCCTTTTTCTTTTGAAAACCCTTGATTTGCAAGGCTTTTTCCATCAAGAATAGCATTTTGGGGATGGAAGAAAAATTATCCAAAAAAGGATTGCATTTTCGTAGTACATATACTATAATGAGTTTGTGAACGATAAGGATAACGGATTTCGACGGTCCGGGAGAGATGGGAGGCATCACGATCGTGATACGAGTAGACAGAAAAGAGCTTACGCGCAGCGAGATTGTTCGGGTTGCGGCAAACTGTTTTTTGAATGACGGTTATACCAAAACGACGGTACACTCTATGTGCAAGAAATTGAATATGAGTCCCGGCAATATGACCTTCCATTTTCCCACAAAGGAGCATATGCTGGCGGAGCTGGTGGAAATGCTCTGCAAGTACCAGTGGCGTTTGATGGAGGAGGAAGCGCAAGACGGCTATAGCTCGGTAATGGCGATATGCCTGGAACTGCTAACCATTGCTTCTGCCTGTGAACAGGATGAAGTGGCAAAAGATTTCTTCCTCTCCACTTATCGAAGTGAGATTTGTATGGATCTGATTCGCAGGAACGATAAGGAAAGAGCAAAGGAAGTATTCAAGGAATACTGCCCCGACTGGCCGGATGATTATTTCTCCGAAGCAGAATCCCTGGTTTCCGGCATCGAGTATGCCGTATTTTTCACCACGTCCAACTCCGCGCCGCTGGAGATCCGCGTAGGCGGCGCGCTCAGAACGATTCTTTCCATCTACAACGTTCCCAAAGAGCTGCGGGATGAGAAAATCAGGAAAGTACTGGCTATGAACTACAAGGCGCTTGGCATGGACACCCTAAAGAAATTCAGAGCGTATGTAGACCAAACCACAGAGCAAGCGCTTTTCGATTTGCTCAAAAGAAAGCAAGCGATCGGTTAAGCTGTAATGCTGAATTGAAACAGTAAATTATTTGATTCCCCAAGGAGGAACCAATTATGAAAAAACGTATTTTAAGTATGCTTCTTGCCATCGCAATGGTGGCAGGAATGCTGCCCACCGCGGTGTTTGCGGCGGAGGGTGACAACCTGTGTGACCACCACACAGAGCATACCGCAGACTGCGGCTATGCCCCTGCTGTGGAGGGTTCTCCCTGCACCCACGAATGTGGGGAAGAATGCGCGGAAGCCTGCGCCCATGCCCATGACGCGCTCTGCGGCTATGTGGAGGCGGCAGCAGAAGTTCCCTGCGGCTATGTGTGCGAAGAATCCCATGAGGAAGAACTCTCTGAGGAGCCCGACCCTGTCTGCATCTGCGAGACCAAGTGCGCTGACGGCAGCGTGAACAGTGAATGTGCTGTCTGCTCCGTTGAAGGTGCTGACCTGAGCGGCTGCGTCGGCGAGGAAGCGACTGCGGATGATGAAGATGGTTGGTTTACAGTAAGCGGCAACACCGTTACCATCGACGGCACCTTGGGCGGCAAAACAGAAGCTACCGAAGAAGATATCAATGCCTTGGTGGATCAGCTCAAAGCTTATGTGGATAGCGGAATCACCACGATTATCGTAACCGGCAGCAATCCGGCTATGATTGATGTGGACTCGTTGACCATCACTGCTATTGGTGAAGCAATTTATCGTTTGTCAAAAGATGAGTCTTATAACGGCAAGATTGATTTGATTCTTCCCAATGTAACGGAAATCTTTGATCAAGAGTTTCATTCTGCACGCGCCCTTAACAGCATCACACTTCCCAAAGTAACGAATTTAGCAGATCAAGCTTTTTATGGTACACTATACTTACGAACAATCACATTTGGTTCTGTAATTACAGAAGTAAATGAGTTGGGGGCTATTTTTAATCAAGTCGGATATAACGTAGGCGGTTGTGATTTAATCCTCAACTGCGGACAGATGAACGAAAGCAACGTACCTGCGCCGGATTTGACGAATAACATTTGGAAGTTCAAGTTTGAAAACGAATTCAAGAGCATCACTTTGACCCACACAGGCGA
>JAZSFA010000073.1:0-5054 GCA_045531965.1 Eubacteriales bacterium
CGTAAACGGTATCTCATATGGAGGCATCAAACTCTTTTGGTGCGCCCATATGAAATACGGTTTGGGGGGAGGGGCTGAGATCAGCCCCTCCGCGGGGATTTCATGCTTTCGCAGATCAATTAGCTATAGTCGGAAATAGAATAATAAACTTCGTAAACGACCTTCTTGCCCGTATCGACCCACTTGCCGTCGTAATAGTACACAAGGGAAAGCGTTTCATCCTCGACGACGTTCGGGTGGTAAATCTTGTCGCACAAGGCGCCACTATCATAATGAGCGGCCCACAAACGTACCTGGTCTACAATTGTCCCATCGGATTTCTTCAATGCAACAGTGACGGTCTTAGGTATGTATTGAATATAGGAGCCGTAGGCATAGAACTCCAATGTTGTATTATGTTTGGCAGCATTATACCGGATCCTATACGTTGTGGTGTCTTCATCAAACGTTACCTTGTTACCGTTGAGACCTACGCCGGCGATGGTAACATTCATGTAACACTCAACACGCTGGGAAAGTCTTGTCCATGTTGCGCCTTCATCGGCGGAATATGCAACGATCAGGTCCTCGTCACAGAATGTAAACGCAACATTGCCCGTCAGACAGTCCTCGGCCTCGTTGTAGACGAAATCACTTAAGCTTTCAGAATGATGAACTTCTCCATCGGAGGTCAGGAAGCCAATATAGTAGTTTTCCTGTCCCTCCATCATATCCAGATTCGCACCCGACAGGGTTACTCCTACCTCGTTATCAGACCATGTATTGGTGTAAACAACCCTATAGCGTCCGGAACCGAGATCCTCCACCGTGTCTTCATCGCCGGAGAGAGAAGCAGCCGTAATCATCGGGCCTTCGGTAACTGTACCCTCGGGAGCATCAATATAAACGGTGATTATACCGATTGAGGTGTTTTCCTCCAGAGGTTCACCTCCGATGATACCGAATTCCTCGGAAGCGGAGGGGGCTTCGTCACGAGAAGTACCGACCGCGCTGTCAAGCTCCAGAAGGCTTGACATTTCGCCTGTCGAGGTAAATACACCCGTAATGTCAACCAGCTGCTCAAAGGAAAGGGTGGCTGTGAGTTCTGTATCCGAATGGTTGGTTACGGTAATGGTGCGTGTCTCTTCACTCCATGCACCTTCTACGCCGCCCACATATTCGTGACTACCGGGATCCCATTCGCCGGAGGATGTCTTGATATAAGCAAAGGTCATATCATCCCACTCGATATCAACCGAGATGGTCTTATAAATGGCGCCCGTTGGCTGGAAATCACCGCCAACGACTATGGTAGCAGATTCGCCGTGCTCACCAACATTCGCTTCCGCAAAAACGGTGACCGACATTGACGCGATCATGAAGACCGCAAGAAAAAACGCAAATAGTTTCTTCATAATATGCAGTTCCTTTCTATGAATTTAACAGACCGAATCAGGTGGCGGAAATTTCAATTGTCAATACGTGTCCGATTTGGGTCCAGGTCTCACCGCCGTCGTTGGAGTAAGCCAGTTTGTATGTACCTGCGTTTTTAGGCAGTTCCAGATTTTTTGTTGTCCAGCAACCCTTTTCAACGTCATAGGTAGCGCTTTCGGCATTGACAACGCAGGAGGTTACTACGAGTCCATTCGAAGTGAGCAACGCGATCTGACAATCATCGCCGGTTGCATAATTCATATTTTCACCAACCAGGATGACAGGGGGCTTGATCTTGTACGAATCCGGCATATTTCCGGGGATGGTGGCGGCGTATGTGATCCTGCCCAAACTGTCAATGCCGACCCCAAGGTAACCGGTTGCCTCGAAGCCGAATGCCGTGATCTCAGGCACGGGAACGTAATACGCCGATTCAATGAGAACGGTGATCTCACCGACAACGTCTGCACTTACGCTGATGCTGCCGCTGATGTTAAAGGTGGCGGTGGCAGTGGGTGCTTCCTCAACCTCCGTGTCCACCGCGGAAGCAAGCTCCAGAACGCCGTCGTCCATGGTGCCGCTGCCTTCGGTGAATGCGCCACCCACGGTGTCAACCCCACTCTCAAAGGAAAGGGTGGCATTGACTTCGGTATTGGAGTGGTTGGTTACGGTGATGTCGGCGCGATCGTTCTCCCAATAGCCGTCATAGGCACCGGCATACTCATGATTCTCGGGATTCCAACCGAAATGAACGCCCTCTACATAGGTGAAGGTCATATCCTCCCAAGCAACGTCAACCGAAATAGTCTGGGTCTCGCTGCTGCCCGTGTACTGAACGACACCGTTGACATTGACGTTTGCCGAACCACCGTTGGCGTCAACGGATTCCTCCGCAAAGACGGGAAGCGCTATTGTTGCAATCATCATGATTGCAAGAAGAAGCGAAAACAATTTCTTCATGGTAAGTAGTTCCTTTCTGTAAAATTAACTTACTGCTTTGCAATGGTTATAGTAACCGTACCAACCTTGCCAGCAGTATCTGCGGTCAGACTACCGCCCAAGGTCAGTGCAACAGAGTCTGAAGGGGCAGCGTCTCTTGCGGTACCGACTGCGGTAGCAAGTGCGAGCACGCCATCGTTCGTGAAGGTGCCGTAAACTGTCTCAACTTCCCCCGTATAAGTGAAGGTCGCCTTGATCGCTACGTTGGAATGGTTGGTAACGGTGATCTCGTTTCCGCTTGCAGACCAAGAGCTTTCCGCAGCTCCCATGTACTGATGTGTTGAGGGATCCCATACGCCATCCACGCCTTCAGAGAACTCAAATTCCATTGCCCCCCAAGCGATGTCGACCGAGATCACATCCTCGGCAGTTGAACCTGCCTTGAAGGTTGCGGAAATGTCGATTGTTGTACCGCTATCAGAGGTAACGGAGTTTTCCGCAAAAACGGTGACGGAGAGGCTCATCATCAGAGTTATGACGAGCGCGAGAAAAAGAATTCTTTTCATAGTGGTTTCTCCTTTCTGAGTTTTTTATGAAATGCCCTTCGGCTATTCAACAATGGTGATTTTGACCTTGCCCTTGGCATCAACCATGGCTTTTTCGTTTGTTTCAGGATCGTAGGCTCTGACGACAAGCTCGCCGTCGTAGCCTCCGACCATCAGTCGCTCCTTTGCCTGCTTCTCCAGAGTCAGCGTATCCACGCCGTGTCCGGGCGTGATCAAATCGGATTTGGCAACAACGAGATCACCAATCATGATCAGGATGGCTACATTTTGATTGGATGCCTGCGGATTTGCGTACAGTAAGGTCACCTTGTTCTCCGAGAGATCGACCTTCACGCTTGTTTGATAGGTTACGTTGATAGCTCCTCCACCCTCCGGGCTTTCTATTTTATCGCTATCGTCTCCTTCCAGTGGTTTTTGATTTTGCTCTGTGCCTTGAGGTGGATAATCGGGTGTAATGGGAGTGCCTCCGTCATCACGGAAGAAAACCACCCAAACGGTAGTGGCGACAGACGCAATCAGCACCAACACAAGCACAGTAATGATGATAGCAAGTTGTGTTTTGGTTATAGTCATGTTAATTTTTACCTCCTTGAGATATGAATCTGCATTTTATATATTTGGGGCTTCACTTACAGCGACGCAAGTGTTGACATCAGATAGCTTGCCGTAACGGAGGTGTAGAGAAAACCGTCGATCAGGCGATCCTTTTTTAACTGTGTGACTTTATGGGCAAGTTCGGGAGCGGCAGTGTCATCACAAAATGCTACAATCTTACATTCCGGCTCATTTTTGCGAAGCTGTTTGATTTCTTTCAGCCGACCTTCTATGGTTGCTCCCGGAAGATAGGATATTTCCATCAATAAAATATCTACATCCGACAGCGCGGACTTGTCGGAAGTATTTGTGCTGACCTCAGGAGTCACTTGACACGGCAAAAACTCTCCGCAATCCTTCAAGGTCTTGATAACCGCTGTTGACAGTAGCTCGTTTTTGATACTGATAAGAACTTTCTTCACATGTACTCCTCCTCTCTGAAGAAGCTCCTCTCTAATTCTTATATATATTTTATCATTCCGGCAGGTTATCCACATCGTACTTTCGTGCATAAATAAAAGAAGTACCGTCGATTTGACAGTACTTCTTGAAATATCGCGGATTATTCTGTTTCCTTATCAACAATGATTAGTCCGCAGTCTCTGGCACGAACGGCAAGTTCCGTTCGATTTCGAAATCCGGTTTTATCACGCATGGACTGTATATGACCTTTTACTGTTCGCAGAGACATATACAATTTTTCCGCAATTGCCGCATCACTTTCACCGGCTACGACCTCACGAAGAACCTCAAGCTCACGAGCCGTCAATTCATCGCTGGTGATGTATCCGAACTGCAGCGGCGGTGTGGATTCCGGATAAATACTTTCTCCCGCAAGCGTTCGCTCCATAACGTTGAGGATGCTCTCCGCCGTTTCGGTTTTATACCAAAAGCTGTCCACCCCGGCTTTTCGTGCGCGTTCAATGAAGCTGCATTCCGGCTGACCGGTGATAATGATTATTTTGGTCTGCGGGAAATTTTGCTTGATCTTTTCGGCTGCATCAATTCCGTTGGCGTACAGCGAAGTGCAGACATCCATCAAGATCAGATCTACTCTGGTTGTCCGACAGCAGAATTCCGCAAACGCCGCACTTTCTACGGAGGGAACCAGCTCATATTGACCGCTTTGTTTGACATATAACTCCAAAAGCTGTCGATCCATAGGAGCGTCTTCCACAATCAGAACTCGTGTCATATGCGTTCAGTCCCTCCTTTTGGCATGGAAATGGTAAGGCTGTAATCGGGCTGACAGTCAATCTGCATACTGCCTCCGGCAGTCTCTGCTTTACGCCGCAGAGAACCGAGTCCGCCGCCTTCTGTAATTGCATTTCCAGGGATCTTACCGTCATTGCGGAAGCAGACCTGATAATCGGTATCTGTTTCGGTAAGACGGATATGTAAAGCTTTGGCATCTGCATGACGTACCGCATTGGTCAGCGCTTCGGTTGCTGCTTCGAGGAAGAGTTTTTCTACTGCTTTCTGTTTGGGCATTTGTCCGACTGCTTCTACGGAAATACCGAATGCGGTTGCGGTTTGAATCAA
>JAZSFA010000141.1:0-8989 GCA_045531965.1 Eubacteriales bacterium
GATATCCGTCAGGAAACCAATAATAAGCCCGTGATCGACCTTCTCGCTCTCTGGGAAGAGGTCGAGGACATGATCAGCGAAAAACGCGCCATCGAAGGAGGAAATAACAATGACTAATACTTACAGCAATGAAATCAGAATCGTTATCGGCTCTTGGGGCTCTTACAACGAGTGCAATGAGCGAGCCCTTGGCTCCCGATGGATGGATCTCGCGGACTATGATTCGTGGGATGAGATTGAAGAGGCCCTGAGCAATCAGGGCTTCGAGCTGGATGGTATCGACGAGGAGTTGTTCATTCAAGACATCGACAACTTCCCGTCCGACGCGACCAACTGGGATTATATGCATCCGCAACGGCTGTTTGATATTTTACATGAAGCCGAAGTGCTGGACGATTCCGGCAAGTATGATACCCTCATGGCGTTCCTGGAAGTGCGGGGCTTCCGTGAGTTTGAAGAACTCGTTGACAAATATGGCGCGGACTGGGACGATGATATCTACATCTACAAGAACTACGACTGGGACGATTACGGTCGTGAGATGTTCAACAACTGCGGGTATGAGATACCCGACAGTCTGTTGGACTTTTTTGATTTTGAGGCCTACGGCGAGTCTTTCAAGTACGACGGTATTGAAGAATACTCCGAGGGCTTGATCGAGATTCGGAGGTGAGATCATGAAAAACACCAAGGAAGTACAAGCCATACTGACGGCTATCTGCTGTATCAATCAGACCAGCGAGCATAAGGACGACGACATAGCCAAGATTTGTGACTATGCCTTCCGCCGGCTCTTTGGCTCCAACACCAACCTGCTCATGCTTTGCTGCGTGGGCAGGTCAAAAGAAGAAATGATGCCCGAGATCATGCAGGTCTTGGAGCAGGATACACAGTACAAAAAATACTTGGAGGAATACACGAAATGAAGGTTCAAGAACTCTATACCATGACGTTCAATGATGCTTGTGAAAAGCTATCCGAGCAGACCGATCTCATTACCACCTATGAGAGTCTGAAAGATTTTGCCATCCACATGATTCAGGAGGATCACCTGTATCTGGCGTTGCACATCCTGGAGGCAATCCACAGCTCCCCGGCAGACTACTACGATTACGACTACAGCATGGGTACGTTGGAAACGCCCACGGCACTGACTCTGACCTTTGACTTGGTTGATTACTGCGACGATAGGGAGGACACCAATCATGACGAGCTTTAAGACCCAAGCCCATATCCATTCCCTTGACGGAGCTATGGATGAAATCACCGTTCTCGACAGTAAGCAGGACGGTCAGCAGGTGGTGTATATCGTGGACTACAAAGGCGTGAAATGTACCGCCATTTTCAACTGGTTCGCAAACGCATATTACGCCGACGATACGTACGGCATCATTGAGGAGGATTAAAACATGAGCATCAAGAACGATATCCGCGATCAGATCAAGAGTGCCATCCGTCATTACGATTTTGAAGAAGCCATCAGCGAGGCGATGGACGAAATCGACCTGGAAGAGCTGATCACCCAAAAGATCACCCAGCGCATCCGAGACGTGGACATAGGGCCGCTGGTAACGAGTCTTGTCGCTGACCTGATCGACGAGCAGCTGGACAATATCGACATTGAAGGCGAGGTGCTGAGCGCCTTGCAGGAAGAATTTGAGGACTGAGGAGGTGCAACATGAAATCCTACGTTTTCTACGATGATACAGCCGATTATGAAGCCTACGATGAAATCCGTTCCTACTTATTCGACCTCCACGGCGAGGACAACGGCTGGGAAACAGCCGATGATGTGCCGGATAACTGGGTCTACGATGAGATCAGCGAACAGAACAACGCCGACTGGCGGGAGCTGCTTCACGACCTCGGGCGTGTGTTCAAGGAGGATTGCTACCTCTTGACAGGAACGTGCGGCAGATGGTGCGGCCCCGCGCAAGGCGGCAAGTTCATTAACAGCACCGACGATCTGCTGACCTGTATCAAGCACTTGGATAAGGTCAAGCTCTACGAGCAGGACGGTCACTTCTACATCGATGGCTACCATCACGACGGCTCGGATCACTACGAGCTGAAGCGGTTGACCAAGAAGGGTTATGAGTTTGCTGATCGCAACTATTTCGCCCATGATCGGCAGTTGCATACCACCATCATGCAGAATAACTTTTACTCAGCGTTGCCCCGTTTGGCAAGTCGTCTATATGGGGTGTGACATGAAAGCTGTAATGAACAACCCGTATGGCTACAAGGTCTGCTACAAAGAAGACGGCTCAAAAGACTATACGAGCCATTTCAAAACCTACACCTACAGGCAAGCGGTCAAGGCGAAAGCCGGATACATTCGCTTTCCGCCCAGAGCAAGAGATGATGGACATATCCTGAATAGCCCCAAGTGGGTCATCATCCCCATCAAGCACTCCGAGGTGCGGGACGGTATCTGGCATGAGGATCCCTTTTGATAAGGGGTCCTTTTTCTTTTATATACCAAAATAAATTACAAGGAGGAATGAAATATGACGTTGAATCTCACCGCAACGACAACCGAAGAAAAGGTATTGAAGGAATACCTTGAACAGAACGCCAGCGAGGTACTGGCTGACAAGATCAACAATGGCGTGCAAGTCGAAAAGGACGGCAAGAAGCTGATTTCAAAGAAAACCTTGGCAGGCTTTATGAAATACGCTACCGAAGAAGCTCGCAAGCAAGCCGCCAAGGGTGCGACAAGTGCCTGTCTGCACAGCGATATCGTGTTCGGGTGGGCGATCCACTACTTTGAGGAAGACAGCATCCTCGGGACACTCTATAAAGAGGACGGGACGGAGTACAAGCCGCCGAAGCCTACACCGAAAGTCACGCCGAAACCGTCTACAACGGCAGAAGCCCCCGTTGTTCCTGCTCCCCAGCCTCAACCTAAGGCTGGGCAAATGTCCATGTTTGACCTGTTTGACGAGCCGGAGATGGAGGCGGAACAGACCGCCGAGGCTGACGAATATGGCGAGGACGAGGTGGCCTCAGACACCTACGAGGAGGCTCCTGAAAGCCCTGTAGAAGACGAGGAACCCGCGGTAGAGGAAGTGCCTGCCGTGGAGGTAAAAGAGCCTGAAAAGCCCGTAATCTCGCCTCTATTCACGCGCTATCAGGGGTGTCGGGATGAGTATCCCGAGGCGGTAATCGCTATGCGTGTCGGGGACTTTTACGAGATATTTGGAGAGTCAGCCGAGACCGTTTCCAAGCCCTTGGAGCTGACCGTAGTGAGCCGAGATTTCGGACTTTCCGAACGTGTGCCTATGATCGGATTTCCGTACCATCGGGCAGATGCCTACATTGAGAAACTACGGGCGTTCACCGACACGGTGGTGGTCGAAAGCGAAACCGAGAAACGGTTGTTGCCGAAATATCAGCCCGTTGAAGGCTTTGAGGTGGACACCACCACGGGCGAGATCATAGAGCCGGAACAGGCTCCCGATCCCTACGCCGATACCGAGCTGATGTACAAGCTGTATATGCTGCTCGACCAAAAAGTTGAAATTGTGAAGTGAGGTAAATGTCATGAAAATGGAAAAGATCAAGCCGATCCCGAAATATATCGTTGAAAAGATTCGCAAGCGGGATGCCATCCGCTATCCCGAGCCCCACGGAAACACCCGCTTTTACTCCTATCTCACCAAAAATGACGGCGAGCTGGTCAAGGTCACGGTGGCTGTTCGTCACCGCTACAAGAAGTGGCACTATAAGCAAGTCGCCGTCCACGGCGTCCACTCTGAGCGTTGCTATGTGAAAGATATGTGTTTTACGTACATTGGCGGTTACAGCGTCGGTTGGTACGCCGAGGGTCTGAATAGGACGCAAAAGTGGTATGAGGATGATGAATGGGGTTGGTACTATGACTCCGGTTTCGATCCCTACGCACCGGTGGTCAACAAGGAGTATTTGGCGAAATTCCCGGAATACCAATACTCCGCTTGGGAGTTGTATGACGAAGCGGACATTATCAAATTTCTCCGCAATTATGAAAAATACCCGCAGGCTGAATACCTGATGAAAATGGGACTTCAAAAGTACGTTTTCAGCAAGCAGATCTTAACCAAGGCGGCCAAGGATAAAGGCTTCCGCAAGTGGCTCTGGAATAACCGCCAACTGCTCGCTGGGCGATACTTCTACATATCCACCATCCTTTCGGCCTACCGCCGAGGAACTTCTTTGCTTGAAACACAAGCGTATGAGGAAGTCAAAAAGACATTCTGCCGTGAACGGGACTTCAAGCCGATTCGCGAAATGTTGGACGGTGATTATAAGCCCTTTTTTGAATACGTGGCAAAGCAACAGACCAGCGCTCGGGTGTATCTTGACTATCTAAAAGCCTGCACCTTCCTCGGCCTGGATATGTCGGTGGACAAGAACCGTTACCCGCACGACTTCATGCGCTGGCACGATATCCGCATTGACGAGTACAAGACCGCCAAGGCCTTGAAGGATCAGGAGGAGCGGGCCGAGTTGTATGCGAAGTTCGCGTCGGTGGCTGAAAAGTATCTGCCCATGCAGCACAATAAGCGAAGCGGTTTTGTGGCGATCATCGCACGAAGCCCTGCCGATCTGAAAGTCGAAGGTGAGTTGTTGCATCACTGTGTCGGCGGTATGGGCTACGAACAGAAGTTCATCCGCGAAGAAACCCTCATATTCTTCATCCGAGCCAAGGACACCCAGGATACGCCGCTGGTTACGGTGGAGTATTCATTGTCCCAAAAGAAGGTCTTGCAATGCTACGCGGACCACAACACCAAGCCCGCAGAGGATGTTCTGCATTACGTCAACAAGGTGTGGTTGCCTTACGCCAATCGCACACTAAAACAGATTGCCGCATAAGAAGGAGGTCAAGATTATGGCTAATTACTATCGTATCACCGCTTATCACCCAGCGGAAGATTACTGCTTCATCGTGGACTCGCACGGCCGCTTTGAAAAGCTTTGGCAGTTCAGTTCCTACCTTGTCAACAAGGGCGTAAAGGTCTTGGAAGTTGCCAACGGGGACACGTTCCTGGATGGCAACATGAAGCGGGCGAAGGAGCATCCCGAGTATCTGTATATACAGTCAGCGCAGAGGGGACAGCCCACGAAAACTACTGTGACCGTGGATGGGAAAACGTACCGGGCCGTGGAGATTTGCGGACGACGTTACGTGCCGGATCGGAATGAGGTGGTCAGATGAGAAAGACCATGGAAGGTCAGTTGTCTATCTTCGATATCGTCATTGACCGCGAAGCAGAGGCTCCCGTCGTGGAGCCTTCTGTCCCAATGGTTGTAGAACCTGTTCGTGTGGAACAGCCGGATCGCAATTTGTGTCCCTACAAGGTGCCCACCGTGAACGATATCATCAAGCGTATCGACTCTGCCGCCTACAAAGTGGATCGTAGCCAACTCATTTCCGATGTGTTTGAGTGTGGAGCAATCAGCATTTCCAACGCCGTGGACTTCACACAGCAGGAACAGCGTGAGGAGCGATACAAGCAGATTATGGGCAAGTATCAACCTGGCGAGCGTGAGCTTCTGGCGGATATTTTCGGCATGATCTATATGCTCCTGTCCTCGGTCGTTTACGATAACGGCAAATTCAGCGATTACCTCGGAGAGCTGTTTATGCGGTGCAATCAAGGCAACTCCAAAGCGGGTCAATACTTCACGCCGTATCACATCTCACAGTTCATGGCGAAAGCGGCCATTGGAGACGATGCGGTTCAGAAAGCGGAGGATGATGGGATCCTGACCGTCTGTGACCCCTGTTGCGGAGGTGGCGGCATGATGATCGCCGCACTGGACACCCTCAAAAACGATTACGGCATCAATTATGCCCGTCATTGTTTCATCGAGTGCAGTGATATCGACATCCGCTGTGTCCACATGACCTACTTACAGCTTGCCTTGGCCGGTGTTCCTGCCATTATCAAGCATCAAAATTCACTTTCGCGGGAGCTCTGGAGCATCTGGAAGACTCCCGCTTTTGTTTTTCAGTACACACGCTTTTGCCAATTTGAAAACTACGCATGAAAGGAAATCATTATGGAAATTGGATTTGCATTTGAAAACAGCGGCATGAAGCTGGTCTGTATCGCTTTTTACTCCCTTGGGAAACGAAATGTTGGCTTGTTTCAGCGTGCGAGCGATGGAATGTATATCACCGCACGGAACACCTCCAAAGAGGCTGATGGCTCATACTCATGGGCTTGGGGGCATTATTTCAAGGATTGGGAGGAGGCGGAAAGGGATTACAAGAAGCGATTAGAGGAAATGTGTCAATATACGGACTAACAAAATAAACCCTCTCGGGGAGCAACAAACTCCCCTTTTTTTTATGTTGGGGACAGTTATTTATGATGTGGGGTAATTACTCAGTAAATGTGGGGCTACGGTGGGGTAAGGGTTGTTAGGCGTGTGCTTGTCTTGATACAAGTCGGGCTCGCTGCGCTCGCCCGAGACAAGCACACGCCTGCCACAACTCGACCGTCGCAACACGGAAAAATCAAGCGCCGACGGATGCGAGGTCGCCGCTGAGCCGCTTGGCGATCCTTCGCATTTTTCCCGTCGGCGCGGACATTGATTTTGTGGACCCGGGTTGGCTCGACGATCTGCCGTCAGTTAGCCTTCTTCATTTGCTTGATCACCTCGGGGCTGACCTCCCCGACATACACCCCATCCTCGAAGCATGAGAAGTTGTCGAAAAGCAAGAGCTTCTGATCCTCCATTCCGATGGGACACACCACGTCGTCATCCAGAATATCGGACTTGAAATACTGGGGTAGTCCCCGTGAATAAACAATCTTCTCCCCGGACTTCTCGATGTATTTCATGATGTAAGCCATGGCGGATCCCATCTCAGTACGGTCATTGATGGGCTCCATATCACAACGCCCGAAGCGTTCGTTGAAGTAGGTGTTCTGGATCGTCACCTGACGGCGGTGGGTGTTGAAATTATAGTCCTCCTTCTCATAAAGAATACCCGGCATGGTTCCCTCGGGGATATAGAAGATGCCGTGAAAATGAAGTCTGCCTGTCTTGGGAGAGCGTTCCCACACTCCTGCGTATTTCCAGCCCTTGCGAGAACAAAAGCGGTTGAAGCAGACAGAGAGCTGCTTACGGAAAGAGTCTTCGGTGTGCAGGCTCCCGTCATAGGTAAAAGTGCAGAAGTAATTGAACTCATGTAGGTTGACCTTTCGGCTGAACCGCATACGGCGTACAATCAGGTTCCGTTGCTTGCGTTCCAGGTGTTTATCCACGTATTCGATAGCCTCCTCCTCGGTCTTGAAGTAGGGCTTCATACCTTGGATCAGCTTGCCCCGCCTTGTCCGCCTGGGCTCGTTCAAAAGCTTTTGATACAACTCGTTGAACAACTCCCGCCGTGTGGCTCGTCGCTTCACAGCTGGCTTTTTGGGCGCTTCCGAGGGCTGTTCTTTTGTCGCTTCATCCTTTGTTCCCTGCTCTGCGGTTGGTTCTTCCCGTGATTCATCAATCACAGCGACCAATTCCTCGGGAAGCCTTGCACCGTATCTTCTCGGTGCCGATCTTTTGGGTATGGCAATGTAATGACTGCCGTCGTAATAAACTTTGGTATCTTGGTATGCCATAATAATACCTCCATTTTTAGATTACGCCGACTGTCCGCTTGGGACGCTCTATGCGAGCCTGTCAGCGTTTGTATAATCCGTTGATAAAATAGCTGTTCTGCATTTTCAATTCCTCCACAGTTGCTTTTTCGGTTTGGTAAGTTACGTAATCGTGAAGCCCCATCTTGGACTTCCGTGCCATGTCGTTGAAGTAATCGCTGAAACAATCCGTCGAAAATCGCTTGGCGTAAATCTTTTGGTTCATCAGATAGTATTTCTTCTTTTCCACGTTGCCGTCCTGGGTGCCGCGCTCCTTCTCTATCTTGGTAATGCTGTACCCGTAGCGGTTGTAGGTCGTTACGTAGTGCTTATAGATCGTGGCGGTAATGCTTTTCAGAATATGGACGAGCAAAGTATTATCCCCGCGCTTATGTCGAAAGTCATAGTACAGAGCCATGAACCGATCAAACAACCATTCCTGGATCATTTCCTCAATCGTAAAGAACGGCAAGGCAAGCCTTTGTTCGCCGGAGGACACGATATGAAGGATATCCGCAAGGTCGCGCGCATCTGCTCCCCAGCTCTCGGGTCTCTGCTCATCGGTAAAGACCTTGATAAACGGAAAGTGATCCACCGTTGCCGAGTGTCGGCACATTTTTAGCCACGCATTGAACAGGTCATTCTTTTGGTTTGTCTCGTCTTGACCTTTCTTAACCTCCTTCAGTTCCAAGTTGTTCCCACGCTCCTTGCCAACCTCGGTGATGGCCACCACTCCGAACTCAAAGCTGCCTGCCTTCTCGTTATTCTCCACCACCTTTTTGCCGAGCCGAAGCACGTCAAAGTCGAGGATGTGAGCATAGCGGCTGTTTTTGCCGTAGTCGAAACGGAAGAAATCGAAGCTCCACATTGGAAAATTGCCTGCATCCAGAAAGCGGTTGTCGATGCGTATGGAATAGTTTGAGATAATGAGCGAGGACTGCATGACGTAGATGAAATAGGCTTGGGCGTAGGTTTCTAAAACATCGAAAAGGTCAGCACGGGTGAGACCGTTTTCATAGGTCATCCCGTATCGTTCCGTGTCGTAGCCATATAATTGGAGGCGATTATCCCCATGTTTATCATACCTTTGTTGCTTCAAACGTACCCACGCCTTGACGGTCGCAAGGTTATATACCGTCCCGAACTCCATACACCGCCGCAGCTCCATTTCAAAACAGACCCATGGGAAATACGGAAACTTCATGTCGTTCTTTTGAAGTATGTCCAACGCTTTTTGTCGAAACATTACTTCCTGTGACAAAGCCATATCCGTGATGATCGTCGTCTTTTTGCGGCCCATACTACCACAAGTCATAGACACGATTGGCAATTCGTTGATGAACCCGCAGTTTCGCGCC
>JAZSFA010000040.1:0-70815 GCA_045531965.1 Eubacteriales bacterium
TTAAATGACCTCCTTTGCTGTTTTTATTTGTGCAGTTGGCAGCCGCACTTCTATTATACAGCAAAGGAGTTGTTATGTCATTATCAACTATGTAATTCTTACCGAACCACGCGTCTAACGCGTGGTTTTACTATACAACAAGACCCTCTGCGGAACATCGCAGAGGGTCTTTCATTCTTACAACATTTTCGCTCTCAATTCCTCTGCCGACAGGGGGGAAAGATCGGCGGGGGCTACGTCGAAGACGGTGTAGCAGCCGTTCATGCCGCGGTTATGCATCTTATGGATGGCACGGGCATAGGCGACAAGCACCGAGGAGGTGAACTCGGGATTGGAGTCCAGGGTCAGCTTATACTCGATGACGTGTCTGTTTTCGTGGTTCCAGCCGGTTTCGCCCGTACGGATGACCGAACCGCCGTGGGGAATGCCCATGTGGTCGCGCTTGAGTTCTTCCATGGTGATGAAGGTGACGGTGGTATCGTAGTCGGCAAAATACTTGGGCATGGTCTTGATCTCTCGCTCAATGCGGGCAAGGTCAGCGCCCTCGGCAGCCACCACAAAACATTCACGGGTGTGCTTTTCGCGGGTAGAAAGCTCGGGCTGCTTCCCTGCTCTGACGGCGTCCAAGGCCTCGGGAACGGGGACGGTATACTGTCTGGCATCCAGCACGCCCTCGATACGGCGGATGGCATCCGAGTGTCCCTGGCTGACACCGCGTCCCCAGAAGGTATAATCCTTACCGTCGGGGAGGATGGCGGAAGCGTAGAGGCGGTTGACCGAGAACATCCCGGGATCCCAGCCGGCGGAGATCAGGGCGATGTGACCCGTCTCTTTTGCGGCGGCGTGGACGCGGGCAAAGTGGGCGGGGATATCAGCATGGGTGTCGAAGCTGTCCACCACGTTGAAATCATGGGCGAGGGCGGGGGTCATTTCGGGCAGGTCGGTGGCGCTGCCGCCGCAGATGATCAGCACGTCGATGTCCTGCTTATGATCCAAAAGATCACAAGCACGGTAAACGGGGACGTTGGTATGGGGTTGGACGTTGGCAGGGTCACGGCGGGTGTAGATCCCTGTGAGGGTCATGTCGGGGGCGGCAGTAACCGCGCATTCCACGCCTCTGCCTAAATTGCCATAACCATAAATCGCGATATTCATATATTCAACTCCTTTGGGAAGAAAAAATCACGGTGGTATTATACCATGATTTCATGAAAATTGCAAGTGGTTTTGCTAAATCCTGCAGATTTTTTTGCCGAGATTTATGGTTGATGACTTGCGAAAGCAAAAAAAGTATGTTATAATATAATCAAAATAAGAAAAGGAGGATGGATTATGTACCGTGCTGTCATCTTTGATCTTGACGGAACGCTGCTGGACACGTTGGACGATTTAACCGATGCCGTAAATCACGCGTTATCTTCGGTGGGGCTTCCTTGCCACACGCGGGACAGTATCCGTCTCTTTGTGGGTAATGGGGTGGCAAAGCTCATTGACCTTGCCGTTCCCGCGGATTGTTCAGCGGAGATCAAGACGCAGGTTTTAGCGCTTTTTAAAACCTATTATTCCGCCCACAGTTGTAACAAGACCCAGCCTTACGATGGCATCGTGCCCCTGCTTTCCAAACTGAAACAGGCGGGCGTCAAAACTGCTATTGTATCCAACAAATATGATGGGGCGGTTAAAGCCTTGTCCCGAGACTATTTCGGGGATCTGATCCACATTGCCGTTGGCGAGCGAGAGGACGAGGGTATACGAAAGAAGCCTGCTCCCGATACGCTTCTGATAGCACTCAATGCCTTGGGCGTTTACTCCGAGGATGCCGTTTACGTTGGAGATTCCGACGTGGACATACAAACGGCTGCTGCCGCGCGTATGCCCTGCATTTCTGTATCGTGGGGATTCCGTGATAAAGCATTTCTACTGTCTCACGGTGCGCGGGTCATTGTGGACACCCCTGCCGCACTTCGCGGCATGATCCTACCTGAAGGAGAAAATGATGAAAGGTTCTAAAACCATATACGTATGCGCCGAATGCGGCGCGCAAAGTCCCAAATGGACAGGCAAATGCCTTCACTGCGGTCAATGGAATACCATGGTGGAAGAGGTTTATCAACCTGAGCCTGAGAAGACTATCAAACGTCGTCCTTCCCTGTCGGGGACGAACGGCGACAACAAGGCAACCGCCTATAAACAATTGACCACCCCCAGTTATATGCGCTCCGATAGCGGTCTTTTTGAGCTTGACCGCGTTCTCGGCGGGGGACTTGTGCTTGGATCTGTGGTTCTTTTGTCGGGCGAACCCGGCATTGGTAAGTCCACACTCCTCATGCAAATCTCCGATGCCTTGGGACAGGATCGAAAAGTGTTGTACGTATCGGGCGAGGAGTCGGGGGGACAGCTCAAGTTGCGTGCTGAGCGCTTGGGGGTCACGGGTGAGCATCTGTATATTCTGACCGAGACCAATCTTGAAAAGATTCTGGAAGAATCGGATGAAATCAAGCCCGACGTCATGATTCTTGACTCTATACAAACCATATATTCCGACAGAGTGAATTCTGCCCCCGGAAGCATTACGCAAGTCCGTGAATGCGCGCTCACCTTTATCAACAAAGCCAAGGCTGAGGGAATCTCCATGCTACTGGTAGGTCATGTCAACAAGGAAGGCGGCATTGCGGGTCCCAAGGTTCTTGAGCATATGGTAGATGCTGTCTTGTACTTTGAAGGTGAACGTCAGCAGGCTTACCGTATCATCCGCGCCGTGAAGAACCGTTACGGTTCCACCAATGAGATTGGTGTTTTTGAAATGACCGACCGTGGGCTTGACGAAGTTGCCAATCCCTCTGAAATGCTGCTTTCAGGTCGTCCAAAGAATGTATCCGGAAATGCCGCCTTATGCTCGATGGAGGGCACCCGACCGCTGATAGCAGAAATTCAGGCGTTGGTGACCCCTACGGTGTTTCCTTCGCCGCGGCGCACCTCCAACGGTGTGGATTACAACCGAGTTTATCTGATCTTAGCAGTCCTTGAGAAGAGACTGGGGCTGAAATTCTATCAGAACGACGTTTATCTTAACGTGGTAGGCGGTTTGTCCATCGGAGAGCCTGCCGCGGACTTAGCCATTGCCGCTGCTATGATCTCTTCTCTCACCGATCGTATCGTGCCCGATGATCTTTTGGTCATCGGAGAGTTGGGATTGGCAGGCGAGATCCGTGCTGTGTCCAATTTGGATCAGCGAGTTCGCGAAGCTGCCCGCCTGGGCTTTACTCGCGCCATTGTCCCTTACCGTAACACCGAAAAACGCCCCCTCAAGGTGGAAGGAATGAAAATCATACCCGTGCGGAGCGTGTACGAGGTATTGAAGGAATTGAAGGAGCCGACTTAAGGTCACTTAATTCGTTAATATATGCTTGGGAAGTATGCGCCTTTACGGGGCCGTACTTCCCTTTTTCTCCAATCTCGATCATATGGATATGACGAAAGCCAAAAGCTGCGGGGGGCAGATGGGTGACGATATCCGAGACGTTTCGTATGGTATGAAAATTTTGCAGTCGTGCCTCTACCTCTTTGGGCAGTTTCCCTTTGACGACCCGCGGACAGCCAAAGCCGTATCCTTCGATGTGAAGCGTTTTTCCGAAGATGCCGGCCAAGGTTTCCTGCGCCAAAAGGGATAGTGCCGCACCGTGCGAATACCCGATACACAGGACAGCTTCTACCTTTTTTCGCTTGATGGTCAAATTGATCTCAGACAGCACTTCTTGCTTCATGGCATTCCACACCTTGTAAAAGCCTCGATGGACGAACCAAGGCTCCCCCCTGTCGATTTTTACAGTTCTGAAATTCAGATTGTTCTTCCAGTCCTCCAAGCCATCGCTCCATTCAAACAACAAATAGCTGATGTTCCCTTCGGTTTCAATGGCATAGTCTCCGCCTTCCGCGGTATGTATGTAATTGGCATTCAGACATCTTTTAAAAAGTTCCAACACAGAAGCATCCCCCCTTGCGATCCCATTCTTTGTCTAAAAGATATACGACAGCATATGTTTTTCCGTGAAAAACGGTGATTGACAAGTTACGCATTGTGTGCTATAATGCCCTTAGTTTTTCATGTACGAGGTGTCTATGAATCATTTTGAACCTATCAAGCTTTCACCTGCTTTCAAGGATTATCTTTGGGGCGGCGTGCGGTTAAAAGAAGAATTTAATAAATCCTGTGAGTTTGAAAGAGTTGCTGAAAGCTGGGAGTTGTCAGCACACAAGGATGGACAAAGTACGGTTATGAGCGGCTCGTTCAGCGGGCTTTCGCTGTCGGATTATATCCAGGCTATCGGTAAGGCTACTTTAGGAAAGAACTGCGAAAAATACGACTATTTTCCCCTGCTCATCAAGCTGATCGATGCCAAAGGTGATCTCTCGGTACAGGTACATCCCTCGGACGCATACGCTTTGGAAAACGAAGGCGAATATGGCAAGACCGAGATGTGGTATATCCTTGATTGTGATGAGGACGCCGCGCTCTACTATGGATTTGCCCAAGACACGACACGCGAGGCGTATGAGACAGCCATCAAGGAAGGCAGGTTGACCGACCTTCTCAATCGCGTACCTGTCAAGCGGGGAGACGTATTCTTTATCCCTGCGGGTACAGTACACGCCATCGGCGCGGGGATCCTCATTTGCGAGATTCAGCAAAATTCCAACACAACCTATCGTGTATATGACTACAACCGCCGAGATAAGAACGGTGAGCTTCGCCCGTTGCACGTGGAAAAGGCATTGGAGGTTTCTACTTTAACAAAATCTCCCGATCTTCCCATCATTCCCGAAGAAGATGACGTTTTGCTGGCTGAGTGTTCTTATTTTCATGTGCGCCGCCTTCGCGTTCATGGAGAGCGGATCATTCCGATCACCGAAAATAGTTTTGTTTCTCTCGTGGTAACCGGAGGACAAGGTTTTATTGACGAAAACGGACAGCGTTTGGATTTTGAGAAGGGGGACAGCCTTTTTATCCCCGCACAATCAAAACATTTTGTCATTTCAGGCGATTGCGAGTTGATTATGACACAAGCAAACTGACAGGAGGCAGCATTCATATGTATTATCTTGGAATAGATTTGGGCGGCACCAACATTGCCGCAGGTTTGGTTGATGAAAACGGAAAGATTCTGTACAGCGACAGCATCCCTACGTTGAAAGAGCGACATTGGGCTGAAATTATCAAGGATATGGCAGCACTTTCCAAAAAGATCGTGGCTGAAAGCGGGCACGACTTATCAGAGGTTGCCGCTGTGGGTATCGGTTGCCCCGGCACCATTGATAAAATTAAGGGAGAGGTGGTTTATTCCAACAATATTGTGATGAATCACGTGCCCATGGCGAAGGAATTTCAGAAGTATTTGGATCTGCCCGTCTTTTTGGAAAACGACGCCAACGCGGCTGCTTTAGGCGAGTATGCCACCTATGGAGACGGTGTTGACAGCTACGTCTTCATCACGCTGGGTACCGGGGTTGGCGGCGGCATCATTCTGAGTGGCAAGGTGTATTCGGGCTTCAACGGTGCCGGCGCTGAAATTGGTCATCAAACCCTGATCTTTGACGGCAAGCCCTGTACCTGTGGCAGGAAAGGCTGTCTGGAAGCCTATGCTTCGGTGACCGCCTTGATTGAGCAAACCCAAGAAGCCATGGCTGACCATCCCGAGTCCATGATGCACGCTTGGGCTGACAGCCATGGTCGTGTCACGGGTCGCACAGCCTTTGAATGTGCCCTTGCGGGTGACCCCGTTGCCATGGCGGTTCGTGACAGATATCTGTCTTACGTAGCTGAGGGCATATGCAGTATCGTTAACGTTCTGCAACCCGAAATTCTTGCTATCGGCGGCGGCATCAGCCGTGAGGGGGATACGTTGTTGAATCCCATCAAAGCGTATTTTGCAAGTAATGACTACAACAAACACATGACAAAAACCGATATTCGGATTGCCAAACTGTTTGGTGATGCGGGCATTGTAGGTGCCGCCAAGACGGCACAGCAAAGACTGTCATAAAGAAAAAGCACTGCTTTTGCAGTGCTTTTTCTTTCTTTCGGCTTACACCATTTTTTCCTGCTTGACCTTTTTGTCGATCACGTGTCGGGATGCCAGCTCACGGTGAATATCTTCAAGAGAGATGCCCATTTGGATCATGAGCACCATCACGTGGTAGCAAAGGTCGGCGATTTCGTAGACTGTCTCTCGCTTATCATTGGCTTTTCCTGCAATGATCACTTCGGTGGCTTCCTCGCCGATCTTTTTGAGGATCTTATCGGTGCCCTTTTCAAAGAGGTAGGTTGTATAAGAGCCCTCCTTCTTTTCAATCTTACGACCGAGCAGCAGCTTCATCAGTCCCTCATAGGAGAATTCAGATAGCTCGTCGCTGTCGTAAACGGGATATTCGAAGCAGGATGTTGTGCCTTTGTGGCAAGCGGGACCGTCAGGCTCGACAACGACAACCAAAGCGTCCTTATCGCAATCGGCAGTGATAGAGACGATATGTTGATAGTTGCCGCTGGTCTCGCCTTTGAGCCAAAGTTCCTGACGAGATCGGCTCCAGAAGCAGGTCAAACCCTTCTCCATGGAGATCTGCAAGGATTCGCGGTTCATGTAGGCAAGGGTCAGCACGCGCTTGGTGACGGCATCCACCACGATGGCGGGAATCAGACCCTTCTCGTCAAATTTCAATTCGTCAATATTCATGTTGATCATAGATTTATCCTCACAATCTTACGGGAATACCGTGGTTTTTCAGTTCGTTCTTTAAATCAGGAATAGCCACCTCTCCAAAATGGAAGATGGAGGCAGCAAGACCCGCGTCCACCCCCGGAAGGGTGTTGAACAGGGTGGTAAAGTGGTCGATGCACCCCGCGCCCCCCGAGGCAATGACGGGCACCGACACGAGGTCACAGACCGCTTTCAGCATTTCAAGATCGAAGCCCCTCTTGACTCCGTCGGTATCAATGGAGTTGACCACGATCTCACCTGCACCGTGATCTACGCAGAATTTGATCCACTCCAGGGCATCCATGCCGGTGTTTTCTCTGCCGCCCTTGGCAAAGACGCGAAAAACACCGTCCACACGCTTGACGTCCACGGAGAGCACCACGCATTGGTCTCCGTAGCGTTTGGCGGCTTCTTCAACGAGGGCAGGATTACGGATGGCGCCCGAGTTGACGCTGACCTTATCCGCGCCGCATTTGAGGACGCGGTCAAAGTCGTCCAGGGTGTTGATGCCGCCGCCCACAGTCAGTGGAATGAAAATGGTGGATGCTACTTCGGTGAGAATATCGGTAAAGAGCTTGCGACCTTCGTGGGAGGCGGTAATATCGTAGAATACCAACTCATCGGCACCATGCTCGCTGTAATACTGTCCCAATGCCACGGGAGAGGACACGTCCTTGAGTCCCTCAAAGTTGACCCCCTTGACCACCCGTCCGTCGCGGACGTCGAGACAAGGGATAATGCGTTTGGTGATCATTTCGATCCCTCCTTAATGGCGGCCTTGAGATCAATAGCCCCTGTGTAATATGCCTTTCCAATGATCGCTGCATAAAGATCCAGCGCACGGAGGCGTGTCACGTCCTCCATGGAGGAAACACCGCCAGATGCCACGATCTGCAGATCAAATCTTTGTGCCATTTCTCGGTAAAGCTCGTGGTTGGCGCCCATCATGGCGCCGTCCTTAGAGATATCGGTAGAGATAATGGTTTTAACACCCAGCTTCTGCATCCTCTCGCAGAAAGTCATGGCGTCGTCCTCAGAGGTCTCCAACCAACCCTTGATGGCAACCTTACCGTCCTTGATATCCACACCTACAGCGATTTTGTCACCGTACGCGTCGAGGGCGGCTTTAAGAAAATCAGGATCTTTGACAGCGGCAGTGCCGAGAATCACACGGCTGACACCCGCGTCGATATAGGCTTTGACGGTCTCCATGGAGCGGATACCTCCACCGATCTCCACGCGGAGATTTGTTTCGCAGGCGATCTTTGCCACGGTGGGCAGATTGGGTGTGGTACCGTCGCGGGCACCCTCCAGGTCTACCATGTGGATCCAGGTAGCTCCCGAGGCTTCAAAGTTGCGAGCGACCGACAGGGGATCGTCGGAATAGACGGTCATGTTAGCATAATCGCCTTTATAAAGTCGGACGGCCTTGCCGTCGTAGAGGTCAATGGCGGGGAAAATGAGCATAATGATACTCCTCTGTTAATCTTCTTCGTCTTGGGGAATGGCGGTAACGACGGGGGTGCCGTCTGTTTGCAAAAGAACAGTCAGACCTCCCGCATAGCCCGATACTGTCCACAAATAGTTTACGCCGGTCTTGCGGTCAACCAGCACGCGAGCCTGGAAGGCGTCAAAGGCACCGCCTGACACCTCGGTACAAACAAAGCGATCGGTTTTCTCGGGTTTCATATAAAACTCCATTCCGCCGCCAAACGGCGGCACAAGTATAGTTTGAAATTCGACCGTGCCGTTAGGCAAAAATGGGTTGGATCCCATTTTTAGGGAGAATTGTGCGTGAAACAGTTTACTTGGGTTTAGGATTGCTGAACTTTCACGCTATCTCCTTTATATTTCACAAAAAGCTTTCAGAATATTAAGTCCCACGGGGCCACTCTTTTCGGGGTGGAACTGACATCCCATCACGTTTCCCGATGCCACGGCGGCGGTGAGCTCCGCGCCGTACTCAGCGGTGGCAATGACAGATTCATCGCAATCAGCCCCGTAGAAGGAATGGACAAAATAGACGCAATCGTCGGGTCTTATGTACTTGAACAACGGGTGTTCTCCCTTCATGTGCAAGGCATTCCAGCCGATGTGAGGGATTTTCAGGTTTTGGGGAATCACTTCGGCGATAGAACGAATCTCTCCTTTGATAAGACCCAGACCCTCATGCTCGCCGTACTCAAAGCTCTTATCAAAAAGCATCTGCATACCGAGACAGATACCCATAATGGGCTTCCCTCGGGCGGCTTCTGACTTTAGTGCATCCGCCATACCGCAGGCGCGGAGCTTTTCGGCGGCATCACCGAAGGCACCAACGCCGGGGAGAATGATGCGGTCAGCCTTTGTAAGGTCAGCAGGTACGGAGGTCACAGTGGCTGTAACACCGATAGCTGCGAAGGATGATTTCAAGGAAAAAAGATTGCCCACGCCGTAGTCGATGATGGTAACGGTGTTTTTCTCGCTCATCACAGCGCCCCCTTTGTGGAGGGGACTTCATCGGCAAAGCCCTCGTCAATCGCCACGGCGGCTCTCACCGAGCGAGCCACCGACTTAAATGCACCCTCGATGATGTGGTGGCTATTGTTCCCTGCCAGTTGCTTGATATGCAGGGTGCAGTCGGCGTTGCGGACGAACGCCAGCCAAAATTCCTCACAAAGCTCTGTATCAAATGTGCCAACCTTTTCGGTGGGGATGTTCATGTCATAAACGAGACAAGGTCTGCCGGAAAAATCCAAGGCAGTAAGGATCAGCGCCTCGTCCATGGGCAGGATCATAGAGCCATAGCGGGTGATGCCCTTCTTGTCTCCCAGTGCTTGCGCCAGAGCTTGACCTAAGGTGATGCCCACATCCTCTACGGTGTGGTGATCATCCACCCAAGTGTCGCCCTTGCAGGTGACGGTCAGATCCATGCGGCTGTGATGGGCAAAGAGGGTGAGCATATGGTCAAGGAAGCCACAGCCCGACTGAATATTGGCGATCCCCTTGCCGTCTACGTTGAGGGTGAGGGTGATGTCGGTTTCATTTGTTTTTCTGTTGAGCGTTACTTTTCTCATTTACAGTCCCTCCTTGAGGATTTGATCAATGGCGGAGATCAGTGCATCCATTTCAGCTCTCGTGCCGATGGTGATGCGGTTATATTCAGAGATACGGGGAGAATTAAAGTGGCGCACGAGAATTCCCATTTCCTTGAGCTTTTCATAGAGCTTACCGCCGTTCAAAGTGGGGTGCCGCACGAAAATAAAGTTGGCGCAGGAGTCCGTCATTTCAAAGCCCCGCTTCTGAAGCTCTGCGGCTGTATAGGCGCGGTTATCCATAACGGTTTGGCAATTTCTGCGGGTATAGTTTTCGTCGGAGAGAACTCCCACACCTGCCGCCATGGTTATGCTGTTGACGTTATAGGGATTGGTGGCATATCGGATGGTGTGCAGATCTGAAATCAGCTTTGGGTTACCAATGCCAAAGCCCAGCCGCGCGCCTGCCATGGAGCGGGATTTGGAGAAGGTCTGGGTCACCAGCAGGTTATCATACTTCCCCGTCAGGCTGACACAGCTTTTCGCGCCGAAATCCACGTAAGCCTCGTCAATGACAACCACGTTGTCAGGGTTGGAGGCAACGATCTTTTCAATCTCGTCAGGCGTCAGGGCGATACCTGTGGGGGCATTGGGATTGGCGATGAAGATGGTCTTGCCGATACCGCAATAGTCCTTGATGTCAATGCTGAAATCATCCTTCAAGGGGATGATCTCACAGGGGATGTGATTGCGAGCGGCAAAGACGGGGTAAAAACCGTAGGTGACGTCGGGGAAGACAGCGGGGGTATTGTCATCACAGAAGGCTTGGAAGGCGAAGTCCAGCACCTCATCCGAGCCGTTGGTGCAAATGACTTGGGCGGGGTCAATGCCATAGAGGGTAGAAATGGCATTGGTCAGGGCTTTGCAGGTAGGGTCAGAATATAGTTGCAACTTGCCCGTAGCCTCGGCGGCGGCTTTGATGGCCACATCCGAGGGAGGAAAGGGGGATTCGTTGGTGTTGAGCTTGATATACGTCCGTCCTCTCGGCTGTTCCCCCGGAGTATAGGGGACGAGGGAGGATTGTTTTTGTGAAAGATAGCGACTCATGGTGATCTTCTTTCTATGTAGTTATTGAGATCCTTCGACTTGGCCGGCGGCCTCGCTCAGGATGACCACTTCCCTTTCGGGTGTCCAATCTTTTGGTCAATATTCTATTTATTTAAAGCTTTGGGAGGTCAAGGAACCTTTTCTCGAAAAGGTTCCTTGCGGGGTCAGGGGCAGCGCCCCGCGCGTACTCCTCAATCCTCCAACCTTACCACGGCGCTCTTGGCGTGGGCGGTGAGACCTTCCTTTTCAGCGAAGAACGCCACGTCGTAACCGACACGGGCGAGAGCATCCTTGGTGAAGTAGGTGTACTGGGTTTTCTTGACAAAGTCGTCTACAGACAGGGGACTGGAGAACTTGGCGGTGCCACTGGTGGGCAGGGTGTGGTTGGGACCTGCGAAGTAGTCACCCAACGCCTCGGGGCAGTTTCGTCCCATAAAGATGGATCCTGCGTGACGGATGCTGTCCAGATAATCAAAGGGATTATCCACGCACAGCTCCAAATGCTCGGGGGCGATCTCGTTGGCGATCTCGATGACCACCTTCAGGTCGGGAGCGACAATGATCTTGCCGTTTTGGTCAATGGAAGCGCGGGCGATCTCGGCGCGGTCAAGGAGGGGAATCTGTCGCTCCAGTTCTGTGCTGACAGCCTCAGCAAGCGCCATGGAATCCGTCACCAGAACGGCGGAAGCCAGCTTGTCATGCTCTGCCTGAGACAAGAGGTCTGCTGCCAGGTGACGGGGATTGGAATTACCGTCAGCCACGATGAGAATCTCGCTGGGACCTGCGATCATGTCAATGGACACAACGCCGAAGACCTGCTTCTTGGCCTCTGCCACGAAAGCGTTACCGGGACCCACAATCTTGTCCACCTTGGGAACAGACTCGGTGCCATATGCCAAAGCGGCAACAGCCTGAGCGCCCCCTACCTTGAAGATCTTGTCAATGCCCGCAATCTTGGCGGCTGCCAAAATGACGGGGTTGACTTTCCCTTGTGCGTTGGGAGGGGTCACCATGACCACCTCAGGCACGCCCGCGATCTTGGCGGGGATAGCGTCCATCAGCACGGTGGAGGGATAGGCGGCGGTGCCGCCGGGGACGTAGAGTCCTGCTCTATCCACGGGGATCACCTTCTGTCCCATGACGATACCCTGCTCGTCGTTGATGATGAAGCTGTTTCTCACCTGGCATTTGTGGAACTTGGTGATGTTTTCAGCAGCTTTCTTTAGGATCTCGATGAAGCGAGGCTCTACGGTTGCCATGGCCTCGTTCATTTCAGCTTCGGTCACTTGGAGGGAGGTTAGGTCGGCCTTGTCGAACTTTTTGCAATAAGCGTACAGTGCGGCATCTCCGTCTTTTCGGACAGTGGCAATGATATCGGATACGATGTCAGCTACGTTGACCGTGGGGGTCACGCGGGAAAAAATCTGATCGACGGAAACCTCGCCGTATTTGTAAATCTGGATCATGATGTGCCTCTTTTTTGTTTAATCTTTATCTTTCAGCTGTTCAACCAGTCCCGCCACAATCTTGTCAATGGCATCACGCTTGAATTTGTAGCCGGATTTGTTAGCGATGAAGCGAGCGCTGATAGGGAGAATCTCCTCTTTCACTTCAAGGTTGTTTTCCTTGAGGGTGGTTCCCGTCTCCACAATATCCACAATCACGTCGGAGAGCCCCAAGATGGGAGCGATTTCGATGGAGCCGTTCAGGTGGATAATGTCAATATCACGGCTCTTGCCTGCATAATAGGTCTTGGCAATATTGGAAAATTTGGTGGCGACCTTCAAGGTCTTTCGTCCGTCATCGGTGAAGGTAACAGGCGCCGCAACTGCCATTCGGCATCTCCCTGTTTTCAGGTCGCAAAGCTCGTACACGTCGGGTTTGTATTCAAGCAGGATATCCTTCCCTGCCACGCCGATATCGGCAGCACCGCGTTCCACGTAAATGGCAACGTCGGAGGGCTTGACCCAGAAGTATCGGACACCGCACTCGGGGTTTTCGAAGATCAGCTTGCGACTGCCGTCTTTGATCGAGGGACAGGGAAAACCTGCTTTTTCAAACATATCGTAGACTTTCTCGCCGAGGCGTCCTTTAGGGAGCGCCACGTTGAGCATACGATCAGCAGGGACCGCTATATCAGATTCTATCATTTCCAGATCGGACAGCTGATCCAAATAAACAGCAAAACCAATGGCGCGGCTACGTTTCCCCATGCGGGCAAGGAGAGCGTCATACTGACCGCCCGAAAGGATGCTCTTAGGCAGTCCTCGCATAAATCCACGGAAGACAATGCCGTTATAGTAGCTCATGTTGTGAATGACTGAAAAATCAATCTGGATTCGGTCACCATGTCCCGCGATATCAAGAGCTGTCATAATTTCAGACAGTTCAGCAAGTGCGCTTTGAGCTTCCGGGACGTCGGAAAGGAGGCTTTGCAGAGTTTTCACGACCATAGATCCCTTGCCACAGGCAGAGAGTACTTGACAAAGCAGGAAGGTTTTCTGCTGATCCAGCCCTTCTTCTTGAGATAGACGCTTAATTTCGTGCAGATTTTTCTCTCCCATCAACTTCAAAAGCTGTTTTCTGATGACACCCACAGCACCCATACTGTCCATAATCGCAGAAATGATACCAAGATGGGATACATCCAGTACGTAATCCTCAGAATCGGTCATCATGGAAAGACTTTGTACAGCCAGTGTCAAAACTTCATGAATATTTTCGAGAGTCACATCGCCCACGCATTCGATCCCCGCCTGCATGATCTCCTTAAAGGCATTTTCACCTTGCGGGACACGGTAGACGTTCTCGTTATAGTAGACCTTTTGAAGAAGTCCCTTGGCTTCGGGTGCTTCACGAACGATAGACAGCGTCACGTCGGGCTTGAGTGCCATCAGCTTTCCATCCTGATCAGTAAAAGTAATGATGTTATCCGAAACAAGGAAATTTTTGTTTTTTGCGTACAGATCGTATGCTTCGAATTTGCTCATTTTATAGGGGGCGAAACCGTGTTCCTTATAAAGAGCACGAAGGCGGTAAACGGCAATTTCAGTTTTGGTCAGCATGGAGAGATCAAGGTCTTTCATCGGGTTTCTCCTTGTTTATATTCTTGTCGAGAACGGCGCGGTAGCCACCGCTACCATAATTCAAGCATTTATTAACGCGGGAGATGGTAGCGGTACTGGCGCCTGTTACTGCAGATATTTCCTGATAGTTCTTGCCCTCGTGGAGCATTTCGGCGACTTCCCAGCGCTGTGCCAGGTCAGAAAGCTCACGGATGGTGCAGATATCGTCTAAAAAAGCGGCGCATTCCTCAGGGGTTTCCAGCTTCAAGAGGGCTTCAACGAGGATATCGCGGGCTTTGACATAATGTCGGTCTGTCATGGATAGTCTCTCCTTCCCGGTGATAGATGAATATCCATTATTTTAGCACATTAAAGTGCTAAAGTCAAGGGGTTTGTGAAATTTTTTTTGTTTGGGGAGATAAATTGTTGTTTATCGGGCTGAAGGAGTGCAGGGGCGGAGCCCCTGCACCTCACTTAGGAGGCCGGCAGTGCCGAGGGCGGCCGGGAGTGCCTCGGCGCGCGGCGGAAGCCGCAAGAAAGATTTTCGAAAAACAAAATTGCTATCAACTTGATTTTGCAAAAGCCAAAAATCCTTGCTAAAATAAGGAAGTTTTGCTACGCAAAACAATTTTCATTTGATTCAGGGCGCTCAAGGCCGCCCCCGAAACCGCCGGCCTTTTCTCACAGGTTCAGGTGGCTTCGCCCCCTGAACCCCCATCGGCATCCGACACCCAAAAGGTACGGGGGTTACCCCGCTAAACAACAATTTATCTTTTTAAAGAAAACGCCAAGGCTGCTGCAGAGAGCCTCACGCAACAGCCTTGTTCTATGAGGGAAAATCCAAAGGAAACTATCAATCAACCACGGCAATACACTCGATCTCCACACCGGCACCCTTGGGAATGGCGGCTACCTGCACACAGCTGCGGGCAGGATAAGGTGCCTCGAAGAAGGTCTCGTACACGGCGTTGACCTTGGCGAAGTCAGCAAGATCTGCCAAAAACACGGTTGTCTTGATGACGTTTTTCATGGAAAGACCTTCCGCCGCCAAAATGTTTTTCAGATTGGTGAGGGACTGGGCGGCCTGTGCTTCGATGGTGTCTGCCATAAGTCCTGTGGCGGGATCCACCGGAATCTGACCCGAGACGAACATCATATTTCCCGTACGAAGCGCCTGAGAATAAGGACCGATCGCCGCAGGGGCGTTGTTTGTAGCAATCTGTTTCATGGTACTGTTCCTTTCTTATACGAGTTTGAAGCCCGCTTCGGTAAGTTTTGTTTTGATCTCCTCAATCTGGGCAAAGTCACGGGTCTCCATACCGATCTTGAGGAAGCAGGAGGCAATTGCCATATTGGCATCCGATCTTTCATGATGGACGCTGACAACATTACCACCGCACTTGGATATGATGGAGCTAACGCCTACCAGTTGTCCCGGCTTGTCCTCCAGAGCGATCTGCAGGGTGGCGTTGCGTCCGCTGTTGACAAGACCTCGTGTGATGACGCGGGAGAGGATATTGACGTCAATGTTACCGCCCGAAACCACGCAAACGGTCTTTTTCCCTTGAATGGGGAGCTTGCCGAACATGGCGGCGGCAACGCTGACTGCCCCTGCACCCTCGGCGATCAACTTCTGCTTCTCTATAAGAGCCAAAATTGCGGTAGCAATTTCGTCCTCCGAGACAGTCACAATATCATCCACGTATTCCTTGATGATGTTGTATGTATTCTCACCCGGGTGCTTTACTGCGATACCGTCGGCAAAGGTAGCCACACGGTCGAGGGAAGTAAGGGTGCCGTCCTTAAAGCTCTTATACATACCGGGGGCAAGCTCAGCCTGCACACCATAGACCTTCACGTTGGGGTGAAGATGCTTGATGGCATAAGCCACACCTGCCAAAAGTCCGCCTCCACCGATGGGAACAATGACAGCCTCCACATCGGGAAGCTGGTCAAGAATTTCCAAACCAATGGTTCCCTGTCCCGCAATCACCTCATCATCGTCAAAGGGATGGATGAAGGTAGCCCCCGTCTCCTTGACGAGACGGCAAGCTTCCTCATAAGCGTCGTCGTAAGCACCGGGAACGAGGCAAACGTCTGCACCGAGTGCCTTGGTCGCCTCCACCTTGCTGATGGGTGCGCCATCGGGCATACAGACGGTGGATTTGATACCCATGCGGGTGGCAGCCAAAGCCACGCCTTGTGCGTGGTTACCCGCGCTACAGGCGATGATGCCCGCCTTTTTCTGCTCAGGGGTGAGCTGGCTGATCTTATAGTACGCGCCGCGGAGTTTGAAGCTACCCGTAACCTGCAGGTTCTCGGTTTTAAGGTACAGAGAATGGTCGGGAGACAGCTTCTCCGCCAGGATGAGGTCGGTCTTGCGCGCAACAGCCTTGAGGATGAAGGCGGCTTGATAGATTTTGTCCAAAGAAAGTGTGTTCATGATGGTTTCCTTTTTAGGGGGATTTTTCGGGCGAACACAGTTCGCCCCTACGGTTTGCAGTGTAGATAATCGCAGGGGAGGCGTTGTGCCTCTTGCTGACCAAATAACCTTCGGGAGATCAAATCAATTCCGCTTTTCCTTTTTGATCTCTTGTTAAACGATTATTTATTAAAAGTTCTTGGCGGGGGTCAGGGGGAACCTTCTTTCAAGAAGGTTCCTCCCTGTTAACTCTCTTTCCACGTTCCCGCCAAATGGTCAACAAACTGCTTAGCGGTGCGTCCCGAGATACCGCCGTGGCGAAGCTCCCAGCGGTTGGCTTCCCGGCGGAGGGTCTCCTCGTCGATATCAATCCCCTCGCGCTCGGCAAGGGTACGGACGATACTATAGAACAGTTCCCTGTCGGGGCTGGAGAAATTGATGGTCACACCGAAACGTGCGGATAGTGAGAGCTTTTCCTCGATGGTATCCGAGCGGTGAATCTCCTGATCGGGATCGTGTTGCATATCAGCGCGGTCGCCCCAAGTCTCGCGGATGAGATGGCGGCGGTTAGAGGTGGCGTAGATCAGGACGTTTTCGGGGCGAGTCTCCACACCGCCTTCGATAACGGCCTTGAGAAACTTGTATTCGATCTCATGCTCCTCAAAGGAGAGGTCGTCCAGATAGATGATAAAGCGGTAGTTTCGATTCTTCACGGCGGCGATGACGGCAGAGAGGTCGCGGAACTGGTGCTTGTAGATCTCGATCATACGGAGGCCCTGGTCGTAGTATTCGTTCAAAACAGCCTTGATGCAGGAGGATTTTCCCGTACCCGCATCTCCGTAGAGCAGGACGTTGTTGGCGCGCTTCCCTTCGGCAAAGGCCTTGGTATTCGCCACCAACTGTGCCTTTTGATGCTCGTAGCCCACAAGGTCGGAAAGCCTGATGGGTTCGGCGTTGCTGACGGGCAAAAACTCTAATCCGTTCCCTTCGTTGCGGATGCGGAAGGCACGGTTGAGACCGAACATCCCCACACCGAAGCTATGATAATGATCAAGGATCAAGTTTGACATCTCCCGCCCGTCTTTAGCCTCTGCCAGCATTTGGGACAAGGCTCTCACCTTTTCGCTGACGTTTTTGTTATAGAGGCAGGCGCGTTTGGGGATGGCCTTGTAGTTGGTGATACGGGTGAAACAATCCACGCCAAGTTCTTTTTCGATCTTTGAGAAATCAAAGTGGAAAAGCTGACGAAACACCTCAAAGTCCTGCTCGGCAAACTCATGGACACTTCCCCGCTCGCGGTTGTCAGCACGCTCTGCAGTCAAAGTGAAGGAGTTTTCATTGGTGACCAGCAGGAAGGTGAGATAGTTCTGCCAGAGGTTGCCGTCGAAGCCGTAGGCGGTGGAGAGGTCAAGGAGCCGCTTGATCTGGGTATAAATCTTGTGGGTGGCGGTGTCCTTGTCCATGGTTTCACGATCAACGGCCTCAAAGATGCGGGCGATTTCCTCCAAAATGGAATCGCCGCCAAGGTCTGAATAGAGCAGGAGGCGGGCGGTGAGTTTATACATATGAGCACCTGCAATTCATGTATTTTGATAGTAACGGGCGAACGCAGTTCGCCCCTACGAAAAATCGGGATTTGATCTCTTGATCCATTCTTTTTATTAAAAGTTTTTGGAGGTCTCGGAACCTTTTTGCAAAAGGTTCCGAGTGGGATCAAGGGGCAACGCCCCTTGCGTACTCCTTACAGTCTCTTGATGATCTCCTCGGTCATGGCCTTGCAGCCGATGGGGGTGGCACCGCTGTCGCCCACGATGTCGGCAGTGCGGATGCCGTCGGCCAGCACCTTGTCGATGGCGGCTTCAATGCAATCAGCTTCGTCATTGAGATCAAAGGCGTAGCGGAGCATCATGGCGGCGGAGAGGATAGTGGCGATGGGGTTGGCCTTGTCCTGACCCGCAATGTCGGGGGCAGAGCCGTGGATGGGCTCGTAGAGGCCGCACTTGGAGTCGCCCAGGGAGGCAGAAGCCAACAGGCCGATGGAGCCTGTGATCTGGGAGGCCTCGTCGGAGAGGATGTCGCCGAACATATTGGAGGTCACCACAACATCAAAGCGGGAGGGATCGCGGACGAGCTGCATGGCGGCGTTGTCCACCAGCATATCCTCGCAGGTCACATCGGGATACTGCTCACCGATGCGGTGAACCGTTTCTCTCCACAGGCGGGAGGTCTCCAGCACGTTGGCCTTGTCGATGCTGATGACCGATCCGCGACGCTTGCGGGCTGCCTCAAAAGCCATGCGGGCGATACGCTCGATCTCCATGACGCTGTATGCCTCGGTGTCATATGCCTCGGGGCCGTACTTGCCTTCTCGCCTGCCGCGCTCACCGAAGTAAATACCGCCCGTCAGCTCACGGACGATGACCATGTCAAAGCCGCGGTCGATGATATCGGGACGGAGGGTGCAGGCGGATTTCAGCGCAGGATAGATCTTGGCGGGGCGCAGGTTAGTATACACGCCGAGGGCGGCGCGCAGACCAAGCAGCGCCTTTTCGGGGCGGATGTTACCGGGCAGGGTGTCCCACTTGGGTCCGCCCACGGCACCGAGCAGAACGCTGTCGCTTTTCTTACAGCCCTCCACGGTCTCCTCGGGGAGAGGCTTGCCCGTGGCGTCGATGGCGCAGCCACCTGCCAGATATTCGGTAAAATTAAAGGTATGACCGTACTTTTCGCCGATCTTTTGGAGGACGGCAACCGCGCCGTCCACGATCTCAGGGCCGATACCGTCACCCTTGATGAGAGCAATATTGTAGTTCATGATTATTCCCCTTTCGCTTGCTTTGCCTTGAGATAAGGCAGAAGTCCGCCGTTTTCGATGATGCCGTTGATGAAGGCGGGGAAAGCGGTGGCCTTGAAGGTCTCACCCGTCGTGAGGTCGGTGATCACACCCGTGTCAAAATCCACGGTAACCTCGTCACCCGCGTTGATCTTCTCTGCCGCCTCGGGACATTCCAAAATGGGGAAGCCGATGTTGATGGCGTTACGGTAGAAAATGCGGGCGAAGCTGGCGGCGATGACGCAGGAAATACCCGCGGCGCGGATGGAGATGGGGGCGTGCTCACGGGAGGAGCCGCAGCCGAAGTTGGCGCCGCCCACCATGATGTCGCCCGACTTGACGTTGCTGACGAAATCGGCATCGATGTCCTCCATGCAGTGCTTGGCGAGTTCTGCGGGAGAGGGGGCGTTGAGGTAACGGGCGGGGATGATGACGTCGGTGTCCACGTTGTCACCGTATTTGAAAACTTTTCCTTGTACCATAATAGTTCCCTCCTCAGTTCAGATCGTTGGGGTCTGCCACGCAACCCGCGACAGCCGAAGCGGCGGCCACGGCAGGGCTTGCCAGAATGACTTCACTCTTGACGTGACCCATGCGACCCACGAAGTTACGGTTGGTGGTGGTAACGGCGCGCTCGCCTGCCGCCATACAGCCCATGTGACCGCCCAGGCAGGGGCCACAGGTGGGGGTGGAAACAGCGCAACCTGCGGTGATGAAAATCTCGGTCAGACCCTCGGTGATGCACTGCATATACACCTCCTGGGTGGCGGGGATGACGATACAGCGGATGCCGTCAGCCACCTTGCGACCCTTCAGGATCTCGGCGGCGATACGCATATCCGAGATACGGCCGTTGGTGCAGGAGCCGATGACCACCTGGTCGATGGGCATACCCTTGACCTCGTCCACGGTCTTGGTATTGGAGGGCAGGTGAGGCAGAGAGACGGTGGGCTTGAGGGTGGACAGATCGATGGTCACTTCCCTTTCGTACTCGGCGTCGGGATCGGCCTCGTAGATCTTCACGGGACGGGTGAAGCGACCTTTGATGTAGTCCAAGGTCTTGTCGTCCACGGGGAAAATGCCGTTCTTGCCGCCTGCTTCGATGGCCATGTTGGCGATGGTGAAGCGGTCGTCCATGGACAACTCGCTGACGCCTTCGCCCGTAAACTCGATGGACTTATAAAGGGCGCCGTCCACGCCGATCATACCGATGAGGTGGAGAATCACGTCCTTACCGCTGACGTGCTTGTTAAATTTGCCCACCAGGTTGACCTTGATGGCGGCGGGAACCTTGAACCAGTTCTCTCCCGCGATCATGCCTGCGGCCATGTCGGTGGAGCCAACACCCGTGGAGAAGGCACCCAACGCGCCGTAGGTGCAGGTATGGGAGTCTGCGCCGATGATACAATCACCGGGGCCGACGATGCCCTTTTCGGGGAGGAGGGCGTGCTCGATGCCCACCTGACCCACGTCATAGAAGTGGGTGATGTTATGCTTTTTGGCAAAGTTACGCGCGGTGGCGCAAAGCTCGGCGGATTTGATGTCCTTGCAGGGGGTGTAGTGGTCGAGGACGATGGCGATCTTATCCTTGTCGAACACGCGGTCAAAGCCCGCCTTTTCAAAAACGTCGATAGCGACGGGGGTGGTGACGTCGTTGCCGAGGACAATATCCAGCTTGGCCTCGATGAGGTCACCTGCTTTTACGGAATCCAAGCCTGCGTGAGCGGCGAGGATCTTTTGTGTCATGGTCATGCCCATGGGTCATTCTCCTTTTCTACATAATTGCCGATGCGTCCGTTCCAGAAGGAGCGGATGAACTGTCTGTTTTTATCTGTTTTTTGAATGCAAATATAACCGTCTTTTCTGATGCGCTCATTTCCATGTCGGCTGTTGCCATCGACGAAAACAAAATACGTTGCATCACGGGATAGCGTGGTGACCTCAATTTTCTCTATGTCCTCGATCTTCACTTCTTTTTTGAACCCCAAAAACAAGCCTTTTCTTTTCAGCGTACCGTTTTCATACCATACGAGGCAAGACAACCGATTGATGATGAAAAGAAAGACCGCAATGATCAGAGTTACTAACAGGCACATACCAAACATGACAATGTCATACGTCGTGGCAAACCGAGAAGCAATGGTTTGGATCTCAAGCGGCATCATGGCGATCAGGGCAATGATAAAAATCACACCGAAGATCAGCCAAAATTTTGAAGACACGATCTTTTTGCTTTTCATGAGAGCATTAACCCTGTGTTGCCATCAGCTTATTGATGGCGATGATATACGCCTTGATGGAGGCCTCGATGATGTCGGTGGAAAGGCCGCGGCCAACGTAAGTCTTGCCGCCCGAGGCGATGCGGATGGTGACGTCACCCAGGGTGTCCTTACCTTCGGAGATGGAGTGGATGTTGTAGATATCAAAGGTGCAGGCGGGGGGATTAACGATGCCGTCGATGGCCTTGAAGGCGGCGTCGATGGGGCCGTCACCCAGAGAGACGTTTTCAAACTTCTCTTCCCCGCGTTTGAGAGACACGGTACAGGTAGCGGTGGTGAAGTTGCTGGTGTGGACGGCGAACCAATCAAGCTCGAAGCCGCCCTCGATCTCCACGTCGTCATCACGGGTCTTCTTGTGGAGGATGATGGCCTCGATGTCGGCGTCGCTGACCGTCTTTTTCTTGTCGCACAGCACCTTGAATTCGTCAAAGCATCTGAGCAATTCGTCGGCCTCCAGGTGGTAGCCCATCTCGGCAAGGTGGGACTCAAAGGCGTGCTTGCCCGAATGCTTACCCAGGACAATGTTATTGGTCTGAATACCCACAGCCTCGGGGGTGAGGATCTCGTAAGTCAGCTTGTTTGCCAGCACACCGTGCTGGTGGATACCCGACTCATGGGCGAAGGCGTTCTTGCCCACGATGGGCTTATTGAGGGGGGCGGACTGACCGATGATGTTATAGACGGTCTTGCTGGCGCGCCAGATCTGGGTGGTGTCGATGCGGGTCTCCACCTGATAGATGTCGGGGCGGGTGCGCATGGCCATGACCACTTCTTCGAGAGAAGTATTGCCCGCGCGTTCACCCAGACCGTTGATGGTACACTCGATCTGTCTCGCGCCGCCCAGCACGCCGCCCAGGGAGTTAGCAACCGCCATGCCCAGGTCGTTGTGGCAATGAACCGAAAATTCGATCTCATCGGCGCGATCCACACGAGCCATCAGGTACTCAATGAGTGCCTGCATCTCGGCAGGGGTGGTGTAGCCCACGGTGTCGGGGATATTCAGCACCTTGGCACCATTCTTTACGGCAAGATTGCACACCTTGACGAGAAAATCGGGGTCGGAGCGGGTGGCGTCCTCGCAGGAAAACTCGATGTTGGAGCAATATTTTGCGGCGTATGCGGTCATAGCAGCGGTCTTTTCCAGGACCTGATCCTCGGTCATACGGAGTTTGTATTGCATATGTAAGGGGGATGTGGCAATAAACAGGTGGATGCGGGGGTCAGCAGCACCCTTGACGGCTTCCCAAGCAGCGTCCAGATCCTTGACGGCGGCGCGGGCAAGGGATGCGACCGAGCAATCCTTGACGGTCTCGGCAATGGTCTTGACCGACTCAAAGTCCCCGGGAGAGGAGATGGCGAAGCCCGCCTCGATCACGTCTACCTTGAGGCGTTCCAGGCATTTGGCGACCTCGATCTTCTCTTTCAGGTTCATGCTGCAACCGGGAGACTGCTCGCCGTCGCGGAGGGTAGTATCGAAAATTTTGACTTGTTTGTTCATGGGGTGATTCTCCTTTGGGAAAGGCGGATATACATAACTCTCGAAGTTATGCCCTATCTCCTTTTCTTAAAAGTTTTTGGAAGTCAAGAAACCTTTTTTCAAAAAGGTTTCTTGCGTACTCCTTCAATTCAAAATCGCGCCCTTATCGGCGGAAGACACCATCTTGGCGTATCTTGCAAGATAGCCCGTCTTGACCTTGGGCCCGGGGCAGACCCACGCGGCACGGCGGGCGGCCAGCTCTTCGTCCGAGACCTTCAGCACAACAGAGCAGTTCTTGATGTCAATAGAAATGATATCCCCCTCTTGTACCAGGGCGATGTTACCGCCTGCGGCGGCCTCGGGGCTGACGTGACCGATGGCCGCACCTCGAGTCGCACCCGAGAAGCGTCCGTCGGTGATGAGAGCTACGGATTCACCCAACCCCATGCCGCAGATGGCGGAGGTGGGGTTCAGCATCTCTCTCATGCCGGGACCGCCCTTGGGACCCTCATAGCGGATAACCACCACGTCGCCCGACTTGATCTTACCCGCATAGATAGACTTGATGGCATCTTCTTCGGAGTCAAAGACGCGGGCTGGGCCTTCGTGCTGCATCATCTCGGGAGCCACGGCGGACTGCTTGACCACGCAACCGTCAGGGGCGAGGTTGCCCTTCAGAACGGCGATACCGCCACTTTGGGAATAGGGATTTTCAATAGGACGGATGATCTCGGGGTCACGGTTGATGACACCCTCAAGATTTTCAGCCATGGTCTTGCCCGTAACGGTCATCACGTCGGTGTGGAGCAGATCCTTCTTGGTCAGCTCCTTCATAACGGCCCACACGCCGCCTGCTCTGTCAAGATCCTCCATGAAGGTGTCGCCTGCGGGAGCCAAATGGCAGAGGTTGGGAGTACGGGCGCTGATGGCGTTGGAGTAGTCCAGGTTAATCTCCACCCCTGCTTCGTGAGCGATGGCGGGCAGGTGGAGCATGGTGTTGGTAGAGCATCCCAGAGCCATGTCCACGGTCTCGGCGTTTTCAAATGCCTTATGGGTCATGATGTCACGGGGACGGATGTCCTGCTCGATGAGCTTCATGATCTGCATACCCGTCTCCTTGGCAAGGCGGATGCGGGCAGACAGGGGGGCGGGAATTGTACCGTTGCCTCGAAGTGCCATACCGATAGCCTCGGTGAGGCAGTTCATGGAGTTGGCGGTATACATACCCGAGCAGGAGCCGCAGGAGGGGCAGGCGTTGCGCTCATAGTTGTCCACGCCTTCCTCGTCCATCTTGCCTGCGTGATACGCGCCCACTGCCTCAAACATATGGGAGAGGCAAGTGCGGCGACCATCATCCAGATGACCCGCCAGCATGGGACCGCCCGAGCAGAAGATGGTAGGAATATTGAGGCGCGCGGCGGCCATGAGCAGGCCGGGCACGTTCTTATCACAGTTGGGGATCATGACCAGACCGTCAAACTGGTGTGCCATGACCATGGCCTCGGTGGAATCTGCGATGAGGTCGCGGGTGACGAGGGAATATTTCATGCCCACGTGACCCATAGCGATACCGTCGCACACGGCGATGGCGGGAAACATGATAGGCGTACCGCCTGCGGCGCGAACGCCTGCCTTGACGGCTTCCTCGATCTTATCGAGATTCATGTGACCGGGGACGATCTCGTTATAAGAGCTGACAATGCCCACGAGAGGGCGGCTCATTTCTTCCTTGGTCAGACCCAAGGCATACATTAAGGAGCGGTTAGGAGCGCGCTCCACGCCTTTTTTGACGTTATCGGAAATCATGGTTACTATTCCTTTCTATGTTGATGGGTTGATATGCAACGGGAAAAGCAAAATGGTTGTTTTGCTTTTGCGGTCGGATATCAATCATATGGTATATTTCGCTACGTGAAATAAATTGACTACCTCATCCGCCGCCCGTCGCAGAGCCGGGCGGCACCTTCCCCAACCGGGGAAGGCTCAATCTGTACATTTCCCTACGGGAAATGCTCATTCAAATTGACTTGTGGGGTTGGGCCCCCACTCGGGCTTCAAAGGCGCGGTCCGTTATGATCAGAACTTCCCTCGACGGATCAAGAAATCACCATTTCCATATTGGGCATCCGATCTCTTAGTCAATTCCTTTTTATTAAAGGTTTTGAGGGGGTCGAGGGGGAACTTTTTCAAAAGTTCCCCCTTGCGTACTCCCCATTCTTACTTGGAAGCGCTGTCGAGGTCGGTGTCGTTCTTCCAGAGCATCTGCTCGCGGAGCTGCTTACCCACGATCTCCATGGGGTGCTTGGCGAGAGCCTCGCGCTTGGAGTTGAAGAAGCATCTGCCGTTCTTGTTCTCGGCGATCCACTTGCCTGCGAAGGTACCGTCCTGGATGTCAGCGAGGACAGCCTTCATGTTTGCCTTGGTCTGCTCGTAGGGCAAAACGCGGGGACCGGAAACATACTCACCAAACTCGGCGGTATCCGAGATGGAGTAGTTCATAGCAGCAACGCCACCCTTGTTGATCAGGTCGATGATCAGCTTCATCTCGTGGATGCACTCGAAGTAGGCGTTCTCGGGCTCGTAGCCTGCCTCAACCAAGGTCTCAAAGCCGCAACGCATGAGATCAACCACACCGCCGCAAAGGACAGCCTGCTCACCAAACAGGTCGGTCTCGGTCTCGTCATGCATGGTGGTCTCCATGATGCCGGCTCTTGCGCCGCCGATGCCTGCGATGTAGGCGAGGGCGATATCGTAAGCCTTACCGGTGGCGTTCTGCTCCACGGCGATAAGGCAAGGAACGCCCTTACCTGCCATGTACTGACCACGGACGGTGTGACCGGGGCCCTTGGGGGCAGCCATGAACACGTCGATGTCAGCGGGAGGCACGATCTGCTTGTAGCGGATGTTGAAGCCGTGAGCGAAGGCAATGGCCTTACCTGCGGTCAGGTTGGGCTCGATGTCCTTCTTATACATATCAGCCTGAGCCTCGTCGTTGATGAGGATCATGATGATATCAGCAGCCTTGGTCGCTTCTGCCACGGTCATGACGGTGAAGCCGTCCTTCTCTGCCACGGGCCAGGACTTGCCGCCCTTGCGCAGACCGATGATGACGTTGCAACCCGAGTCGCGGAGGTTAAGTGCGTGTGCGTGACCCTGGGAGCCGTAGCCCACGATCGCGATCACCTTACCGTCGAGTTTGGACAGATCACAGTCCTTCTCATAATACATTTTTGCCATAGTTAAATTCTCCTTTTTCTTTGGTTTCATCATAAATGGTTTCCTGTCCGCGCTCCAGAGCCACCGAGCCTGTGCGGACAAGCTCCATGACCTCAAACTCTTCGAGGATCTTTTCTATACCTTCGGTTTTGGACTCTCCACCCACAACGGCGAGGGTCAGCGTACCGACGGAGACGTCAATAATGTTGGCGCGGAAGATATTGGCGATCTGAATGATGGCGTTCCGCGTGTCGTTGTCGGGGGTTCGTACTTTGTAAAGCACCAGCTCCCGACGAATGGATTTTTGAGGGGTAAGCAGCTTCACAGAATGAACAGGAAAGAGCTTTCTCAGCTGATTGGAAAGTAGTCTTGCGTGGTCGTCATCTGCCATGATCTCAATGGTAATTCGAGATGTATTGGGCAAGTCTGCCGTTCCAACTGCCAAAGACTCAATGTTATAGCCTTTACGGGAAAAGAGGCGGGAGATCTGGGATAGAACACCGGCTTCGTTGTCTACCAGCACGGCGAGTATCTGTTTTTTGATTTCTTCCATGTTATCTCTCCTTTCACTCAGCAAATAATGAATTGTGTGATATGGCTACCACCACCTACCATGGGGCGTACCATTTCATCCGTTTCAATGGCGCAGTCGATAACATATGCATGACCGCAGTTCTTGGCTTCCTCAATGGCTTCTCTGAGCTGGCTGACATTGGTTACTCGCTTTCCTGAAAGTCCATACGCCTCTGCCAGCATGACGAAATCGGGCGCTCGGTTCAGATCTGTCTCGGAGTAACGTTTGTTATAGATAAGGGTCTGCCATTGGTGGACCATACCCAACGTCTTATTATCAAACACAAAGATGATAACAGGAATCCCATAGGCTTGAAGGGTTGCGAGCTCGTTACAGTTCATGCGGAAGCTACCGTCGCCTGTGATATGAATGACGGCTTTGTCGGGATTGCCTACCTTGCCGCCGATAGCTGCACCCAAGCCAAAGCCCATAGTGCCAAACCCCCCCGATGTGAGAAGCTGACCCGGATAATCGAAATGGAAATGCTGGATCGCCCACATTTGGTGCTGACCCACGTCGGTGGCAACGATGGTGTCAGCGGGCATCAGCTCGGCAATGGTTGACAGCACCTGCTTGGGATTCAAAGTCTCTCCGCCTTCCTCGTACTCGGTCTCACGAGGAAGGGACAGGATGCGCTCCGTCCACTTGTCGTGATGAAGCTCAGGGAGCTTTTCATTGAGAATGGTCAAGACGCGCTTGCAGTCACCGACAATATGATGATCTGTCTTGACATTTTTATTGATCTCTGCTCTGTCGATGTCGATCTGCACGATCTTTGCCTGCTTGGCAAAGGAATCGGGATTAAGCGCCACACGATCCGAAAAGCGGCACCCGACAGCAATGAGCAGATCGCAGGAGGCACAAGCCAGATTGGAAGCTTGAGAACCATGCATACCGATCATGCCCGTTGCCAAGGGATTTCGTCCTTCAATACCGCCCGCGCCCATCATGGTGATGGCGGTGGGGGCATCGATACGACGAATGAACTCGTCCATTTCGGCTTTGGCTCGTCCGCGAACAACACCGCCGCCACAGATAACCAAAGGCTTTTCAGAGGACTTGATCATATCCACCAGGCGGTCAATGTCGGCTACATCCGGCTCAGGGGCTTTGAAATTGGTAGTGGAGCGTGCCATCAGCGCCGCCAATCGACCATTTTTCTTGTGAAGCTTACGTGGCAGAGGTTCATATTCGGCGGTCTCAGCCGTAACGTTTTTCAAAATATCAATCAGTACCGGACCGGGTCTGCCGCTTCTGGCAATAGCAAAAGCCTCACGAATAATATCTGCCAGCTTTCGAACATCCTTCACGAGATAATTACACTTGGTAATCGGCATGGTAATTCCCGTCAGATCAACCTCCTGAAAGGAGTCCTTTCCGATGAGACCGTCTGCGACGTTACAGGAAATAAAGACCACGGGAGAGGAATCCATGTAGGCAGTAGCGATGCCTGTGGTCAGGTTCGTTGCTCCGGGTCCTGATGTGGCAAAGCAAACACCCACCTTTCCTGTGCTGCGGGCATAACCGTCGGCGGCATGAGAAGCCCCCTGCTCGTGAGCAGTAAGGATATGCTTGATCTTGTCCTTATAGTCGTATAGTTCATCATACACATTGAGGATTGTGCCGCCCGGATAACCAAACACGGTATCCACGCCTTGCTCGAGGAGGCACTCCATGAGTATTTTTGCGCCTGTAATTTGCATTTGAAAATCTCCTTTAAATAACGATAGCCCCACGATCCGAAAGCTGACCGTGGGGCTTGCATATCTTGTACGGTTCCAACAATGATGCTTCGGCGACAGGAATCTTTCAATATCGTCCTATAACGTCATGCGGAACGCCTCATGCAATTCAAGGCACAGCTTTTAGCACTATCCTCTTTGATCCCAAGCAGGAGACCAAGTAGAATAATGCTGACAAGCACTATGCTGTTGGCTGCATGAACGAACATCATGTTGTTACCTCTTACTGTTTAACGCAAAATCTGCGAATGAAATAAACATGATAGATTGTACCATAAAGTTGGTGTTTTGTCAAGGGGGAATTTTCAATTTCCTTGGGTTTTAATCATGAAAATTCAGAAATCTGCAGATAATTTTGCAAGTTTTGGAATTTCGGGTTTCAAATTTTACGCCTTGGGGGTGTTATCATCAGATAGACCGACAACATGATCCACCGGCATGGCGAAGGCGATGCCTTGTCCCGGAGTTTTCAGCCCCACAGAACGGTAAAGTGCGTGGAGAATGTCGTCTCTAATTTCCGCGGGCACAAGAATCATGATCATTTCTTTTTCAGGGGTTACCGTGATTTCAAAGCGCTTCTCTGCCTCTTTGTTAGCGGTTCCTCTGGCGTGGATCACTGTACCGCCCCGTGCGCCAAACTCTTTGGCGGCATCCATAACTGCCTCACTGTAACCGGCGTTGACAATACAAAAAATGACTTCGTGCTGATAGTTACTCATAATCAAATACCTCCTATGACACGATCAGGCTTGTGTATTGGACAGGAACTGATAGATGGCAACACCGATGGTTCCTGTCATGGGGGTAGTAAAAGCAATACCTTTGCCGTTTTTGATGGTTGAAAACTTTTGCTCGAGAGCAGACAAGGCTTCCGCCGCACGGTCTTCACGGATCACACTGAAGATGACAGCTTTATCGGTTTCCACGAGCCCGAGATAATGCAAGGTTTCCTTGGATGCAGTTCCCTGTGCGTTCGTGATGAGTTGCATATTCACCTCGAAGGATTGAAGAAAATCTGCGTAGAACTCGGCTTTGTTACGGTTGACAACAGTAACGAGCAAAGTCAGCTTTCTGGGTGCGGACATACGTTCGGGGGGTGTATTTTCCTTTGCGGGAACAGAGGGTTCCCTTTTCCTCATGAATTTTGCCATTGGGGTAACCTCCTGTCAGTTAAAATCGATGATCTGCTCGTCGTCGGCGTTGAGAATACGTCGCATAGCGATGCGATCCTGCACCTTCTTGGCTACCACGGCACGGAAGCCGAGGAGCTGGATGGTAATAAGGGGGGTCATGGCGACCATCGCCACAATCCCGAAAGCATCACTCATGACTTTTGCCTCACCCTGCATCACACAGCAGACGCCGATAGCAAAGGGGAGGATGAAGCTGGAAGTCAAAGGACCGCTGGCGACGCCGCCTGAGTCAAAGGCGATAGCGGTATAGAGGCCGGGGACAAAGAAGGAAAGACCCAAGGAAATCAGATACCCGGGGATAACATAATAGAGGATACTGAAATCAAGGACGATACGGAGCATGGAGAGTCCTAAGGAGATACCCACGCCTACGGACAGGGCGATCATCATGGACTTTTTACTGACAGTACCATCGGTGATCTCCTCCACCTGCTTATTCAGCACGTGGACGGCAGGCTCAGCAAGTACGACCACCATGCCGATGAGGAATCCGAAGCCGATGACCCATGCGGGGTGATTTCCTGCCAGCGCTGTTCCCATTTTAAAGCCGATCGGCACAAAGCCTACTTTTACGGCGGTCAAGAAGATGACAAGACCGATATAGGTGTAGAAGATGCCCACAGCGATCTGCAAGAGACGCTTTTTAGGGAGTTTCAGGCAAATGATCTGCAAGACAAAGAAAAAGGCGACAATCAACCCAAGAGCAATAGCAACTTCTTTGAAGGTGTGCAGAACGGTTTCAAAGAGCGCCAAGCCAAGTCCTGCTTCCACAGAATAGTCCGGTACGGCATAATTCATGTCTCCGCTGGCGGTAACCCCCAGCAGCATGACAGCCAAAATGGGACCAATAGAGCACATAGCGATCAGACCGAAGCTGTTTTCCCCTACGTTTTTACCGCCCAAGGTAGAGGCGATACCCACGCCGAGCGCCATAATAAAAGGGACGGTAATCGGACCTGTGGTTACGCCCCCCGAATCGAATGCCAACGGTAAGAAATTGGTGTTTTCATTGATGATAACCAAGGCGGTCAGCATAAACAGCACCATATAAAAGAACATAAGTAAGGCGGAGAGGGACTTATGAGTGACCATTTTGATCACTGAGATAATCAAGAAAAAGCCGACGCCCACGCCTACCGTGACAATGAGCAGCGTCCCATTGAGGACTTCACCCACTTGATTGGCAAGAACCGAAAGATCAGGCTCAGCCACGGTGATGAGCAGCCCCATGGCAAAGCAAACCGCTAAGAGGATCGGTAGATTTCCCGATTTGGTCAGACCCGAACCGATCTGCTCCCCCATAGGGGTCATCGCCAGGTCGGCTCCCATATTAAAGAGTCCGATACCAAGAATCAAAAAAAAGGCGGATACAACGAAAACGCCCATTTCGAGTCCTGTAAAATTCACGAGGGGCGTAAGATTGAGGAGTAGCACGATGGCGGCTACAGGAAGCACGGAGACCAAGGCTTCCTTGATTTTTGAAAGCAGAATCTTTGCCAAGGGAAGCTCCTTTCTTTCGGTAGTTTTCTACATATATATTATATCATGCATTTATGTGAATTGCAATAGGTAAAATAGAGAATAAAATTTTTTAATTGACTATGTTTTAGGCATATGTGATAATGGCATATAGAAAACAGCCCAACGGTATGCCGTCGGGCTGTTTTCACGGATTATCTTTTATCAATGTCCACGTAAGGTCTCGCCTTGGCGATGCACTTGTAGCCGGGACGGATGATCTTATTAGAGGTCATATATTCCTCCATACGGTGGGCGCACCAGCCCGTGACGCGGGCGATGGTAAAGAGGGGGGTATACATCTCCACAGGGATATCCAGCATACGGTAGACAAGACCCGAGTAGAGATCCACGTTAGCGCACATATCCCCTGTGGTGCCTTTGAAAGAACGGAACAAATCGGGGGTGATACGTTCGATGGATTCAAGCAATTCAAAATCCTCGCCGAAGCCTTTATCATAGGCAAGCTTGCGCGCGTACTTCTTCAGCATGACAGCGCGAGGGTCGGACTTGGTATAGACCGCGTGCCCCATGCCGTAAATAAGACCACTACCGTCACCCACCTCGCCCTTGAGGATACGGTAGAGGAAGGAGGTCAACTCGTCCTCGTTGTGGATGTCATCTACGCCTTCCTTGATGCAGTCGAACATCTGCTGGACCTTGAGGTTGGCACCGCCGTGGCGGGGACCCTTCAACGCGCCGATACCCGCGCTGATAGCGGAATAGGTATCGGTACCCGAGGAGGACAGCACGCGGGTGGCAAATGTAGAGCAGTTACCGCCGCCGTGCTCAGCGTGGATGACGAGACACACATCCAGAAGGTGCGCCTCTTCCTCGGTGTAGTTCTTGCGGGAACGAAGGACTCGGAGGAAGTTCTCAGCGGTGGACAGCTCGTCGCGGGGGTTATGGATGGTCAAAGACTTATCAAAGAAAGCGCTGCGATAGACCGCATAGGATTGGGCGGCGATGACGGGCAGGCGCGCCACCAGCTCCATGGATTGGCGGAGCATATTTTCAAGGGAAAGACCGTCAGGGTCGGGGTCGTAGGCGTAGAGAGAGAGGACGGAGCTTTGGAGCTTATTCATGATGGACGACGAGGGAGCCTTCATGATGATGTCCTCGGTAAAGCGAGGAGGCAGGCGGCGAAGGGTTGCCAGCACGTCGTTGAACTCAGAAAGCTCGTCGCGGGAGGGCAGATGACCGAAGAACAGCAGGTAAGCGCATTCCTCAAAGCCAAAGCGTCCCTCGGCGGTAAAATGCTCGATGAGGTCACGGATATCGTAACCTCGGTATTCCAGCACACCCTCTACGGGGTATTTCTCACCCTCACTGACAACGTAGCCGTGGGCGTTACCCACCTTGGTGACGCCTGCGGTGACACCCGTACCATCGGGCTCACGGAGACCGCGCTTGACACGGTAGCCGTCGAAGGCGGCGCGGGGGATATCGTAAGCAGAGCGGGCGGTGGACAGGAGATGATCAAACTCACGCTCTGCGCGCTCTTCTCTTTCTATTTGCTCCCGAGGTTCGGGGGGGATTTGATTGGAAAATTGCATGGGCTCCTCCTTGTTTTGAGGGATTCTTTCTCCGCTTGCGTAAGATTCGGGAGAATAGCTTTTTATATTATAGCATACATTTGGCAATTTTGCAAGAGGTTAGAGGAAAATATTCAGAAATTTTCTTGTGTCTGGGGATTTTGGCGGATATTTGAAGCGAATTTGAATTATTTGTACAAAAAACTTGAGAGACCGTGTGGGCGGTCTCTCGGGGAGGGATATAAAATTTATTTTGTGGCGGGAGACCAAGCAGGACCTCCACTACGGAGAACAGAAACGTCTTGTAGGGGCGACCATGCAGGGTCGCCCGTTTATGAACTTTGATAATAACACTCCCCGAGACATAAGAAAAATCCGTCCCTCATCAAGAGAAACGGATCTTTTGATCACAGATATTCCTTATGGCGGTTCCCCTCGGGGTCTGCCTGATATGCCTTGTAGCACGACCAAATGATCTCGGCGATCTTTTCGGGGGTGCGACCGGTGGAGTCCACGATGAGGTTGAAGTTGTTCCAATCGTAGTAGTCGGCGCCCGCGCCGTAGAACTGGATGAAGCGTTGCTGCTCCACCTTACTTCTCTGCTCCAGTTCCTCATAGATCTCGCACTCGGAGCAGGGCTCGCCGGGGCGGGGGTCGATACCCACACGGCTGGCAGCCACGCAGGGATCCACGGTGACGTAGACCTTGAAGGTATCGGGGGCGAAGAACCACGCCATGCGGGAGTCGAAGATCAGATTTTCTCCCTGCTCCTGCATACGGATGGCCACCTCGCGGGTGCGGTCGTCGATCTTTCTGTCCTCGGTGGGGTCGCTGACGCAACGCTGATTATATTCCAGAATGCTGATGCCGGCCTCCTGCGCCAGCTCGCGCATGATGTTGCCTGTGGAATAGTAGGTGTAGCCGTGCTTTTCAACAAGGAGCTTGGCGACGGTGGACTTACCGCTACCCAGGCGGCCTGTGATGGTAATATGCATGATATGTCTGTCTCCTTACTATGATGAAAACTTAAAGATTGGATTCGATATTGACTTTACCGATGCGCTTTTTCATTTTACGCAGATCCTTGAGCATCTTGAAGGTGTCGCTGAACACGTGGACCTTGGACTCGCGGTGGTTGATGATCTTGACGGGGATCTCCTTGATCTTCAGTCCCAGCTTGGTTGCCCAAAGAATGGCTTCAAAGTCAAAAGCAAAGCCATTGACTTCACAGCGAGGAAAGATCTTCTGCACGGCGTCGTGGCGGAATGCCTTACAGCCGCACTGGGAGTCCGAGAGTTTGAAGCCGCCCACGAAGCAAAGCACCTTGATATAGATCTTTGATGCCAGCTTGCGGATGAAGGTGTAGCCCTCATAGCCGTCACCCGACAGGTTGCGGGAGCCGATGACCATATCTGCCTCGGGGGTCTCCACAAATGCGTCATACACACGCTTGATAACGTCCGTTCCATAGGCAAGATCGGCGTCGGTGAACATGACGATATCCCCCGTGGCTTCCAGCATAGCGGTACGGACTGCACAGCCCTTGCCTTGGTTGACAGGATAGCCCACCACGCGAACATGGGGAAGGTTCATGTCTTCAACGATCTTATCGCAACCGTCTTTTGAACCGTCATTGGAGAAAAGGATCTCATAGTCCTCAAAGGTGGACGACATATATTCGTGAAGGGTCTTGGCAGTATCGGAAATGATACTGCTCTCGTTATACATGGGGATGCAGAGGGAAATCTTCATAGGTTAAAACATCCTTTCGGGCACGTATTATATTTTTTGATAGACAAAGAAATCAAACGTAACAGGGGTGGACAGCTCGGCGCAAGCGGTCAGCTTGCCGTGATCTGCGGGGCTTGTCCGCCAGTAGTAAGGGGTCATGGAGAACAGGGCTTCCATGTGGACGGAGTCGGTGAGGGTGATGTCAAAGGTGACGGTCTGCTGATCCAAAAACCGAAAGCACTTCCCTTCCTCCGGCAGGTCACGTCGGCCTTCGTTGAGGTAGGGGTCGTCGTAGACCACCTTTTTCAGTCCCAGGAGGTGGTCTTCTCCCGCGCCTGCCACCATCAGTATCCCGTCTTTTTTCAGTACACGGGCGTATTCTTCGGGCGCACAGGGGGCAAAAACGTTGATGACAGCATCAGCGGATCCATCCCTCACGGGCAGTTCAAAAACACTTCCAACGGCGTAAAGAGTTTGGGAGGGCTTGTCTCCCCTGATTCGTTTGGCGGCCTTGGCAGAAGCATCCACGGCGAATTTGGAGAGGTCGAAGCCTGCCACGCGGTAGCCTTCAGCGGCAACCATATTGGAGTAATATCCTTCCCCACAGCCCGCGTCGATGACGGTGCCGTCTGTCGGGACATATTTTTTGATAAGCTCGCAGAGTGCCTCGGCGGCGGGCTGATAATAACCCGCCGAGAGAAAGGCTGTTCTGTAGCGGACCGCTTCTTTGGCGTCTCCTCCACCGCTGTGTCTCGGGGCAAGGTGGACGTATCCGCCGCCGCCACCGTCAAAGCAGTGCTTTTTCATTCCGTCGCAAAGCAGGCTCTGTCCATTCTCGGAGATGTGTAAGCTTGCGCCGCAGGTGGGACAGGCAAGTACGTCCTTGAGGATGCGATGATTCAATTCACGTTTCAAGTCAGGCATTCACGCCTCCATCCTTGCCCTACGGCAGTGCTTTTCGTATTTTGTGTTTTTGAATGCATAATAATATATTATACACCAAGTTTTGAATTATTTCAAGAGCGAACGTCAAGATTTTTGAGAATTATTCACGTTATCCGAAATTTCTTTTATAATGTTCAGTTCAAACCAGAAAGTAGACCCATGACCGGGTTTGCTCTCCACGCCGTAGGTAGTGTTATGTTGCTCCAAAATGTGTTTAACGATGGAGAGTCCCAGTCCTGTTCCCACCATGGCGCGGCGGTGTACTTTATCTATTTTATAGTAGCGATCCCAGATCAGAGGAATCTGGTCGGCGGGAATACCCGCTCCGCTGTCGGTGACCGAGATGCGGACTCTGCCTGTCTCTTTGATCACTTTTTGGGTTACACGTACCAGCTTGTCGTCTCCCGTATAGTTAACTGCATTATTGATGAGGTTGTAAATAACCTGAAGGATCATGGTTTGATCGGCGATGACCTCCACCTGGCTATCGAAGCTGAATTCTACCCGATAACCGTCCTTTTGCGTGAGTTTTTCATATCTTGACATCACGTTTCTGACCACCTCGGTCAGGTTGAAGGGCGCGAGGCTCATTTTTCTTGTTCCCGCCTGAAGTTTTGAAAGATCCAGCAAATCGTTGACAAGATTGGAAAGCCTCTGGGTTTCATCGATGATGACCTGTACGTTTTCGGGTGTATTTTCTCCAGGCAGATCCCGCATGACCTCGCTATAGCCAATGATCATGGTCAGCGGGGTACGCAGATCGTGGGAGATATTGGCGATTAACTCTTTTTGCAGCTTATCGTTTTTGGACAGTTCCTTGGATGCATGGGTCAGAGATTCCGACAGCTCCATAACCTCTCGATATCCGGTCACTTCAAAGTCCGCGTCATATTGTCCCTTGGCAAGGCGTTTTGCTGCTCGGTTCATTTTCTGAATGGGTCCCGAAATGTTGCGAGAGATCAGCACAGCCAACACAAGTGCGCCGATAAGAAGAATCACCGCGATCATCCAAAACTGGGTCTCCAAGGTGTCCACCATAGAGCTAAGGGGCATAAGCTCAGAGTTGAGCAAAATAATATAGTTTTCCCCTTGCTTGTCCGTCATGACTCTGATCTGAATGGTATTGATGCTGTTAGTCGGAACGCGATTCCAAAAGGGATTCTTTTGGGGCTTTTCTGTATTAGGCGTGGTATATTCCGTTGTTTGAGACTGATTCATTTCCGAGGGAGACATCTGATGGACATAAGATCCTCCTGCGGATATCGCTTTGTTATAGAGGAACGTGAGAAAATTTTCCGACATATGGTGAATCATGCAATCCCCCGATACGTCCACCGAGGCGATCTGATACACCCGATCTCCATCCATACGGAAGACTCTGGAACAAATATCGTATTCCTCTCCGAAATCTTCAAGAATATTCTGGATATTCTGAGGATCGTTCTGCATCGCGGATACGGCGGCATAATCCGCCATCTCCAGCTCCTTATACTTCGTATCCCGATAGAAATAGTTCAAAAGACCGATTTGAAAGACCCAGACAACAATGAGAATAAAAAAAGTAAAGAGCGCCAGAAAAGCAAACAGTTTCGCTGAGATGCCGACGCCATGAAGCTCTTGGCTGTCAGCTTGCTTATCCACACGATTGTTTGACATATTCTGACCCTCCTTACAAAGTTACTCTGCTCTTTCCGCCTTTACAATATCTGTTTGAGGTTGTCTAAAACCGATCAAGTTCCCTCAAATCGATAACCGACACCTCTCAGGGTGACGATATAGTGAGCATATGGACCAAGACTTTTACGGAGCAGTTTGATATGAGTATCCAATGTACGCGCATCACCGTAAAAGTCGTAACCCCACACCTCGCTGATGAGTTTTTCACGGGACAAGGCGATATTTCTGTTCGCCAGCATATAGAAGAACAGATCGTATTCTTTGGGAGACATATCCACACGCTCGCCGCCCACGTAAACGATACGGGCAGTAACGTCGGCTTTGAGTCCGCCGTTGTCCATTTCGATTACCTGATTGGGGGGCTGTACAGTAGCCACAACCGTGCGGTTAACCCGTTTCATCACCGCATCCACACGAAGCATCAGCTCTTTGGGAGAAAAGGGTTTGACCACGTAATCGTCGATGCCCAGTTCAAAGCCATTGATGCGATCATACTCCTCACCGCGGGCAGACAGCATAATGATGGGGGTTTGGGTGATCTTTCGTATCTCTCTGCAAGCGGAAAAACCATCCAGCTCGGGCATCATGATATCCATGATAATCAGATCATATTCCGCGTTGCGGCATAGTCTGACTGCTTCCATGCCATCTCCTGCTTCGGAGACATCATGACCTTCAAATTCAGCGTATTTTTTAATGATCGAGCGGATACGACTCTCGTCATCCACTACAAGAATATGGTACATAGCTTGATCCTTTCTTTAAACGTCAGTAATTGTTCATTTGCGGTAATTACGCGGCGGGCTTAAGCGCCTCTTCTTGCTCGGTCAAGTAGTCGGGAACGTATTCCATCAGGCTCAGCAAGACCGTAACCTGCTTTTTTTTCCGATAAATCACAAACTCCACGGAGTCTCCGACCTTCATGCCTTTGATGATCTGAGAGATTTCAGCACTTTTGGCAATCTCCTGACCGTTGACCGACAAGATCAGATCACCATAGCTGAATACATCGGAAACAGACTCATATACGTACACACCCGTTTGATGAGAATTGAAATAATAGAGAGCGGTCTGAACACTGTCCACATCCACCAAGGTCAGTCCTGTGGTAGTGCGTCCGCGTACGTAGCGATGCGCGATCAGCTCGAGCGCAATTTCATGGGCGGTGTCAATGGGAATAGCAAAGCCCAGTCCCTCAATCTCCTCTGAGGACATTTTGGCATTGACCACACCGACCAACTCTCCTGCCATATTGAAAAGACCGCCGCCGGAATTACCTGGATTGATGGGAGCGCTGATCTGCAAAAGCGTCATATCATTGCCATCTACGCTGATTTCACGCTCGGTGGCACTGATAATACCTTCGGTCACCGTGCCGCCCAGAGATCCCAAGGGGTTGCCGATGGCGATGATGTCTTCCCCTGCGACAAGGTCAAAACTTGCGCCCAGCGTTGCCACGGTCAATTCATAGTCTCCGGGATTGATCCAAAGGATCGCCACGTCAGTCTGTTCATCGCTGCCCACCAAGGTCGCCTGAAACTCTTTGCCATCGATCAGTCGGACAACAATGCTATCCGCGCCGTCAACCACGTGATGATTGGTGATGATATACCCTTCCTTGGCGATGATGACACCGCTTCCCGCGCCACCGGTGATATACTGTCCGATCCAATCGGACTGCACCAACGTTTCGGTGGAAATCTCCACCACGGAAGCCGCGACCTTGTGAACGATCGTGGGCAGGGTCATCGAATCCTGCCCCGCAGACGTGATCACGTTGCCGTTTTCATCCAGGGCAATATCCGCCTTGCCGTCGCCATCTTCATCGAGCCGTTCGGCTTCATTTTTTTGGATGGTTGCGTCACCCATGCTTTCTTCCCAAAACTCGGGAGCATTAAGATCGTCTGAATGAGCCCCGCCATCGGTTGTCCATTCGGAAGGTTCTTTCTCGGATTCCGCGGGGGATTGTGCATGGGTACCGTCTACGATCACAAAACCATTGGTTGTCCCGGGCGTTTCATGACTTTCACCATCGCTCCCCTCAATTGGATGCTTGCCGTTCGGATCTGATTCTGCCATGAAGGCAGACAAGGCACCCAAAAAGCAAAAGCCCATGATAAGAAGCAGCGTTCCCACCACGCAGGTGGCAATGATGAGTTTCTTGCCGATTCCATTTCCTTTGGGCGAGCCTTTCGGCGCGTAGACAAATCCGTGTGCCCCTTCCGGGGTAGTATAGCCTTGTCCGTCGGGAGTTCCGTTGCTGATGAAAGAATACCCTTGATCGTCGGGTTCGGACGAGGCATGTTCAGCTGCGGGGGCAGACGTTTTCGTTTCTTCACTGCCCTCACTCGACTGTTGATGTTGAAGGATCTCGCTGTCATGGCTCATATTGCTCGAAGTGGACTCTTGAGAGTTCCCGTTTTGCATATGCTGATCGTATTCCATTATGCATAAACCTCCTTTGCCATGTTTCACCTTCATTATACTTCTCAAATGTGACTATTTTTTGATTTCTTCGGTACTTCTGTTTGAAAATTGATGAATTTCTCATTCAAATTCAGAGGCACACCGTTAGGGTTTGGTTTCCACCATAATAAAAAATGGGGAAGTTGGGGAATTGATGATTTTTACCAAAGTAGCACAAACCTTGTATTTGCTCAGCCCGGACAGATAGTCAAGAATCATTTGTCCCTCCGCATCGCCCTCCTTATGCCCCGGATAAACCGCGATATTCAAGATCGCATCCTTATCCATGAGTGAAATACCGTCACGGATGGCAGGAAGGGTGGTTTCTCTCAGGGTAGTGATCGCTTTGTTGCCACCGGGTAACCAGCCCAAATTAAACATCCCAGCCTTGAAAGGCACGTCTACGTACTTTTTGACGTTGGAGTGGGAGTCGAGGATCAACTGATAGTTGTCGGGGCAACCCGATCTGACCAGCAATTCCTGGGTAGAAGACAGCGCTTGCTCCTGAATATCAAAGGCATACACAAATCCGTGAGGACCCACAGTTTTGGAAAGAAATTCGGTGTCGTGCCCATTGCCCATGGTAAAGTCCACGGCAACGTCACCTTCTTTGAGGTGTTTGAGAATAAAATGTTTATGCAGATCAAGCAAGTCGATCATAGGTAGCTCCTTTATTTGTTGTGAATATCCGATCTCAAAAATTTTATGGCGCGCTCCACGGCATCTTTGGAATTATACCAAGGTTCGGCATCATAGCGGTAGTCAAACTTCTTGCAGAACCAGCTGACGTCTTCGGTCAAGGTTTCCATGTAGCCTTCCACCACGGCGGCACAGGCTTTGGTAAACTGAGAAAGGCGCTTTTTGCCCAACCGCTTTTGTCCGTATTCCAGGAGGCGACGGTAGTGAGGCAGACAGAAGTAAGGCTGTGCATCAAGCTTGGCCGGGAAATCCTCATCGCTGTCCCAAAGATAGACGACGGTTTCGAGCATATGTTCAAAGTGATAATGGATTCGCTTACAAACGTAGCAGTTCCCTTCCAAGGCGCTGATCCGCTTGATGGGTTTGGATCCGGGCGCACCCAAAAGTCCGTCCTTGATTTCTCCCTGCAGTTCTTTCAAGTGGCTTTCCAGAGTCAGTGCCATACCAAGGCGGTTTTTACGAACGAACATTAGGTCGTAATGCAGGCGGCAAAAGCCTTGCTCGTTGGTTTTGATACGGCAGTCAGGTTCCATCATGGACGCGCCCAGAATGAGATCCAGCTCATTTTCTTCCAGCTTTCGGTAAATGGCGCACATGGGGCAACCGCAGGTGTGGTCATCACGAGAGGCTTCAAAGGCTTCGTTTACGGGTATGGTATAGATCTGTTCCATCATTTCTCCAATCTGCCGTCATGCTTCGGCAATATCATAAACTTTTGCATACTTTTTCCGAGTAATTTGATAAAAAGATTGCAATTTCTTATAAAATCGTGTATAATGATACTATACCATATTTCGGGTAAAATTGCAAGTGTCCAACGAAAGAATATACAGAAATATTATAGGAAGAGTCCATTTGACCAAGGAGGTTTCATGCAACGCTACACCCTCGAAGAATTTGCATCTATGCTGATCAGGCACTTTCACGACTACCGTCCCCGCGTAACCTATGACACGACGGATAAGGGCGAGCGGACTATGGAATTTTTGATTTCCAACCCCCACGATCTCCGTTTCTCTGTATCTCTGCAATGTAAGGAGATTCACCGTCAAGCCGACACCTGTACACTTTGGTTTGGGCAGGCAAAGGTCACGGGAACGCTTGATCCCGAAATGGCTGTTTCCGCCATCTCTACCATTGTCCACGGTGAGCTCATCGCCATCCTGAGGTATAAAAACGAGGATGCCTATGATAATCACCGTCCCATGGAAAAACAGCAGTGGCTTTATCAGCTTACCGATGATGAAGATGATGACAGCGCCGCTTTAGAAAAGATGGAAGAAAGGCTTTCCAGGCCCCCGTCTCTTTTTGAGAAGCTCAGCGGAAATCTTCTGGGCGTCTTTGAGATTTTCTCATGGAGCGAGGCTCAAGTATTGAAACGTTAATTTTTTGAGGAAATTTCACTAAAGCTCTTGAAAAATACAAAACTATTGTGTATGATATAGATACTCCATCCAGAAAGGAAATCCATGTATGAAACTGACATTTCTCGGCACGGGCGCCGCTGACTGGGATATCCACGCTTTTTCTCCCGACGCGCCCTTCCGCCGTTTTTCCGGCACCCTTGTCAACGACGACCTGATGATTGATCCGGGTCCTCACATCTTTCATTTTGCAGAGCATAACGGCACACCGGATATGTTTGATAACGTAAAAAACATCATTGTCACTCATTCCCACGGCGATCATTTCAACGCGGAAACCGTCAAACGCCTTTGTCTTGGTCGAGATTGTACGCTTTGGGGCGATCCCGTATGCCGCCACCGTCTGTGCCTTGCTTTGGGCGAAGATACCGTCTCTCAAATCAAGTTTATGGAGACCTCTCTCAGACAGACCTATGACATCGGCGATTATGAAATCACGGTCATGCGCGCTAATCACGTCACCGAATATCCCGAAGAGACGGCACGGATGTATCTGATCAAGCAAGGAGACCGTGTTCTTTGGTGGACAGGTGACAGCGCCTGGATCCCCACCGAATCATGGAACATCATCAGAGAACAGCCTGTCAACACAGCGGTGCTTGAGCTCACCTGCGGTGAGACTGCCCCCGACGACTGGCGCATTTTTGAACATAATACGCTGGACATGCTGACCCTGATGCTCAGAATGTTCCGGAAATACGAGCGTTTTGCTCCCGACGTGAAGTTTTACGTTACCCACATGGCACGTACACTTCACACCGACCACGATACATTAAAGAACACCTTGGCTCAGCTGGAGGTGACCCCAGCTTACGACGGGCTTTGCATTGAAGTTTAATAATTAACATATAAGGAGAAGCATTATGGCTGAAAAGATCTTAAACGTAACCGTATGGAACGAGTTCCGTCACGAGAGATATGAAGAAGCCTGCAAGGCCATTTATCCTGACGGTATTCACGGGCTGATCAAGTCCTTCCTGGATCCCGATCCCACACTGAACGTGCGTCTCGCCGCATTGGACGATCCCGATCAGGGTTTGCCCGATGACGTACTGAACAGCACTGATGTTTTGCTTTGGTGGGGACATATGGCTCACCACGAGGTGGATGACGGTTTGGTGGAGCGCATCCGTCAGCGTGTTTACACGGGCAAGATGGGTCTCATCGTTCTGCACTCAGGTCACCACTCCAAGGTGTTCAAGCAGGTAGTGGGCACCAACGGTAATCTGTCCTGGGGCAGAGATCAGAACGAGATCATGTGGAATCTGATGCCCGCGCACCCCATCGCCGCAGGCATTCCCGATCATTTTGAGCTGTTTGAGGAGCTATATTGCGAGCCCTTCTACGTGCCCCAGCCCGACGAGCTGGTCTTCGGCGGCTGGTTTGAGGACGGCTTCATCTTCCGCGCGGGTCTGTGCTACTACCGCGGCGCGGGCAAGGTCTTTTATTTCCAGCCCGGTCACGAATTCTGCCGCTCCTTCTATAATCCTTACGTTCAGCGCATCATTCAGAACGCCGTCAAATGGGCAGCGCCCAACGAGATCGTCTACCCCATTGAGAACGGTTGCCCTTGCATCCAGTACAAACTGTCGGACAAGTTTGAGCAGTAATTTTCGATCATCGGCGGCTTGTCTTAGGGCAGGCCGCTTTATTTCATGATAAGGAGACACAATCATGCTGAAGCTCTCTTTTCCCGGTATCACACAGGAGCAGTTCGCTGATGCCTTTGCCGTTTTGGAGGAATGTAAAGCCACCCCCGCCCTGGGCTTCCCTTACCCCTTCATGGGGCCGGGCGGGCAGTACGGCAACTGCTGGTGGGAGCGGGACACCGCTCTGACCCTTCTGGGCTACCGCTGGCTGGATCCCGACTACTGCCGCATCGCCCTGGATAATTTCACCTTCGTGCAGAAGGGAAACGGCCGCATTCCCCTCTACGGCTTCGACCGCGTGCTGGATTACGATATCGAGTTGAGCGCCATCCCCGTAATCTTTGAGGTGGCCGCCTACGTCTGCCGCGAGACCACCGACGAGGACTACGTCCGCCGCATCTACCATATGCTGGCGAGGTACATGGATTGGTGGCTGTCCCCCCTCAAACGAGACCCCAAAACAGGCCTGATCTGCGGCATTTTCGAGGAAAGCGACCCCTCGGATATCCACGAGCAGCTCACGGTAGCCCAGGTGGATCTGAACGTGCAGGTGGCCGTGGGCGCCGACGTGCTGGCGGAAATGGCCACCCGTCTGGGGGACACCGCCGCCGACCGCTACCGCACCCTCTTTGCCGAGGTGCGGGATGCCATCAACCGCTGGCTCTACAACCCCGCCGACGGAGGCTACTACGCATGGCTGGTGAATGAGGAGCGTCTGCTCACCGAGCAGGTCTACAACTCCATGTTCGACGTCTTCAAGCGGGGCATTATCCCCCTTGACCGCCGCCGGGGGCTTCTGAAGCTTCTTAAGGATGATTCCCTCTTCGGCTATGACAGCAAATGGGGCATCACCACCATGGCCAAGACCTGCGACCGCTACGTGGAGACGGTGGGCGTGTACCAAGGCTACCCCAGCTGGAGCGGCAACATCTGGACCTTCCGCAACCGCATCATCGCCACGGGACTTCTGGAGGCGGGACTGCGGGAGGAGGCCGCCCACATCGCCCTCCAGACCGTCCGCACCTTCAACGGCAACTACGCCGAGTTTGTCAGCCCCTCCACGGGAGAGGGCCACGGCGTGCTTCGCTACGGCTGGTCGGCATCGGAGTATATCCATCTCATCGTGGAGATGCTGTTCGGCATCCGCTACGACGCGGTGACCGATACGGTGACCGTCACTCCCTGTATGCCCCGTGAGCTGGATGGAGTGACCGTCTCCATCGGCAACCTGTCGGTAGGGGACAAATACCTCCACGTTACAATCAAGTGCGGGGATAACCAAGAGGTCGCCTACCGTATCACCAGCTCCGAGGAATGATCCCGTTCCGCCATCAACGAAACTGAATAAAGGAGAATCACCATGAACAAGCGAATGGACAGAAGCCGCCTGAATTTCGGCGTATACCATCTCAGACCCTACGCCCGCACCGAGGCGCACATCAAGGACCTGGCCGACTGCGGCATTGATTTTGTGGTCTGCATGGACAACGACCGCCCCGCTCTGGATCTCTTCCACAAGTACGGCGTGGGTGCCATCGTCTCGGGCATCGTCCCCGGCTGGTGGGGCGGTGACGGCGACAACGCGGGCAAGCTCTGCGAGACCAACCCCATGGAGAAGTACGAGGCCGCCGCCAAGGCCTATTGCGATCACCCCGCCATCTGGGGCATCGATGTGGGCGACGAACCCTCGGCCCTGGACTTCCCCTACTACGGGCGGGTCATGGACTACGTGAACCGTGCCTTCCCGAATCAGTTCCCTTACCTGAATCTCTACCCCAACTACGCATCGGTCTCCCAGAACAACGCAGAGGAGACGGTGAACCAGCTGGGCACCGCCACCTATGACGAGCATATCCAAAAATACTGCGAAAACGTCCCCGTGGACTATATCTGCTACGATTTCTACCTCTACTCCATCAACGTCACCAAGCACTATGAGAACCTCCGCGTGGTGGCCGACGCCTGCCGCAATACGGGGCGGAGCATGTGGATCGTCCTCCAGGTCAATTCCAACAAGCCTGCCGAGTGGATGAGCGAGAACAACCTCCGCTTCCAGGCCTACACCTCCATGGCCTTCGGCGCCGAGAACATCATCTGGGCCTGCTACACCGCGGGCTGGTGGCACAATCAGGTGCTGGACGGCGAGGGCAACAAGACCCAGCAGTACGACAAGCTCAAGAAGATCAATGCCGAGATCCGCACCCTGGCCGATGAGTACATGAAATTCCGCCGCGTGTCCACCCATTTCGTGGGCTTCGATGGGCATCCCGACATGGTGGCGGTTCAGCAGGAGGCGATTCCTTCCCTGTCCACGGGCGTGTTCTTCGACGTCAAGGCTGACAATGGCGCGCCTCTGGTGGTGGGAGAGATGGTCAGCAGAAACCACGACGGCTCGGTGGCTCTCATGGTCTGCGCCGCTGACGATCCCCCCGAGACCGACCCCAAGGAGTACAATATCACCTTCCGCGCCCCCGATCGCTGTGTCCGCGCCCTGGGCGGGAAGGGCTACAAGACCGTGACTCATTTGGGCGGCGGTGTCTATGCTGTGACCGTCAAATCCAACGAGGGCGTGCTGATCACCGCACGCTGAACAAATCATTCACAAAAGGAGACAAAACATGGCAATTCTTGCAAAAACGCCCCCCATGGGCTTTAACACCTGGAACACCTTCGGTCCCGATATCAATGAGCAAATGGTGATGGAAATCACTGACGTCATGGTTGAGAAGGGCTACCGAGATGCGGGCTACAAATACGTGGTCATCGATGACTGCTGGTCACTCCGCGAGCGAGACGAAAACGGGAATTTGGTGGCTGATCCCGAAAAATTTCCCCACGGCATGAAATATGTTGCCGACTATGTCCACTCCAAGGGTTTGAAATTCGGAATGTACTCCTGTGCCGGTATCCGCACCTGTGCGGGCTATCCTTCCTCCTTTGACCACGAATACCAAGACGCCCGCACCTTCGCTTCTTGGGGCGTGGACTTCCTCAAATACGATTTCTGCTTCTTTCCTTCCTATGCTAACTGCAAGCACCGCTATTTGACCATGGCTCAGGCTCTCCGCTCCACGGGACGCGATATCCTGTTCTCCGCCTGCAACTGGGGCGTACAGGAGCCTTGGAACTGGATGCGCAGCGTAGGCGCACATATGTACCGCTCCACGGGTGACATTTGGGACAACTTCCCCTCCACCTCCGCCATCATGCAGAATCAGATGAACAACTACAATGCCAACGCCGCAGGCTGTTTCAATGACATGGATATGCTCACCGTGGGCATGGGCGGCAAGGGCAACGTAGGCGGTAACGTGGGCAATACATACAATGAGTACGAGCTGCAGTTCGCTTACTGGTGCTTCTGCGCGGCTCCCCTGATGATGGGTGCCGATCTGCGCATCGTGGGTGAGGAGTACCGTGCTCTGCTTCAGCACAAGGAGCTGATTCGTCTGAATCAGGATCCTGAATGCCGTCCTCCCTACAAGGTTCGGGAGGATGCGGGTTATCACGTCTTCATGCGCCACCTGGCTGACGGCGAGTTTGCCATTGGCGTGTTCAACCTTCACGAGGATGCCCGCTACGCCCAGGTCACTTTTGCAGAGATGGGTGTTCCCGCAGCCTCGGGTGTGAAGCTGGCACTGACCGACGTGATCACGGGCGAGGCATTGACACCCAAGCGCGACGATCTTCTGGTTCACGTCCCCGGTCACTCCTGCAAAATCTACCGCGCAAAGTTCGTCCGCGACCGCAAGAAGTACTGATACATCTTCCATGGAATTCTATCAAAAGCCTTTGATTATGGGACGAGCTGCCGACGCTTACTGTGTGGAGTGCGACGCTCCCATGACGGGAGATGAAGCCGCCCTTAACTACAAACTGGTAGACAAAAAGACCACTCGCATCCTCTGTCCCGTTTGTCTTGGAAAGAAAATGGAGACACCTCCCGACGTTCTGCGGGAGATGATCACGCTTTTTCGCAAGCAAGGATGTCGTTTTTTCTCCCCTTGGTTGGAAGAATAAGTAAAAAATTCAAAACAGATCCTCGTCTTAAAGGGCGAGGATCTCTTTTGTATAATATGGGACAAACCAACTTTGCGGTTTCTGATCAACATCAGCCTCATCATTCAGAAGCGGCGAATCCGTGAGTCGCTGATTGGACCAGCAGACAGTCATTCCATACACTTATCCATGTTTTGGTTCACACGTCGTTCACAGATATTTCCGAGAATTGAAACGAAGGAATCCGGGGATTTGATTGACAATATCTGTGTTTTATGGTATAATATTCATGTTATGCTTAAAATATTTTGATGAAAGGTTGTGTGCATTTTGAATGAATTTCTTCAACTGCTCCAAGACTTGATCCCTTCAGATTTTGACCCCCGCCAGCTCGTTATGTGGCTGATTGGCGGTGTGCTCATTTTCCTGGCGATTAAAAAGGAGATGGAACCTACGCTGCTCCTTCCCATCGGCTTTGGCGCTATCCTCGTGAATCTGCCTGTCATCGACGATCTTCCCGCGCTTCAGGAGCTCTACGAAGCCGGTATCGCTACCGAGCTTTTCCCGCTGATCTTGTTCATCGGTATTGGCGCCATGATCGACTTTGGCCCTCTGCTTTCCAACCCCAAGCTGATGATTTTTGGCGCGGCAGCACAATTTGGTATCTTCTTTACCCTTTGCATGGCTTCCATGTTCTTTGACATCAATGATGCCGCTTCCATCGCCATCATCGGCGCGGCTGACGGTCCTACCGCCATTGTGGTTGCGGACAAACTCAATTCCCAGTATATGTCTGCCATCATGGTCGCCGCCTACTCCTACATGGCATTGGTGCCGCTGATCCAGCCCCCTGTGATCAAGCTCCTTACCACTAAGAAAGAGCGCATGATCCGTATGCCTTATCAGCAGAAGGACGTGACCAAGACCACCCGTATCCTCTTCCCCATTGTCATTACGGTTATTGCCGGTATTGCCGCTCCCTCTTCTGTAGAGTTGGTAGGCTTTTTGATGTTCGGTAACCTGATCCGTGAGTGCGGTGTGCTGGATTCCCTGTCCGAGACCGCCCAAAAGGTGCTTGCCAACCTCATCACCATTTTCCTTGGTATCTCTATTGCCACCACCATGCGTTATGATCAGTTCCTCAAGTGGCAGACCCTTCTGATCCTCGGTTTGGGTCTTGTCGCCTTTATTGTGGATACCGCGGGCGGCGTCCTGTTTGCCAAGCTTCTCAACCTGTTCCTGCCCAAGGACAAGAAGATCAACCCCATGATCGGTGCGGCAGGTATTTCCGCTTTCCCCATGTCCGGTCGTATTGTGCACAAGATGGGTCTGAAGGAAGATCCTCAGAACTTCCTGCTCATGCACTCCATCGGTGTTAACGTTTCGGGTCAGATTGCGTCTGTTATCGCAGGCGGTTTGATCCTCAGCTTCTTCGCTCGATAAGGAGGGATAAAGATGAAAACTGTGATTTCTAAACTGTCTGTCCTTACCCTTGCTGTCCTGATGCTTCTTTCCCTGTTCTGTTTCGCCGCAAGTGCCGAAGACGGCACGGCAGCCGAAGCAGTCACCTCTGCGGAAACCGAGGCAGCCACCGAGATCATTTACGCGACTCAATGTCCCGAATGTGCGGCACTGACAAACGGCACGCCCTACTGCCCTTCCTGCGGTGAGGAAATGCCTGAGGTCACGGCTGTCTGGACTTGTCAGCACGTCTGTAAAAAATCCTGCAAGCATGTGGGTAAGCATGAGGATGCTACCCCTTGCGGCGCTGTCAACGAAGGCGAATACTGCGTTTCCTGCGGCAGTCAGCGCCCCGAAGATGAATCGGGGATGGTTTTCAATTTTATGCCCGATCAATTCGTTGCCAATCTGAAATATATGGCAGCCGGTATGGTGGGTATCTTCCTTGTCATTGGCGTGATCATTCTGACCATTGTCTTCCTTGGCAAGGTGACCGCCCCAAAAAAGTCGGCAAATGATGCTGAATAAGTTAAAAACTAAAAGAACGCACACCAGACTAGGTGTGCGTTCTTTGCTTATGTGTTATGCCATAACGGCTTCTTTTTCAGTATTTTTCTCCGTCTTTTCTGCCGGCTTGTGAGCTTTGACCCTGTATTCCAGTACGTTCAGGACGGTTTCACCGTCAATCTGAAGTGCGGTGGGGCGGTCAAATTTAACATGAATATCATAGCCTTGGAAAATATCCACGACCTTGGTATGTTTTACATGCTCGCCTTTGAAAATCGAGGGAAAGAGCATCAGGGTTTTCAGCTTACTGGAACAACGCATAACCATGAGGGATACGATGCCGTTGTTAGCTTGTCTGTCTTGCTGGGGGGCGATCTTCATGCCACCGCCAATATATCTCCCCTTCATAGTAGGAGAGAGCCAGACTTTCTTGTATGACTTGCTGAATCCGTCGATGGTAATATCGGCACAGGTTCTGTGATAGCCATACAAAAGTCCCTTGATGGCGATCGACGTATAGTCAACCTTTTTGTCGGAAGTGGCACGGATCTTGTCACCCACTTCGCAACAGTAGCCATCGATTCCGTAGCCGATACCGTTGAGAAAATATTTCTCCATCCCATTGACATAAACCACAGGAAGGTTTATAATATAATTGTTGAGACGGAAAGGCGGTGCGCCGTGTTCGATGCCAATATCATTGAGAAAATCATTTCCCGTACCCGTGGCAAAATACAGGACCTCCCGTCCGGGATCTTTTCCACCGATATCATTAACAAAATGGTTGATGGTACCGTCGCCACCTGCCAGAATGATCCCCGTATCCTCAGGAACGTTTTGGATATATTCGAGCACGTTTTCAAGCAAGGTGACATCGGTGTACGTGTATGCGGCATCGGGCCAGATCTTCTCCAGATTTTGAACCTCGGACGCGCCTCTTCCGTTGCCTGATTTGGGGTTATAGAGCACGCAATACTTATTCATGGTGTGTTTTTCCTCCCAAGATGTGACAAAATACGCTATATTTATTATAACAGATGAAACGTTGCCGTGTCAAGTGCTTTTCGTATTTTTGAATATAACAACTTGCGTACGCCCTCCGTCGATAAACCGTGAAAGGAGCAACCGTTCATGGAAGAAACTTCCAAGCTTTTATTTTCACTGATCAAATACAGTCTTTGGGGAGAGCCACTTCCCGAAGAAATCGCCAAATCGCTGAGCGAAGATGACCTGACGGCACTTTACAAATTAGCGGTCAAGCACGATTTGGCTCATCTGGTAGGAGACGCACTTTACAAGCTTCAGCTTTTACCCAAAGATAGCCCCGCCGCAGGTAAATTTCAACACGCGCAGGTGGTTGCCTTATATCGATACACCCATTTGGAGCATGAACGCACCCGTATTTACCGTGTGTTTGAAGAAGAAAAGATCCCCTTTATCCCACTCAAGGGCATTTTGATTCGTCCCCTGTATCCTCAGCCTCATCTCCGTACCAGTTGTGACATTGATATCCTCATTTCCAGGGAACATCTGTCCCGCGGGATCGCCGCGCTTCAAAATCAGCTGCACTACACCCTGCCTGAGGCTGCCGAAACCTTTCATGACGTATCGCTTTTCTCGGAAAGTGGGGTTCATTTGGAGTTACATTTCACGATTGAAAACGATCAACCTTTCATTGACCGTATGCTTTCCCGCGTTTGGGAACACGCCACACCTTTGACCGATGGCAGTTTTGAATACCGTCAGAGTCCTGAATTTTTCATGTTTCATCAGATCGCCCATATGGTTTCCCATTTCCTCAACGGCGGTTGCGGCATTCGCCCCGTGGCAGACCTCGCCCTACTCCGCCGCAAGCTGACCTATGATGAAAATATTTTGCGAGATTTCTGCGAGGTATGTGACATTCTTCCCTTTTACCGCCACGTCAGCCACTTATGTGACGTTTGGTTCGACGAAGCCGAGCATACCGAAGTGACAGAAAAAATGGCTTCCTTCATTCTGTACGGCGGTGTCTATGGCAACAGTGAAAATGCTATGACCATCAAGCGCTCTCGTGAAAAGAGCCACGGTAGGTATCTTTTACACCGCATCTTCATGCCTTATCGCCTTTTGAAGACCAAATACCCGATCCTCAAACGGCATAAATGGCTATTTCCCTTCATGACGGTGCGCCGTTGGTTTGAACTCTTATCCCCTGCCAAGCGGAAACGCGCCATAGCGGATGCCCGGCGAAGCGAGCAAATGTCCTCAGAGGAACAACGCATGACAACAGAATTTCTCACAGAGCTTGGTCTTTCATAGAAGCACCCCGCCGCTGTCAACTGCGGCGGGGTATTTTTGATCAGATATAGGTGACTTTGGTTTCATCGGAATAGACACACAGGTCGTCGAGGTCACCTCTGAATCGCGAAGGAAGGGTCAAATATTTCAGGTTATCGCAACACAAGAAGACATACTTGCCCATATAGGTGACACTATTCGGAATGCTGATGCTGCGGAGGTTCGTACAAGTGTTAAACGCGCTGTTTTCGATTTTTGTCACGCTGTTGGGAATGGTAACACTTGCCAAACTCTCACAGTATTCAAATGTTTCCGCCTTGATGGTCGTAATCGTAGAGGGGATCACAATGCTCCGGAGGCTCTTGCAATAGTAGAAGGCTTTGCTCTCGATGTTCGTCACGCTGTTGGGAATCACCACGTTCGCCAAGCTGTAGCAGTTGGCAAAGGCGCCCTGACCGATCGTCTGTACGCCGTTCTGTATGGTGACGTTGGCAAGGCGGGTACAGCCGTAGAAGGCATCTTCACCAATGATTTTTACGCCGCCCGAGATGGTCACGCTTGTCAGATTCGGGCATTCCCAAAAGGCACCGAAATCGATTTGGTTCACGGTGTTCGGAATCGTCACGTTCTGGATGTACTTGTTGCGGGCAAACGCGCTTCTGCCGATAACCGTAATACCCTCGGGGATCACCACGTTGGAAGCGTTGCCGTTATACTCTTTCAATACGGTGTTTTCAATGACGTTGTTCGCGCCAAAGGCTTTGAGGGCTTTCTCAATATCCGCCGCCTTTTGGGCTTGGATAGCGTTTCTCTCCCCCAAGGTATCTTTGATGACGTCTCTGCCCTGACGAACGCCCGCAGGGATGGTCAAGGACAGCTGAGAACAGCCCGCAAAGGCTTCGTCGTCCAACAGGCGCAAGCTCTTTGGGAGGATGTTGGTTCTGTTGTCCACGCGACCGTCCTCGGTACTGACACGGATAGTTTCAAGATCCTTGGCATTGGCGAAGGCGCGCCTACCGATCTTGATGAGTCCTTCGGGGAGGGTGATCTCAAAGGCGGCACAGCCTTCAAAGGCGCGGTCAGCAATACACTCCACGCAGGAAGGGACCTTCAGGCGAAGCTCGTTCTTGCGTTTGAGTCCCAGAATGGTATAGGTGCCGTCGGTGTGCTGTTCCACCTGAAAGGCTTCCAGGCTGAGGGCTTCCGCGTTGGCGTTTGCTTCGGCGGTCAGGGAGCTAAAGTCAAAGTCCAGGCTGCCAAAATCATTGGTAGGTGCAAAGGATGTCTGCGCGGTAGGTTCTGCAGAGGTCTGAGGGGTGTCGGCGGCATCCATGAATTGATGCAGATCCGCGCCACAATGGAAGCAGAAGGGGGTCTGGGTCCAGTTTTTTCCGCAATAAGGACAAAAGTTCAGCATAGGTTTGGTTCCTTTCAGATATATGTGATTTTGGTTCGTGAGGGATTGATGCCGATGTCGGTGATCCGGGATTCGAAGCGGCGCGGGAGGGTGATGGATTTGAGGTTTTTACAATCTTCAAATGCGGAACTGTTTATGTTCTTCACGCTATTTGGGATGTTCAGGCTTGTGAGGCTTGAACAGTTTCTGAAGGCGCAATAAGAAATACTCACCACACTATTGGGGATGATGATGCTTTTAAGGTTTGAACAACCACAGAAGGCAAAACTTCCAATGCACAAAACGCTGTCGGGAATGATGATGTCTGTGAGACTCGAACATTCGCAGAAGGCATAATCGCTAATGTGCTTCACGCTTCCGTCAGCAGGGATAGCACTTCGACTACAACCATATACTAAAACGCCTAAATCGGTCTCAATGATACAGTTTCCCGTGCTATGATATATTGGGTTATTGGGATCAACGGTCATACTGGTTAAACCCGAACAGCCATAAAAGGTACAGAAACCAACGTCTGTCACGCTGCTTGGGATGGTGATGCTTGTGAGGTTGCAACAATATCTGAAGGCACACATTCCGATACGCGTTACGCTGTCAGGAATGGTGATGCTTGTAAGATTGGTACATTGCCAAAAGGCATAGTCACCAATACTCGTGACGGTGTCGGGGATGATGACGCTCCTAATCGTTTGATTATCATAGAAAGCTCGATCATCGATCCTTACGATTTCCTTGGGAAGCACCACGTCGGTTTTACTTCCCTTGTACTTTTTCAGTACGCCATCCTGGACGTCATATTCCGCTTCAAAAGCTTTTCGTTTTTCCTCAGCCTCCGCTTTTCTTGCTTCCTCGGCTTTACGGGCTTCCTCGGCTTTCTTTGCCGACAAAGTGTTTTTCAGCACGTCCCTGCCCTGTCTGATCTTGTCGGGAATGGTGATCTCCAACTGTTCGCAGCCCGAAAAGGCCTCGTCGCCGATATCCCGCAAGGTGGACGGCAGATTGATGGCATCCAGATATTTGGCGCTGGCAAAAGCTCGATCGCCAATACGGAGCAGACCATCGGGCAGATGAATGCTATAAGCGTTACACCCCTCAAACGCCCCTGACGCAATGATATCTACGCAGTCGGGGACGGTGACCTCGGGGCTGTTTTTCTGTTTCAGAGAAAGGACAGTATATTTTCCGTTGCCGTGATCCTCCAACTCAAAGACTGCCATTTGGTTCGCAAGGGCGGTTTCATTGACTTGGACAAGCAAATCGTCAAAGCTGACGTCGCCCAATAAATCGTTGGATTCGATAGCAGCAGGAGCCGTGGGATCGCCACTCAGAAGTTTTCTGAGATCGGCACCGCAGTTGGCGCAGAATTTGGTTTGTGACCATGGCTTGCCACATTCGGGGCAAAAATTCAACATGGTGAGCGCTCCTTTCAGATATATGTGATTTTGGTTCGTGAGGGGTTGATGCTTATATTGAAAAGTTGCGTTTCGAAACGGCGGGGGATGTTGATGATTGTGAGGCTTGAACAGCCAGAAAAAGCACTTTCGCCGATACTTGTCACGCTGTTGGGGATGGTGATACTCTTAAGACCGGAACAGTCATAAAACGCGTACCTACCAATACTCGTCACACTGTTGGGGATGGTGATGCTCGTAAGACCGTCACAGCGAGAAAACGCGACTTGGCCAATGCTTGTCACGCTACCGTCTGTAGGAATGACATTATTCTTGCAGCCCGCAATCAAGGTTTTTGATTTGGTTTCAATGATACAATTCCCGCTGCTGTGATACCGTGTATTTCCCGTGTCTACCTTCATGCTCGTAAGACCGTCACAGCGAGAAAACGCGCCAGAACCAATACTTGTCACGCTGTTGGGGATAGTAATGCTTGTAAGACCGGAACAGCCGTAAAACGCGGAATCACCAATGCTCGTCACGCCGTTGGGGATGTTGATGCTTGTGAGGCTTGAACAGCTCCCAAAAGCACTCTCGCCGATGCTCGTCACGCTGTTGGGGATGTTGATGCTTGTGAGGCTTGAACAACCACAAAAAGCACTCTTGCCGATACTTGTCACGCTGTTGGGGATGGTGATGCTTGTGAGGCTTGAACAGCCATAAAAAGCTTGATAACCAATGAACGTCACAGAATTCGGAATTGCGATACTTGTCAGGGATGAACAGCCGTCGAAAGCTCTTTCCCCGATGCTTACGACACTGTCAGGAATAACCACGCTTTGTATTGGTTTGCGACAAAACGCATACGAATTGATCTCTGTAATACAATCGGGTATGACCACGTTTCTCTTGTCCTCATTATAATTTCGCAGCACACCGTTTTTGACGTCGTTTAACGACAGGAACGTCTGTGCTGCCGCTTGCGCCGCGTTGGCGATTTCAGCCTTACGCGCTTCCTCTGCCCTTTTGGCTTCTTCCGCCTTTCTGTGGGTCAGCGTGCCCTTGATGGCGTCCTCCCCCTGACGAACGTGGGCAGGGATCTGAATCTCCAAACTCTCACATCCCGCAAAGGCTTCACGCCCGATGGTTTTGACCGTGGAGGGGATATTGATACTTTCGAGATTCAACGCATCGGCAAAGGCGCGCTTGCCGATGAGGATCAGACCTTCGGGCAGCGTGATGTCCATGGCGGCGCAGTCCTCGAAAGCGCCTGCGGAAATGGCTTCCACGCCATCGGGGACGGTAATGGACAGCTTGCTTTTTTGCTTCAACCGAAGGATGGTATACTTGCCGTTACCGCTTTCTTCCACCTCAAAGGGCTCAAATTTGAGAGCAAACTCGTTTTCAGTGGCTTGCGTGATCAGAACGTCAAAGCTGATGTCGCTAAATAAATCATCGAGTTCATCGTTTGAAGGGGTATCCTCCGGGGCTGTGATTTCATCGCTCAGAAGTTTTTTAAGATTGGCACCGCAGTTGGCGCAGAATTTGGTTTGCGACCATGGCTTGCCGCATTTGGGACAAAAATTCAACATGGTGAGCGCTCCTTTCAAATGTAGGTCACTTTGGTGCGGGAGGGGTCGATGCTGATATAGGAAAGTTGAGTTTCGAAGCGGCGCGGGAGAGTGATGGTTTGGAGATTGTTACAATACTCAAATGCCCATCGGTATATGCTCGTGACGCTTTGAGGGATAGTCATACTTGTCAGACTTGAGCAATGGGAAAAGGCACTTTCACCAATGCTCGTCACGCCGTCGGGGATGTTAATACTTGTGAGGCTTGTACACATGCCGAAAGTGCCGTTCGCAATTCCTCTGATATCGTGAGGAAGGGTGACGGTTTTCAAGTTCGAACAACCGTAAAAAGCACTTTTCCAAATACCGGTCACGCTGGGGGGAATCACGATACTTTCAAGGCCCGAACAGCCGGCAAAGGCTCTTTCACCAATATAGGTCAGGCTATTGGGGAGCTTGACGCTTCGAAGTCCTGTACAGCCCGAAAACGCCGCCTGCCCCAGCATTGTCACACTTTCGGGAATGGTGATGCCGGTGAGATTATTACAGGCTTGAAAAGCATAATCCCCGATGGTCGTGACACTCTTGGGGATGGTCAAGCTCTTAATTCCTCCACAATAGCTAAAGGCGTTCTTTTCTATGGCAAGCAGTTGAGACGACGGACGGAAGGTGACCTGCAGGCGTCGGCAGCCGTTGAATGCGCATTCTCCGATATCTTTAACCGACGCGGGGATCTCAATGCTCTCAAGGCACTGACAGCCTCTAAAGGCATATTTGTCAATGCGGATCAGTCCTTCTGGGAGGGTGATCTTGTAGGCTTTGCAGTCTTGAAATGCGTTTGCGCCGATGGAATCCACCCCTGCGGGGACGATGATCTCTGACATGTCGGGGTATTTCAGCTTGGTGATACCGTACTGATGGAGACCGTGGGTCTCAAACTCGAAAGATTCCATCAGCCTGACACGGGCGGTGTTCTCGGCTTCGGCAGTGAGGGTTGCGAAATCTACAATCGGTCGGGCGGGTTCAACCGTCGTCCCCACGCCCCCAAAAACGCTATTGTCATTTTCAATAAACTTTTTCAGGTTACTGCCGCAGAAGGCACAGAAGGGGGTTTCGGACCAATGATTCCCACAATAGGGACAGAATTGAATCGTCACAAGATGACTCCTTTCAGAATGAAATCATGGTTATCTCGGTTTCATTCATTAAATCAAGGTAACGTGGGTTTTGTTTCGATTGATACCGAGGCGGGATAAAGTAGCATCATACCTGCGCGGGATAGTCAAAACGCGAAGTCCTGTTGCCGTTCCCGTGTACGCAAGAGACAGCGCCATGCCGTCAAAGGCATTGTCTCCGATCGATGTAACACTTTGAGGAATATATAGCATCGAGATGTTTTTGCACCCGGCAAAAGCCCAGGCGCCGATCATGGTAACGCTTTCGGGAATTTCAATATTTTTCAAGGACAGACAGTTTTCAAAAGCACTCGCGCAAATACTTTTTACCTTGTCATGCAGGACCACGGTTTCCACGGTTTTATGATCCTTAAAGGCTTCCACGCCGATTTCGGTGACACACTCCGGGATATATACATAACTGCTGTTTCCTTTGTATTTTACCAATCTGTTGCCTCTTATGGTCCAATTCGCCTCAAATTCGGCTTTCAAACGACGCTCTTCCTCTGCGCGTTTGGCTTCTTCGGCTTTTTGAGCTTCTTCTGCTCGGCGAGTCGCCATTTCCCTAGCAATTTCTTCGTTTTTTTGCATTATTTCTTGCCACAATAGCCTGCTTTTCTCTCTTTCTTCCTCAAGGGCTTTGTTTTGCTGTTCTACGGCTCTTTTGTAGGTCAGCGTATCCTTGATGACGTCTTTTCCTTGGCGCACGCCATCGGGGATGTTCACTTCCAGCCGCTCACATCCCGCAAATGCCTCGTCATCTATGATCCGCACAGAGGAAGGGATCGTGAGTTTTTCCAGGTATTTGGCATGGGCAAAAGCGCGTTTCCCAATCAGGAGGAGTCCTTCGGGGAGGAAAATTTCCATAGCCGTACAACCTTCAAAGGCGCTTTCTCCGATGGAAGACACGCAGTCGGGTACTGTCAAACGGAGCTCGTTTTTCCGCTTTAAACCCACAATCGCGTATTGCCCATCACCCTGCTCTTCGGTCAGGAAAGCAGATAAACTGAGCGCTTTCGCTGTTTTATCGGCTTCCGTGGTCAGGGCTCCGAAATCCAATGTCTCCAGCGAGAAGGGTTCATGGGACTGAGTTGCTTGTCGGTAGGTGACAGGGTCAGCTCCCTCTAAAAACTCAGATAAATTTGCACCGCAATGGGCGCAGAATTTTGTTTGCGACCAAGGGTTTCCGCAATCGGGACAGAAGTTCAACATAGTTGGCTCCTTTCGGTTTAAGTGAATGTAATTTTGGTGCGTTCGGGATCTATGCCGATACGGGCAAGAGAGTCTTCAAAGCGTCGAGGCAAGGTGATGCTCTTTAGGCAGGATGCGTGACCTCTGTTACCGAAAGCCTCCTTGCCGATGCTCATGACACTTTCGGGAATGGTCATACTCGTGAGACTTTCGCAGTTATAGAAGGCACACGTTCCGATTTCTCTTAAGCCATCGTTCAGTTTGAGCATTGAAAGATCACGGCAACCATAGAAGGCATCGTGTTCAATGGAAGTAATTTGCTGTGGAAGGATACTCTTCTTCAGAGAAACACATCCAAAGAAAGCCCATCCGCCAATACTTGTTACGCTGCCATCATCGGGGATCTGACTATGGGCGCAACCTACGATCAATTTTTTTCGTCCTGTTTCTATAATGCAGTTCCCTGCACTATGATACTTGGGGTTGTCTTCATGGACGTGAAGGGTCGTCAATCCCCAGCAGTTAACAAAAGCGCCTGTTTCAATAGAGGCAACACTTGAGGGAATAGACACACTTTTGAGCGACCGATTGTATTCAAAGGCTCTGACGTCTATGGCTGCGATTCCCTCCGGAAGCACGACCTGCTCATCTTCGCCCAGGTATTTGATCAGCACGTTATTTTCAATCTGACTGACCGCTGCGAATGCCATCATCTCTTTTTCGGTGATCTGCCGTTTTTCCGCCAGTCGTTCAGCTTTGGTGCCCTTTAAAACGTCCTTGCCTTGGCGAATCGATGGTGGGATGGTCACGTCAAGCTGCTCGCAACCTAAAAAGGCTTCATCCTCGATCACCTTAAGGGAGACTGGAAAGTTGATCCTTTCCAGATATTTCGCGTTGGCAAAGGCGCGCTTACCAATGAGCATCAAACCCTCCGGGAGGTTAATCTCAAAAGCGGCGCATTCTTCGAAAGCGCCCTCGCCAATAGCATCCACGCCGTCGGGAATGGTGATCTCCAGTTCACGTTTGTTTTTTATGTTGAGAATTTCGAATTTTCCGTTGCTGTGTTTTTCTGTCAGAAAAGCATGGAGACTCGATACCGTCATTTTCTGATAGTTTTTTTGTATCGCATCTTCAAAACGAAGCGCGACACGCGCGTTTTTCACTTTTCCCTGTCGCTTGGCATGATCACCATTCTTTGGATGTGTATTTTCTTGGGTTTCCTTTATAAAAGAATGCAGATCCGCGCCGCATTGATAGCAAAAAGCTGTATTGGAATATGGTTTGCCGCAATGAGGGCAAAAGTTTAGCATGTTGGCTCCTTTCGGGGTTCTTTTTGATCATTAGGATAACGCCGATGAGCGGCACCCCCCATTCGTTTAGGATGGTGCCGCATGGGCTAATTTTTTTCGACCAAGGTGTCAGATATAGATAACCGAGAGTTTTTTGGTGGAAAGCCCTATTCTTTCAAGTGGATCGAACAACAAAAACGGTTTATAGTTCTCTGATATGCTGATAGAACTCAGGCTGTCGCAATGATAAAAGGCATAATCGCCGATAAAAGTTCTTTTGGGAATATGAATACTATTCAGACTTGAGCATTCCTTAAACGCGCTATCACCGATTTTTTCCAGATTTGAAGGAAGATCTATACACCCAAGTGAACAGCAACCGGAAAAAGCGTAGTCTCCGATCGTTTTTAGTCTATGGGGCAGATTGACTGAGTTTAGAGCGCTGCATTTCGAAAAAGCATACTCCAGAATGTTGACAACGCCATCTGGGATGTCTATGGACTTCAAACTATAACAGCCGGAAAACGTCCCTTTGCCAATCCACGTCAGGCGATCGGAAAGCTTGACTTCCGAAAGGGTGGAGCAACCGCGGAAAGCGTAATACCCGACACTGTTAATACTATCGGGAAGATGGATCTTTCGTAAATTTGTACAGCCTCCGAATGCCGACTCTCCAATATCTCTGACACTCTCCGGGATCTTAACCTCGCATATATACTGGTTTTGAAGGAAAGCTTGTTTTTCGATTTTGACGATTCCTTCGGGGATCACAACCTCACGTTTATTCCCTTTGTATTTAACCAACACTTGATTCTGTATATCCCATTCTGCCTCAAACAGCGCTTTGGCTTTCTTTTCTTCTTCTGCTTTGCGCTGCTCATTGCGCTTGCGTTCGGACAATGTCTGGGCAAGAACATCATTTCCCTGTCTCACATTATGAGGAATGATGATATCCAAACGCTCACAATTTATAAAAGCCTCGTCTTCAATATCCAATAACGTGGACGGCAGATTGATGGTTTCCAAATACTTGGCGTTGGCGAAAGCCCGAACACCGATCCGCTTCAGTCCTTCCGGAAGATAGACAGTATGGGCTTTACAGCGGGAAAAGGCATAATCGGCAATAGCCGAGACACCTACGGGAACCGTAATGACAGGTTCGTCCGAGCATTGCAAACCCGTAATGACATAGCTCTCGCCGCCGGATAGTTCACGATAGTGAAAACCATGCAACTGTTGTTCTTTGAAGTTCTCCTTAGCCATTTGAGTCAGTGCCCCAAAATCCAACAGACTTTCTTCATCATCCGTCAGCAGGCAACTGAGATTTTCACCGCAATGGGCACAATACTTGGTTTGCGACCAGGATTTGCCGCAATGAGGGCAAAAGTTTAGCATGTTGGCTCCTTTCGTGGTTAGAAATACTCAACTTGCGTTTTGGTAGGGTCGATGCCGATATAGTCAAGATGATCTTTATATTTGAGTGGAAGCTTGATATGTTTTAGATTGCCACATCCCAAGAAAACGCATTGACCGATTGTAATATCCCGGCAACCAGCAAAATCAACAACCAAAAGAGAAGAACAGCCACAGAATGCAAATTTTTCGATGACAAGACGTGGGCTTTTAACGTTTATGGAAGTGAGACTGGAACAATTCTGAAATGCGGAACTTCCAATATACTCCACATCCTCCGAGCATTCAATATTCTCAACGTTATTTCCGTAGAAATGTCCCAGTCTATTATCCGTGAAAGCTTGCTCGCCAATCTTCGTAATCCCTTTGGGAATAATCATCATTTTTTTATCGGTACTACACTTCACGAGTACATGATCTACGACTTGCAAGCCTTCATAGGGGTTCACCTTATGATTCTTGGTATTCACCAGCACGTCTCTACCCTGGCGAATATTGTAAGGGATGGAGAGAGCCAACTGCTCACAGCCATAAAAAGCTTCATCGCCTATTGACAAAAGTGTCTTCGGCAGGTTGATTTTAATCAGATTTTTGGCATTAGCAAAAGCACGGTTACCGATCAGCTTCAGATCTTCAGGGAGGGTTATTTCCAAAGCGACACAGCTTTCAAATGCACCATCAGCAATGGCTTCTACACAATCCGGAACAATCAGAGAAAGCTCGCTTCTCCGAGAAAGCCCTAAGATCGCATATTTCCCGTTACTGTGCTTTTCCACCTTAAATGCTTCGAGACTATTAGCCTCCGCAGTCTTTTCGGCTTCATTGATCAACTCGCCAAAAGAAGGAAGCAATTCTGCCGGGAGCGATTGAACGTGATCCGTGGAAGAGGAATCTTCAAGTAAATTGCTCAAATTTTCACCGCAATGGGCACAATACTTGGTTTGCGACCAGGATTTGCCGCAATGAGGGCAAAAGTTTAGCATGGTTGGCTCCTTTCTGGTGACGAGAATTAAATACTGTCGAAAGCGGAAGCGGTATCCAAATATGCCTCCAAGCGTGGGATCAGATCGTCAAAGAAATTGACTTTCTGCGTATCAACCTGATACAATACGGTGAGGGTTGCGGCAAGATTGTGGGAAAAAGCGTTCATATGCTCGATCAGCTCATCCTTGCGCGCGTCATTCCAGGAGGAATGTTCAAGCTGATTTTTCAGGTGCTCTGTCGCCCTGATCTGATCTTTACAAAACTCAATGATCAGCCGTCTTTCATTTTTCATGTGTTCCAGATTATAGAGTTCCATAGGACTTCCTTTCCGGCGTTATTTTTCAAATTTGGGTCGATCGGGGTCATCCGTGAAGTGAAAGCCTTTGGCTTCCATGGCTTTTATCAACGCGTTTTTGCCACAGTATCGGATGCAAAATCGGGTGGAATAGACGATTCGCGCCTTGGGATGCTGATTCACCCTGCTCAAGAAATCATCCACCGTGCTTGCGATGACCGTGATTTCGGTGGCATCATCGGCTTTCTTCCCTACGTTGTTTCGCTTGGTTTGATCATATTTACTAAAGTCGGTCACGGGGGTAGGTTCCGCATAGTCAAGGAAAGACGGACGGCCTGTGATGGAAGGGAATCTGTTGCCAACCCGAAAACGGTAGCCGATCTTGGCAGTATCAAAGGGGAGCGGCATATCAAATTTCAAAAAGCTGTTGTAGCTGCGGTCGCAGGTACAGCTCAGCACGTCGTCCGCGGCTTTTCTGGATGCGTCCATAGCCTGACGGAATGCCTCCAAACGATCCTTGGTTTTCGCGAGATACGTCAGATCATTCGGAAACTCTTCTCTGGCATTTTGGGCATCGGAAAGCAACTGTAGCAGCAGGTTTCTTTTATCGGCAAGCCATCCCATGAACTGACGCACTTCATCAGCGGATTGCGTCATTTCCTCGGCGCGTGCCGCGTTCATTTCGTTTCTCTGTCGCAACTCCTCGTATTCCATACATTTCTGTTGATATACGGCGTCGCATCCCGGATTTTGCTTTTTCTGTTCATCCGTGGGCGGAGAGGGTTGCGGCGGGAGGGGCTGAATCGCCTGACGGGCTTCGTTTGCTTTGGCTTCGGCTGTCGAGCGAATACGTTCGGCTTTATCCATGAGGGCATCAGCTTCGTTGAGACTGCGGTTCAAACGATCCAGAAGGATATCATTTTTTCCAAGAAGCGCCTTTTTTTCATAGGTGATGGTATTCTCGGAATCCACCACCTGATCATGGCTGTAATCCACCCGACTCAACAGCGACATAAGATAATCTTCATATAAAATCGCATCAGCCATGGTTTACTTCCTCCTCTATCCCCGAAAGATAGTGTGCCAATTCTTTCAGCTCCTGATCGATGATCTGGGCTTCACCCGCATCAAAATCAAGCCGCCGAGCCGTATTCTTCAGGGCTTGGATATCTGCCCTGCCCCTACTTTTCCATTCGTTCAGTATGCGGTCATAGGAGGCACGCGCCTTATCTCCAACTTTATCATTCCAGCCGTGAAGCTGACTCTGCGTCTCGTCCAGATTTCCTGTGGTTTGGTGAAAGGATTGTTCGGCTCGCAGGGCATGTCCCATGATTCCTTGAATTTTTTCGCTTGCCATAACTGCCTCCTGTGTTTTTTATTAAAGACTCATATTGATATGCTGCTCAAACACAACGTTTCGATTCAGCACGACGCCCTTTGCCTTGCTGATCTGAATGGCGAGGAGACCAATGCGCTTGGAGATGTCCTCCAGGTTTGCCACGTACTCTTTCACGGCTTCATTCATTTCGTACATGAGATCGGTGAACTGATCGTACTGCTTACCGCGCCAGTAATCCTGCATTTCCAGATGGTTGCGGTAGAGACGGCTCATGTCCTCGCTCAAATGGGAGCTGTAATCGTAAATGGCAGCGCCCTCGTCGTACAGCGCCTGAGGCTCGGTGTCAATAGTGGTGTCGGGAGAACCCACATTCAGATGAGAAATATCATTCATTTCAAAACCTCTTTCATAAAAATCTCTGCCAAGGTAGGTGTAATACGCTTCCAACATCTCGTTGGTATTGCGAAGGGCGACGGCGTAATTTTCCAAAAAATCCGTCTGACAGTCGATATAGCGGTTTGTCACGGTACAGGCTCTGACGTAATTCTCGTCATACCAAAACTCTTGGGCTTTGTCGAGAGATTTCGTCATGTTATCCAGTTCCTCATTCAGGCGCTCCGCAAAGGGAATGAGCGCCTCGTCGCGATAATCAACAACGGCGTCACAGTTGATGTAGATACGTTCACTCATGATTGTTTTACCATTCCTTTCTATTTTTTAATTCTTTTTAGATTTCATAAGGCTTCACGTAAGCTACCTGCTGATTGCTGAATCTTGCAATGAGATGCGCGGGCAGCTGTTGAATCACGTCGGAGGGGATCTTTTTGATTCTTGAAGCCAGACTGCTGATCAGGGCATTTCGCTGATCAGCGGCGATATCCATACTATCGGGAACAAGAAGGACGTTTCGATAAAGCGCGTCCTCTGTGTCGGTGGCTTGTCCCTGAGGCATCTGATCAAATTGAAGCATAAAGAAGATGTTGTTGTTGTAGCCGTTCTGCATGATATTGCGCCACTTGGTATAGTCCAGATAAGCTTCCCCGCTCTGCTTTGTTACGTTATTGAAACCCATCAGGATGACAAGGACGGGAGAACGGTTGGAAGAGGCTCTCCGAGCGGTGATGCAATCAAGCAAGAAACTTTGCATCTCCTGCAGATCTTTCGGGTTTTGTGCAGAGATCACGTCATGATCTTCCAAATACTGTTGCCATTCGGTTTCATTGCTGTTCGCGGCAAAATCACCGTACATCACCAAAGGGATATCGGATTTCATGCAGCTCTGCATAGACAGGCAAGCACTGATCGCATTCCGCACCAAGGGGAGACAGCGGCGTCTCTTACCCCAAACGGAATAGGCAGGCATATCCTGCTTGAAGGTGAGGTGCTGAGGATCCCCAAAGAAATGAGACATACCCAAGGGAATCATCAATTCGTTGTCCTTATAAGCGCGCAACGAGCGTTCGGTCCAAGCAGTAGCGTCGAAGGTTTGACGGTTCCGGTCGGTAACCAGTTGCATATGGAATTTGCCATGGCGCATTCTATTCTCTTCGACGTAGGTCTCCACGCTGGTGTGCTCGTCTTCATTCTCCACGCGCGCGATCTTAACGATATCTATATCCCGTTGTCCGTCATGCTCAAAGAAGCAGTAGCCCATGCCTTCGGGAAGCTCGACTCGGGAATTTTTAACCTTCTCAATCAAGCTACCTTGCATATTTCCGGGTTTCACCTCAAATTTATTACTGAACTGAGCCAACAAATCAGGGGTTCTGAAGAGGGATGGACGGCTGGGCATAGAAATGATCAGCGAAATGCCGGCGGAACGGGCAGCGCGAACCAGATCCCAGAAGTCTTGCTGAAGGTTTTCGTTCTTGGAGAACAGATTGTCGGCAATAGAAGCAAACTCATCAATGAAGACAAGCAGACGCGGTATGGGGGATCTATCCTTGAATTTCTTATTATAGGATACGATATCATCACACCCCTCAGCATCAAACAGGCTTTGGCGGCGGTTCTTCTCGCTCATAAGATACGACCAGAAGGTGTGCATATCCAGCGTATTCTTAAACGTCAGGGAGCAGGACAGGTGAGGGAGCTTCCCTTTGAGATATTTTTCTCCGATGTTTTTCTGACCGTCGATGATGATGATTTGCAATTCATCGGGAGAATAATGCTTGGTCGCGCCAAGGATCAGGGCATGAAGGAGGTTACTCTTACCTGAGCCGTTCGGACCAAGGATGGCGCAGTGGGCGGACTTGTTGTCAAAGGTCAGCGTTTGCAGTCTGCCGTTGGATTCACCAAACGGGATGGTTACCTGCTCCCATGCGGGCTTCTCGGGGGTAAAACCGTTCAACACCTTGGTATAATTCAAATCGTGTTCGACGGTGTTGCGACGCAAAACCTCACAAAGCTCGCGATCAGATCTTGTGCCATCGGTTCTCAGGCGGAGATTCAGGCGACCGCCGTCATGGGAAAGGATATCTTCCCCTGCATCCGCTTGATAGGTAAAACGCTCGCTCTGGATGTATTCCAAAACGGATTTATCATAGTCGTGAATCTTGGGTCTTGAAACAAAGACAAAGTAAATGCCACACTGATATGCCTTTTGTATGACGTCCGCGGACAGGTTCAGATTGCGAAGATACTTTTCATCAACAAACACAAGCAATAGTTTCTGCGGTGCGCTGGGGTTGTCAAGGTTGTACTCCAGGATATTCTGATAGGAAAGCCCAAGCACCTCGGATCGTTCTTCGATGGTAGACATCAACGTACTCATCCCGGGAGCGGCGCTGAAGCTATGGATTCTGTGAACCGAGTGCGGGGGCAACGCGCCGCCAAGGCGGCTGATATCACCGTCGATGAGATCGTAACAGATGGCACTATGGGGATAAGCGTGGAGGAAACGCAAGGCAAGGTCCTTCAAAAAACGGTTCAGTCCCGCGTTGTCATAGCCTCTTCCCTGAGGGGTCTGATCATGAATATGAAGGGGGAGCATCAGGTCCCACATTTTCAAGGATGCATAGTACATATTCCCCATATATGTAACCATTTCGGCACCAATGGGCAGTTGGAGCTGCTCCGAGAGTTCTTCGGTTGTTTCGACTTCCACACCGCTACGCAAGCTGCTGTCGATGGCTTTCAGCTTTTCTACCAAACGAGGGTACTGTTCGTTGATTCGATTGATCTGCGCGGTGATCATCTGCTGCTTTTGAAGCAGGGATGCACAGTCCTGACGCACTCTTTGGGAAAGCAGTTCATTTTGGTGCTGTTTGAACCAGGCGTCGTTATTGTACTGCCAATAGGTGTTAAACAGCTTAACAACGTAGGCGGCGATTCGCTCTCTTTCTCTGTCTCCGTTAAGTGATTGGCTTTGTTTTGCCAAGACTTTGCAGTTCTCCAACATCGCAGGCTTGTCAACAGCCCACATCTGTCTGAACTCGGGCTGCAGCTTGACACCATTGTAGGTAGCGTAGCCATCGTATGCCATACCGATGCTTTTTACCATTTTATTTGTGGCGATGGTTTTGAGAAACTCCATCATTTGGGGCAATGTTTTTCTCAGATCAACATATTCTCTTTGAAAAAGGCTCGTCGTGTTGGCTTTCTGTCGTTCGATCTCTGCCTTGTTTTCGGAAAGCTCCTTTTCCAATTGTTCAAGATTTTTCAACACAGGAAAAAGTTTCGTTTCAATCTCAGGTCTTACATGTTCGTTCATGTCGGATCTCCTTTTTGTTTATTGGGGTCATCTGCGATGTTTCAGTTCATTGATATACAGAAATGTGGCTTTCTATAAGCATTATATCATGCTTTTTCCGTCAAATCAAGAGGAATCGCACAACTTGTCTACAATTTTACAAAATAAGATTCTCACGAAAGTTTGATTTATGTTTGTTAATTATTAGTCGCGTTCGTGAGTTTTTCGCCCGAAGTTGCCCATATTGCTTTTTCCTTAACGTTTTTTGAACGTTTCAAAACAAACGTTTCGCCGCAATAGAGTGAAAAAAAGCAGCTGAGCCATTCCCTGCCAAGTAACGACCTCGACTGCTTGTTTCGAAAATTTCACTATCTTGTAAATAAAGATAAATCCGAACCTCACCAGTGAGCGATGAGATTCGGATTTTTGATATTGTCACCCGATATTGGCGTGGCAAGATTGTCAGCTGGTGCAGTGAATAAAGACAAATCCGAACCCCACCGTCGTGTGATAAGGTTCGGATTTTTGCTGTCGCTCCCCGATGCTTGGGGGCGGCAACTTGCCGCTGGTGCGGGCAACAGGACTCGAACCTGCACGCGAAAACATCAGATCCTAAATCTGACGCGTCTACCAATTCCGCCATGCCCGCATACCTTGAGATTATACCATATTTATCAGGTTTTGTCAAGTCTAAAAATCTTGCTTTATGATTCGACTTTTATCATTAAATTTACACTTATCACTTGAAATGTTGTCGGTTTTCATATATAATAAAAACATTATCTTGACCGACAGAAGGGAGTCTGACATGTCTACTATCTTCAAGTGTAAGATTTGCGGCGGCGATCTCGTCCTGAACGGAGATTCTTCCGTCGCGGTATGCGATTATTGCGGCACACAGCAGACCGTTCCCACAGCTGACAACGAAAAAAAGTTGGCACAGTTTGAACGCGCCAATCGCCTGCGCCGTGGCTGCGAATATGATAAGGCAGCAGGGCTGTACGAAGCCATTATCACCGAATTTCCAGAAGAAGCCGAGGCTTACTGGGGGCTGGTACTTTGCAAGTATGGCGTAGAATACGTGAATGATCCCGTATCCGGGAAAAAGATTCCCACCTGTCATCGTTCCTCCTTTGAGAGCATCCTGGATGATACGGACTTTGATCAGGCCTTGGAAAATGCCGATCCCATGTCTCGCCGTCTGTACCGTGACGAGGCTAAAAAGCTGGAGGAAATCCGAAAAGGCATCATTGAGATTTCTCAAAAAGAAGCCCCTTATGATATTTTCATCTGCTACAAGGAAACGGATATTCGTGGTCAGCGGACACTAGACAGCGTTTTGGCGCAGGACATCTACGATGCTCTCACTGTCAAGGGCTACCGTGTGTTTTTTGCGCGTATCACACTGGAAGAGCATCTTGGCGAGCTCTACGAGCCTTTCATTTTTTCAGCGCTCCATTCCGCTAAAGTCATGTTGGCTGTAGGTACGGACTACGAGCATTACAATGCGGTTTGGGTCAAAAACGAGTGGAGCCGATTCCTTAAGCTGATGGCAACCGACAAGACAAAGCATTTGATTCCCTGCTACAAAGGCATAGACGCCTACGACATGCCCAAGGAATTTGCTAAACTACAAGCGCAGGATCTGGGCAAGGTGGGTGCTTTGCAGGACCTTTTGAGGGGGGTGGAAAAATTAGTAACCGACGCCACGCATAGCAATACTTCTGTTGTCGTTCAGTCGGGCTTATCTGCTAACGTAGCTTCCCTTTTGAAGCTTGGCAACATGGCTTTGGAGGATCAGGACTGGGACAAAGCACAAACGCTGTTTGAGGACGCATTGAAAATCAATGCCGATTGCGGTTTAGCTTTTTTGGGGCTTTCTCTTTGCACACATCATTTTTCAAGTAAGGAAGATTTTCTTAAAGTTTACGTGTCGTCTCATGCTTTGGAGGATGACAAAAATATTCAAAGAGCAAGAAAATACGCGGATAAGGATTTGTCAGACTGGTTTGCTTACGTAGATCAGGAAAAGGGAAATGAGGAACGTGCGCGCCTAGCCAAAATCCCGTTGCTTGAGGAAAAGAGAAAGCAGGCAGAAGAAATCAGTAAAATGATTGCTGTACCTGACAATGGTACCCATGTGTTTTGTCGGAATATCTATGGAGATGTTCATTTTGCAAACAAGTATACGGATCTATCTATTGATTCCAATGATTACAAATGGAAAAATATCACATCCATCTTAACCAATTACAGCTTTGCTTTGGGAATTAAAAGCAATGGCGAAGTGGTTGCCGATGGAGAAATAAACGTTGATCATTGGCACAATATTGTTGAAGCCTCATCAGGGCACCGTTATGCTATTGGTTTAAAACGTGATGGTTCGGTTACATCAACTGGTCAGATTCCTCAAAAAGAGGTTCAAGCTTGGACAAACATTTGCGCTATTTCCGCCGGTCTGTACCGAGCTTGGGCATTAAAAAAAGACGGAACCGTGGTTACCGCCGGTGGTATCGATCCTATTGATAAATATTCAGGTTTTGAAAGATGGAAAAACATCATTGCTATTTCTGCCAACCGAGAATATATCGTTGGACTGAAAAGTGACGGCACCGTTGTCGCTGCCGGATATGACCGATACGGTCAATGCAACGTCAAAGACTGGCGAGATGTTGTTTCTATTTCTAGCGCTGATTCTTTTTCAGTTGGATTAAAAAAAGATGGTACAGTATTGGCAACGGGAGGCTTTGAGATTCCTGCTCAGCAAGATGTTCAACACTGGAAAGATATCATTTCCATTGCCGTAGGCGGTTCTCTTATCGTAGGATTAAAGGATGATGGAACTGTATTGTATTCTCATCTCAGCCAAAAATTCCCCCAAAAATTTGCTGAGGTTTCCACATGGACGGATATCGTTGCTATTAAAACGGATGGTGTTCGTATATACGGAATCAATAAAAACGGTTGGATTGTGATTGATGGTCAAGAAGTCTCCTATTTGTCTTCAGCAAAAAGATTCAGATTGTTTAACAGCCTAGAGGTTTTCCAAACCCCAAATGAGGTTTCTTCGCTCGACAATATAGATAAAGAAAACAACCAAGAAAAAAATGATGAGAATATCGTAGATAAAGCTGAATTGTTGAGAATTGCGGAAGCTCAGAAGGCAGAAGCTGTGAAAAAAGCAGAGATGGCACGGTTAGCTCGTATTGCAGCAGCGCAAAAAGCCGAACAGGAACGATTGGCGCGCAAAGCAGAGTCAGAGCGTTTAGCAGCCATAGCTGCCGAAAGGAAAAAGGAACAGGATCGCCTCATTGCAGCGAAAAAGGCTGAAATGGCGCGTATAGAAGCCGAGAAAAAAGCCCGTCAAGAAAAGATCGACGCATTGAACGCCCAAAAGGCAAGGCTCGAACAGGAGCTATCGCTTGCCAAGGGCTTATTCCATGCCAAGCGCCGCAAGGAGTTATCCGAGCAGTTGGCGCAGGTGGAAGCGGCTT
>JAZSFA010000127.1:0-5234 GCA_045531965.1 Eubacteriales bacterium
TTCCTTGGGTTAAGGTCTTCAACTTCAACCAAGGCATCATCAGCAAGATTCTGGCTCTGGCTATTTTCGCAGTCTTTGTAATCATTCAGTTTGCTACCACCCAGTCCAAGAAGAAGGTAGACGGCCCGAAGAGAGTAAAGATCAGACGTGTATTTGACGCTTGGTGATTCAGACCGGCACAATTTGCGCAGAACAAAAGCCACACTCAAAAAACAAGTCGAGTTTAACTAAACTTGAAACAAACTGATACAAGGTTGAAACCCGTCGAAAAGATCGACGGGTTTCTCCATTTTTACGTGTGGCTTTTTAGCCGAGCTCGCTTTTTTGACAAAAGGAGAGGATTTTTTAAAAATAAAAAAACTTTATCTTTTTTTGCAAAAGGGCTTGCAATTTGTTCAAAACTATGATATAATATTGAGCGTTGCAGAAAAACTGCACACAGGGGTATAGCTCAGTTGGTAGAGTACTGGTCTCCAAAACCATGGGTCGTGGGTTCGAGTCCTTCTGCCCCTGCCAAAAGAAAAGGGAACGCGATTGCGTTCCCTTTTCTTTTGGCAGGGGCAGAAAGTTTTGAGAAATTACGCGCGAAACGGCAGAATGCCGTGAGTCGTGGCGAATTTGCAAAGCAAATTTGCGCCGAGATAATCGCTTGCGATTTTCGAGGCTTGGTTCAGAGTCCGTCCGTTCATCCCCCAAAGGATCTTTTATTTGAAAACCACAAAAAACTATCAAAAACTATCAAAAAAACTATTGACAACTTATAGTTGCTATGGTATAATAGGGTTATAGAAAGGAGAATTCTTATTATGGAGTATGAAAAAATTATTCTTGATTTATTAATTCGCGTAAAATCGTTAGAGGAAAAGGTAGAACAACTTTACACTGCAAAAGAGGACAATGGTAAGAGACAGTTGGGAACTGCAGAAATTAAGCAATACATTTTAGAATTAAAGCAAAGTGCCTCTGAAAAAGGACTTTCGCAAATCGAACTGAAAGCCAATGATATCCATAAAGCTTTGGGATTAAAGAGTCGTATGCCGGCTGTTTGTAATGCAATGAAGCAATGCATGAATCCCGGTGATGTAGTATTGCATGAAACTGCCAGTGGATTTTCTTCAACCTATGAAATTCAATATAAGATTGGTGGTTGAAAATGCATGGACATAAATATACGTCAAAAAAAGAGAAATGGGTTAATAATGGTTGTGGCGGTCTAACATTAAAACGAACTTACTCGTATAATCGAACAGACAATGCATTTGCGATTTTCATATTTTGTTTTTTATTTGCTGCCCCCTTTTTGATTGCACGCAACGTAAAAGAACGTAGGCGATTTTCAAATCATAAATCGCTTATCGAACGATTAGAAGAGAGTCAGCGACGTAGCCTGGAAAAGGCACAACAAAGTAGACAAGAACTTTGGGATGTTATAAAAAACAAACGCAAAAATGAAACTGAAAATCATTGGGTCAAAAGGCTGAAGAGATATGGTTTTACGCCCAATGGAGTACACATAAAAACAGGAATTTGTTATCAACTTAATACAGAAACGGAGGAACTAAAAATGAATATTGATATTAAGCGCAAATTAAAGGAATTGGAAGGTGAAACTTTTTACACCGTAACAGGCAAACCATACACATATGAATTTGTGGGTGAAAACATCATAAAGCCGAGTAGAGCAAATTATCGAATTCATTTATCTAATTTTGAAAAAGCAATCGAAATAAATCCAACGGAATTGCACCAAATAAGAGAGGTTAGAGGTCCTTCTTATGTATTTGGAATAATCACAGATAAAAGATTTCATTAAATATCCTGCACAGTAGTTTGTAAGAATGTTTTGAGAAACTGCGTGCAAGGCGAATGAGGTTTGGTTCAGAGTCCTTCTGTATCCCTCTTGCAATCCGTGTGGATTCGTGCTATAATAAAGCAAAGAAGGGCGGTGGAAAAATGGCAAATCACTATCAAGAGTTTGATGATTTAATCAGTTGTTTTAACGATGCTCGCAAATATGCGCTTGACAATGCGGAATATTTCGAAAATATAAAATCAAGTCGTGTAGAGTATTCAACTCCCTCGGATTTTTACTATGGAATTCAAACGCCGTCTTTGATTTTAAAATTTGCCTATTCCAAACAGTATACAAAGGGAAGAAAGCTGAAAAATATAGGAAAGCGCAAAGAATATACGTCATACGAATTCGATGACGCTGACCGATTGATAAAAATATCCGATCACGGCGAGAACTCCACCACCTTTGGCTGCGTTTTTCAGTTGAACGGGTTTGAATGGGTCGTTCCTGTTTATCAATATAAAGATCGCTATTGTGAATGGTATAAAGCGGAAATGCGAAAGTACGATTCCTTTGGGAGAATCTCTCTTTATGCTCGTTTTGATACGTCTCAAATTTGGTTGGAAAAGTATACTTATCCTGAAAATGATTCCCCCAATGCCATTTGCGAGTTTTGGAATTATATTCCAAGGCTTTCTCATTCAAGTAAAGATAAGACTGTTTCAGAAACAGGAACTCCCGCGCAATTATGGATATATGCGCTTGATTTCAGTGATCCCGAAAAAATCAATGGAGAATTGATTGAATCTTATCAACGGGATACCTCTGCATATCGACAGAAGCCACCGTGCTTACCTCCGCCTCAAATCTCATATAAAAAGGACTCCCTATGAAACTTTACGCCCCTACATATTACAAACGCTTTCAATGCATAGCAGACAGGTGCGAGCACAGCTGCTGCATCGGTTGGGAAATTGATATCGACGAGGAAACGCTCCAAAAATATCAAGCGCTGCAGGGCGGCTACGGTTTTGTCATCAAAGAGAGCATCTCTGCAGATGACACGCCGCATTTTCACCTTTGCGCGGGTGAGCGATGCCCCCATCTTGACGAGCGCGGACTTTGCAAAATTATCCTTGGCTTGGGTGAGGACTATCTCTGCGACATTTGCCGCGAGCATCCAAGATTTTATAATTTTACAAAGGTTGCCGAGGTCGGTCTTGGCATGTCTTGCCCCGAGGCGGCGAGGCTGATTCTCTCGTCCCCCGATTTTGCACAAACGGAAGAGGTCGGGGAGGTTGCCGACGTCACCGACGACGTTCCGTTTGACGGTTGCGCTGCGCGCGCAGATCTCTATGCGATCCTTGAGAACAACGACTACGCAAGCGCACTTGATACCATCTATCACGCCTATTCCATCGATGCGGGAGAGGACGAGCATTGGTTGGAAATCTTGAATTCTTTGGAGTATTTGGACGCCGACCACAAGGAACTCTTCCTGCGCTATTCGTCGGCGCGCCGCCCCGAGAAAGGGGAAACGGACGAGTACCAGAAACGCTTTTTGGCATATCTTATCTACCGTCACTGCACCGAGGCGATTCACGATGAGGATTTTTGCACGCGGCTGTCCTTTTGTCTGTTTTGCGAGCGACTGCTCGCATCGCTGATATGCACCCAAGGAGCAAGTTCCTTGCAAGAGGTTGCAGCCTTGGCAAGCATGATTTCCGAGGAAATTGAATACTCCGAGGAGAACACCTGGGCGTTGATGGGCTAAAAGAATTTTGCTTGAAAAGCTTTACGTTGTATGCTATCATAACGATAGAAAAAATGAAAGGAGAGACTTTCCACTATGACACCGAAAGAACAATGTGAAATATTGCTTGATAAATTGCTCCCGTTTGCAGAGCAACAAATGAAAAAATACCGCGAGTTTTATCCCTTTGCAGCAGTCCTTTTGGAGGATGATTCCGTCGAATTGACAGCGAGTTATGACGGCAACGAGCATCCCGAACCGAAAGCGGTTCTTGAGGACTTGAAGCAGATTCATCAGAAGCTTGCCGCCGAGGGAAAAATCAAAGCCAGCGGAATTGTTTGGAATGCAGGTGTAAATTCCGCAGATGGCAAACCGATCGACGCTATTATTGTCAGCCTGGAGCACCGGGACAATTATTCGGTAATCGTGGGCGAGCCTTATAAAATCGGACTGTTCAAAACAGTGAGCTTCGGCAATCTTTTTGCCATGGAAGGAAAGCAGGATATTTTTTGATTTTTTGCGTTTCTGTCCACACTCATCTTACATTGGGAAAGGAGTCTTACCATGTCGACCAAACCAAGCAGATTGAAAAGGGTTATCAAAATTCTTCTCACGCTGATTTTGTGCATCGCAACGCCGTATATTTTGCTGATTGCTCTTGTGATAGGCGCATTTGGTGCGCCGCAATGGGCTATTCTGCTTTGCTTTTTCCCATTTGTCATTCCCGCTATTTGGATAAAGAGGAGAAAGCCCTATCTCATCACTTATGTTTGCCTGTTCTTGGCAGTTCTTGTTGCCTGCGGAGTGCAGTGGGGTATTGCGGAGTATGAAAGAAGTATCACCATTGACGTTGCTCCTAACATCAATGTGGACGAGTATATGCCGTTTCGGGAGGACTCTAAAATCGTAAAGCTCAACAGCAAAACACTCAAATTTACCGAGGACGACGAGCTGCCGCGCATTGATGGCGCATCGGCGGCATTTCCCGTGTATTCGGCGTTTGTCAATGCGGTTTATCCAAACATAAAAGAGACCGAGCTATATAATGGTATCTTTGAATATAACAACACACGTGGCGGCTACCAAAAGCTTGCCCAAAAGGAAATAGACATTTTTATTGGCGCGCAACCCTCAAAGGAGCAAGTTGCTTTTGCCAAGGAGTGCGGAACAACCTTTGTTTATACGCAAATCGGGTGGGAAGCGTTTGTTTTCTTTGTACATAAGGATAACCCCATCAGCTCCTTGACGGTTGAGCAGCTCAAGGGCATCTATTCGGGTGAAATCACCAACTGGCGCGAGGTTGGCGGCAACGACGAGAAGATCATTCCGTTCCAACGCGACGAGGGAAGCGGCAGCCAAAGCATGATGATTCGCTTTATGGGGGATACACCTCTGATGGAAGCCGAAACCAAGACTATTCAGGGTATGGGGGCGGTTGTGGAGCAAGTGGTCGACTATCAAAGCCGCGCGGGCTCTATTGGATATTCTTTCCGCTACTATCTTGAGGGGATCGTGCAAAACCCCGAGGTCAAAATGATTGCCGTTGAGGGAGTTGCGCCTACGGCAGAGAACATTCAAAACAATACGTATCCCATTATCACACCCGTTTATGCGATGACGTATGAGAACAATCCCAACCCCAACGTGGCTCGCTTGGTGGAATGGATCCTTTCTGAAGAAGGGCAG
>JAZSFA010000124.1:0-2763 GCA_045531965.1 Eubacteriales bacterium
AGATGGATATCCTTTTTTCTAACAGCTTTGCTTCTCATGACTGCACTATCTTCCTGCCAAAACCGTCGTGCCGATTTGGCGGAGAGGGTAACGAGGGATGACAGCAGTACAATTGATCCTGCACGTCCCGTGGATGCATACGCCCATATGGACGAGGCAGAGATTATGGCCTATTACGAAAGCACTGCACATCTGTATAATTCAACCGGTGCGGCAAGCGCATTCGTCAATACACCATATTATTACATTATTGCAGATGCCAATTTGTACGGTTATCAAGCGTATAGCAAGCTTACGGGACAAAAAGTATATTTGTGTCAGGATAGTTATTGCAGACATGACGATGATGCTTGTGTTTTTTCAGGTATGGGGAACCATACGATTGAAGAATTTGCCGTTCATAAAGACCGTATATACTATCTGATGTTCTTTGATGACCATAATCAGTTCTTCAAATTATACTCTACAGATCTTCTGTTCCACGATCTGCGTTTAGAGCATGAATTTGAAATTATGGTAGATAGTCAGTTTGAAATCGTGACGAATGAAGAGGGTGACGAGCAAACAAAATATCTGTTTCAGGATAGCATTACCAACCTGTGTTTTTATGATAACAAGGTTTACTATTGCAGCTATACGTTGACAAAAAACGAAAAGATCATACCCACCGTCTATTTTCTCGATCTTCTGACAAAGGAGAATCGCATTTTTATGGATGATGAACAGATACGTGCGAGATTGTCTTTGACTGGCAGTATTCTGAACTGGAAAAACACAGAATGGGCCAGCGAGGATGAGAAAGACGTGTATTATGATTTGGAAACGCAGACGTTTGTAACTGCTTATGTACCGCCAACCCAACCCAAAGTAAAGCTTGCTGAAGGGTATGAAGCATTGGGGAGCTATGTAATAATAGGCGATTCTGTCTATACAAGCTTGAATCATCTGACAGCACCTTTTTCGAATGATCCGTATTTGGAATACTACCAAATTGAATCTCCGGCAGGATGGCGGGATAGCCGCTATATATTCTTGAAGGGCGGCGGTGAGATTTTCTCTGTTAAGCAGGACGGTTCCGATGGCGGTGTGCCGGAATTGCAATTTGAAATGACGACGGATGGGATTCCTGATATCATCTATAGTATGACGACTGACGGAAAAACCATATTTGTTAAATATGAAACATATCTGGATTTCCGTAACGGGTATAATGATATCACTCTTGATGAGGATTGGTATCTTGGTACGCAAGATACCCCAAAAGCCTATAAGTATGCTATCATTGACCTGACCACAGGAGAGATTCACAAAACCCAATCATAACCCACAGGGGCGGAGTACTCCGCCCCATATTACAAAGAAAGGACACCCGCCATGCTGACCTATGAACTCAAAAAACTCCTCGGCAATAAATTTCTCATCATCTTCTTTGCGGTGCTGTTTCTCATCAACGCGGGATTGTCCCTTTACGAGGCCAATACAGCCAAGGCCGCCGCTGAGCAGATGGAGCCCGAGAAAAAGCAGGAGATCCTTGCCATGTTCGACCGCTACCGTGATGATCCCGAGGGCTTTCTGCAAAACGAATATCAGCCAATTCTGGATTATAAGCAGGAGTGGGAGCGTAAGCGAAACGAATACATGAAGTACGCAACCGAGCAGGGGATCCCCTCCGAGGAAATGAACCTTGCCTACTACTGGGAGGACTACGATCAGTCCAAGATCGACGCCTACTATAACCTCTACATCTACTTCAACCGCGCCACCGAATCGGGTAAGGCTTACTACGACAATGTTACCGACCTGCTGAACGCCTCTCATCGAGCCAAGGGTGAGCTGGTCATGCTGGGCAAGACCGAGGACAGCTACGACTACGGCTATCAGCAGGACATCATTGACATTTACACCGTCAATCGCGAGCTGCCCCTTGATCCTACATACCCTTCGGGCTGGGATGCCTATTTCTCCTACACGGGCGGCAACCTCTGCGCTTTGCTGTTCCTTCTGGTGTTGATCCCGGGGCTGCTTCTGGACGAAAAAAAGAGCGGTACACTCCCCCTCATTCACACGACTAAACGGGGTTACATACCGCTCATACTCACGAAACTGACCGCCCTTCTCACTGCGGTGGTTCTCACCGTAGTGATCTATAGCGGCACGAGCCTGGCCATATTCGGCCTCGTGCAGGGGGGCTACTCACCCCTTTCCGACTTCGTGCAGGTCTTTGAAAGCTACCACTACTGTCCTTATCTCATCACGGTGGGTGAATATCTGGGTTTGAGCCTCTTGATTAAGGCGATGATGCTCACCGCCACAGGAATGCTGTTACTCCTGCTCTCCCGCCTCATAGGCAGTCACATCATGACCTACGCCGTGTCGGTGGTTTACGTAGGGATCCATTTTGCATTGAGCAGTCTGGAATACGTCAACCCCAATCACCCCGTCCGTCTGCTCAACCTGTTCACAGCCATGGACACTTCCGTGGGTTTCGGACGGTATTACTCTGTCAATCTGTTTGGGACGGGCGTACCGTATATGACCTGTCTGATCATCCTGTGGGGGGCTGTTCTTGTGATCGCGGGTGTAGCCGTCACCCTCCTGTTCTGTCGTGCGGGACGGGCGCACACGGTGAAGGCTCCGGCCAAGAAAGCCCTACATATCAAGCTCCCCCCCGTGACCGTCCCTTGCCTATCCCGTACCCTCTTTGGTTTTGAAGTCCATAAGCTACTGGTGGCGGGCAAGTATCTGTTGCTGATCCTATTGATC
>JAZSFA010000066.1:0-3316 GCA_045531965.1 Eubacteriales bacterium
AAGCCGAATCGGGGGCGCTGATCCCGCAGCCGGGAGCCGATGGCGTGGCGAATATCATTGGAACAAACGCGAGTGATTACGCGCTTGCCGTCATCAAAAAGACCTCCGACAAGGGGTATTTTGCGGGAAATACCGAGGCACAGCTCATTGAAAAATATCAAGAAAACGCCTATCAGTTTGCGGGTAACCGCTATCTGCCCACGGGACGGGTGATTGGAGCCGGAAACGGACAGAATTACTTTTATAATAAGTTGACGGGAAACATCAGTGAGTGGTGTCCCGATCCGCTGTGTGAACATGGGGAGGATTGCATCTGGAACCACGGATGGACGGCAGACCCAATGCTGTTCGTGGGAGAAGATCATGTGTATTTTCTATCTAACTATAACGATTTCACTCTTCGCCTCTACCGATGCGATTTTCAGCGCAACAACGTGGAGATGATTTTAGATAACGCCTTGGATATTTACAACATCTGGTACGAGAAGGACAACGTTTTGTACTACGAGCAGTTCGTATATGCCTCGGAGGGCGCGGCCGCCGTCAATATGCTGATGGCATTGGATATGCAAACGGGAGAGACAAAAGCCGTTTCCGATCCCAAGAAGGATATGTTCATTCAAGCCATCATACGGGATACGGTTTATTTCAGCTACGAGTCTGATCCCAAGACTGTCTACAAAACGGATCTTTCCTTCTCGGATCCGCAAAAGCTTTGGGAAAATGCAGGCTTTGAATCCTACAACGACAAGTACATTCTCACAAGGGGCAACAAGGACGAAAATGGGAAATACGCCTTTTCCGTCTACCATATTGACAGCGGGAAAACCTATAGTCTGGGAAGTCTGACCGGAAACCCTGTGCTTTCAGGAAATTACGTGTACTACATCGAGGATCTGAGCGATGAGGAGATTGCCGATGATCCTCATAAGGACTACTATACTTGGACGTGGGATAATGAGGATGTCTTTATCGACCAGGGAGGAGGCTATGGAATCATTGAAAAAGGAGAAAAGGGATTAACAGCCCGAACACGCCCCGCCGGTCGTATTTTCCGTATGAAAACAGACGGCACCGAAAAGGAGTGTGTGCTACAGCTCACCTACAAGGGTGTTCCCGTCCGTATTGATTCCTGGAGCGTGGACGGCGAGTGTATCTGGTTTACCTACAACCATTATGATGAATTCAAAAACTATTACAACCAAGACTACGGTTCCGACAAGCAAACACAGATCAAGCCCTCGGATGCGGAACCGCGCCATTTGGCTATGGCCGATCTGCAGAGCGGTATTCTGCGGGTCATAGAGCTTGAGGAAGAGGGCTGTGAGGGACTGTGGTAGGTCGCTCATTCGTAACAGAAAAGGAACAGTCGCTTTTTGCGGCTGTTCTTTTTTGCGCATCAAAATCGTGCCGATGGGGTATTTTATCACCCCGAGGATTATGCTACAATAAAGCCAAACCTAAAAAGGCGGAGAATTTTTGCGACCTTCCTAAAAAGTTCCACACTTTCTTCGTCATAATAAGTAGAGGGGTCTTTACACTACGCAAGGAAAGGAGCATCGCCATGGCCGAGCACATCATCACCGACGATGACATTATAGCCCTACTGTTCGCCCGCCGCGAGGACGGTCTGGAACAGGTAGCCAAGCGGTACGGCAGGGACTGTCACCGCATCGCCCGCAACGTTTTGGGGAGTGAGCAGGACGCGGAGGAATGTGTCAACGATATGTACATGAAGGTTTGGGATTCTATTCCACCCGCCCGTCCAAAATCCCTGCGCTCCTTCGTCTTGACCTTGACACGAAACTTAGCCATTGATAAGCTCCGCGTCAACCGTGCGGGGCGGCGCATACCCGCTGATATTTGCATCCCTCTCTCCGAGCTGGAGGAGCATCTGGAGGGCATCGCCGTCAGCGACGAACGCATGACCGAGGATCTGCGCCGTATCATCAACGAATTTTTGGATTCACTATCCCAAAAGGACGCCGCCCTGTTCGTTCGTCGTTACTGGTATCTGGACTCGGTGCGCCGTTTGTCCGAGATCAGCGGTTACAGCGAAAACAACGTCTACCAACGCCTGTTCGTCATGCGGCAAAAGCTTCGTGACAGACTGATTAAGGAGGGTTACGAATATGAAGTATAAAAAATCCGTAAAGCTGACGAGCCTGATAAACGATGAATACATCCTGTTGGGTGCTGAGGCCGAGAGGGTGTTCCGCCGTCGTGAGCGTGGCGTGTGGATCAAGCGCGCCTTGGTCATCGCCGCCTGCCTGTCTCTGCTGACCGTTGCCGTGGCGGCGATCCTGCTTCCGGCCTTGCGGAGGGATGAACCTCCCCAGATCGAAACCGAGACTGCGGAAGGAGAAGATCCGTCTGTGTTCTACCTCTCGGAAAAGAGCTACGTGACGGTGCAGTACCTCGTCGCGGGAAAGGAAACGGAAGGACACGGCACCGGGACTGCTATCCCCGACAGCGATACCGTGCAGACCGAGGAGGTGAACGCCCGGATCGGGCAACGCCTGATTTTGATTCACTTCATCTGCGCCGGGGGGGAGACGATTACCGTGACACCCACCGACCACTCCCGCTTGTTACCCGCCTACCGTTTCCTCTCCTCGGACGGGTACGTGCGGTGGAAGGTATGGAACGAGGCGCATCAGGCGTATGACCACGCCGAGGCCTATTGCTCGGATTGGGGAGGCAAGCCCTTGGAGGATATCGGGCAGAGCGTGACTCTCACCGAAGACACGACCCTTTTGTGGCAATATGAAATACAGGAAACAAGCAAAGGCTCCGTCCTCCCCTGCATCGAGGATAATTTCGTAGATTTCAAAGTAACGGATGCCCAAGGCAACATCACGGGCGGAGGAAGTATCTATATTGGTGGGCTGGATATCGCCGCTATGACCGAAGATCATACCTATTATCGTAATGATTGGGTGGTTTATAATTCGATCTACCGTCCGCTTGTACTGGGTTCTTATCAGTATAGCTCCGATAACGGCAGTCCTGTCACCGAGGCATTCCATGATGAAACGCTGGAGAGCCTCCATGCCCAGGCCCGAGAAAAACGAGACGAGACATTTGAGGATCTGTCCCCCGACAGTCCCTTGTTCTCCATGCGTGAGTTCGACCCCGACCACCACGAGACCTTCAGCAAGCATGATGAAAACGGCTATTCATGGAATATGAGTAACTGGATCCATCACAGTCAAACCATGCCTTATGATCTGATTCTATTGGAATCCTCTAACTCGGAGCGTCGCTTCCTGCTCTACGATTTCGGCTATAACGAGATCGCTGAAACCATCATTGA
>JAZSFA010000147.1:0-34260 GCA_045531965.1 Eubacteriales bacterium
AATACATATAGAGCTTTATTAGACATAAAAAACCTCCCTTTAACTGTACTTTTCCGCCTGTGCATGAAACATTTCAGCATACTTTCCGTTTTGAGCCATCAACTCCTCATGCGTCCCTTGTTCAATGATTTCTCCATTTTCAAGCATATAAATCCGATCAGCCATCACCGTAGTTGACAAGCGATGAGAAATGAATATGATGGTTTTGTCGTGCGCTACGCTCATCAAGGTCTTATTAAATTCATACTCACTGATCGGATCCAACGCACTGGAAGGCTCGTCAAGAATAATCAAGTCTCCATCTCTCATATAGGCGCGAGCAATGGCTAACTTTTGTTTCTCACCACCCGATAGATTTGTTCCGTCAGGGTCAAATTCCTTTGTGACTTCCGTATGAAATCCTTTGCCCAAAGTTTGCAATTTGCCAAGGAAACCACTTTTTTCAAGGGCGGCTTGGACTTTCTCATAGTCCGCTTCTTCTATGTTGTCAGCCTTTACATTTTCTGCTATGGAAAGTGCAAACACTTGAAAATCCTGGAACACGGTCCCGAACTGTGCACGATAGTCTTTTAACGCAAGTGATTGTATATCACAGCCGTTTTGCTCAACTGTACCGCTTGTGGGATCATACAAGCGAAGCATAAGCTTTATCAGCGTAGATTTACCTGCGCCATTATATCCCACGAGCGCAATTTTTTCATGCTTACGGATGGACATATTGATGTTTTTCAGTACAGCTCGATCCGTATTGGGATAGGTAAAGCTGACATTTTTCAAAGTCAATTCGTCAAACGTGGGCATATCTTGAACCTCTGCACGGTCCCGAACAGTCGGTGAATAATTCAGAAAGGCTTTCAGTCTTTCGGCATACAGGCTATGCTCCTTCATTTTCGTGAAATAGTCGAGCAGATTATTTAACTGCCAGAACAGCGTCCACGTGCCGCTCAGAGAGGCAGCAAAATCACCAAGTGAAATGCTGCCTTCCACCATGATTTTATAGACCAAAAGTGCCGTGATACCAACATTGATCAATATCGAAGACGAAAAATCTCTTGTCAATCCCAGCCAAAACAGTTTTTTGCCGTGTTTTTTATCAATCTCGATCTGCGTGTTGATCGTCTTGTCAAAATTCCTCTCCAAAATATCCGAAACATCACTTAACCGTATTTCTTCCGCATAATCAGAGAGATAGAACACTCGGCGTATGTAGTCCAATTCTCGTTCCGACGGTTTTAATTCGACTTGCTTTTCAAAGCTGATTTTGGTTCTGAAATATTTCAACATCACGGAAACCGCAACGGAAAAGACAATAGCCAAGACCAGCCAGATATCAATTGTTGCAACCAGGGAAATAATGATGGCCGAGGATAAAATACGGTTAATGAATTTGCTAATGTCAAAGGCCACGTCCATGGCTCTGGCTTCAAACTGATTCAGCATCCAGACATATTCATTATAGAAATTGGGATCGTCATAACAGGATATATCAATGCTGATGGCCTTTTCAAACAGCTTGGCGTGCATTTTCTCATGTAGCTGTTGTTGCGTCAAAGGCTTGACATAATTATAGAAGGCTTCATGGAAGATATAGATCAAAAGCATATACAGCCCCATGGCCGCCACAATCAACATGATCTGACCGAAGGGCTTTCCTTCTTCTATCCAGTCGAACAGGTATTTTATGAATACAACTGTGGTAAAGGATCGGTAAATACCCCAAATAAGACCGTCAATGGCACACCACCAGACAAAATTGGTATGTTTGGAAACAAATCGGAAAAGGTAGCCGTAGTTTTTCAAATTCTTAATCATGCCGTTTCTCCTTTCCGATATTGCTGTGCCTGCTTCTCCCACATATCCGCGTATTTACCGTTTAATGCAAGCAGTTCATCATGTCTTCCGTGTTCAATGATTCTGCCGTTCTCCAAAAGATAGATATGATCTGCTAAAGTAGCAGAGGATAAGCGGTGGGAAATGTAAATAACGGTTTTGTCATGGCAAGCCTTCATCATAGCCTCATACATCTGGCTTTCTGCAATGGGATCCAGCGCACTCGACGGCTCGTCCAATATGGCGATCTTACATGGCTTGGCATAAACACGGGAAATCGCAATTTTTTGATTTTCGCCACCCGAAAGTATCTCGCCATCGGGATCAAACTCTTTGGTCAGAACCGAGTGTTCCATTTTAGGCAAGGTTTTGACCTTTTCATAAATTCCGCTGTTTTTCATGCCCTCAATGGCGGTTTCAGCCTCTTCGGGAGTGATATGATCATGGAGCAGAATATTTTCCAAAATGCTCATTGAAAAAACTTTATAATGCTGGAATACGGTGCCGTAGAGTTCGCGGTATTCGTCAAGACGATATTCTTTTATATCTTTCCCGTTTAGCTCGACAGTACCTGTCACGGGGTCATAAAACCTCAAAAGAAGTCTGACAAGAGTGGTTTTACCAGCTCCATTATGACCCACAAGCGCGATCTTCTCACCCGGATGAATGGTCAGGCTGATATCATCCAAAACCTTTTTCTCGCCGTTGGCATACGAAAAATCAACATGCTTCAGCGAGATAAGCGGCATATCGTCCGGCACGCTTGCCGCATCTGGGTTGTTTGTGATGATTGGTTCATATTCCAGAAAATCCTTTATATTCTGTATTGCCAAAGAATTGGCGTGCAGATCCATATAGCCACTCACCACACCCTTGATTGCCGTAGCAGTAGATACGATATTGTTTACAATGATGACGCAATCACCAAACAGCATATTTTTCAGAACCACTGTTCGGTAGGTTGAATAAACAATCGAACCAATATATAGAAAGACATACTGGATCACGATGGAAAAGTAGTCAATGACGGAAATCTTCTTGCCGTGCCTGTGAATGGTTTCCTTCAAGTCATCAATCACCTCGAAGAATCTGCCAAACAATACGTTGCTGATATTGGTGAGACGCATTTCCTTCGCATAATCCGAAAGATAGAAGGTGCGCTTTATGTAATCACGCTTACGCTCTTTCTCCACCATCTCCATGTGCCTTTCATAATTCAGCTTGTTCAGTTTAGGTCCCAGTAGTAGCGTATAAATGACAGGGACAATTGCAAACAGGATGAATATAGGATCGATTAAGAAAATTACCAAGGAGGCCGAGAAGATGGTCAGTATATTCGTCAGCCAATTGGCTAACGAAGTGAGTACCCTTTGAGTGATGTTGGTCGTTTCGTTAATGGCTTTCGTATATTGATCGTAAAAAGCCGGATCGTCAAAGCAACCCAGATCCACCTCGCGCGCCTTATCATAAACACGCTTTTGTATGTTTTGATATAGAATTCGATTGGATCGCGGAATAAAAATTTCGTTATAGTAATTGGTAAATATGCTATGTAACACAAGAAGAACGCCGACGCCGACAATATACCAGAGGACGTCTTGGAGCGGTGTTTGCGTCTGCATAGCATTGACAACCAATCTCACCAAATACACGTTGAAAAGAAAGTTTGTTCCGACCGAGAGAACTACCGCTAACAAGGTTAAGGGCAGTCTTCCCGGACTCGATTTCATAATGATTTTTAGAATATATAATATGTTTGAGAAATGTTTCGTGCGGTGCTTCATCATGATTCCCCCCGATTTATTTCACATGATCTGATTGTGCTTTAGGCGTACTATATTATTCTGTCTCTTTTGTTTTTAACCAATCTTCGCGCAGAATGGCGCGTTCCTCCATGTCATAAAAACCGCCCGAGCGAGCCTTCATGTATCCGCGCTGAATGCCCTCAAGCATGAATCCGCACTTTTCTGCAACTTTTCCGGATGCGGGGTTAACAGTTGCATTTCGAATAACGATCCGGTGGAATCCTATTTTTGAAAACAAATAGTCAGTAACCGCACCCACCGCCTCGGTCATATAGCCTTGATTCCAGTAGTCATATCCAAGACAATAACCAAGCTCACACCATTCGTCACGCTCAGAAAAGCCAATGATATTGATCCCCCCGATCAAATTACCGTCAAGCTCGATTGCCCAATCGTAACGGTCAATATTTTCGCTTCTCTTCATCCACTTTTCGATCACTTTTTCTGTGTCCTCGACGGTCTTGTGGGGCTCCCAGGAAAGGTATTTCGCCACTCTGATATCATTTGCCCAATGCTTGAACATTTGGGGGGCATCGCCCTCTTTGAAGCGGCGCAAAACAAGTCTTTTGGTGGTTAACGTCTGTGTTCCTTGATGTGTAAGCATATTCATCATTCCTTTCAGAAAAAATTAACAGTTGTAGGTGCCTGTACGGTTATAAAAAACAGTGCAAATCGAAATTTCTTTCGACTTGCACCGTAATATCCAATTTATCGATACTGATACAATATTTTATCGATTTTGGGTACGACAATACAAGCCCGACAAAAACGCTCGTCCTTGCCGCACTTCGCATCAGTATTCTTAGTAGTCAGATCAAACTTGAAAACCAACATTGTCGTAACCCTTTCTAAATTATTTTGGTAGATTATAGCACAACACGCCTCAGTTGTCAATAGCATATTTGCGAAAATGTCTATTTTTGTCTCCTTCTACAGTGAATCATCATGCAAACTTCTCTGCTATTAGCACATCCATACAATGCTTATGAGGAATACCGCCGCTGTTGCAATCGAAAATTCTTTCTTCGTTTTTGTGGAACAGCCAATCGTGGTAGTACATGAATAATTCGCCCGATTTCCAATCGTCCGACGCAAATTCACTTGCTTCCGCATCGGGAGGAGACGGAATGAAGGGCTTTTTTACGAAAACATTGATCGCGTGGATACCGCCATGCGTTGTATGTGATTTCAGATTGTCAACAACGCCTTCTCGCAATTCTGCCGGGATGTAGTGAAATACACCGCTGGAGAAGATGATATCATAATCTGTTTCCAACCGAAAATCGCGCACATCTGCCTTGATAAAATCGATTGTCACGCCGAAATTAGCGGCAAGCTCTCTGGCTTTGGACAAGCCTTGATCCGAAGCATCAAATGCTGTCACGTTATATCCATTTCGGGCAAAGAATACGGCATCTTTACCCTCGCCGCAGCCTATGTCAAGCACCTTGTACGGGCGGATGGGAGGCTTTAAGCGCATAATTTCGTAGCAGAGAGGATTGGGTACTAAACCCCAATAATATTCTTTGGTGTTGTATCGCTTGTCGTAATCAGTAAGCGATTGCGACGGATAGCCTAACAAGGCGTCTATGGAGATGTTCAAAACAGCCGCAAGCACGGGAAGAAGGGTGACATCGGGATAGGAAGTACCGTTTTCCCATTTAGATACTGCTTGAAATGAAATGTTCAGCTTTTCCGCTAACATCTGCTGGGTCATGCCAAGTGCTTTTCGTCTGACAGCTATTTGGGCTCCAATGTTCATCTGTGCATCCTTCCTTGTAAGGGGTAGCTATATTATAACATATCGATGGTCAATGTACAATAACTAAATAGTTGAAAAATTCTTCTCGTCTATATTGGTGGTTGAAAAGTGAAAAATCGGGAATTGGACATAATTGTTTTTATTTAAAATTTCGAATAAAATATTGATATTACGCCCACTCTATGCTATAATTATTATAAGCATTTCAATATATTTGATAGATACTTAATGCTAAAATATCTAATACAGAAGAATGTTATTATCTGATGTGTCCCATCAAAAAGTGCTGTATATTAAAAGGGAGGAGTTGAACATGTATATCACATCTATTAGCGATTATATCCAAGCGATAAAGATCTATAAATCCAACTATACATATAAATTTGATTTGTTGTTTCCGCCGGATACATATTTAATTAACAATGTTCCTGATTTCATTTTTAGAGGGCATGGTAGCCAAAATTATAAATTAATTCCTGGTTTTTTTAGAACAGAGGAAGTATCTAAAGGAAAAATCCAATGTGTATATTTGGCACAGGAAGCAAATATTCTGAATGATTTTATATCTGAGGCTTGCCGATATATAAAAAATATTCCTGTGAATGATTTGAGTTCTTGGTTGGAAATTGCACAGCATTTTGGTGTCCCAACAAGATTACTTGATTTTACAAGCAACCCGCTTGTTGCATTGTACTTTGCCTGTATAGATAAACAAAATGATGATGGTGTAGTATGGTTAATAGATAAGAACGCATATTTTAGACAATTTTTTGGAATAAATCATACTGTCGATTCGAATCAATCGAAAATGAATGTTCAGAAAATTGTTCAAGATGAAATATTAGAACCTCATTGGACCAATTATGGAGCTCCTAATTGCATACAATATCCATGGATATATAATCCTTTTTGTCAGGAAGAACGGATGGCGTTACAATCTAGTGTTTTTATGATATGGGGAGCTAACCATAATGATTTTCTTTCTTTTGTAAATGAGGACCAATATATGGTATTAGATGGCGAAATAGCTAATGAAACAAAAGGCTTTATTAACAAGGTAGAAATAAGAGCAGAGCATAAAAAGAATATTATTAAAGAATTGTCGTTATGCGGTGTAAACGAAAAATTCATTTATCCTGGACTAGATGGAATTGGTAAGTATGTACGGAGTAAATATAAAACGTAATTTGTTGTACATACTCGATAGTGCTTTAATCTCTTTTAATCTCGATATTTTTTAAGTTATTATTTCCTGGTGTAAAATAAAAGGCACGTCGCTTTACTCGAAGCCCCGCGCCTAATTATTATGTCTGTGAAAAAAGAGAGTGTATGCCGATGGTTCAACATACACTCTCAATGGTGCACCTTCAGGGATTCGAACCCGGGACCCACTGCAACATTCGCGTAGCGAAATTAAGCGTCAGGCTGACTCTTATAAAAAACAAAAAAGCCTTGTTCAATGTGGTGCACCTTCAGGGATTCGAACCCGGGACCCACTGATTAAGAGTCAGTTGCTCTACCAACTGAGCTAAAGGTGCATACTATGAACAAGACTATGCTTTAAAAGCGTTAGTATTATAACACAAGCTTTTCAATTTGTCAATAGTTTTTCAAAATTTTTTTCAAGTTTCCATGTGGGCAAATAATTTAAGGATAGTCTTCCCCTATATTTGGTTCGTGACAACGATCTAAACGATCCCTTCCCTTTTTGATACCCTTGATTAAACCGTACTTTTCAATCGCCATGACCATATACTGGGAGCAATTAGGAACAAAAACACACATACAACGTATAGAATAAGGTCCAAACTTTTGATAAACGCGAATGAGAAAGATCACGATCCTTTGCGCGCAAATCACTATACAGAGCGTCAGACACACGAGATAGGTAAGGATGAATTGTATTTTGTAAGTCAGCCCCAACTGATCATACCCCGGAATCAATGCCGCAATCGCCAACAGACCCCATGCGATGCCGCCAAGCCCCACAAGGGTTAAAAGAACGGTGAGGATCACACGTCCCATATGCAACGTAGGGCGGATCAGCTTCTCTCCTGTCATGGGATAGATCTCTTCCAGCACCTCAATCACTGTGAACTTGTTTCTTTTTCTGAATATTCTTTTTATGAGTTTCATACTTCTCCTCAAGGAAAATGGGAGTGCACATGCCACGTACACTCCCACCAACCTATTTACTTTGCGTGCACGCGAATGGGTTGTGGATTAGGATTACATCTTCTTCTCTCTGAGCTTGCCCTTCATAGCCTTGACGCTCTGCTCGATGTCGCCAAAGGTAGCAGCGGAGAACTTGTCACCGGGAACGATCAGGGAGAACTGCTGAAGCTCAGTAGAAACTCTGGAAAGACCGCCCATACAACCAGAAGCACGGAAGCTTTCGATAGTATCAGTAGCAGTAGAGAAGTTGGTGATATCCTTGTAGAAGTACTCCTCGGTTCTCTCCTTCTTCTCGTTCTTCATGGAGTTCAGGGTCAGCTGGTACATATACACCTGAGTGGAAGAGAAGAAAATGTGGGTGATGGAATACAAGTTGGATCTATACCAGCCGGCGGTTGTGATTCTAGAGAACTTAGAGCTCTCATAACCATACAGGGTTACAGGAGGGATCTCCTTCAGCTCATCCTCGTCCAGACCGATCTTATCAAGAGCTCTCTTGTAAGAATTGCTCTCAGCAACCATCTTCTTGATGATAGCGTCATACTGCTCATCGGTAACCTTGCCGAACAGACCCTTACAACCGGTATCGGGAATAAAGTACTTAATAGAAGACTTCTGATCAGCAGTGGCACCCTTCATCAATGTCTTCTTCTGCGCAAGCAACGCAGCATATTCAACAGAAACTGCCATGTGTAATTACACTCCTTATGTTGTTAATTTGTCTTTTATATCATTCACCGCGCGGTGGCATCGTGCGGGGAACTTCAAGGGAATCTTGCAGCCGAATTATTTTTCAGCCTTCTTTTGCCGGATGAGATTTCTCATGCCAATGAATTGGGTATCCAGCAAGGAATGACCCATGTCCACGATAAAGGATTCGCCATGGACACAACCGCTGGTTACCACGGTAATGCTTTCACGCAGGTAGCTGACGCTCTTCAGGAAGAGACGCAGGAAACCGTAGCGTTTGAAAATTTTCTTGACTTCCTGAGCGGAAGTGACACCTACAATGTCCTCGTAGAAATACTCGTGAACACCCTCGCAGAAAATCTCGCCTGTTACCAGGTCAATATACTGATAGTACATATACAGCTGATCATCGCCGAACATATAGACGGTAATGGAGGGGCAGGATACGCGAACCTTGTCGTCGCTACCCAGCTTGGAGATCAAGTTGGGGTTGAGTCTTCTCAGCTTTTCGATCACTCTGGGAGAAACGCTGGAATCCATTTCAAATTTTTTGTAGAACAGATAGCCCAATGCACCGCAGCCGGCAAGAATCAAGATCAAAGCAATGATAAAAATTGCAAGATTCTTGGCAGTAGCAAAAGCGATAGCAGATACAATGATTGAGCAAAGGAAGCCCAAAATGATCACTTCCAGCGCAAGGAACACTCTGCCTATAGCGCCCTTCAAAAAGCCTTTAGAAGCACGAACCAAGGGGTTGTCCATCTGCGCTACACCGTGAAGCACCACAGGTTCTACACGTTCGATCTGCTCAACAATGATGTTCAGCTTTTCCATGCCTTTCTTCTTGGCTTCCTCCACTCGGAAAGCCAGCTCATTGTCGTAGTCCTGTTCGCCCACTTTATTGAAGGAGATCTTCTTGTAGATAATCCAAAGGAGACCGGCGGCAACAAGCAAAATACCAAGAACATTTAAAATAGTCCCCAAGGGGAACGGATCGCCTGAATTGGAAGTATAATTTTGATAACGATGCTGCATGATAGCCATATCAGCAGCTTGCTTTAATAAAACAAACAATACGCCAACAACAATCAAAAACTGTTGGAAAATGGTGTTTCTGCCATAGAAATAGGTGTAGATCTTCGATCTGGTTTTCATGTCTTGAATCATGGGGTCTCTCTCCTTATTATAAAATTGTCTTAACGTTATGCGGGACGATTGTCGGGATTCTCACAGATCTGATCGAAGCGCCGTCTTTGCGCTTTGATCTGTTCAAGGGAAAGATCCTGTCTTTCCATGTACTGCGCCAAAAGCTGCTCTGCCATTTTGGTTTTCTTTTCAGTGACACGAATGATCTCCTTGTCCTCGTCCAGTTTTTCGGATGCTTCACGACAATCTTTGGACAAACGGGAAACTTTTTTCTGCCACGCAAGGGCAACGCATACATGGATCAGTAACACGAACCCCATCAAAATGCCCCAAAAAACCAAGAAGTATACAAAGAAATCATCGGTTTCTCCGTTATTGATAGCTACCCAAGCAACCAATGCGTACATAACGACCGCATAGAACAGGGCTTGCAACAGGAAAGAAAACAGATTGTTCCTGAACAGTTTGCCCTTGTGATTCTTATATGCACGTAAAACGTCATTCTCACGCTGACTGTCTCGCCACTGTGTTGCAAGACTTTGTTTCAGCTTTCGATGCAACGCATCTACGGCACTTTTCATATACGATTTGCCTTCATCGTATGCTTGGCTTCGCTTCTTTTCACTGACCGCTTCTTCAATCTTCCGAGCGGTCTTTTCATACATCTGGCTTTCTTCCTCAATAGAATACTTGACAGCATTCAGATATTCATCCGTCTCCATGATTGAAACAGCATTGTCCAAGCACCGCTCATACAGCTCGTTGGAGTTACAGGATTGGTTCATCGCCAAAAGCTTTACCCACCAAATGCTGCCATCCTCACGGTCGCGGTAAATATATTTATCGCACCAAGCGACACTTTTTTCAAAATCCTTATTCTCAAGGGAAGTATAGCATAATTTCTTGAAGTTCTCTACACGTTTGGTAAGAACGTCGTCATATAACTGTTTTTCTTCTGTGCTGGCAAATTGGAGCGCATTTTTCAGCTTGGCGTCTTCAGTCCAGTCATCGGATGCACAATTCACCAACTCGTGATCTGTAGCACATTGATAAGATGCCAACAAAGATCCCCAATAGGCGCGAGCATATTTCGGATCGATATCCAAAACCTTATCAAAATAGTCTACCGCTTTATAGAACTCACGATTTCCAAGAAAAACCATGGCTCGTGAATACAAGCTTTCTTTAGAAATGGGTGCCCCGCGCATATCCTCCGGGGTCTCTGTCTTTCGAAGCAGCTTTCTCACACCGTCACAAAGATCCAATTGATAACCTATGCGAGACATATCCACCGCTTGAATAGACGCGAATTCCTCAGGCAACTGATAAGCAGACATATTCCGATAGGCAGGAATCAGGTGCTTATGCTCGTCCTCTTTCATAAAGTCGAGGTACCGACTCCACTCGTTTTTAACCCAAGTGGCTTCAAAGTGAGCAGGTTTGGTGCCCAAGACGATCATCACACCCGCGCTGTTAAGGGCAGAATAGATGATAGGTTCATAATTGGCACCGGCTTTTCCTTCCAAAGTTTTGCGGGCATAGAAGGTTTTGATCCTGCGGTTGGACAGTTCCTCGTACAATTCCTGAGCAAGAACACTGTCTATGGTACGCTCCCCATCTTCATCGGTTTCCTTATAGCAGATGAAAACATCATATTTCTCCTGCGCGTCAGACAAACTGAGAATATCCTTCTGAATCTGGTCAATTCTTGCCGCCTGTCTCTGATAAACAGCGCGCTTCTCGTCATCCGCAAAGCGCAAGGCGGACTTATAGTCGGGATCCAAAAGAATAGAAGCCCTGTTTGTTCGGTGACAGGTCGGAATACGGACCAGGGTTTTGGGGTCTTCCACATACTCGATACCGTAACGGCAAAGCACTAACCCCCAAAGGGCATCTGCATCTTCACAATTTTCCGCAAGGATCGACTCATAGACGTTGATCGCTTTGTCAAAGTTGCAGGTCTGCCGTAGATAATTGGCACGGTTGAACAAGTTTCCTTTTCGCTCAACAGCCGAAGGGATGGTAAAGGTAGATCCGCAATATTTACAGACACCAACAGATCTGTCGGGCGATATCTCCAGATCGCCGCAACACATTTCACATTGTAAAACAACCATTGTCAGCGACCTCCATCACTTTCTCGATAGGCTTTATAGCGGCGTTTGTAGCTCATGCCGTAAATGTTCCAAGGCATGGCTGTCAAAATAATCATGACAACGCAGAGCGCTACCGTGACAATGGCGTTGACGTAATTAAACCGCACAAAGAACACGGCGCCGGCAGCACGGCAGACAAAGAACAGCCCGACGGTTGCCGCGATAGACATGAGAGAGGCAACTAACATCGCGATAGACACCTGCTTACAGGCATGAAGATGGTGATACTGAACGTGTTGCTTTCCTGTCAAGCCATAAATCAGATAGCCAAGCAAAGACAACGAGGCATATGGCAAGAGATCAGCGACCAATATGGGGAGGATCTGCAAGCCGAAAACCAAAATGATTTCTTCTGAGGCACGGAGGTGATTGATACTGATCTCCCTGCCCCACGTAAAGAAAGCATATTCGGGTGTTTCCATCATAGGAGATTTGGTGAACGCATTGGTCATATAGTTGAAAACGTTCATTTCAGCCAAATCAAGTTCCACGCCCTCCGTACGATGCACAAAGGACGCAAAGTCGCCTGCGTTATGCCAGAACAAAATCAAAGCTACGGCAATTGCCGCACAGGCAAAGCCAAAAGACCAGATCCGTTTTTGAAAATCTGCGCGGAACAAGCGAAGGAGGGCATAAACCGCCGTCATTCCCAAAGGAATCAGCAACCAAGGCATGAACTCAAAATAAGAAATCAAAAGCGGTGTTTCACGGATTTGCGCATAATACGATAAAAGGTTCTCTGTGAGCAGAGAAAAGACGAAAAAACTCCATAGCGTAGAGACAAGCGCAAACTGAGGTTCATGATCCTTACGAATCAGAGAAACAATGCTTCGGATCACGTGGATCAGCATCAGAACCATGAAAAGGAGCATAAACGCCATAATAACCAGCTGGACAATCCGTCTCTCGCGGATCATCTGCCAGAAAATTAAGTAGTTTTCCTTTACAGAAAACCCCCAAAGCACCGGAATAAGCACGCAAACCACCGTCAGCAAGCTTCCCAAGCAAATCAAAATCACGCTGAGGATCTTCGACATACAGAACTTTTTAAAAGCAGAGATCGACTCAACCATGGTGTCAGGTTCAGTCAGTTCTGTTAAAAGCGGTTCTTCTGCGACTTCAATCGTGTCTGTCTTTTCCTCATTCTGACCGTCAAGCGTGACCTGAGGAATATCTTCCGCAGGGGGCGATGATGCCTCAGACACCTCCGGTGCGATGGTTATATTGTTATGATTGTCATCCATATTGTCACATTCCATTTCTTTTGCACCAGACATGGAGAAAAGTACTTTCCCGTGCAGTCATGGGTGATCGTTTGTCTTTGGGACAAGCCGAAAAAACGGCAAGGCATTTCACCATCCGAAGGACAAGCCAAATAGCCTGCCCTCGGATCGAATACTTTAATTAAAGTGCGTCGGGTCGTTGGACTTCCAAAAGTTTATAAAGTTCAGCCACATCGGTCTGGGAGAGACCTGCACGCTTTGCCTGCATGAGAAGCTCCTGATAGTTGGGGCTGACTCTGTATGCTTTACGGAAGTGATGGTCATAGCGGATGTACGCCTGGAAATAGTAATATATACCCTTAGGCTCAATCATCAGAGCTGCCTGGAGATACTCTTCGATCTGATCAATCACCGTTCTGGGCGTCAGGAATGCCTTCTTTCCTCTCAGAAGTGCGATGGCGGCGTAGAAATATGTCTCGGAATTATCGAAATTATCTTCAATCGCCTTTTCAAAGTGGGGGATTGCCTTGTCATACAGTTTCAACTTCAGATAGCAGAAAGCAATAGACATATTCAATGTCTGGTCATCGGGATGATTGGCCAGTGCTTTACGGTAGGAATTAGCCTGCTTGTTGATATCCAGAGGCGTCATGCCGCTAACACTGTTAAAGGTGGTAATGACGATTTCTCTGAAGCACTGAGGGCACTGCTGTGTGCTGGTGGTGATTGCTTTTCCGCAACCGGGGCATTCAAGTTCTACGATTTGATGAGCCATGATGATATTTCCCTTTCTTTATTTCTTTTTAAGTTCGATTCTGACTTTCAGCTTGCTGAGAATTTTCTGAGAGAGCATTTCGATGTTAGCCATTGCTTCTTGTGCGGTATTATCTTGATACAATGCAGGAATCGTACTTTCAATCGCCGCAAGACAAGTGGCAATTTCGTTCTCACAGTTGATAACCGCGGCGGAACCGGAGCCGAAAGCACTTTCGTTTTTCAGCCTCTCGCAAACGGATTTGACAGCCTGATACGCCTTGGATACGTCACGGTCCTTGACAAGCTTGATCTCTTCCATCAATCCTATAGCCTTTTGATAAGCTTCTTTATCCACCAGTTGAGCGTCCATACTGACTTTTGGCTTCTTGTTCTGAATGGTGTGACCCACGAAGAACAAAGAAGCGATAAAGGCAATAACCAGTACCCAGTTAAAGATCTTGAGTCCTATAATAGCGAAGACAGGCGCAAGGATGGTCGAAGGATCTTTGAGTGCTTCAAAAGAGGCAATGATGTTGGCGGGACCGGAGAAAAGCCACTCAATGATAGAAACGACTTTACCGTAAGCTTTGGGGATAATGATCAAGTATGTAACCACGTAGATCCCCACGATCAAGAAAGGTGTCAGATAAACCAACCAACTGAAATCGCCTTTTTTGATGGGGGCAACCTTGGGCTCATCTTGGGTGTTAACCACATCGCCAAAGGAAGTCACTCGGGATTGACTCGTAGATGTCTGTTCATTAGACGCCGCGGAACCCGTAGGACGATCCATGGTTGCCGTGGGAGCGGTAGGCTTTGTCGTCAGGACAGGTTCTGTAGGCGCAACGGGCTGAGATGCTCCTGCCGGAGCAGCAAATGTATCGAAGAGATGCTTATCCGAAGGAGGCGCATAGGTGGTATCTTTGGGGCTGTTCATACCTACTGCCACTGTCTCCTCCATATGGTTCGCAGGCATATTGCCAATCATGGTGGGAGGGCGATCGACAACATCGGAAGATGCTCCGCCATCCATGGTTACACCAATAGTTTTCTGATAACCGTTTGCCACAGGCACAACATTGACAATTTCTGCGAGTTCAGCGTCAGTCAGCTTGGTTTCGGCATCACATAGCGCATCTAAAAACGCCTGTGCGGAATCATAGCGGTGCTCTCTGGGCATAACAGCCTTCAAAACCGCTTCGCCCAGCGCATTTTTCGCTGCAAAGGGCAATTCGGGAATCTGTCCCTTCATTCTTGCCTCAAAAGCGGCATCCTCGTCCTCTGTTGAGTAGGGTGCGGGGAAGGTAGGCATGAAAGGATTTCTGGACTTATTCAACAATTTATACAAAACGATACCCAAGGAATAGACATCCACGGTATGGTCATATTTTTCTTTTCCAAGATAGACCTCAGGCGCAATAAAGTTGGGTGTTCCTTTGATGGATTCTGCGCGGGATTTATCCTTGAGGGATTTAGACACGCCGAAATCACCCAGCTTATAAACACCATCTGAGGACACAAAGATATTGTCGTCTTTAATATCTCTGTGGATGACGTTTTTCTGATGACAAGCGATCAGCGCAGACAAGATGTCCTTGCCGAGCGCGATCACATCTTTGACTGTGAAATCCCGATCGTCAAAATAATCGGGGAAAGGTGTCAGATATTCCATCATGATATAAATATCATAACTCTTGGGAGAGGGTGTTTCCACAATATCATTCTCGTAATATCTGACGATGTTTCGAGTTGCGCTCTCGGAGAGCACGCTCAAAAGTTGAATCTCGCTGACGATATCCTGCAAAACCTTGGCAAAATAGTCGTCCGCCTTGGCGTAATCACCGCCCATGGAATTCAAGACACTGGCGTATTGCTTTTTGGTAGGCAGTGTCATATGTTTCAATGCGCGCACCTGCGTGCCTGCCGCATTGGTTTTTGAGACTTTATAAACCGTTCCGAATCCGCCGGAGCCGATCTTTTCGTCTACATGGTAGCCTAATATTTCTTTACCGATCATCTTCTGCTCCTTTCAAAATTCGATCAAGAGAAGGGTAATATTATCTCCGCGTCCGGGATGACGCATCAAAGCTTCATTCAAAAGCATATGGCCTTTTTTGTCAATGCGATCCTTCCGCGCCAAAACTGCGCCGATTTCCTCGGGGGACATAACGTCGGTCAAGCCATCCGAGCAAAACAAGAGGACCGTACCGGGCAGGCATTGCCCGATTCTGAATACATCGGCAACCAACTCACCGTTATAGCCAATGTACTTATAAAGGTTCTTTCTTCTGGGGAACGTTTTACATTCCTCCGGCGACAGTAGGTTGAGATTCACCAACCGCTGTCCTTCGGTATGATCGGTAGACAACTGCTCCAATACGCCGTTTGCGTAACGATACAAGCGGCTGTCTCCTACATTAAAGCCAAAATAGACGCCGTCCTTCCCTGCCATACCGCACAGAGTAGCCCCCATACCGCGGCGCTCCTTCTGTCCAGCGGCAGTAGCATTGACGGTTTGGTTTGCTCCACTGATCACGCTGACAATAGACTTTTCTCCCAGAATAAAATTCTCCATGATCTGGCGGTAATGGTCGGACAAATACTTGACCGTCAGGCAACTGGCAACTTCACCGCACGCGTGCCCGCCCATACCGTCGCTGACAGCCAGCAGGCATTGGTTAGCATTGACGTGTTTGACCAGCTGATACGGCTTCTTGTCGGTCTCCACACGTTTTCTCGTCTCATCGGACAAATAGCTGTCCGGTCCGATCAAGAAATTATCTTCTTGCGTCTCGCGGGAATTTCCCACGTGGGATAAGGCGCATACTGTCAACCTCATATTGGATCACTTCCCTTTCGGTTTTGACTTCAATGGGTATTCAGGTATTCAACAAAAGACGTTTCCAATTCGTCCGTATACCCGGTAAATACAACTTCCTCAATATCGGCATGGTTGAAAAGCTGGAACTGTTGATTAACAGAGCCAATCGGATAGACAAAGCCTGCATAATCATACTCCGTATCAGAACCAACGACCTTTTGTCTACGGCCTACGATCACAAGCTTGATTGCGGCATCTTTGTCCGCGTTTTTCAGGAGAACTACGCTCCCCAAAGGTAAATATTCAATCATCATTATGCTCCTTTCGGTATCACCAAAGGCCTAATTTGTTTCCCAGCCAACTAAAACCATTTTTTAACGAATTGCCCACATCTTTAATAGGCTGGACAACCGCTTTGTCAACAGCGTCAACGACATTATTGACAATTTCCTTACCGATCTCACAGCCTGCCTCGATATACTCCCCTGCTACATTGAGTGCCGCCCCGGTCTTTTCCAAAAACGTATCCGCTTCTTTATAATCCTTCTTGGCTTCTTCAATTTCGCGAGTTCCTTCTAAAAATTCGCTCTTGACGCCTTCGGAATCAATACCGTCTCCAATTGCAGAGATTGCTTTAGATAATGTTCCTCCTACCACGGGAACCATGCCTACTACCCAACCCAGCGCATCAAAAGCGCCTTCGACGTTAGACAGGTGTTCCGTAACACTGGACATATACGTCTTTTCGTCGTCGGTCAGGGTTTCGTCATTTTCAATCCGTTCCAAATCACCGACACGGTCCTCTGCATTTTTGGCTGTATTCCAAATCAATTTTGAAAAACCGGTAACCCCGGAAACAACTTGCCCAAACATTTTATTGACCACTTTTGCTCCCCAGTTAGCAACACCGGAAAACAAACCAATGATTGTATCAGCCTTTTTCTCAGCCTCATTTCCTTCGTTTCTACCACCAAAACTTGCTCCCAAAGTATGAGTAATTGGTGCCTCTCCGGTGGGCTCTACCGTCGGAGTTTCTTTGTTTTCGCCCGGATTCACATCCCAAGCAATCGCCGTCACTTCCGGAGGTTTGCCGCTAATACCTGTAGCCATTTTTGTTACAAGACCTGAACCGTTGTCCGTTTCCTCGGGGGCAGCCTCTTGGTTCTCCTTTTCCATAGAAACATATGAGGTGACCGCAAAGTTGAAAAACTCGGTCATTTTCTTAAGCGACGCCCGTTCTGTGCCAAACTGATCCTCAAGGCGGTCCAAGTCTTTTTGCACGCGGGTATTGACCAAGATATCCCAGTCCAAACGGCGACCGATGGACATAAAATCATCAGAGATCCTTACCGTATTTTTTAAAATATCCTCGACAGAAGCGTTAAAACCACGTATTCTGTCAATATTGACTTTTATGTATGCCATACGGCAGCCTCCTACGTTAGTTCAGAATTTCTCTAAGCATCCATGCTTCCAACGAGCCAAGTCATTCATCATATTGTCTACCGTATCGTAACGGAATCCTGTGGTCTTTGAGCAAGGTGAAACGGTGCCGTATTTAACAAAACAATTTACTTTGTGTCCTACAAACCAGCCGTACACCAAAGAAATGCACACCTATGGTGTACAGAAAAACTTAATCCAGCTATCTTTAGTGAAAAACACTAAAGATAGCATTTAGATAGCAAGAACAAAATTATTGATTTTCTTTATAAAACTCTTCCAAGTTATCAAGAAACACTCTTCGTTCTTCATTTTCAAAGCCAGTAAAAAAGACTTCAACAATATCGTCGTGTTGGAAAAGGTACTGATAGTCTTGTCCCATATTTCCTTCTGGGTATGGAACACCAATATAATCATACTCTTCTGTCATATCGTCCATATTCTGTTGTATGATGCCAAAAATCATCAATTTTTTTGTTCCGTCTCTCAACAAAACAACAGAGCCTATAGGCAAATATTTGCGAACATCTTTCATAAAAACACTCCTTCCTTATTTACCAAAAAGTTTTCCTAAAAGCTTTCCAGCACCGGAAACTAGATTTTTGGCGCCTTTTGAAATGCCTGCTCCTATATCCAACGCAAGATCGGAGACAGTTTCTGTTAATCCTTTTTCCGTTCCGGTAATAGCGCCAGTAATTTTTTTACAAGCAAAGTCCAATCCCATAGTGATACCAACCGTAGCAGCACCCACAGCAAGTACAGGAGCAGAACCTATAGTTGCAGCCAAGCCTGCAGCGACACCAGCGCCTACCAACATTCCTGTCGCGGTATCCACGACTGTTTCAGTAATTGTTTCCGCAACAGCTCTCTGCTTACTAATTTGTCCAGATTTGTATTCATCTTGATTGCTGACGGCATTCCCCAAGAAATTCAATCCAACACCGATCCACGCAAACGCAGATGTTGCACCACCTTTGGTATACTTTCCAACTTGGGTATTCATATTTTTGTTGAAATTTCTACTAAAGCGCGTTGTCCAACTTCCTTTGAATTTTGATGCTTTTCCTTTAAATACATCATTTAGACCAAAGGCACTTTTCCATAAATTCTTATTAGCGGTTGCCGCTTTGCCAGGCTGCAATTTTGTGTAGAACTTTGTGTTGCTAACCGCCTTATGCCAGTCGAACAACCCTTTAACCCCATCTTTCATCCCCTTGGCTACATCAACAACCGTTTTAGCTGAAGAACCTGCATCGAAAGCTACTGGTATTTTCATTACTCCAGAAATCACATTACCTACAAAGCCCATTTTTCCAATAAATTTTGATATCGTTTTCCATGGGGAAGAAGAGACCTTTTGTGATGTGGTTGTAACACTACCCACTGTAACAGGATCATGGATAGATAATACTGCTTGTGCGTTAATTTTTGAGCCATCCAACTCCGCATATTTTCTGGCGGTATTGGAGAGGAAGTTCTCCATCTTATTCAGCGAAGAAACTTCCGTCCCCAATTCTCTTGTGATCTTATCGGTTTTCGAGCGAATGTTAGAAGCAGATTTGATCTCCCAATCCAAAGCATTGGCAGTTGAACTGAACTCTTGCTTGATGTTTCGCACACGTGATTCCAGTGAGGCAATTTCAGAAGAATAGTTTTTCAGTTTGTTTGTATCAACTCTAATATACGGCAAACTATCTCCTCCTAACTTACGGCATCTTTGATGCCTTATTGATTATCAGCTCTGCTGGGACTGTGCGCCCTGAACGTTAGCATTCTCTGCGGCATCATAAGCCTCAGCTGCCTGCTCAAGGAAATTAGCGTAACCAACAATGGTGTTGTAGATATCTTCGAAGTTATCAGCCAGACCCTTGAACTTGGTAACAGTGGTCTCAGCGGATTCGCCTTCCCAAGCTGCCTTGAGGCCTTCGATCTCGTTGGTCATCTCACCGGTAAAGGTCTTGATGGAGTTAGCGACGGTTTTGAAGGATCTTGCCTTCTCTCTCATAACAGTAGAATTAACTTTAATGGTTGCCATAATTATTTCCTCCTAAAATTTTCAAATGTAATGGTGTTGAATCAGATACCGGTGTGCAGGCTGCCTGCGGCGTCCTTGATGGCCTCTTCGGTCTTAACGTAGTTCTCAGCTGCGTTTCTCAGGTAGGTAGCATAGTTCAGAAGGATCTTGGACATTTCTTCAAAATCGTTTCTGTAGCCTTCCAGCTTTGCGTTGAAAGCGTCGCTGGCAACGCCCTGCCACTGGCTGGACTTGAGGTTCTGAAGCTCGGTGTAGAGCTTAGCCCATTCAGTGTTGTAGTTAGCGGTCTTCTCTTCGACCACAGCTGCGGATTGAACCAGTCTTTCGGTTGTTACTGCCCATTGATTTGCCATAATAGTATTTTCCTTTCTTTTTCCGGTTGTCCCGGTTATTTACTTTTTCATGTTGAAACAGCTTAATCCTGTTTCAGTTTTTCAGCCAAACGGTCGTCTTCTCTCTGAATCCGATTGGCTACGTTTTTGATGGTACTGGAGACGCTGGACATATTGTGTTTTGTAATTTTCATGTCCGCAATCAGCATGACCAGCTGAGATTGGAAAGCCTCTGAAGCAGGTCCCTTCCATTCTCTTTTGACCTGAGACAAAAGATCTTCCAGTTTTTGAATCTCTCGGTTCAGGTCTCTGGAGAGATCGTTCATATCATTGGCTTGAGATATGACTTTACTATGGTTGATTCTGAATCCCAAGAACATCACCTACCTTACATCAATAATAATTTTTCACCTTGGATCACGCCAAGCTGTTTGAAACTGCACGTTGGGTTCAGCACCTTACCCGAGGTCGCCTGAATGAGGCGGTGGGGTGAATTGATGCTGTGCTTGACACCGGGGTACTCATCAAGCAACGTTTGTACAATGAGTCCCACGGCTTGTTCAACGTTCATATCCGAGGGGATCAGGAAGTTGTGTTCCAGATTCAACGACAAGACAATGACGTTCAATGAAATCTTTTCTACCAAATCCTCAACCCCTCTCTACGGCGATATACGCCATTTGCTTGTTGGAATAGATGATCGCCTGTCCCTCTTTCAGTTCCTTTTCTCTGAACTTACAAGGGATTTCATATACGACATGATTCAAATACGGAGCGACGTCTGTATCGATAGCCCCTCCCATGATCACACCCTTTTCGCAACGAACCAGCTCAACAAACAGACCCGTTTCACTGTAATCGCGGAATCTCTGCATGGAATCAAAGGTAATGACACTTAAAGGTGCACCCTTGCGAAGCGCTTTTTCAAGCACGTCCAAGGCTTCGTTGGAAATACGGTCATAGAAGTCACAGAAGCCATCAATCACAAGAATGAGATTTTCAAGGGCGTCCTCGCCTTCGGCGAAGATTTCCTCAACAAACTCATCAATATCGTCGATCACTTCCACAGCGTAATCCAAGCCATCGGTATCACGAGAAGTGACAAGGCAGACACGTTGATCGGTACTCTGTACGAACCGATTAAGAAGCGAAACCGCCACAGTATCGTTACCTCTTGTACCTACGAAAAGTCTACTGGGCGCCGAAAGATTAAAGCCCTTGTATTCCTTTGTCGACAGATCCTTGCCAACAATAAAGGTTTCAGGTGTATCATCAACACTGCCCAACACATCCATTTTGGCTTCTTGCAGCCCGGACGGAGCCATGATCGCAGCAGGTTCATCATCCTCTATCGATGCCGCAAATTCGTACGTAACTCTTTGCGCGGACCGATCCATGGTCTCATAGATCTGATGGATCATACCTGTGCGAGCCGACTCATTATGGACATCGAAAGGAACGGCAAACTGAACTTCCACCGCCTTCTTACCCACCACCGTCAACGCACGACCCTTGGTCTGTTCAGGAGTGATAGGCACGGGCACGTTCAAGATATCTCGATATGCGCCCGAATCGTTCATGTTCAGAACGATCTTTTCGGAGATTTGTTCTACAACCTTATAATAGATAGCACCCTTGCTGTTACCTGTGATGATCATGAAAATACCGCAGGATCTTGCTGCCGATGCCATTTGCACCAAAGCGTCTTCACTCCGATACATTTTTTCACGGAAGGATGCGTAGTTATCCAGCACCAACAGGATCATGGGCATAGTCTCGCCGCTATTGATGTAGGACTCATAGTTAGCACAATGCTTGCTTGCGAACTTTTCACGGCGCTGGGCGATGATCCCCTGCAGGGTACTCATCATGGACTCCACAGCGCGGTCATCACTATCGGTGACATATCCGGCACAATGAGGCATGGCCGCAAGGCTTGCCAAGCTGTTACCGTCAAAGTCCATCACAAACACATTAAATTTCTCGGGAGAATACTTTAAAGAAAGCGTAAACACCAAGGAGTGAATCAACGTACTCTTGCCGGTACCTGAAGAACCGTAAATCGCCAGGTGACCATTCTTGAGCAGGTTGATTGCATAAGGCTTCTGTTCCTGCTTTTCCGGCAGATCTACCATACCACAGAAGATATCTCCGTAAGGTTCCTTATCCCATAGCGTATGATCAAACGCAAGACTTCTGCCAAAGCAGTTTTCAAGCAGAAGGTCGGTCGGCAACGGAGGCAACCACAGCTGCTTGACACGCATGCCCTGCAAATCGCCATTGGCAGCGATCACAGAGACCACTTCCTCCAATTGAGTTTTTTCACTCTTTTGCTCTTTCTGTGCTTTTTTCGCTGTGCGGATCTTTTCAGCCGGCCAATTGACCAAATTGACAGATACACTTTCATCGTCTATGTACTCTTCCTGCGCCACGTAGTCCGCACCGCTGTAACCGGACTGGATTTGCTCGAAGATCTCGTCATAACCCACTTGTACATATGCTCGTCCGGGTTGCTTGATCAGGGCTGCTTCGGGGCGGTTGATCATGTCCATACTGTCCTGCTTATCCAAAACTTTCAGACATACTTTGAATTTAGAGTTGCTCCAAATTTGAGGATCAACCACACCACTAGGTCTTTGCGTGGCAAGGATAAGGTGGATACCCAAACTACGACCTACCTGCGCGATATCCACAAGCTTTGACATGAACTCAGGATGCTGGGATTTCAGCTGTGCGAACTCGTCGATGACGATGATCAGGTGTGGCAGCGGAAGCTTCAGTTTTTTATCCTTAAAATACTTGTGGTAGGAATTAATATCGATCTTATCCACACCCAACTTCTCCGCCGAGCGGTTAAAGATGTTCTGACGGTTTTTCACCTCTGCTTCCAAAGAGATCAAGGCTCTATGAAGCGTATTTCCCGACAGGTTGGAAATGGTTGCCGCCAGGTGGGGCGAACGAAGGAAGGGTCTCGCCATGTCTCCGCCCTTGAAATCCACCAGCACAAAGGCAACTTCATTGGGGCTGTAATTGATCATCATGGAGAGGATATATGCCTGTAGGAATTCACTCTTACCTGAACCCGTCGTACCCGCCACGAGACCGTGACAGCCATGATACTTTTCGTGAATATCCAAGTAGAAAGCTTCGCCACCGGCTTTCAGACCAATGGGAGCCGCCAGACTCTTATCAGATGCATTAGTCCCCCAGTGGTTCATAATTTCAAGCGCTTCCACGTTACCTACGCGGTACATATCAAGGAACGTAACACGATTGGGAACACTGGCCTTGCCTTTTTCGATCTTTACCGGAATCTTGTTGATATCAGCCGAAATACGATGAATCAGCTCGCCGCTGATATTATCTGCCACAAAGTTAATAAAGCGGTTATTGTTTTCATTTTTCACATACATTCCACAAATCTCGGCATCTTTTTGAATGATACCCACGCACTCTTTGGGAATGTTGTTAAATCGTTTTCCAAAGAAGACCGTGGAAACGCCTACGTGGTTTTCAGCATTGATCAAATGGCGTCGGAAGGGGATATCCTCCACCAAAGACTCGTTCATGACCAACACCACAAAAGCAGGTGTTCTGGGATCATCCTTGGAGAGGGTTGCTTCTCTTTCTTGGATCATTTCATCCAGATTAGAGAAAAGTGTTTTGGCTTCTTCTTTCGTTGTTGCCACATAACGCTGGGTTCTATCACCGCTCCACACATGGGGCAAATCGTTCGCCCATTGAAGATCATTGAGTTGAGACGTATCGTAAACCAATACCAATTTGACCTCATCTGCCGAGTGGAGCGAGATTAGATTAGTAACAATCACCTTGAACAGATCCACGGTTGCGCCCACGACGCCCACCACTTTTTTCTCTTTCAGTGACAGAGTAATGGGAACACCATTCATTTTTTCATATTTGTTTTTCAGCGCAACGGCATTATCCAGCATAGGATCATCCTGCAAGGTAAAGCCTTTATTGGGAGATTGAATCTCTACCCCAAAATCAAGTTCACCGATACCCAATCTGACCGACAGAAAATCCTCGTCTCCGGGAACGCGTTCCCACAAGCGGCGATTTTTTTCAGAAATGAAATTCGCCAGCATGCTCGGAGAAGGCATCAAATTCTCATTCAAAACACGGATATTCCGTTCGTACTTTTGCTTGATCTCGTTTTCTTTATCCACAAGATAAGCTGAATACTTTTGCCGGCGGTACAGCTCATTTGCTTCTTCCTGTCGCTTATTGTACTTTCTGAGAAGCGACGGCCAAAGTAACGCGCCCGCTAACATGCTGATTGCCATGACACCACTGGTGATCATCGAGGAGAACCCGCCACCTTTCATCGCATTGGCGATGGTCACACCCACACTTGCCAGCATGGCAAGGGACATGGTAATGGAAGGTCCCGCGGTCAGGATAAACGGCATTTCCTTTGATTTTTGCGGCGCGGAAGGCGCATCAATCACGACTTTTCCGCTTTCGGGGGACTTGATAATTCGGGGGGTTCTTACGTAAGTCATCTCTTCTTCCGATGTCGTAGGAGAGAGAACGTCAAATTCATCCGCTTTTTTCAATCCTCGGGTCTTGGCAGACGCAGGAATCAACAGCATCCCGGGGTAGTAGACCAAGGTCGTTCCCATGATGTATATCTTGTCGCCGGGAACAAGGACACAAGAAGCGACCCTTCGATCATTCACGTATAGTCCCGTTTTGCCTGACAGATCCTCCAAATGATGCTTGCCATCGACATCATATCGAATGGCGGCACACTTTCTGGAAATGCTGGCATTAAGATCGAGAATGATATTCATGTCGTCACCGCGTCCGATAAACACGTTTTCCTTCCCCAGCGCGAAAGCAGTGGCAGATAGTGATATGTATTGGAACTCGGTGATCAATGCGGCATAGGAGATATCTCCTTTGGAAAACACCAGGTAATCTCCGTGCTTCAGTTTTTTGCTTTCGGATATTTCCTGATTTTCGCATCGGCACGTCCAATCCGAAGACTTTTTCTGAAGGAAATAAGCATCGCCCTGAATCTGAATGGGAAGATATACGTTTCTGTTGTTAAAAACAAAATTTTCGTTGACATATCCATTCAACGAGTTTTGTATCAACTCATCAACCTTATACTGACAAACTCGATCGTTAATGAATAGTGCAACGAAAAAATTGTTCATTTTCGGTCATAGCTTTCACAAGAGGAAAGCTTCCTTTCTTTCAAAATCAGGGTCACTCGTTCTTGGCAGCACTGCCGTTTACGCGGTACTGCCAAGATAGGATATGGTAAATTGTTTTTTACAGCTTGGTGCCGCAATCCCCACAGAACTTTTGGTTCATATCGTTTTCTTTTCCGCAAGAAGGGCATTTCTTAGAGAGCTTGGTGCCACAGTCACCGCAGAACTTTTGTCCGATAGCATTGACCTTTCCGCAAGAGGGACAGATCACACCGACCACCATGGGCTTGCCGCACTCACCGCAGAACTTTTGTCCTTCGGGATTCTGTGCGTTACAATGAGGACAAGCATTGCCCTTGGGCGCCGCATCAGCGTTGCCACCGCCGTTTCTCACATTCACGTTGCCGCTGATGTTGGAGAACAGCTCCTGAGCCATGGGTGCCATGCCCAGTCCCATACCGAGACCGATACCGGCATTTGCCATACCGCCGCTGGCATTGTTGCTTGCCATGGTATCCAGTACGTCAAAGCTTCTTCTCTGACGGTAGAAATCATTACCAAGCGCCAACTCTTCTTTGTAGGTGCGGAGCTTCTCGAACTCTTCCTTGGGAGGAGAGATGGTCTCGATAAAGAAGTTGACAACTTCCATGCCAAAACGCTGAAATTCCTTTTCAAGTTGCTTCTGGCATTCAGCAGACAACTCCTGCAAATAAGCAGTTACTTCCAGGAAGGAGATCTTCTGCTTGATCATGAAAGCGGAGATCACGGTTTTGATACGGTTGGTCAAAAGACCGCTGAAGTAGCTGGCAATGTAGGGATAATTGACTGTCGCGCCGTTGGGGAGGGCACCGATCAGTTCGCTGACAAACTGTCTGGAATCCACAATTCTCACGCCGTACTTACCGTGGCAACGGATCGAAAGAATCAAACCGTACTTGGGGTCCTCTAACTGGAAGGGGTTTGCCGTGCCCCAGTTCATGTCCAGCTTGGAGGTTTTGTTGATGTAATAAATCTCAGCCGAGAAAGGCGTCTTGCCACCAAAGGGAAGCTTGACCAGCTTATTCAGCAGAGGAAGGTTGCCTGTGTGCAAGGTATGGGTACCGGGGCCAAAAAGGTCGAGTGCGGCACCGCCCTTGAAGAACAGGGCTTCCTGCCCCTGATTGACGATCAGCTGAGAGCCGAGAACGAACTCTTCGCCGGGATACTTGTGGAGCAGCCAAGGGGAGCCGTCCTTATAACCGTCATATTTGATCCGATCGATTAAAGCCATGGGGTTAGTCCTCCTTATAATGTGAAATATATTTTTTTGCTATTTCTTCTCTTACGCAGATATTGATCTCGGGCGGGATGTTTTCATCCTTTTGCTGAAAATACTGAAACAGCTTTACCGGGAGCACGTTGTTTGCGTAGATATATTCCTTGGTATCAAGATTTGCCATGCAAATCATAAGAATCGAAATAAGCTGGCTCCATGTCATAACAGCATGCTCATTTTCAATACGAGACAAACGGTCAGTAGAGATCCCGCACATAGCTCCGAATTTTTGCTGCGTTAAATGAAGCAGATCTCTGATTTTGGGCAAATGCTCCGCGAACTGAATACAGAGAACTCTTTTTTCACTTTTCGTCAGCACTACCATCCAAACACTTCCTCTCTTTTCGGGTTATTATGAAAGCCAGTCCATCAACCCTTAAAACCTTATTTTTACGCAAAATTTGGGGAAACAAGATAAGGTTTATCTTAAAATCACAAGTGGATTATATCACAACTCTTTTAAAAATGCAATAGATTTTTTCAAATTTGTCGTAAAATCATGAATTTTGTGACATGTCACAACATGACGGGTGTTTTTTTGTACAGTTTAACATTCAATTCATGTTTCTTAACATTCGTTTTATCAAGGCGCGGTTACATTTTTTAAATTGGAAATATTACAACGCAAGAGGGAGGATGGATCTCACAAGTTTCGTCAAAGAAACTTTATGAAGAATCATCCTCCCCTCAAAGAACGTGTTCCATCACAGTCCGATATCAGGTCAAGGCTGAATCCCAGGCGCGTAGCCTGGGCATCAAGTGTCCTCCTGTTTATTCATCATGATACGGATTTGGATTTTTTTGACATCTGCCTTGAGTTGCAGATCAAGAAAATAAATGGGGCAGTTTGGTCGGAAATCTCCTACAGAGGTCGTAGCATCACACAACACAGGGTCAAAGGACAGTGTTGCCAAATCGGTTACAGCGCACCCTTCGGAAACCGTAAAGGGCGACATGGATACCAAACGTTCCGTGATGGCGATCCCCTCATCCACGTCAAACTCGTCCTGAAGCATGATCCCTTGATCCCCCAAAGTAAAAGAACGGATCACTCGATGGACAGCGGCTTCTCCGTATGCCGGCGCGATGTCCATCACCAACCTATTGCCGTCAAAATTTACGTCCTTCGCACAGAATTGTTTTCCGTCTTTCTGGTACCCATAAAAAACGCCCTGCTCTTCACGATCAGCATCAGTGCCGAAAAAGGGCACCGAATGACCGTGTGAGCCGCACGCCACAAAGGTATACCGCGGTCCTGAAAAATACTGACGGGAATAAACGCCTCCACCCGGATCAGTCAGGATTTGACGTCCGTTTTTAGCAAGAATAAAAGAGCCTACGTCGTGATGGTTGTGCGGCTCAAAGTTATGTCCGCCCTTGGCAGCAAAGCTATAGTTTTCCCCACGTTTGATCAGCCAATGGACGGAAGGGGCATAATAGACCATATCCGAGGTGGCATCCGTTACAGTATTCAAATACGCTTCATTCATCCAAACAAACGATCGCAGGAAAGTACACCAACGACCGCAGCTATCCATCAGTTCACTATAGGCAGGACTCGGTAGGGTCACCGTATCTGGATACTCATTTTTCAAATAATGCAACACCCCTGCATTGTAGCGACCTGTCTGTCCTGCATCTGAAAAGGAAACCGTACAAGCCTCCGTCAGATACATACGGCTGAGGAAAGGCGCGACCGCCTTGACCTTATCGAGTTTGAACCAATCCTCTCGACCATCGGTAAATGTACGGTACATATCTGCCCAAACCGTAAAAAAGCCGAAGCCGTAACACCAGTAGGCAAAGCCCTCTTCACAGATTCCATCAGGTCCGAATCCGCCTAAGAAACAAGTCATAGCGCTTTGGATGCGTTCATCCACCGAAGGAAGCAGATCAGGACGCAGGAGCATGAAGGTACAAGCAACAGAACCAGCACAGACTGCCGCCCAGTTACTGCCGATTTTCTCCCAGAAAAAACGGGTTTCAAGGAAGGACTGAACAATTCGTCGGTCAATTTCCACGCGGATACGGTCGGCAATCAACGGCTCTAATCTATCCCCCAGCAAGGTGTATATCTCTGCAAGGCACATACCGGTTTCGGCGGCAAACAGATCGATATGGCGATTGTTATTGATCCCCAACTCGGTCTGATGGGCAGGTAGGCACCAGGTATACTCGTCGCAAATCGCATAAATGAGGTCCATGAGTTGAACCAAGTATTCTTCTCGCTCCGGATAAATCAACGCCAAAATCGCAGATACATTTATCGCTCGGCGGCGGTGAAAATAGGGGGTTTCATACGTGTCTCTGTCACCGTCAAAAACAAACCGACGATAGGCAGAGTACGGTAGCAAGGGGATTTCCAACTTCGCTTCCTTCTCCCAACGGTAGAGAAGATTTTCAAGGAGAGGGCGGTAGGTTTCCTTTTCACGAACCGACTTCCAAAAGCCGAGCTCCTGCGCTTGTCCCAACAAATGCTTCATATCCATCCCTTTCTGATTATTAACATTTTATCTATAACATTCGAAGTATTATACCTTCTTATCTTTTATTGCGTTTGAATCACCAATACGTTCACACGTCCGCTCCTCACTGTGTTGGCATCAATGGCAATCAGACCATTACCATAAAAGGGATCGCTGCAATCGGGCTCTCTACAGTTGTCAAACATATGTCCAAGATAGGCTGGGCGATGACCGCAGATAATTGTCTTCCCTTTGAGAACTGCCCCCACACTATAGAATTGTTGCCATTCCAGTTCGTGGGCAAACTTCCACTCTTCCTCCGTCGCATGGCGCCAATCTTCATCTACCGAAGGATGATATCCATCAAACACAACGGGAAGCCAGCCATGGGTAAAAACGTAGCATTCGGTTTCATAGTAATCCACCATAGAATCGACAAAGTCCAAAACTTCTTGGATCTTTTCCCAATTTTCAGCGGTATCAAAGCTTCCGTCGGGTCTCAAAGCCTCCTGACCCAGCATCTGCGTCACTGTGATATTGGCGCCATTATCCCGATCATGCTGCGATAACGCTCCGTTCAGCAAAGTCTCACAAAGCATATCTTCATGATTACCTTTGATCAGAATTTTTCGTTTCAGCCCTTTCACAAAGCGATAGACCTCAAGATTCTCTTTGCCCCGGTCAAACAAATCTCCTACACTAACCAGCACGTGGGTCTCATTTTTATCGTCAAACCCCGCATCAGCCAATGCCTTTGTAAGCGCTGTGTAATGTCCGTGAATATCGGACACAACAAATAACACTTGACTCATCCTGTCTCCTCCGTTCAATTGTCCCATAGTATTGAAGTTTTCACCATGTCAGTACCGCAAGCTCTTTGGCGTGACACGAACGGTTGCAGGTATGGCAACAAACGCCAAATGGGGGTCGATCACCACGCCAAAGTCGCGCATGGGGTATCCGGAATCCAAATATTTCATCACGTCTTTAAGCCGTTTCTTATAGATCACTTGCTTTTCCCCACGGCATTCGAGATAGTCTTTGCAAGCATCAAAAGATGAAAACACGGGCATGAACTGCCCAACGATCGCAGGAGTTTCCAAAACAAATATTTTTGTGTGCCCATATCGGTCAGTTTTGAACGGCGAGAAATAATATACGGTTTTATCTCGGTTAAGATCCACAAATTCCTGTGCCGATATGGCGTCCAACCGAAGCAGTTCCAACGATTCAGTCCAGATCTTTTCTTTACTTTTAAAAGCGTAGTCCAGCCCTCTTCGTTGTAGATTCAGGTCGTCTCCTTTGGAAAGCGCATTCCAGCTTTTCCACCGGAGTTGTCGGCAATCCACCTTGATATGATTAAACTTTTGGAGTTTTTCGTCCCGCATTGTCAAGGCAGTGTCATAAAATATTTCAAAAACCTCATTCCCAAGAGGTCTGATCTGATAATCATGGTCAGGCGGAGAAAAATGTAAAATGGCATACGCTTTTTTTCTGAGGTTTAATAAAAGAACAAATCTCTTGCCATAGCGGTAAATGGCTTTAAGGAAAAGAAACTTGCCATCATCGCTGAAATAAGCATACTGCTCAAAATAAACATAGCGGATGCTCAGCAGTAACTCGGGGGCTTGCTTGTTTTGAAAAACCGCCAAAGCGCCTACATATGCCGACATGCGTGTCTCCATGGTGGCGTAAAGAAGGCAAGCAACATCATCATGAGATGACTCAAGCAGAAACAACGGTGCCTCGGTACCGCCATGGGGTAGATTCGTTTCTAGGTTCCAATGGGGTAATGTTTCAACGTCAAGTGTCCATCCATTGATTGTTTCGCTCATGATCGCTTCCTCTCTGTCTTTTTTATTTGAATTTGCCTTTTGGGGAAGCCCCTTAGCTGCTTATTCCCTATTTCGATAGCTATCGATCACATATGTAGCAAAAAGACGTCCAAGTTGCAGTTCACACAGGGCATCGTAATGTCCCCAATCCGGATCTCCTTCCGGTTCGTTAACGGTGGTCAGTCCGGCATCTATGGTAGAAAAATACAGATTCAACTCGGAAAGCTCAGAAAAACGGCGTTTGGCCTCATTAACCGTTGGATACCCCGGTTCACAGTAAGGACCGTCTGATATTCCCGCATCAATGAAATAGATTCCGCCATGCTCAGAAAAGGAGGCAAGGTCTTCTCTCAAATACGAAACGAACGCACATTGATTATCATAGTAACGGTCTGCTTTGAATTCCGTGGTATCAGATTCGCCCTGCATCCAGCAAATCGCGCCGATTCGCGCATCATAGCCAAGATCGCCCAGATGCGTCATGTTGGTCGAGACAAAAGAAAGAAAAGCATGATAAATAGATCCCCGTTCACCAGCGCAAAGCCAATGATGATGCAAGGAGTAGCCCGACATGGTATACTTCAAGATCAAAATCATTTCATCGGGATAGGCAGAAGAAAGTCCATCCGCCAATCCCACCTCAGGTCCGAAAAAGCCATTAGCCGCACCGCAGGAGAGATCAACCTTCACATATTCGCCCTCAGAGCAGGCATTGTGATCGTCTATGCAGTAGTTGATCAGAACCGAAGAATATCCTGCGCTATATTTCGCAAATTCTTCAGGCGAGGATTTTTCTTCAAGATATTTGACAATAGAGCTACCGCTTGCGTTGCTCTGTCCCAAAAGCAGAATCACTTTGACACGTTGCCCCTCTCCTCGCGGCAAATTATCTGTAAGTTGATAATCGGTGTTCATATTCAGAACCACGGTTGCATCTTCTGTTTCTGCTTCTTCATCCTCGACAGCACACGCAGCAGAACACAGGGGCAGGGCAAAAATAAGCATCAGGCAAATAATACGAATGATTTGACTTGTCACAGCAATACCTCCCAAGCTAAACACACAGTCAGCTTCGTCATTCCACTTATAATCGTTTCGTGCAATCATCACTTAAATACGTACTCTTGTATGAACAATTTAGTGATTTTTCTATGCTTAGGATAGCATCTGATCAAACGCAAGGTCACCAAAGGATAAACAATAGCAGACACCCCTGAAAGTGCTGTAAAAATAAATATCATCACGCGGGCGGCATCATCAATCTTAGGATATGTTATCGCAATAATGCCTAATATAAGGGAACACATAATCAGAACACAAGGTACAAAAACCAGCGTAAACTTAACAATTCCTCTATATGGTTCTAAAATCTTCCCATTGAAAATATCACTTTTCATCGTCTTACCACCTTTCCATACCTATTATACCATATATTCTTAAAATTAGCAAGAGATCAAAAAACTAACCACGAAATAGTTTAGACAGCCACCCTTTGGGATACTGACTCTGAATCTACGAAGTCATTGGTCAAATCCAAAAGAAAAAAAGCCAAAAGAAGAGTATGTTCATAGACCATACTCTTCTTTTGGGCGCTCTCCAACAAATTCGAACCTTTTATCTATATTCAATTATTTTCCTTTTCGTACATATATGCTGGCAGAATACGGAATGGCGTTAGATACATTCATTTCTACGAATTTTTCTATATGAAATCCGATTTTTTTGAATTCATCAATATATTGATTTTTATCCTTGGCTCTCGCGGGAAGAAGAGGAACAAATATCTCCATCAAACTGCCATTATCAGCATTTCTAATCTGACGCAGTTGAGGGGTATGATAATCCTCTCCCGTTATCTGTGCCCATTCCTCAAAAGAATTGACAATGCCGTGATAAGTTCCGTCCTTACGATACGATTCCCTAAAGAATAGCATCGGCGAATTATCTTTTAACGAGTTATACGCATTTTTCAAATACAACTCTCGGTCACTATCAGTAACCAACATATGAAATCCCATACAGTCAAGAGCCGCGTCGTATTTTTCCTTGACGCTTTCCTTAACCATATCCAGAACCTCAACCGTAGCATTCGGATATTTTTCTAACAACTTCTTAGTTTTCTCAATAGCAGACGGTGAAATGTCCACGCCGTAATAGATACACCCAAGTTCAGACAGGATAACCCCGCAAGCCCCTTCACCGCATGCATATTCAATTATCCTTTGTCCTTGCAAATTATTTTCTTCTACCCACGATTTGAGGGTATTATATAGTACCTCATCATCGGGAGAATGCCCCCAACGTTCAGCACCCGCGGAAAAAGCTGCCTGATAACGTTTCTCGTATGCCTTGTAATATGGTTCATTCATCCTAAACACCGCCTTTCTTTATTTATTATATCACAAAAACGCCAAACAGTCAACGACATTCAACCTATAGTTAAATCGCAGGTTCAAAACCCAAAGGTTCAAGAAAAGGTGCAATGGCGAAAGGGGGGCGTTTTTACCCCTAAAAACACGAAAAGCCCTTGAAAATCAAGGGCTTTGTGTTAGGGTGCAAAATTGTTTCCCCATTATGGCTCCCCCTGTTGGACTTGAACCAACGACTCCCTGATTAACAGTCAGGTGCTCTACCGACTGAGCTAAGGAGGAATACATCTCCTCAATCGGCGTTTTGCCGATGAGGTATAAAGACCAATACAGCTAACCGGCATAAGCGTGTTAGCTGTATCGGAAAATGTTGGCATTGAGCTATCTTTCCGGCTCGTCTCCAAGCAAGTATTGTCGCCTCAGCAGAGCTTAACTTCTGTGTTCGGAATGGGAACAGGTGGACCCTCTGCGATAATAATACCAACTCCCTCGTTCTTCGCGAGGTGAACTCTTTCGAGTTGTGTCAGCGATGAGCTATCTTTCCGGCTCGTCTCCAAGCAAGTATTGTCGCCTCAGCAGAGCTTAACTTCTGTGTTCGGAATGGGAACAGGTGGACCCTCTACGATAATATCACTGACTTTGGCTTTTCCAACCAAAAGAAGAAGATTCAAGTTTGAAAAAGAAACTCAAACCATTTTGTAGAAACTGAAACCGCTGACTGCTAAAGCAGATCAGCAAAGTTCAAGCCCTCGGTCAATTAGTATCGGTCAGCTGAATACATTACTGCACTTACACCTCCGACCTATCAACTTGTAGTCTACAAGTGACCTTACCCATTTAAAATGGGGGATATCTCATCTTGAAGCACGTTTCACGCTTAGATGCCTTCAGCGTTTATCGCAACCGCACGCGGCTACCC
>JAZSFA010000156.1:0-12722 GCA_045531965.1 Eubacteriales bacterium
GCTTGGAGTTTATGACAGACGAACCGGCGCAGAGATGTTTGAGATCGGAACACGGGATTTTTGGAGAAAAACGGGTAAGAAAGACGAATTTATCCGCGAATTGAAAAAGATCGGTATGTTTGCAGAGTAGTCGTTTCAATACGGTCAGGTTGCTGACAAACTCACCTCTCAACATATGGCATATACACAATAAATGAGTAAACAGCTATGTTTGCACTTGCCAAACGGGGTGAAGGGGGCGAAGCCCCCTTCACAAGGCGCGAAAGGGGGGCGGTGTCGGAGGGGGGAAAGCCCTCTGACGCGCGCGGTAGCGCAAGAAGGTTTGCTATCAAAAAATTTCTTGTGTAACAAAGGGAATTGCCGATACAACCCGTAAACTTTCTTGCACCTTCCGGTGCGCCCCGAGGCGCTCAAGGCCGCCCTCGGGACTGCAGGCCACCCGTTTGGGTAGTGGGGGCGAAGCCCCCACTACCCCCATGAAAGAGGAAACCCAACTCCCCAACAAACCCAAGTTTGAAAGTAACATCCAAAAATTATTCCAAAACCTATTGACAATCGCTTGACCGCATGTTATAATATTATTACATTGTTAAATGGAGGTCAATTCCGTGTTCAACGACGATTACACCATCCGCCGCCCCGCGGATTTTGACTACAACGCCGCCATCACCGAGCTGGAGGCGCAGGTGAGCCGCAAAAAGTACGTAACCACCCAACTGGCGTATTTCAAGGCGGAGGTTGCCCGCCTGACACGGTTGGAAGAACAGCGCCGCACGGAGCTGACCGCCGAGAATTCCGACGTGGTGAGGCTCCAAAAGATCAGCCCCGCTCTGATTCTGTATACGATCACGGGCAAAAAGGCGGATATGATCGCCAAGGAGGAAGCCGAGGCTTTGGCCGCCGCCGCAAGGTACGAGACGGTCAAAAACGAGCTGGACTATGCCGAAGGCCGCATGAGGGAGCTGTCTACCGAGCTTCGCCGTTTGGGCAACTGCGACCGCAAGCTGGAGGAGATGATCGAGGAGAAAAAGCAGAAGCGGTTGGCGCAGGACAGCGAGTTTTCCGAAAAGGTTTTGGGGTTGGAGCAGAAGATCAAGGTCTATGACCGTGAGATCAAGGAGATCGAGCAGGCCTTGGACAAGGGCTCACGGGTGCGGGGCATCATTCGCGGTATCTATGATCATTTGGACAGAGCCCATGAACTCAGCGAGATTGAAATGGGCTACCACAGGCGTTATGGAAGTATCATGCTTGACGATGAAAAGCACCGTTGCATTGACAGCGCGCAAGCTCTGCTTCGGCATCTCGGGCAGTATATGCAGGAATTTGCCGCTGAGTTGGATGACGTGGTGTTGGACGAGGTGTATATCCCGACCTCGGTGGGCATCCACGAGGGGACACGCTTGCTGGACGTTTATTTTGACAATATTTTCACGGATTATGCCGTTTGTCGCAAAATCGAAGGCTCTCAGGCAGAAATGGATGATCTGCTGACCCACATCGAGCCTGTGCTGGAAGGGCTGATGTCTATCAAGAGCGCTAAAGAGAACGAGCGTGCTTTGGTCGCGGAGGATCTGAAACGGTTGATTCAGCAGACCGATTGAGTTTGCTGTTGACAAGCCCGTATCGCAACATTCGATTGCTTCCCAAAAAACAGAAATTTTTCTACTGTTTTGTTTTGCATTTTTTGCGGAATTGGAGGAAAAATGAGCAACTATTTTGTTGGCATCATGTTTTGTCTTATCATGGCTCTCGCCTATCCCGCTTTTCGGGGCGAGGCTTTCGCAGAACTGCGCCACCGCCGTATCCGCAAGCGGGATATCCGACAGAAGCAAAAAGGGGCTTTGAATTTTTGGTTCTATACCGAGCTGGAAAAGGCCTACGGGCTGGGAAAATACGGTGTCCTTCTGCGCGTCTACCCCATCGTGGCGGGAATTGTGACCGTTTTCCATATCTTTCTCGGGTGGATCAAGGCTTTGGCGGTGGTCGATATCGCTTTGGTGAGCCTCACGGCGCTGTATCTCTCTGTCATCATTTTCTACGCCTGTATCCGCCGCAACCGCCGCTTGTTTGATGCCGCTTTCCTGCTTTGGGGCATGAAAGAAACCAAGTCTTTTGTACCGAAGGGAAAGCTCGTGCCTACAGATAAAAACGGATTTCTCATTGAGTATTATTCCACCATCTTTGACCTCATCCTCGCCGCTCTGCCTCTGATCTTCCCCTTGATGATGGGGCTGTTTGAGCGGCTGGGTTTTTAAAATGACGGTAGAGCTATCTGCCGCCTTATCACACCGAAAAATCAAATTCGCATCAGAAAGGACATACCGATATGAATACATACGATCCCACCCACCCCGCTGATTTTGACTATGATGCCGCCCTTGCGGAACTCGGGGAAAAAATCCGCCGCAAGAAAAAGGCACAGAATCTCCTGGCGCATTTTCGGGAGGAAACCGACCGTCTCACCTCGGTGATGGAGGATCGAAAGAAAGAATATGAGACCGAACAGGAAGAAGCCGACGCCCTGCAAAACGGCTCTTTGACCCTGCTTCTGTATACCTTGATCGGTATGAAAGAGGACAAGATCAACAAGGAGGAGGCCGAGGCATTGGCGGCCAAGGCGGCTTACGAGACCGCCAAGGCAGAGCTGGATCACGTCTTGAACCGTCAAGTGGAGCTGCGCGCCGAGATCCGCTCTCTGGGCAACTGCGAGCGGGACTATGAGGAAATGGTGGTCGAGAAAAAGACGTGGCTTATGGCGAAGGAGGTCACGGTCAATGCCGAGGTAGAAGCGTTGGAGGCAGAGAAGACCGCCATCATCCGCGACTCCAAGGAGCTGAAAGAAGCCATGGAAAGTGGTCAATATGCCCTCAAAGTGGCTCGTTCTGTGATGGACGCGCTGACCCGGGCACAATATCTCAGCATTGAGGATACTCGAGCGCCCCGTTCCTCACGCTATGGTGCCATCTCTGCCGCCATCCGCGATGCCGAGATCGACCACGAAAAGCGCAATACCTTAGTTCGTCTGGACAATTCCATTCAGACCCTTGGGCGGTATCTACAGGAGTTTGCCGCCGAACTGAAAGACCTTGCGCCATTGTCTGCGGACGATGCGCCCGCGACGCGATTGAGCGGCGGTCTGATCTTTGCGGACAGATGGCTGGATGGTCTCATCTCTGAGCTGATGGTAGACTCAAAACTCTCTAAAATCGAGGAGCAAATGCACCCCCTCATGAGTAAGCTGATTCCTGTCGTGGAGGGATTGGAGCGGGAATATGCTGCGAAAGAAGCCGCTTGCGCGGAGATCGAAGGAAAGATCAAGGCGCTGGTTTTGAAAGGATAAAAAAAGAAAATGCCCCGTCACGGTTCATAAATGACCGCGGCGGGGCATACTGTTTTTGTAAGATAAATTGTTGTTTGGCGGCACTGCCGCAAAACAACAATTTACAATCCCTTGAAAGGTACTTGCCATGAAAAATAAATCAACCTTCGCCATCCCCCTCATCCTTATCATCTTTGCCGTTTTTTTGGTCACCGCGGCGCTGTTGATCACCCCTATGAAGAGCGCCCCTCTGCCCACCGCCGCTGAGAGTACCGTCGATAAAAAGATGACTTGTGTGGTCATTGACGCGGGGCACGGAGGGGAGGACGGCGGGGCTGTCAGCGCGGATGGACTCTTTGAGAAGGATGTTAATCTGGCGGTGGCGTTTGCCCTCCGCGACCTGTTGGAGATGAATGGCATCCCGGTCATCATGACCCGCGACGAGGACGTGTTGCTGTACGACCGCAACGTGGATTACCATGGGCGGAAAAAGGTTCTCGATCTGGCGGCGCGGAAGACCGTGGCAGATCAGAACGGAGACAGCTTGTTTGTCAGCATCCACATGAACGCCTTCCCACAAACGCAGTACAGCGGTGTGCAGGTGTGGTACGGCACAAAGGACCCCCTATCCCAAACCGTCGCTGCCGATCTTCAGAAACAGGCGCAGATGATCCAACCTGACAACCGCCGAAAGATCAAGGCGGCAGGAAGCAACATCTATCTTTTGGACAAGATTGCCGCTCCTTGCGTGTTGGTGGAATGCGGGTTCCTCTCTAATCCTGACGAGGCGGCAAGGCTCTCTGATCCCGACTATCAAAAAGCCCTGGCATTGATGATTTTTGGGGGGATCGCGGCGTACGTCGAATAAAAAAGCAAACCGCTTTTTAAACGGTTTGCTTTTTACGTATACTTCTTATTTTCTCTTTCCAGCTCTATCTGCGCCTTATGCTTTCTGCCCACCTCGGGGGTTGTGCCGCAGGTGCTTCCCCGGACGATGGCATTTGAACCGAATTTCCCTCGGATCCCGTCAATCACGTGGTCCAGCTTGCGGGCTTTTTCCCGATCCTCGTCCTCGAAAAAGGAGAGCTGGGGATCATCCTCCCAGGAGATCTGCCCCAAGGCAACCCCTAAAAGGCGCATGGGGGTACGTCGATCCCAAAGCTCGTCGAAAATACGCACCACCGCTTCGTACAGCTCACTTGTAATGTCCGTGGGATAGCGCAGCTTTGTCTGGTGAGATTTGTCGGTAAAAGCAGTGGAACGAAGGGTCACCGCTACCACGGAAGCCTTTCCGCCGTCGGCACGCATGCGCGAGGATACACTGTCGGTGAGTGCCAACAGGATGCGGAGGGCGGTGCTTCGGTCGGTGACGTTCTCTTCGAGGGTGGTGGAATTGCTGTAGCCCTTGACCTCCCTCGGAGCGGTGGCAACCGCGGTGTCGTCAATGCCGTTGGCGTATCGGTGCAGCTGCAGTCCCAACTTTTCACCCATGAGTTGTTGCAGGACGGAAAGCTCCATCGCGGCAACCTGACCTATGGTGGTAAGGTGCATTTTTTTTAGTTTTTCGGCGGTGGCGTGACCCACCATATAAAGGGATTCTACGGGGAGATGCCACAATTTGGTGGCAATTTCATGAGAAAAGAGGGTGTGGACTTTGTCGGGCTTTTCAAAATCTCCCGCCATTTTAGCGGTCAGCTTGTTTTCTCCAATGCCGATATTGACGGTAAAGCCCAGAGTATTCCGGATCTCATCCTTGATTTGATGCGCCAACGCCACAGGGTCGGGATACAGACGCTCCGTGCCGCTCATGTCCAAAAAGCACTCGTCGATGGAAAATTTTTCTACCACGGGGGCATATTTGCGACAAATATCCATGAAAGCCGCTGAGGAGGCTTCGTAAAGCTTGAAATCCGGTTTGACCAGCAAAAGCTGAGGGCATTTACGCAAAGCCATGCCCACAGGCTCACCTGTTTGGATCCCATACGCTTTGGCGGGCAGGGATTTGGCAAGGATGACACCCGTTCGTTTGTCTCGGTCTCCCCCCACGGCGGAGGGGATCAACCGCAGGTCAGACTCGCCAGCTTTGACTCTGCGGGTGGCTTCCCATGAGAGAAAGGCGCTGTTGACGTCCACGTGGAAGATCAGTCTCGGCATGGCGGCTCCTTTCTTGGCTTTGGTGAAGGATCACGTGGCGCTTTCGGGCTTTTTCAGAGGCGCCCGACGGGTGGCGGATATACGCTTTTCCTTCATCTTGATCTTGAATAGTTCTTCTGTGGCAAGGCGGGTTTTGGTGACCGAGCCTTCGGTGGTTGGGAAGCAGTAGTAGAGACAGTCTTTGGATCCTATGCCGATGACGTCCCCGATCTCGTACCAGAAATAGTCGGCGTTGAGGCTGTGAGAGGCGATAGGCGACTGATCATATTGAAGGGAATCGTTGCAACCGACAAGATGGAAGCCATGTTCGTCGTGGACAAGATGACCCTCTCCCACCATATAAAGGGCTTTTTCATTGACCATGCAGCCGATACGTACGTCAAATACCATGCGGTAGGTACCTGCTTCCAGCTCCTCTCGGACGCATTGTCTCTGCCACAGATACCAGTCGGGGATGTGGTCAAATTCGGTGATGCCTTGGGTGGCTTTCAGCTTGCCGAAGGGGGTCAGTTCATAGGACTTGCCGCAAGCACCGCAGGTGATGTGGATTCCTTTACCCTTCATCTGTCCTTCGGCACCGCAGGCGGCGCATTTATACAGAACACGCTCCAATCCGTCGGCGCGGAAGGATTCCTTGATCTCCACCTTTTGCTGATACTGCCAATCAAACTGATCAAAGGAAAAGGCTTGTCTGATAGCATCGTTCAGCTCGTCTACCGATTTTTCCTTGATCTGACGGCGGTTGAGGATGCAGGACATATGGGCTGAGACCCGCACCTTTCGCAGCTGGAGCATATTGTACAGAGGATCGCGGGCAAAGGCGCCTTTGGTGTCTATGAACAGCACAGGGACGTCCAGAAGCTTGAGAAGACCGCCCAAATTCTCGGGCAAAGTTGTGGTGCGTCCGTCAAAGGTGTAGCCTGCCTCGGGGAACATCAGCACCGAGGTTTTCTTTTCCTTCAAGGCGTACTTCATGTCGCGGATGAGGGACAGGTCGCTGACGAATTTCTGTGTGGGAATGCAACCGATCTGCCGCATGAGCCAAGCCTTACCCACCATGGCATCAGTGGTGGACACGATGCAGTAGGGCTTAGGATAGAGCATGGCGGAGGCGATCTTGAGGTCAATGAAGCTTGAATGGTTCATGAGGATCAGATAAGGTCCCCCATCCTCATCATTGGACAGATCTTGGGTGTGCTTGAAATGGGTGGCAAGCAGGTCGCCCGTTGCTAAAGCACGCACCAACGTACGGAACAGCCAATTGGGACGGTGGGGTTTTTTATGCTCGGGCTTGGGGAGCGCCATGACTTCTTCGTAGGTCAGTTCTTTGGTTTTGATCTTCATAAAGCTGTCCTCTCTTTACAGCAGTTCATTCATGGGACAAGGCTCGCAGGTGTCGGCGGTAAGGCGCAGGGTCTTGACTTCAAACGGTGTAAAGCTCAACTCATGGGTCATAGAAAGGGCAGGGCAGGACAGGGTACAGCGACACGCCTCGGACAGCGGGTTAAACACACGGATAAGCAGTCCGCGCTCGGTGGATTTCAGTGCCGTCATGACGACGGTGTTATCCGACAGCGTGCAGAAGGGAGTATCACCCTTGACAGCGCCTGTCAAATCGCCACCCTTGGGGAAGAAGGACAGAACCATAGGCTCTTCGTTGAAGGACAGGGCTTCCCGCGCCATGGCGGTGTCGGAAACGTCGGTCGCCGTCAGGCGGAAGGAGAATCGGCGTTCACCCTGCTCCATGTGATCGGTATAACGATCGGTGGGCAGCACTCGTCTGTCGCCTAAGGGGTGGGTGGTGTAGCCTGGACTGTGCAAAAGGGTCAGCCACAGCCGTCCGTTTTCATAGGATGCCCCATAAGTGCCTCGGTTATAGACGTTCAACCGTTTTCCCCCAGCGGAGGTGACGGTGATGTACTTGTGTCCTACGCATTCGGTACCGTCGGTACGCAGAGGTTCTTCGCCGAAGGCAACTTCAAAGGCGGGCTTGGGATCGGGAAGGGCGATGGGCAGCGCCAGCTTGAACATTTTTCTCGTCTCGCAGTTATGGATGATCAGATCAATGTCCATGGTGGGCGCGTGCTTGGAGAGTTTGTAGCGGAGAACGGCGCGGGAACGATCGTAACCCATGACCACCTCGATCACGGTGCGTACGTCGCCGTCTTCCATGATACGGATGGGGGGCAGGGGATCGTCTTGAGAGGAAAAACGGGTGGATTCCTCGGTGGAGAGTAGAGTGAACTTACCCATCTTCTCTTTCCAGGAGACTTTGGTCATGCCCCAGGCATCCTCCAGATCCCGCAGAACGTCAATGCCGCAGGCGCCTGCGCCCAGATAGTCTGTGCCATTTACGTTCCAACGGTGGAGCAGACCGCTCTTTTTATCGATCTCTACGGTCATGTGGGGCGTTTGGTAGATGAAATATTCAGGATCGTTGCCGCCCAGCGTAATTTCGTCGGGGAGAGGTTTTTTGTCAAGAAGCTTGAGCCGTACGTCAAAGCGGTTCATGGACATAGGGGCAAGGGTGGCGTGGAAAGTAACACGCTTGCGCCAATCCAAGGGAATGTTGGAGTTTTCTTTTTCGCATTGAGAGGGAAGGTAGGCGCCGTTTTTGTAGACGTAAGGCATGGTAAAGCCTGCGCTCCAGTTCTGATCCGCCAGCATAAATTCGCATTCGAAGTCTCCCGTGACCTCGTAAGGATGGGGATTGTATGCCAGCACGGGAATCTCGCCTTCTGCCGCCTCAGGTTGATTCTCCGAAAGCGCAAAGAAACCGCGGGCACGGAGACGGGACAAAATTTCCAACGCGTGATCCAGCATCCGTACCGCCATTTCCTCAGCGGGACGCACCGACGAGCCGGGCAGGATGTCGTGGAATTGGATGGTCAAAAGATCGTAGAGCACCTCGCCAAACTCTTTTTCGGGATAGTTCGCCCTTCCAAGCGCCACCAGTTGGGTGTACATCTTTTCGGTGGAGAACAGCATATTCTCGGTTTGACGGTATTTCTGTTTGATCAGCACCTGGCTTGTGTAGCAACCGGGTGCCCACAGGTTGAGGTCTCCCCTGTGCTCTGGCAGGGAAGTGCCGCTTTCTGTCAGATAGGCTTTGACGTCGGCAAAGTAGTTTTCAGGGGTAGAGTGGATGACTTCAATACCTTTATTCTGACACTCGGCGATGTATTCGTTGATGGCGGTGATATCCTGACGAGAGGGACCGCCGCCGTGATCGCCCACACCCCATAGACGGAAGTTGGGTCGACCTTTGGTGTCCCGTCCTTCCACGCTTCGAATGGCGTCTAAGGCATGTCCGAGACCTGATCCGTATCCTTCGGCGGCGCGTTGCCCCATTACCGTGGAGCCGTCGTAGCCGACCCACGTGAAGGTCTCGTCAGGCAAGGAACACTGATCGGCACCAGGACGGCAGAATAGGTAGCTGTCGTAGCCGGATTTCGCCATGATCTGCACCAAGCCGCGGGTGTGACCGAAGGGATCGAAATTGATGGCGGTGGTGGGAACTTTGCCGAATTTTTCTTTAAAATATTTCCGTCCTTCGGCGATCTGTCGGGCAAAGGCCTCCCCCGAAGGGAGGTTGCAGTCGGGCTGGACGTGCCAGCCGCCCATGATGTGCCACTTGCCAAGCTTTACGAGTTCTTGAATTTCGGCAAACAGGGAAGGCTCGTATTCTTCGATCCAACGGTAGATTAAAGATTCATTGTGACAGAAGATGTAAGTGTCGAACTGACGGCAGAAGGAGGCGGCGCAACGAAAAGTGGACACCGCGGCAGCCGCGCCTTCCTCCCATTCCCATTGCCACACGGGATCCAAGTGGGCGTTGGATATCAAATGGAATTTTTTCATACTTTTTCTCCAATCGTTGATGCTGTATGGGGAGGTCATGGCTCAATCGCTACAGGGAATTGCACTTTTTCTTGCGGTGTGCCGAAGTTGGGCGTGCCGTCTTTGTCGAAGGTCACGGGGGCGATCCAGATAGAACGACCCTCCCAGCCCGTTCCCATCTCCAAATTGCCGTGATAGACCATCCAGACGCTGCCGTCGACGGCGGTGGTGAAGGAGGAGTGACCGGGACCGTAACAAACAGCCCAGCGTTTTTCGAACACAGGCACCTCGGACTTTTCCCAGCTTGCGGGATTCATGGGATCATCACCCACGAGGGTCAGCATACCCAAGCAGTAATCGTCTGTCCAGCTACCCGAGGCGGAGTAGGTGAGGAAGGTCTTGCCGCCATGCTGCAGGATGGTGGGTCCTTCGTTAATGAGGGGCTCGCCGTGTTTTTCCCAGTCGTACTCGGGGGTGGAGAGCATGACGCGCTCGCTGTCAATGGTCCAAGGATTACTCATGTGAGCGATGTAGATGTGCTGGGCAACGTTCACGTCTCCCGCCCATCCCGACCAGATGAAATACAACTCGCCGTTCAACTGCATGACTGTGCCGTCGATCGCCCACTTGTTGGTGGGATCGGTGACTTGCCCCACGTACTCAAAGGGATCAGTGGGATTCTGGGTGGTGCCCTTCAGGACGTACATACGGTGGGTTTCGTTGTTGCCGTCGTCGCAGGCTACGTAGATGTACCACTCGCCGTTGATATAATGAAGCTCAGGCGCCCAGTAGTTGAAGGAATGGGACAGGTCAGCGCCTTCCTCCGCGGGCGCGACGTAGACCTGGCTGCCGCCCTCGGTGCTGATCTTATCGAGCGAGGGAATCTCCGCCACACCCACACCGCCAAAGAACCAAACGGGACTGGAATAACAGTAATAATACTTACCTTCGTGCTGAATGACCCAAGGGTCGGCACCTGCGGGGGCAACGGGATTTTGGACGGTTTCGTAGATGACGTTCATGGTGGTTTCCTTCTCTGTAATGGATTCGGTAGCGGCGGGGGACTCTGTCACAATTTCTGTGGCGGGATCAGTCTCTGCCCGGGTGACGTCTATGGTCGCCTCAGGGGCTGTCATGTTGCCGCAGTCTGTCTCGTTGGGCGGTGCCTCGGGGACACATGATGCCATAGCGGCAGTCAGGCAGAAGGCGGATAAAAGCAACATTAGCGTTTTGAGTTTCATGGGTGTCTCCTTATAAGTCGTATTCCATAACAGAGGCGTTTTTGACAATGTAGGTCATAAATTCCTCGTTGGTCATGCTGTGAAAATAAGAGTATGCGGCGCGAGCAATGCCGTTGTGGCATGCCAAAAGCACGGTCTTGTCGGCGTAACGAACCTTGATATCGTCCAAAAAGCTGTAGATGCGATGGACAAAACGGAGCATGGATTCCCCTTCGCCATGCACGTAGGGGAATTGGGCTTTTCTGTTTTGAAAAGCTTCGTCGCGAGTGGAAAGACCTTCGCTCTCCCCAAAATCAATTTCCTTGATACGCTCATCTATGATGAGGGGGATACCTCCGCAGGCGGCTTGGATTTCACGCCCTGTCTCCAAGGATCTTTGCAGGGGAGAGGCAATGATCAGATCAATGGGATGATTTTGGTGAATTTCGGCTACCTTTTGGGCAGCCTCACGCGCTTGCACATGACCTTTTTCGGTGAGAGGCGCGTCTGTGGAGCCGCAGACCTGATGGGTGGCGTTCCATTCGGATTGTCCGTGTCGGACGATGTAGAGCTTCATGACGGTTCCTTTCCGTTTACTTGGCGTACCGCTTTTCCTACCGAGCCAAACAGCGTCATTTTTTCTACAACCGCCTGCTTGATCTCTTCCACTTTCATGTTGCGGATGTCCAAATAAGCCTTACCTTCGGCAAGCCCTTGCGCCATAGCGCGGTTGCCCGCAAGGCAGAGGTCGGTAAAAATGTTGACCTTGGCGATGCCCTTGGCGATAGACTTACGGAAGTCGTCATCGGACAGTCCCGAGCCACCGTGAAGCACCAACGGAACGGGAAGGGCGGCGCGGAGGTCGGTGAGGCGGTCGAAGTCCAACTTGGGCTTGGACTTATAAGCACCGTGGGCTGTACCGATGGAGACGGCGAGCGCGTCCACCCCTGTGGCGTTCAGGTACGCCTTGGCTTCGTCCACCCGAGTGTAGAGGTCGGCGGCGTTGTTGTCCTCGGCGGAGGCTTCCCCCACGTGACCGATCTCGCCCTCTACGGTGGCACCGAAGGCATGGGCAATTTTGACGATCTCGCGGGTGTCGGCAATGTTTTTATCATAGGCATCTGCCGAGCCGTCGAACATGATGCTGGAGAAGCCTAATTGCAGGGCTTCCATACAGCGCTCAAAGGTCAGACCGTGGTCATAGTGCACCACTACGGGAACGGTAGCCCGCTTGGCGGCGGCGATGATAGCGGGGGCGATGAGTTTTAACTCACCGTGGGGGAGAAGCACCTCAGCAGTACCGATGATAACGGGGGAGCGGCACGCCTCGGCGGCGGAGATGACCGCCTCCAGCATATCGGTGTCAGTAGTGTTGAAAAGTCCGACGGCGTAGTGATTTTTTTGCGCGTCGGCAAGGACGGTGTTGAGGTTGACGAGCATATTTCTATTTTCCTTACATAAAAGTTTTTGAGAATTGTCAAGGAACTTTTTTCAAAAAGTTCCTTGACCGGGGGGCAGGGGCAGCGCCCCTCGTTCTTCATTCCTCGATCTCGGGATTTCTGACGATCCTCGGATCGGTGAAGACATCGGTCTCGTCGGTGCTGTGGGTGGAAAACTCGGAGATGACCGCGCCCTCGGGACCGCCCACAAACCAATGGAGGGTGCCGGGCAGGAGGGTGTACTGCTGACCCGGCTCAAGGATGGTCTCGCTGAAGACTGTGACGTCGGTCTTGGGCAGGGGAATAGAAATGTTCTCGGCAGGGGCGTCGGGGTCTGCGTCGGTGTAGAGGTACACGCTGCCATAACGGCAACGGAAGGTCTCCTCCTTGCCTTCCTGACCGTTCGTTGGGACATGGCGATGCTCAGGACAGCACTGCCCGGGAAGAAGGACCATTTCCTTAGCGCAGACACGGTCAGTGTTGACGTATACCACCAGCTGCAGTCCTACGTCAGCCACCATGCCGAGTCCAAAATCGGCGACCTCCATGTTGGCTTTTTCCGTCTCGGTGAGGGTGGTGTGGGCTTTTTCAAAATATTCCAGGGCGAGCCTTTGGCGCTCGGCGATCTCGGATCTTTTCATGGTTTTGCTCCTTATGATGATATTTCAAATTTGGGTTTGTCGGCCAGGGCTCTGCCCTGGACCCGCTTAAGGGACTTTTGAAAAAGTCCCTTAAGAATCCCCAAAA
>JAZSFA010000005.1:0-13202 GCA_045531965.1 Eubacteriales bacterium
GTCCTTCCTTGTCCGAGGAAATGTGTATGATGTGCGTAATATCAATTCCGGTACGGAAGATAACGACGTGGCGCGAGAGCTTGGTTATCTCCTTCAGAGTAGCTCGTATCTGGAGTTGAAGGACACGCCGCAAATGCAAGCCATCATCGTGAAATATCAACCCTTTGCTGGAAAGAAAAAGGATTTCTCGTGATACATTTTTGCCCCGCTTCGGCGGGGCTTTTCATATCGCATAACTTTAGGGAGCCGTCAAGCTCCCTTTTGTTGTTTATGTGTGAATTAGATCATCCCTGCATGACCACATAGCGCAGATACTTCTTCTGTATGCTCTTTCTGCGACGCCAGACAGTGGTATTGTTGACGTTCTGCATCTGTGCAATTGCTACAAATCCAAGGCCGGCCATATAGTAGTTCAAGGTCTCTTCTTCTGCAACAGTCAATCGCATCTGATGAATGATGGTATCGACCTTGGTGTAGTCCTCAATCTCATACTGTGTCTCGAAGTCAATAGAAGCACCAGCCGGAGAGCATTCTTCTATGCTGATGGTCTTATAGCCGGAAAGATACTCCTTCTCAATGTACCGCAGAGCGTGGCGGTAACAAGCAAAGCGGACAGTCAGTAACTCACTCTTTCGATTCTGACAAGCCAGATCATCCAGATTGCGACCCATGTAGTGGCAAAGGAAGCAGATTACCTCGGATGCCAAATCGTATCCATCCGAGAAGGTCGTGTTGTAGCCTTTATTGTGGTAGATATCCTCGACCAATCCGGCATACAGTTTGTCCAGAGAACGGGGATGATGTGCAAATCGCATCATCTTCTTGATGGCAGACAACGCAATGCACTCGCTAATATGCTGGACGTTTTCACTGGTGATCCTTACGTTTTCGTTTGTGATTCTTACTTGGTTTTGGGTTTTCATTTTCTATACCTCCCGATTTCTGAACAGCTTCGCTGTTCGCGAGCCATTTCGGCAGGGTCGGGGGAGCATAGGTCGGGAGGAAATCGCGCTCATTCCGAGTGAGGTGTGCAGATGTCAACGAGAGGTATTGATGACTTTCAGTACACGAAAAAATATTGCGTGTGGATAAAGAAAAAGCCAAGTATTGCTACTTGACTTTCTCGATATTCATTTCATTTTTCGGTGATATTTTTTCACGTTGACAACTGCGAGAGCTATGCTACACTGGACACGCCGAAAGGTGAAAAATCGGAAGTTTTTTATTTTTTGACACTTCCCCTAACTATCAAAACATAATTATTAGTCGCCATGTACACATAGTATTTCAAACAAATAAATGTCTGTGATCAAAAAGTGTGCCGAAAAGGTATTGCAACAGTCTTGAAAATATGCTAAAATCATGTTACCCCCCCTTGAAAGGAGTGCCTCATGCAACTGACGCGAACATCGAATAAGCTGAAAAGAACCATTCTGTTCAACGCAGAGCGCGGAGGAACACCTTATTTTGCCCCGCCGCACACGGGATATTTTTCCCTGATCCTGATCAAGCAAGCTGTGGGCTATATCACGATTGACACCAAGAGCGGCGCACGGGTGTCATTTCCCATTCAGCATCCCATGGCCATTTGCCTGAGGGATGATGAATCCGTGACCTTTTCCATGACAGACGGCGACATTTATAACGTGGTGTTCTCTCCAACCTTCATTAACGTGAATATGCGGCCGTCTGTTCTGGAGGAGGAGGTCTATGCGGTGCTGGCCGAAACCCACCATTTGTTCCGCCTGGCCCCCTTTATGGAGGTGCGTGCGGATTTGAAATGTATTCCCATGAACACGGAGCAAATGGACACCTATTTTCAGAAATGCGACTCTGCCGTATCGGCGTTGGCGGAAGAAGATCCCGACAACCGCTGGTCCTGCCGTATACGCGCCCTTTTTATGGATATCCTTACGGGGCTTGAGACCCAATATACCCATATGATGCAAGCCGCATGGGATAATTCCCTCACCTTTATGACCTATCGGAACATCGTCATTCACATCCACGGTGATCTGATGAATCCCTGCCGTATTGAGGAGGTCTGCCGCCGCTTTGGCATCAACAAAAACAAGCTCCAGATCATTTTCCGCCGATACAGCGGGCTCTCCTACCATGATTTCATCAAAAAAGCTCGCGTAGAGCGAGCCCAAAGCTATCTGGCCTTCACGGGCTTGAAGCTCTCCGAGATCGCCTTTCGTTTGGGCTTTAGTACGGAACAGCACTTTTATCGCTTTTTTCGCCGTGAGGCCGGTGTGGCACCTGCCGTTTTCCGACAAGCGGCCGTAGCGGATCGAAAAGCCGCCTTTGCCGGTTTCCGCGTTTTGGATCGGGAGGATCCGGGATGCTATCCCACGAGGTATTGACAAAAAGACAGAAAGCTGTCTGCCATTATGATATTGAGAGAACAGTCCTCAACGGGCTGTTCTTTTTTTGCTCGTTACAGTTCCTTCATAATTTCGTGTCGATTATGTATTTTGTCGAACGGAAAGACATGATAGAATATAAGTGAACAAATAATATATTGTTAAGGAGAAAAATCATGAGTATCAAATACGTATTAAAGCCCTTCAAAAAGAGGTTGACGGTCGAGGCTTGGATCAGGTCTGCCGTATTGGGCGGTATGATCGCCGCCTGTGTGGCCATCGTATTGGGCTGTGTTCATGTGATCCTGCCGTGGATGGTAACAGAGATCGGCATATTGCTGACCTTTGTGGGCGTGTTTTGCGGAGGGACGGGACTTTTGTTTCTGTTCGTTTATCGCCCCACGAAAAGAGATACGGCTCGCCGTTTGGATGGCTTGGGCATGTCAGAGCGCGTAGAGACCATGTTAGAATACGAGCATAGCACCGCGCCTGCGGCTCGCTTGCAAAGAGAGGAGACCATTGATCGCTTGCGAGGAATCAATAGAAAGGATCTGAAGCTAAAAATATCCAAGACTCTTTCAGCGCTGTGTGCCGTCTTCATGGTTTGTGCCACGGTGCTTTTGTTTTTGCCTGAGATCAACGCCTTCAGCCGTCACCCGATCATCAACGTCCTGAATCAAATGATCCCCGATAGCGGTCTTTCAGAGGAGTTCCGCGAGGATCTGGAGGAGATCATCGGGGAATTGGAGGAAAAATTAGAGAACAGCGAGAATGATGAGGAAAGAGAGCAAGCCATAGAGAATGCCATAGGGCAGATCGACGAAAGCGTTAAAAAGGAGAACAGCCGCGGGGATCTGGGTGGAACCCTGCAAAACTACGGCGATCTCAAGGAATTGGGTGAGGCCATCCAAAACGGCGACAAGGAGGGCGTTTCCTCGGCACTCGATCATTTGAAGCAGGAGATGACCGATGATCCCCAAAAGCAGGAGTCGGTGGCTGACCAATTACAGAATGCCTTGGAGGAATCCGATGTCGATCCCGAAAACGATCTGTACGAGGCTCTGGAAAACATGAAGGACGGCCTGAAAAATCCAAATCAATCCATGAATGAGACCCTGGACCAGGCTGAAACCGAGATCAAAGAAGCCCTTGACAAGCAGCAGAACGCGGAGGATCTCGGCGAGCAGATGAAAGAAGCATTACAAAATGCCAAGCCCTCAGGAGCGAAAGAGGAATCGGACGGACAAGATGGAGAGGGTGCTTCGGGTAATCAGGGCGAGGGTGAGAAGCCTAGTCAGAACGGCCAGCAGGGTGGCAACTCCGGCGGCTCCCAGGATAACGGTCAGGAAGGCCCCGGGAACGGTAACGGAGGAGACGTCGGTATGAACGATATCATCGAAGACCCCAAGCAGGGATCGGTAAAATACGGCTCCGTATACGCAAGCTACTTTGCGGAATTCCTCAAGCAAGCAGAGGAGGGGAAGCTTCCCGACAGCGTGGTGGCAACCATGAACGAATATCTTGAACAGTTGAAGAATCAAAATTAAAGGAGAATTACATACGATGGAAAACAAAATTCGAGACTTTGCCGACAAGTGTCAGAAAATCATCAGCGAAATACAAAAGGATCTCGTGGGTCAGGACGAGGTGGTACGGGATACCGTCACCGCCATGATCGCTGGAGGTAACGTCCTCCTAGAGGGTGTTCCCGGCGTGGGAAAGACCCGTCTCGTTCGTTCCTTGGGTCAGGCCTTTGCGCTTCCTTTTTCCCGCATCCAGTTCACCCCCGACCTCATGCCTGCCGACGTGACGGGTACCAACGTACTGGAAACCTATCCCGACGGCCGCTCTGCCATCGTGTTCAAAAAGGGGCCCATTTTCTCTGGTATCGTCCTGGCAGACGAGATCAACCGCGCGACCCCAAAAACCCAATCCGCCCTTTTGGAGGCTATGCAGGAGCATAAGGTCACCGTGTCGGGTGAGAGCTATGCCTTAAGCGAGCCCTTCTTCGTTCTCGCCACACAGAACCCCATTGAGCAGGACGGTACATATCCCTTGCCCGAGGCACAGACCGACCGCTTCATGTTCAAGCTCAACGTGGAATTTCCCACGGCCGACGAGCTGTACGACATCGTGGCCATGACCCAAAAGACCATGGACGAGACCGCCGCCGCCGTTATTTCCGCCGAAGAGCTTTTGGACATGAGAGCCTGTGCCAAGGAGATCCCCATCATGGAGCCCATCATGCGCTACACCATGCGCCTGGTCTGCGCTACCCATCCCGAGCTTTCCTCAAGCCCCGAATGTACCAAGAAATACCTCCGCTTCGGTGCCAGCCCCCGCGCGGCACAGGCACTCATCACGGCAAGTAAGGTGCGCGCACTCATGAACGGGCGTTATAATGTTGCCTACGAGGACGTGGCAGCCTTGGCATTCCCCGTTTTGCGCCACAGGGTGAAGCCCAGCTATGCGGCCATTTCTGACAAGCTGACAGCAGACGATTGCATCCGCGAGCTGGTCAAGAGTGTCCCAAAGAAATAAGGGTGCGCCATGAAACGTATCATAGATGAAGACTTCATCGCTATGCTGGAGGGACATGATCTCTGCATCCAAAACCTGATGAACGGCCTTTTCGGAGGCAACCGACGGTCTCGAGCCTACGGCAGTAGCGCAGAATTTGCGGATTACCGTGAATACGTGGCAGGAGACGAGTTGAAGCGGGTGGATTGGAATCTGTATGCAAGATTCAAAAAGCTATACCTCAAGCTCTTTGTGGACGAGCGCCAACTACACCACCGTATTTATTTTGACACCTCCGCTTCTATGGATTGGGGGATGCCCTCCAAGGCCTACACCGCCCTTCGTTTAGGGGCGGCGCTGGGCTTTTTGGCGGTTCAAGCCATGGATCGCGTCACCTTTTACGGAATCAGCGGGGAGACCTGCCGCGATCTCTCCGGGACCGTCCTCGGTAAGGACGCCTTTTATCGTGCCGCCGACCAGCTGGAGACCTTGACCTTTTCGGGATGCTCCGAGCTGGGAAAGGCCATCAACAACACCCACGAAAGCGGTGCCATCGGGGGCATATCCGTGCTGATCTCGGATTTTTTTACGGATTCGGGCTGGAAAGAGGCGGTAGATCTCATGATCCAAAAGCGGCGGGAGGTGCATCTCGTCCAAGTGCTGTCGCGGGACGAGATCTTCCCCGAGATCCTGGGTAAATACACCCTCCGCGACCCCGAGGACAGAGAACTGGACTACAAATCGAATTTTAGTAAGGCAAACCTCAAGGCTTACCGCGAGGCCTACGATTATCATCAAAACGAGTTGAGAAGCTTCTGTGCCTCTCGCGGCGTGGGGCTGGTCACGGTCTGTACCGACGAGCCCATTGAGCGGATGCTCTTTGACAAGGCCGTTTCAGCGGAGGTGATCGTATGATTTTTCAAAATTTATGGGGATTTTTGCTCCTGCTCTCCATTCCCGTGCTGATCATCATTTACATCATCAAGCAGGATCACAAGGAGCGGGCGGTGTCCAGCACCTACCTCTGGCACCTCAGCGAAAGATTTCTGAAAAAACGCTTGCCCATCAAGCGCATCACCAGCCTGCTGGCTTTTTTGCTTCAACTGGCCATCCTGGCATTTTTGGCCTTCTCCGCGACCCAGCCCGCCATGGCGGTGGGACAGGTCTCGGGGCATATCATCGTCCTTGATGCTTCGGCCAGTATGCAGACCGAGCAGGACGGGGTCACCCGTTTTGAGGCCGCCGTATCCGAGGTCAAGGCCTTGGCAGAAAGCGGACTCTGCTCCGCCATGACGGTGATCATCGCCTCGGATACCCCTGCCGCTCCCGTTGTGGGCGGCAACAGTACGGAAGCGTTGGTTGCCTTGGATAACGCCGTTTGCGGCTACGGCGGATGTAACGTCTACGAGACCATGAAGCTGGTGCGGGAGGCTTATACCCGCATGGGCTCTGCCAAGGTGACCTTTTATACCGACACCACCTATGAGGACGTGGAGAACGTGACGGTGGTTGATATGCGCCGTAATGAAAAAAACGTGGCTATCACGTCTTTGACTCATACGGGCGGGAAATTTGAGGGCACTCTCGTCAGCTACGGCGAGGACAAAGAGGTGACCGTGGGGCTGTATATCGACGGTCTCATCGTGAATACCGCCTCGGTGATGTGTACCGACGGTCAGCCTGCTGAGGTCAGCTTTGATGTGGACGTAGCCGCCTTCAAGGAGGCCACCCTTCGCTTTGAGCTGGAGGACGCTTTGGAGATCGACAACAGCTTTTCCGTGATGGGCAGGCAATCCGAAATGGCCTCGGTGCTGGTGGTGGGCGATGAGACCCTGTTCTTTGAGACGGGATTTGAGGCACTCGGTAACTGCGAGGTCACTGTCAAGAAGACCTACAACAAGCGTGACGACGGCCAGTATGACCTCTACGTTTTCAGCGGTTGTGTACCCAAAGAGGAATCAGGCCTGCCCACTCAAGGGACAGTCGTTGGCTTTATGCAAAAGGCGGGCAAATATTTTCTCGATGAGAGTAAATTTTTTGGAATGACATTCTCAGGATACCCCGCGACCGTCCATTTAGCACTTGAGTTGTATCGGGACACGGATCCCCTGTTCATTGGTGCGGAGCAAGCCATACGGGAGGTGTATTGCGGACAATATAACAAATGCTACTCGCTTGCGTCAGGGGGGCGGGAGGGATGGAAGAGCATCTGCTCCGAAACCAATTACCTGGATGCCACCTGCATCCATCGGAAGACGAATGCGGGGTATCATCAGTATATGTTCACCTTCCCCATCTTCTCCTCGAATATGGCTTTGACCCCTGCTTTCATCATCATTCTCGAAAACGCCCGAAACATAGCATCGCCGCCAACGATTCCCCGTACCCAATATATCGTGGGGGAGGAGGTGTCCTTCGCCATCAAGGACGGCGCCGAGAAGCCCCGGGTGGCGGCAGCCGACGATACGGTCACCGACCTGTCTTTGAAGACACCCGTCTTTATCCCTGCCGTACCCGGGGTGCACACCCTGACCTATGAGCTGAACGACAGAGCGCGCGAGGCATCCTTTTTCGTGTGCATAGCACCCGAGGAGTATGAAAGCTACAGCACCGAATCGCTGTTTTTGAGCGAAGAGTTTGAACGGCAGGTGGCAGGAGAGCTTTTGACAACCTCTGCGGTGCCTGCCATCGCCATCGCGCTCCTGGTCTTACTGATCCTTGAATGGGGGTATCATTATCGTGGCAAATATTAAACTTCATTTGGAGCATCCTTTATGGCTCTTGCTCCTGATCCCTGCGGCTGCTTTGCTTTTGGTGATCTATTTTACCTTGAAGCGGCAGACGCGCAAAAAGGGAAAGACGGTAGCCTCCCTCGTCCTGCACGCCGTGATCTCGGTAATCCTCGTGCTGCTGGCGTCGGGCTTGACGGCCACCACCGAGACCGACCGTCAAAGCACCGTGATCCTCCTGGATGTTTCCGACAGCACCGCAGTGTCCCATGAGGATATGGTTGCGACCTGTAATTCACTGCTTGCCTCCTTTGACGAGGACGACTTGGTGGGTGTAGTGGCCTTTGGACGAGACGCGGTTTTCCTTGGAAAACAGACTCCCTCGGGTTCCGTTTCCTTTGAGAAGGCCGATGCTTCGGGCTCGGATATTACCTCGGCCATGTACTACGCCGTCACACTTATGGATCGGTATACCCACAAGCGCATCATCCTTCTGTCCGACGGAAAGGAAACCGCGGGAGATGCCCTTTATGCCGCTAAACGGCTGGCAGAGGAAGGTGTGCGCATGGATACCGTGTACTACGATACCAACGGACAGGCGGGAAACGAAGCCCAGATCGATCGTATGTCCACCACGGGCGGTAGCTATATCGGGGATGACGTCAAGGTATTTTTGTCTGTTCGAAGCAACTTTGAAGCCTCGGCAACCATCTCTCTTTACGAAGGAGAGACCCTTTTGGAGGCTCGTACCATCGCCCTCGGTCGTGGGGTGCAGGACTTGTCCTTCGACTTGACAGCCGAGTCAAGCGGCACACACAGCTATCGCGCCGTCCTGACCTGTGACGGCGACACCGAGCCCCGTAACAACGAGGCCTTTGCCGCTCTGCGTACCTACGGCGAGACCTCGGTGCTGATCGTGGCCGCTGACCCGACCGAGGCCAGTGCCCTGAAGACCGCCCTGGCAACCGAGGCCGAGGTGACGGTCGTCCCGCAGACCGAGGCACCTACCGACCTGCCCACTCTCTGTCAATATGACGGCATCTATCTCATGAACGCCGACGCGGAAAAGCTTCCTACAGGCTTTGATCGACTCCTGGATACGTTGGTGAAGATCTACGGCAAAAGCGTTTGCTACGTGGGCGGCGACCAAACCTTTTCCAAGGGTCATATGTCCGATACTCTCTACGAGAGCATGGTGCCCGTAGAATTCGGCGCGGACGACGGCAAAAGTACGGCTCTCGTCATCGTCATCGACGCTTCCCGCAGTATGGTCAATACGGACACCAACTACCTGGAGCTTGCCAAGATCGGTGCCATTCAAGCCCTGGAGACCCTTCACCCCAACGATTACGTGGGTATCGTTTCCTTTTCCCAATTTCCTGAGCGAGAGGTACCCATGACGCTCATGACCGCCGAGAATAAGGAGTACGTCAAGCAAGCCATTACCTCCATTCAGCACTTGGCGGGTACCTTTTATTATCCTGCCATAGATGAGGCGTATTATATGCTCAAAAGCGTTGAGGCAGGCCGCAAGCACGTCATCTTTCTCTCGGACGGCGAGCCCTACGATGGGGGGGAGGCCAGTCGTTTTATCAAGGATAGGCAGGATGAGGGTATCACCGTCAGCACCATCGGCATGAACGAATCGGACAGCAAGCTGGGGGTTTTGAAGAAAATGGCCGAGTATGGTAACGGCACGTATACCTATGTCAAAAACGCCCTGGATCTGCCAAATATTATCTTCGAGGCCTCTGAAAGCGTTTCCTCACAGTATGCGTTCACGAATCCCTTTACGCCCACCGTTGCTCATCTGGATGAGCTGACGAAGGGGCTCAAAGGTCTGCCCACCGTCAAGGGCTACGTGGGAGCCAGAGCCAAGGAGGATGCCACCGTCTATTTGACCTCCGAGCGAGGGGATCCCGTGTACGCGACGTGGGCCTATGGCGAAGGCACGGTTTCCTGCTTTACCACCGACCTGTCGGCGGCGTGGTGCGGCGATTTCCTGGCCGAAGAGGCAGGAAAGTCCTTTGTCAGAAACGCCCTCAGTCATACCTATCCCGAGATTCGCTATGATTCCTCCATCATTCCCACCGTCACGGTGGACGGCGGCCGAGTGACCGTCACCGCCCGTCTCCCCGAAGGAGAAGCGACCCATGAGGTTGTGGCCAAGATCACGGGCAAGGAGAAAAAGACGGTGCTGCTCGAGCGCATATCCGACACCGATTACGAGGGCAGCACCACTCTTGCCGCGTCGGGGGAATATGAGATCACGATCACCTGGAAGGAGCGCGGCAAGACCATCGACGAAACCACGACGGTCTTTGCCGTGGCATATTCGGGGGAATACGATCTGTTCAGAGAAGGGGACAGCACCCTCTTGTCCGAGATCGCCGCCGCCACAGGCGGATCCCTTGATGCCGATCCCCATGAGCTTGCCGCGCTGGACTTGGGTACACTCCGCTCTGCCATTGCCCTTGAGCTTCCCCTGTGTATCATCGCCGCGGTCATCCTGCTGGTGGATATCGTCATCCGCCGCTTGACGTGGGCAGATGTCAAAAGGTTGTTTGTAAATAAGAGAAGGGTAGGGTGATCTCGTGTGGGGGTGCGGGTACGCCATAACCGTACGATTTGATTTCACGAGCATAGAATGGAGATTTTTATGAAAAAGCTGCTTTTGATCGCATTGACCGCCACCCTCTTGTTGACCATCTCGGCCTCCTGCTCCCGCAGGGGCGAGCATGAAGGCAAATTGGAGGGGCAGACTACTGTACCCGATCAATCAAACGGTGAAACTTTCGCAGGCACTATGGATTCCTCCGCACAGGTTCCCCCTGTAGACACGCCGACTTGGGGAGAGGGCAATCCCTATGAGGGAAATACGAAAGAAGAACTTCTGTCAATGTATGAAAACGCATCCGAGTGGGCTCTGGGTACAGGCTTCAATACACCCTACTACGTGATCCTGCACAGCCAGATCCACAACGGTTGCCAAGCCTTCAGCCGTCTGACGGGTCAGATCGAGCCCCTTTGCCGAGATGCGCTTTGTGACCACGAGGCTTGCATATTCAAGAGAAACACCCGTATCGAAGCGCTTACGGTCACGGAGGATCGCATTTATATGGTAATTTCCGAGCCTGTGACCGATGACGAGCAGATAAGGAATAAGATCAGCCTGTATTCTTTTGATTTTATGTTTGATGACTCCAAACTCATCCGAGAATGGGGAACCACGGGAGACGGTCCGCAAAACAATATTCTCTTGAATTACGGCGGAAGGCTTTTCTATGTGGACAACTACTACCATGACAGCGAGGTGATTTCTACCACCTACGTGCTGGATCCCGAAACGGGAGCCTCCGAGCTTTTGTGGGGCGAAGAATTTTTTGCATCGGTCTGGGACGTGGAGGGGGATTACGTCTATTATCAGGATAGTACCCGCCGCACTGTATCCCGCTACCACATGGTAAAAAAGACCCACGAAACGGTTTTGCAGGATATGCTCGATCCCGAGCACGGTGACATCTTCTGTGCTCTCTCCAACGTTGTAGGGGATCGTTTGATCTGCTCCATGATCTCTATGGTTGAAACTTACTCCTTCATCTACAATATAGCCACGGGAGAGACGGAATCCACCATGAAAACAGCAGGTACACTCTGCGAGGATTGGATATTCTACTTCAAGGATCATACCGATGAGGCCTACAAAGACGATCCCTTTTATGATTATTACCTGCGTCAACCGGGCGAACCCTACGAGATGGATAACATATCAGGCGGTGAAATCTGGATGCAATCTTTTGGCGGCGAAGAGACTCTCTTGGTCTATCTCACAACGTATGATATTCCTGATAATATCACTATCTGCGGCTTTGATGGCCGATTCCTCTATGTCCACGTACATCGGTATCTGGATTACCAAAACGAGCTGAACCCGAATTTCACCCCCTTCAATACGAAAGAATATATCGCCTGTATCGATACCCAAACGGATACTGTCTATCAGCTGCTGAAAGGCTATAAAACCTATACCGAGTAATATCAAAAAGATATCAGCGTACGGTGTCGTTTTTTCATGCTGTATATTGCAGGGTGATGAATCATTATATTGCCCGATAAATATAAGATCACTCTTGCATTCTCATTATAAATATGCTATAATAAAAGAGGTGTAAAGCTTCATCACAAGCCACACACCTCTTTTATCTGTCATCAAGCACCAGTTACATCAAAAAACATTTTATGCGGGTGTTTGGCGGGAAGTATAAGCTTAAACCGACTGAAAAAGGGTCGTTTTACGTCCCTCCCGCTCCGCCATAGTGGGGTTGCTTTTGCAACTCCACTACTATCATAGATAGCGCATTAGCTCAGCGGATAGAGTTTCCCTCCGATAAAGGGATGGTCGTGGGTTCAAATCCCACATGCGAGATTTTCCCCCTGTGGTGACTTATATAAAGACTCAATACCAAGCCAATTTGTTTTATGTGGCTTGGTATTTTATTGTATAGTAAAACCACGCGTTAGACGCGTGGTTCGGTAAGAATTAGATAGTTGATAATGACATAAGGGCTCCTTTGCTGTATAATATAAGTGCGGCTGCCAACTGCACAAAAAATACAGCAAAGGAGGTCATTTAGGATGAGCATAAATGACATAAATAGTTTATCACATACGAAGTGGAATTGCAAGTACCATATAGTATTTGCGCCGAAATATCGAAGAAAAGTTTTTTATTATGAAAAAAGGGAAGCGATAGGAAAAATATTGCGGCAATTATGCGAGTGGAAAGGGGTACGAATAGTGGAAGCGGAAGTATGCCCGGATCACATACATATGCTTGTTGAAATTCCACCAAAGATAGCGGTATCAAGTTTCATGGGATATCTGAAAGGAAAAAGCAGCACGATGCTATATGAGCAATTCGGCGAACTGAAGTATAAATATAGGAACCGAGAGTTTTGGTGTAAGGGATACTATGTTGATACAGTTGGAAAAAAGGAAAGCCGAATTGCGGAGTACATAGCCAATCAATTAAAGGAAGATATGTTGGGTGAACAACTGACAATTGGCGATATGGGCCCGTTTACGGGTAGCAAGTAACAGTCCCCACGCAGTTGGCAGTTCGTATAGATGCGTTCACGCATGGCGAGGAAAAGAGGGCTATGCCCGCATGTGAAAAACCACCCGCTTGGCGGGTGGATGTTTATTCGTTGCAGTTTAATATTTGAACCCCCGCAAATTGCGCAAGCAATTTGCATGTTTTGCGCCAAGATGCATAAACGACACGCACCGCATAAGCGCGCAAAACGGGGTTCAGAATCCACGACACCGTACCAAAAAAGGACAAATCGCTTCTGCGGTTTGTCCTTTTTTCGTTGCAGTTTAATATTTGAACCCCCGCAAATCCGCAAGGATTTGCATGTTTTGCGCCAAGATACATGAACGACACGCACTACATGACCGCGCAAAACGGGGTTCAGAATCCCTTACACCGTACCAAAAAAGGACAAATCGCTTCTGCGGTTTGTCCTTTTTTGTATAGTAAAACCACGCGTTAGACGCGTGGTTCGGAAAGAATTAGATAGTTGAT
>JAZSFA010000104.1:0-2707 GCA_045531965.1 Eubacteriales bacterium
TGTGACGGCATGATGGCCACGGGATGCTCTGCCTTTGCCTTTTCAAGTGAGGCTTGCGTGTACGCCTTTTTGAAGAAGAACAGACACATAAGAAACCCAACGATCGTCGTAAGTCCGTCTGTTACAGGATAGGTCAGCCAAAAATAATCAAGACCGATCAGCGAGAAAAGATAGCCCAGCGGCACGAACAGGATCACCGTGCGGATAACCGTCAGAGCCGAGCTTTTCACGGGCTGTCCCACCGCTTGAAAGAGTACGGGATAGGTCAATGATGTGACAAGCGGCAAGAAGCTCCAACCGATAATGCGGAATGCGGTAATGCCGATACGGATGACCTCCTCGTCCGATGAGAAAAAGCGAAGCATCGGTTCCGGGATCAGATTGAAGCAAAGCGTGCCGAGGGACATCAGGACAAGCCCAAACAGAATGGACGTGTTTAGCGTCTTTTTGCAACGGTCCATTTTTTTTGCCGCGAAGTTAAAGCTGATCACGGGAACAATGCAGGTCTGCATGGCACCAAGCGGAATAAAGAAGAAGGTCTGCCACTTGTAGTAAAGACCGAGCGTTGTAACCGCCGCGTCGGAAAAGGTGGCGAGGATCATATTGAGACCGAATATGTAAAATGTGTACGCCGATTGCATCAGAATGTTGGGAAGCCCCAAACGGAATATCTTTGCGACGTAATGCGGATATTTTTTGAAAGCGGGAGAACGGTGAAATCCCTTTTTCATCACGACGAGTGCGGCGACGACTTGACCTGCCACGGTTGCAACTGCCGCGCCTGCGATGCCCATTCTCGGGAGTCCAAACAGCCCAAAGATGAGAAGCGGATCGAGAATGATATTGGTTACAGCACCCAATATCTGCGCCACCGTCGGCGTTTTCATATCCCCCTGTGCCTGCAATATCTTCGTCCAAATGCTTTCAAGGAATAACCCAAAGCTGAATACGCAAACGATCCTGCCGTACGTGATAACGTCGGAAATGATAGCGGGATCATTCGTTGACATTCTTGCGAAGGCAGGCATAATGGCGTAGCATACGGCGGCAAAGATCACCCAAAGCGCAATGGCAAGCGGTGTGCCGACACCTGCGTACTCCTTTGCCTTCTCCTTTTGATCAAGACCGAGCTTAGCTGCCATAACGGTATTGATACCGACACCCGTGCCAACGGCGAGGGCGATCATTAAAAGCTGAATGGGATAAATGATGGAGAGCGCGGTCAATCCCGAATCCGAGAAGCGACCGACGAAAACGCTGTCCACAATATTGTAAAGCGCTTGAATGAGCTGTGCGAGCATCACGGGCGGTGCCATTCTGAAAAGAATTTTACTGATCCGCTCCGTACCGAAATAATTGCTTTGTTCTTTGATCGCTTCCATATCAGGTCATATCCTCCTCAAGTGCCGATGCGAGTACGCTGTCGTATTCGCAGATCAGAGCTGTCATTTGCCGTATCTTGCGGATACCCATGGATGCAGCAGCTTGTTCCTCCACCTTTCCGAGAGAAGCGAGCAAGGGAGCAGCGTATTCTTCGCCCTTTGGCGTAAATACGTAGGCTTTTTCTCTGCCCGAGGAATTCTCTTGGCTGTCACAAAGCAGACCCTCCGTAATCATTGAAGTGATCACGTGATTGACCGTTTGCTTGGGTAGCAGATAATTCTCACAGATCTGCTTTTGCGTACAGAAGCCGTTATCGCGGATTGTATATAAAACGAGCATTTCGTTGTAGCTGACACCGTGCTTTTTCGACCATGACGAATAAACGCCGCGGAACTTGATAATCGCTCGGTTGACGTCGTTCATAAGCTGTTGTATCTCAACTTCCATGATAACCTCCAAAGTCCCATATGGGACTCATAGATTATACTCCAACGGAAGCAAAATGTCAATATGTTTTGGAGATAATATAGATAGAAACAAGGCGGAATTTGAAAGGTCTGATGGAAATCAAGCGTCAGCCCTCAATATTTGCGTCGGTGGAAACAAAGAAAACAGGTTACGGCTTCATCACCTTGATAAAGCGGAACATTTCATCGGGCCCTTCGTCGGGATCATGTTCGTCTGCATCGGGCATCGGATGGTCCGGCTGAAAATATTCACACCAAAACTGATCGATTTGAAAACCGCACTTGTTTACGTAAAAATGGATATTGCGCTTTTCAAAATAGGGGGTACATGTTTCCCATACCTTGGTTTCAGGGTGCAGAGCCTCGACCGCAAGCCATGCACCGTAGCCGATTCCTTTGCTGTGTGCTTCGGGCAGTACAAAGAGAATATCCAAGTGGTTATGATGCGTTTCCTTGTCAATCGTGAGTATCAAGCCACCAACCTTCTCACCGTCAAGCATAATTCGGTAGGCTTCGCTTTTTGAATTGTCGATGGACTTCTCAATAGTTGCGCGAGAGATGATCTCACCGTCACCGTCAATATGGTCGTCACGCTCGCCGAACTCCATCATCGCGCCATACTTGAACGCCCGTTGATTGTCAAGAATGAATTGCTCACGGTCGTCTGCTGTGAGGGGAACGAGAGAAACTTTCGTGTTTTTCATAATTACCTCCAAAATAAAAATAGAGCTCGGGTTTTGCAAATGCAATAACCCAAGCTCACTTGGACACCTAATCCGGCATTACGGTACTACGGTACACAGCCTCCGGTGACGTATTAAATTTGCGCCGATTTGACCGCAAAAAGCAGTCAAATC
>JAZSFA010000090.1:0-15610 GCA_045531965.1 Eubacteriales bacterium
TGTGTTCGCTCCGCAGAACGGGATCCATTTGTTAAAAGAGGTGGTCATGGAAAGCCGAAGTGCGGTGCTCGTCCTGTCACTGTCGCTTCGAAGAAGCGGAACGCCTCGGCGCATGGATTCAAGATCGTTTCTTCCGCCGCCCGACGCGCAGGAATCAACAAATCCACAGCCTCCGTAAGAAAGCGTACAAGCAATAATGTCGTCCCACATTTGATAATGACCGATGATAAACTTGGATTCTGTGATACCGTATCTGTTTTCACCCTCCAGGCTGTCAAGATGCTGCCACAGCGTTGCCGGATTACAGTTATTATCCTCTCGATACATCTCTACCTTGTTTTGGCGAAGCATTTTGCATATACGCTCCGTCGTCCACTTACGACACGCAGGATCTCCGATATTGTTGGAGATGGTTGCTTCTCCATCTACACGAATTGCCCAGTCTATGTTGTAGCCGTAGTTTTTGGCAAGACTTTCGGGATCGGTAACGCGCTCAGGTTCAAACCAAACCAGCGTTTTCATGCCGTGCTCCCGCGCAAAATCCGTAGACTCGAGAAAGGTTTGATCGGGCCATTTGCGGGGATCCAGCTCCCAGGTTCCGACCGTATCCCACCAATCGTGTCCCGGCACGTAAGATTCGGCACTTGTACCGTCCGGGCAGACATACCATCCCGCGTCAAACCATCTGAAATCTACCTTTGCGTCTTCGGCAATCATTTTTTCCAAAGAAGGACGCCACGTGGTATGGCACTCGGATATACTTCCGTCCGAATTTGGCAGTCCCGTATCATTGGAAAGACAGCAGGTGGAGAAAGGCTCAAGATAACGGCCGCTCGCATCCGCCTTCGGCACATTATATCGGATAAACCAATCACGCCAGAAATTTGTTGCAAAATACTCATCTCGAACTATATACGGAGCGAGTACAAAAAGCGCGGTCCGTATTTTTTCACCGGGCCTCAAATATGTTTTCAACCCGTTGACTGAGGATGCGGTATAGGTCGTCATGTCACCGATCGATGAAAAGGAGGCCTTCCACGTTCCCGCCCAACCAATGGCGAGCATCGCGCCTCCGTCACCGTATTCCAAATTGAAGTAAGGAAAATTGACGTGCGTCGCCCGTCCCGAGTCCGACGAAAACTCTGCCGGAGCCTGGTGCAGATCGATGCTATACGGGCGATATTGGTTGATGTGATCTCCCAAAATACCCTTCAAAACAGGATTTTTGCCTTCAAAAGATAACTCCGCTTTCAACTCTTGGATCACGCCGCTGCTCTTGTCCGAGGTGTTTTCAAGCCATACCGTCCACTCGGTGATGCCATGGGAGAAATAGTGCGTAAGGATCAACGTGACCTCAAGGGTATGTAAAAACAAAAACCTAAAAGTTTGCGTTTCTTTCTCATCCGATCGTATGGTATCCTTGCTTATAAGCGTAAAATGCTCGGGCGAAAAGCCTTGATATTTCCTACCATCGTAAACAAATGAAAACGGCATATTCGACAGATCGGCAGACAGCGTGCGATACTGCTCGGTCGCTTGAAAATTTTCATAATTATTTTTCATGTTTTCCTCCTTCGCATATAATTTGGACTTGACAAAAGACTCACCATGTGATATTATAACATTTGAATTATTATATTTATATGATTTTTCGTTCGTTTTATATAAATATTCGCTCATGGGGAGGAAAAATGTACGAGCCAAGAAATTTGCCGCAGCTGAATGAAGCCATCAGTACGTTATCCGGTATGCGTTTTTCTATCGTTTACAATAACAAATACAGTAAAGCTGACGATCCCGACGCCGACCCTTTGCACATTCATAACTTTCTTGAAATTTTTCTTAACGTTTCAAGCGATATATCCTTTCTTGTCAATAACAACCTATATCCCGTTCCCGAGGGAGATGTGGTCATATCACGCCCGGGTGATATTCATATGGGCGTTTTTCACAAAGCTGCCGTGCAAGAGCATATATGCATCTGGATCGATGCGGACTTTGCCTCCCCCATATTTTCTTTTTTGAAGAAAGAGGACTTTTGTCCTTTGTTCTCCTTTGAGGAGAAAACAAAAAAGGAATTGCTGTCTCTTGCCTCCTCACTGTTGGATATATGCGAAAATGAAGGTTCCGAGCTAAAAAAAGTGTCTTACTTGCTCCGAATCCTAACGATATTCGAAAAGGAAGCGTCGCCTGATGCCGCCGCGCAGTCTGATATTCCCGAACCGCTTCAAAGAATATTGGATGACATTCACGGGAATTTTGCCGAGATCCGTAGCGTGAGCGACATCCTTGCCTCCCACTTTGTAAGCTCCGCCACCCTAACTCGTTGGTTTCGAAAGCACCTTCATACGTCTCCGAGAGAGTATCTTGAATCAGTCAGACTGTCCAACGCGGCGGTTCTGCTTGCAAACGGATATTCGGTAACGGATGCGTGTATGCACTCCGGATTTTCGGATTGCTCCCATTTTATCGTCCTTTTCAAAAAGAAATTTGGAGAAACGCCGTTGAAATATAAGAAAAAAGCAAATATCGGCTCATCTTTTCAAGCGTGAATTATTGTCAAATTTTCGTTGGTATTTTTCAGAACGACTTTCGCTACACTCAAAAAATTATTTAAAGGAAAACGCTACAGCGGAAGAAGTGCTGTTGGAATACAGCGCCCGCGACAGCCTGGACGATTTTGGGTGGAGCACCGTCCATTCGGGAGAACCCATCACGATAGGCATCCAAAAATCGACAAGGGCATCGGCTTCCATTGCCAGCCCGACCGCGATACCCACGTGGAGTTCGACATCTCCTCTTTGGGGATGAAATACTTTTCCGCCTTTGTTGGCGTTCTTCAGGAAGCAAACTATTTCATAGAATGGTAACCATCGGGAACTCTGAATCCAGACGTGCGCCCATGTTTTCTCTCAACCCTATACATTTTAGCGCACGTTTGCAATGCCTTCGGCTATTGCGGGGGTCCGGTCGCACCAATCAATCTTCAAAAACATAAAGGGCATCGCTATGCGATACCCTTTATGTTTTTGGTGACCCATCGGGAACTCGAATCCCGGACCCCTTGATTAAAAGTCAAGTGCTCTACCGACTGAGCTAATGGGTCATATTTGTGCCGTACATTTTGGTATTATATCATAAGACTTCGGATTTGTCAAGGGCTTTTGAAAATTTCTTTGGGATTCTTTGCATATCTTTTGCTTCTTTTAAAGACCTCCCTGCGGCATTAGCCGCAGGGAGGTTGAACATCTTCAATTACTTAGAGAGATCCTCGTAGAATCTTTCCAGTGCCTTATCAGCAGCCTTGGCATTCTGACGAATGAAGGAAGCTGTCTCGGACTGGTTATGAACGGTAATGAGCTGAGGGATGAAATAAACCATGGCATCCATCTTATCGCTGACACCGCTGTATACCAAACCCAGGTCGCTGACCGTGGTGTTCCAAATCAACTCCAGCATTTCAGCATCCTCGGGAGCGTTAGCTACCTTGGAGCCCAGCAGGGTCTCATAGAAAGCGACCTTAACGTCATCGGTGTAGTACGCCAGCATTTCCATAACGTCACCAACCATCTTCGGGTTCTTAACGGTCGAGGAAACCGCCAACATACCGTTCCAGTTCATATGCTGATAATTTTCCTGCTTGGTATCATACAGAGGATAAGGCAGGATACCTGTCTTGATATCCTCGCCCTTATAGCTGACCAGACCGAAGGTACCTTCAATGCTCATCAGGACACGACCGGAGGGGAGCTTTAACTCTGTGGAGGGCTTGACCGTGAAGACAGGGGGACCCCAAACATAGGCATAATCGGCATTGCAGAGATTATAGAGCTTCTCGTGAAGATCGGTCAGCTTCTCTGCCTGTTCGATAGCGTGAGAGATATGCAACGCACCCGTCTCTGCGTCCTTCTTGGCAATTCTCATATCACTGGATGCCACGAAGCTGCAAAGAGGTACCCATGCGAACATAGTAAAACCGTATTCGCGCTCAGGGTTATCGTTGGTGTCCTGTACGAGAGATGCCACAGAGATCATCTTATCCAGCGTCCACTCCTTGTTGCGGACAGCCTCGTACAAATTACCTGTTGTGGGCATATAGGGCTCATACATGGTCTTATTGAAAACTACAAGATAAGTAGAAGACAGGCAGAAGTCGTTGTAAGCCAAATACATCTTATCGTCGATTGCCAGATCATCCATCAACTGGAAGTTCCAGTAATCAGCGTCCAGGTTCAAGCTGTCATCCAGCTCGTTCAGATCCAGGAAACAGCCGGTAGTGATAAGACCTGTGATACCCATATAAGCGTGGGTCATCAGCATCTGATAGGCATCATCGCCCGCAAGAGCAGAATTGGAAAACTCAACGGTATATTCCAAATAGTTTCCACCGTCTTTCGCTTCCAAGTTCACACCCAGATAATCTTCCACCTTGATCTCGCGCTCGTAAAGCTTGTCGTCAAGGTCGTTACCTTCATCGCGGTTCTCGGGATCTACAAAATAGTAGCCCTTGTTGAAAATATCGCTACAGTAGAGCGCGAGAAAATCCTCGCCGTACTCTGCCTTGGGCACATGGGGGGTCTTTTGAGTTTCCCCTTCGTTGGTGTCGGAACCCTGAGCTTCCTGTTTGCTTTCGTTTTCCTTAGGATTGTCCGTGCTTTCTCCACAGGATGCAAAAGGAATCAAGAGGCAGAGGGTGAGCACCAAGCAAAGAGCTTTGATGATCGCTGATTTCATGTTATCAGCCTCCTTCCAAAATTTGTGCTTCTATTTTACTACATTTTTTCGTGTTTGTCAACTGCTTGTGATGGATGTTTAAATTATTTTTACTTCTTGACACAGACAGGGCGGATATGGTATACTTAAAGAAAGTATTTTTTGGAGGTACACCATGCTGCATCTTCTTCCCTACCCTAAAAAAGTTACAGGCTGCGATACGACCGTCTGCCTGCCGCTATTTTACAACGCAGATATCTTTCCTCTATCCGCGAAAACGTTCAAGGACTATGTCAAGCGCATTTTCGGCTGTGAAGCGGAGACAGGGCGCGGTGGGCTTATGTTCACATGTGACGCCGCTCTGCCCGAAGAAGGCTATCGTTTGTCTGTCACGTCAGACGGCGCGGTCCTTTCCGCGTCCACTGAAACAGGCGCCATGCACGGTCTCATGACCCTACTCCAACTGATGGAAAGCGCGCCTGTGGGAGGATTCATGCATTTGCCCATCTGCGAGATCGAGGATGCGCCCGACTGCTCATGGCGAGGCATGATGGTGGATTTGGCAAGAGATTTCCACAAAATTTCCGTGCTTTATCGTTACGTAGATCTTTGCTGCTTCTTCAAGATCCGTTATCTCCATCTTCACTTCACCGATGACCAAAGCTATACCCTGCCTTCCCGCGCTTATCCCGCGTTGTCCACGCCCGGCAGATCTTACACCGAGGACGAGCTGAAGGGACTGATGGCGTACGCCACCGCCCGCGGTGTGGAGATCATCCCCGAGATCGACGTGCCCGGTCACTGCACCTCTTTTACAACAGCTTACGGGGATATTTTCGGTCGTGACGGCATCATTTCTCAGTCCGAGGTCTCCATGCAGGGGATGGAAACCCTGTTTGAGGAGCTATGCGCGCTGTTCTCGGACGCCACCTATATTCATATGGGCGGTGACGAAGCTGCCATTGCCAAGTGGACGGAGGATACGGCAACTTTGGAGGCTTTCCGCGAAAAGGGTGTGGACGTTGACGGTATGGACAAGCAGGCGCTCGCTGAATACCTGTACGCTGCCTTCATCGCCCGCATTTGCGAAAAGATCACGTCCTGCGGCAAGACGCCCGTGGTATGGGAAGGCTTCCACGAGACGGTTAACCACATGATCCCCAAAAACGCCGTCGTCATGAGCTGGGAGAATTATTATCAGACCACGCCGTCACTGCAAAAAGCAGGCTTCCGTCTGATCAACTGTTCCTGGGCACCTATGTACGTGGTGACACCTGTGGCGCATTGGCCGCTGAACGAGGTCTACGACTGGAGCATTTACAAATGGCGTCCCGTGCATCCCGGTTCACCCTACCTTCATACCGGACTAGAGATAGAGCCCACCACCCAAGTGGAGGGCGGTCAGCTTTTGGCGTGGGGCGACCATATTCCTCAACGCTTTGAAGACATCGACGACGGCGTACAGGCGGAATTTGACCTGATGGCAGAGCGCGCTCCCGCCTTGGCGGAGAACACGTGGAACGTGGTCAAGCGGGATGATTTCGAGGCATTTTCCCTGCGTCTTGATCACGTAGACCATCTTCTTGCGGCATTGATGGAAAACAGCGAGGTATCAGCATGAGCATTCTTTACTTTTTGGAATCCATCCGAACGCCTTTTCTCGACACCATCGTTCAGCTCATCACCCACCTGGGCGGTGAAATGCTCTTCATTGTAGTCGGCATTTTCATGTTGTGGTGCATGGATAAAAAGCAGGGCTATTTCATTTTGCTCACCGGATTTTTCGGCGTCTATCTCAATCAGTTTTTAAAGATCACCTGTAGGATTCCCCGCCCTTGGGTGCTGGATCCCGAGTTTACCATTGTGGAATCGGCGAGAGCGGAGGCTACAGGGTACTCCTTCCCCAGCGGTCACACCCAAACGGCGGTAGGACTGTACGGCAGTCTTGCCATTTGCCGTCGGGAGACCTGGTTGCGGATCATTTGCGTGGTGATCTGTGTCCTCGTGCCCTTTTCCCGGATGTATCTGGGCGTGCATACCCCGCTTGACGTAGGCGTTGCTACGCTGATGGCGGTGGTGTTGGCGTTCGGGCTTTGGTTTCTCTTTTCCAAGGTGGGCTATACCCGAAAGCTGATGTTTCCTTTGCTGGGCGTTCTGTCGTTTGGTGCTGTGGCGTTTCTGCTCTACGTGCTTTTATGGCAGTTCCCTGCTGACATTGACCCTGCCAATCTTCTGTCCGCACGAAAGAATGCCTGCACACTCTTTGGCGCCTTGTTAGGGCTGTGGATCACTTACATTTTTGATGAATATGTCCGTCCCTATGATACCAAGGCACCTCTGCTCGGGCAGATTTTGAAATTCGTTATTGGATTTATCTTGGTTCTCGGCATCATGGAAGGCAGTAAGCCCCTGTTCAACCTGATCTTCGGAGACGGAAATCTACTCGCTCGAGCCATTCGTTATTTCCTCACGGTGGTCTTTGCGGGTGTCGTATGGCCTTTGACCTTCAAGTTTTTCGCCAAGATCGGAGGCAAAAAACATGCCTGACGTTATCCTGCGCGCCTTTCGTCCCGAAGATCGGTCAGCCTACATCACTTTGTATGAGGATGCCTTTCCGCTTTTCGAGCGCAAACCCTTTGATTATATGACGGTATCTCCCGCCGCCTATCGCTACGAGCTTTTGACGGTCTCCACGCCCCGGATCTCAGTGGCGGGGCTGGTGATCCTCGCCTATGCTAACGTGAGAGGCGTGAACTATGTCCTTCTGGACTATCTTGCCATTACCCCCGATCTGCGGGGCTGTGGGATCGGGCACAAGTTGCTTCCCCTGATCCGTGATCATTGTCACGCACGTGGTGCCCGCCTTTTTTTAGAGATAGAAGCACCTGATGACAGCGCAGATAATGCCCTGCAACGTGTCCGGCGCAAAGCCTTTTATCTGTCCTGCGGTCTGAGGGAAAGCCACGTCAACGCCGTTATGTACGATACGGTCATGGAGCTGCTGGCTTACCCCGAAGATCTTGAAGAACTGACGATACAGGTCTATCAGGACGTGGTCAAGAGCTGTTATCCGACGGAGATGGGATTACCCCGTCCGCTGTAAGTTTTGCAGTTGGCAAAAAGAATCCGTCAGGGTACTTTACAAATCTTACCAAATATGTTATAATGACAAAGTGATTTCATTTGTGAAGGAGTATCCCCATGAGATGTCCTGTATGTGCTTTTCCTGAAAGCAAGGTAATCGACTCCCGCCCTATGGACGAGGGCAACAGCATCCGCCGTAGAAGGGAATGTCTTTCCTGCGGAAGACGGTTCACCACCTTTGAGATGCTGGAGGCGCTTCAAATCCGTGTTACCAAAAAGAACGGCTCAAAAGAGCTTTTCGACCGCACCAAGCTGATGGCAGGCATTCTGAAAGCCACCCGCAAGCGTCCTGTAGAGGCTGAGCAGATCGTCAATGAAATTGAAGCTGATTTGATGAACAACCTTCGTCAGGAGATCTCCTCCGAGGAGATTGGTGAGATGGTGCTTGATAAGCTTCGAGTGATGGATCAGGTAGCTTACGTCCGTTTTGCCTCAGTCTACCGTGAATTTTCGGACATCGACACCTTTATGGTCGCTTTGCGAGATCTCAAACGCACCAATAAAAAGCAAAAAAAAGAGGAGGAATGATCCTCCCAAACAAGGCAACCGCTGTCTCAAGCCCTCAACGGGTTCGGATAGCGGTTGCGCTTTTTTATTTGAACTCATCTCTGTGTTCTTCAAAAAAATCATGCCAGATGCGAACGTTTTCCAGCTTTGTCCAAGGCTTTGTGACCACGGGGGTGCTGTCCAAATCATAGATTTTCGCCCCTTTCAGGGAGAGAAGAAAAGGAGAGTGGGTTGAGATGATCAATTGGCAACCGTAAAATCTCACAGATTCTTCTAAATACTGCGCCAGTTGCTTTTGCAGACTGACCGACAGGCTGTTTTCCGGCTCGTCCAAAAGATATAGCGCGTTTTCCCTCAGTTTATCCACAAAGAAAGCATAGGCAGATTCGCCATTGGAGCGTCCGATCAGATTATCGGGAATACGGCGGTGGGTATAAGCGGAACGAGTCATGTGTCTGGCGCGGTTATGCTTTTGAAGCGCCTCAAAGTCTTCCAAGGAGGTAAGGCGGAAATTTCTGTCTTTACGCAAGGTTTCCCATTCAGCAAAGGCTTCGTCGCGTGCCGTATCAATGCCTTGATTGACCGCCCGAAGATCCAAGAGGAAGTCAAACACATCATCGCTGGTAACAATACGACTCTCCTTGGGGAGCGACTTCCCGTAGACCAGTCGATAGTCACAAAAGCCGAGGTAGTCCTCAAAGAAGGGGGTATAGTTAAAGGGGGCGTTTCTGGTCAGACGCAGTTTTTCGGAGATAATATTTAGGAGGGTGGATTTTCCAGAGCCATTGCCGCCGTAGAAGACGGTGATGGGCGCAAAGTCTATTTTAGACAATTCTTTGCGGGGAAAGAGATGGAAAGGGTAGGCGGTATTGCGATTATAGCAGGTCATATCCAGCTTGGGCGAAGATAAAACAAAGCTCAGCTCATCACTGTCCGTGGGCAAGCGAAAGCTTTCCAAATACTGCATAGGCAATCCTCCTTTTTAACGGCTTTAACGGCATTGGTGCTTTTTATTGTATCATATGGTCGTTAGGTTGTCAAGGGGGAGACTGTCCCAAAACCATCTTACCTGCATTTTAAAGTAAAAGCGATACGTTCAAAGAACGTATCGCTTTATTGATCAATTCATATTTTCGTAACCGATGATGGTTTGAAGAATGGTTTGGGCATAAACACGGACAAAGTAATCGTTGGGATGATTGATATTATTGCCCGAGTAGTCATGGAAATCCTTATGCTCAAGGACTGCCTTACTGACCGAGGTCATATGCGCCACAACACACGCCATACCGCTTTTGCGGTGGCTCTCAACCAGCTTATCCAGCTGTTCTTCCTGCTGGTCCTGCTGTCCGTACCAACCGTTGGTGGCATTGGGATTGGGCACCATGGTGGAAAGGAGCACGATGTTGGTGGTGTCATCTGTAGCCCAAATACGGGTCATGATCTTTTCAATGTTTTTGATCACACCGCGAGGATTGGTGGGATCGTTCATACCAAAGCCCAGCACGAACAGGTCACAACCATATGCCTCAAGTTTATCCTGCACATACTGGTCGAAATTGTCCAGTCCCATTTTTGTCGTCCAACCACCCACAGCGGTATTGACATAAGTAATGACTCCACGGTCACCAGCCACATAGTCCTCGGCGGGAACGTTGGCGGTACCGGTCAGCCCTGCCGTCTCGTAATGAACGGTGTAATCAAAGAGATCAGCCAGCGCCTTGACCACCAGCATGGGGTAGCTGTCCTGATAGGGAGCGTAATTGTTGATATAGGTGGCACTGGCACCAAAGGTGATGGAGTCGCCATAGAACATGACGGTCACGTCCTCGCCTGCCTGCAGTTTCTTCACAAACCCTTGGAGGTTTTCCAATTCCGAGGGCTGGGTATATCCCTCCCACGCATCGGCATGGGTATAGTTGACGTTGACCTGGTAGTCGGTCATGGGCTTACCCTCGCCCCAGTAGATATTGACGTTCTTGCCCTCGTAGTTGGCAGTGATGTTGATCTGAGGGTGCGAAGGATAATTATAATACTTGGCACGAGTGATACAAGGAATGGCAGAGCCTTCAAGCAGCTTCAGCTTGCCGTCTACCACCTCGTAGTCCTTCCCTGCCTCGTAAACCTTGGTTCCGTCAAAGGAAGTGACCGAAACGATGGATTCAATGGGATACAGCAACGTTTTTTCATCGCCATAATCCAAAAACATCACGGTTTCATTGACCGATAAAGTACCTTTGAAAATCGGTTGCATCAACGTATTCAAATCAGACATATTGACCTCCAATCCGAGTTCATCTTTGATGGAAGGCTCGGTAGGCGCTTCGGTGAGTTGTTCGGTTTCGGAAACGGCAGGTTCGTCCGTAGGCGTTTCATTGGGCGTTTCGGTGACCTTATTCGTGGAAGGATTCGTGTCGGGAGTGGTTTCTGCGGGGATATCACTGCCACCGCAAGCCACAAGCGCCAAACATAAGAGCGCTGTGAGCAAAAGTGCGATGATCAAGAAAGGGTATTGTTTTTTCATGATTCAAACCTCTCTTACGCCATGTTTTCGTAGCCGATGAGTGTCTGAAGCAGCGTTTGGGCGTAGACACGGTAGAACCAGTCATTGGGATGGTTGATGTTGTTGCCGGAGTAGTCGTTAAAAGTCTTATGCTCCTGAATTGCCTTGGACACGGAGTGCACACAAGCAACGGCTACGGCCTTGTCGTCCTTAGTGTAGGCTTTAGCCAGAGTAAGAAGCTGCCTCTCCTGCTCCTGGATGGGCGCGAAATCCCAGTTGGAACCGCTGTGAGGTGTCATGGTAGAAACCATCATGACAGAAGCTTCGGGCTTGATTTCCAGCACGCCGTCGATGATTCTCTTGAAGTTGTTCTTGGTCGCTGAAGAGGAAGATCCACCGTCGTTCATACCGTAGGCAAGAACAAAGAGGTCGCAACCGTGTGCCTCGATCTGTGCTTTGACAAACTGGTCGAAGTTCTTGACACCGTCAGTCGAGGTCCAACCGCCGATAGCGGTATTAACGTAGGTAATCGTGCCGCGCTCACCACCCACATATTCGGTGGTAGGAACGGGATGGCAAGGCATAGTAGCGACCAACCCGGTATTCACGTATTTGACCTTATAGCCAAAGAGATCAGCCAAAGCCTCGGTAAAGAGCATGGCGTAAGCCCCCTGCTTGGGATCGACGTTTTCGGTGTAAGTAGAGCAAGCGCCCCAGGTGATGGAATCACCGTAGAAGAAGATGGTAACGTCCTCACCTGCGATGAGCTTCTTGACGAAATTCTGGTAGATTTCAAGCTGGCTTTCCTGGGCGTAGCCCTCCCAAGCGGCATCGTGGTTATAAGTTACACTGACCTGCCACTGCTTCACCTGGCTCTCACCCCAGAACATGGGCTTGCCGTTCATCGTAATGAGGGAGCCTGCGTGGTTGTAGTACTTTTCGGAGGTGATGACTCTGATGGAGGAGTCCTCGGTAATCTTCAGCTTTCCGTCCTCAATGACGTAATCCTTGCCCTCTTCATAGACGGTCTTACCATCGTAGGAAGTGACGGAAACAATGTCTTTAATGGGATACAAAAGGGACTTAACCTCACCCTTGTCGAGGAACATGACGGTTTCCTTCAGCGACTGGGTGCCACCAAAGATATTCTGCATAACGTCCTTCAGATCCTCTTCCTTGACGTCAAGACCAATCTGATCTTTCAGAGGGGGTTCAGTAGGCGCTTCGGTGGGTGCTTCGGTGGGTGTTTCGGTGGGCGTCTCAGTAGGCGTCTCGGTGGGTTCTTCGGTGGGCGCTTCGGTGGGTACATCCGTTACCTCAACAGTAGCGTCGGGTGCGTTGGTGGGTGCTTCGGTCTCCTTAGGATCGGTGGTGCCGTTACAAGCGACCAGACCCACGGTAACAAGGGCGGCGGCAAGAATGATCAAGCCTTTGGTTTTCGAGTTTTTCATGATTTCTCCTTTATTATTAGCCTTATGGCTTTTTTACTTATTTTACTTTCTGCCCGTAGAGCCGAATCCGCCCGCACCGCGGTCGGTTTCGTCCAGCTCATCCACTTCAAGAAAGCTTGCCTGGATGACGGGCATGATGAGGAACTGGGCAACGCGGTCGCCCGGTTCTACGACTTGGGGGATGCTGCCATGATTGTGAAGGGCGACCATCAATTCGCCGCGGTAATCAGAGTCGATGACCCCCACCTTGTTGGCAGGCGCAAGACCTCTCTTAGAGGCAAGACCGCTACGAGCGAAGTTCAGTCCCACGTAACCTTCGGGGATCGCCATGGACAGTCCCGTGTGGATCATGACCGTCTCTCCGGGACTTATGGTGATGGGATCACCTTCGGGAAGCGCGTACAGGTCAGCACCGGCTGCCCCTGCTGACCCATAGGTAGGCAGGATGGCAGCTGGATGAAGCTTTTTGATTTTCAATTCCACGGGATCACCTCACACAAGGATCACATGATCGCCGGAGCCCAGCATTGCACCCGTGGGAACGAAGGAGCAGATCGTGCCGGCGGGAACCGTAATCTCGTATCTCGTAGCTTCTCCCTCGGGACGGAAGGCCACGCGGATGGTACCAAAGGGACACTCGTGGGTGACCTCAGCTTCTTTCATATCCTTAAAGGGGACGGGATCTACAGCGAAAGTGCTGAAGCCGGGGGTCACAGGGGTAATGCCTCCCACGTAAGCGTAGAGGAAGTAGGCAAAGCCCGAGTGCATGGGGTGGTTATAAGAGGACGAACCCACCGCGCGAGGCTGGCTGAATTCATGCTCGGGGCATTCCCAAAGGGAGGTGGCACCCTTATCCATCATGGTTCCGAAGCTGTCATGGTCGCGGTTGAAAAGATATTTCATGGCGACATCTCCCTGCCCTGCCTCGCAGAGGGCGGGCACCAGGTACTTGTTGCAGTAAATACCCGTGGACATGGCAAAGTCATCTTCCTTCATGAGGGTCAGTAGCGCTTCGGTTAGGGCTTCCTTTTCGCCTTCCGGATATAGACCCGTCATCAGTGCCACACCGCAGGTTCCCCATGTGGCGTATCTATGCTTTTCGGGGATCCAGAAGTGGCGATTAAAAGCTTCCTTGATGCGTGCCGCCCAATGATCATAGTCGATGGAGGCAGGAAGATTCAGCACCTTGGACAGCTCGCTCATGCGGATCATGATCTCATAGAACATGGCGGTAGAAGACTCGGGAACGGGCATCCGTCTCTCATGGTCATGACCGATGGGAGGACACCAATCTCCCAGACCGCGGGAGATAATCAATTCATCGGCGTAGAGGGACTTGTCAGCCTTAGCATCGTTGATCTCATGCTGCACCCACTTCTCCATCATGTCCCAGTTCTTGCGAACCACGTTCTCGTTGCCGTAGTAGTAGTACATCCAGTAAGGGATGATGATCTGGGCGCATCCCCACAGGGGGCTTGCCTCACCGCATCCGCGTTTACCTGGAGAGATCATCTGCCAGACACCGTAGACCTCGTTGGTTGTGCGGATATCATTCAGATACTTCTCGTAGGCGGCTTCGGTATCGTAGTTCATCATGCCGGTATTGCACACCACTTGGGCGTCACCCAGCCAGCCGCACTTCTCTCGACCGGGGCAATCCTCGGGGAAGCCGTGGTAGTTAGTACGGAAGGTGTTCATCATGATAGCCTGCAGGCGGTTCATGTCCTCAGAAGAGGAGGTAAAGCTACCCGTCTGCTTGAGATCGGTAGAGATGGCGTAGGCCTTGAACATCCACGTTTCGGGGTTGGTGCCGTAGGCGCGGAGATCGAAGTAACCCGTGATCTCCATGTAACGGAAGGCGTGGTAAGTGAAGCGGGGGCGCCAGGTCTCGCCCTGCTCGTCACCTCGGGAAATGTAGACGTCCTGCTGAAGCACCTGAGTTGCAAAGGAGCCTGCGGAGCGGAAGTCAAGGTGACCGTCGGAATCCAGGTTCTCGGCAAAGCGGAGGGTGACCTGGGAGCCGCGGGCGGCACGGGGGAGTCTAACCTCCACAAAGCCCGCGATATTCTCGCCAAAGTCGATGATCCACGCGCCGTCGTCCTTGCCGGAGCAGTTGGTGACAGACAGGGCGGGCAGTTCCTTGAAGATACGGACGGGGGGCATGAGGCAGGGAGTCAAGGCTCCCTTGGGGGTGGTGTCCTCCACCACGGCGCACCAGCCGTCCTCGTCGCCGTCGGGATGAGCAAAGTCGGGGGTTTCCAGGCGGGTATCGTAGGTCTCGCCGCCGTAGATGTTATTCAGAACGATGGGAGAATATTTGTACGACCAGTTGCCATCGGTATCGGTGGCAATGACGTTTTTGGTGCCATCCCCGAAGGTCAACTCAAGTTGAGCCATGAGACAGGCATCGCCATAATAGAAGCCTTCGTGAGACCACACGCGGGACTGGGCGTAGAAGCCTTCGCCTAAAAGGGCGACAAAGGCATTTTTCCCTTCTTTGATAAAGGGGGTCACGTCATAGGCGCGGTAGAAGACCTCACGCTCGTAGTTGGTCATAGGGGGATCGATAAGATCCTCGGAGATTTTTTGGTTGTTGACATAATACTCCCCGCAACCGAGACCGCTGACGTACAGACGCGCCTTAACCACAGGACCCGTAACGGAGAATTTCCGCCGCAGATAAGGTGCCCAGCCCATCATCAGCTTCTTAGGCTTGATCCATTTTCCCTGCCAGTCCTCTGGATTCAGGGCGGTGGCAAAATTCAGGATGGCGGTGGCGGTCTCACCATGGTTATCGGTGACGGTGACCGTCAAGGTATAGTCGGTACGGGAAGCAAGGGTCATGTCAACGGGAATATGTACCTGCTTGGCGCTTTTGACCAAGTCGGAATCCCACACAGAGGCGGCAGTATCGGCACAGCGAATAATGGCGCGGTAAGATACTTGCTTGACATTTTGGTTGTCAGATTGGAGTTTCCAACTCATGTCCAGCCCAGTGACTGGGGTACAAAGAGAAGGCTCGGCGCTGTTCAGACGCAGATCACGGATGGTCAGCATGGTATTGTTCCTTTCTTTCAATCATTCATTGTAAAGTAAATTGTTGTTTATCGGGCTGAAGGAGTGCAGGGGCGAAGCCCCTGCACCTCACTTGGGAGGCCGGCAGTGCCGAGGGCGGCCGGGAGCGCCTCGGCGCGCGGCGGAAGCCGCAAGAAAGATTTTCGAAAAACATAATTGCTATCAACTTGATTTTGCAAAAGCAAAAAATCCTTGCTAAAAAAGGAAGTTTTGCTAC
>JAZSFA010000012.1:0-120050 GCA_045531965.1 Eubacteriales bacterium
GCGGAATACCGAGAAAAAGAAGCCGATCGGAGAGAACGGTGAGGACGTGGTGATCAAGGGTGCCAACGCCAACGTGGTCAATCTGATCAAACGCGCATTTATGTCGCTGGAGGATGGCTTGTGGCAGGACGCTACCATGTACTGCGAAAAGGCGCTGAATCTTGATCCCGAATGTGGTGCCGCTTATGCGGGTAAGCTGTTGGCAGAATTGCGGGTGAGGAATTTTGATATGTTGGGTGGGTATGCGACACCTTTTGATGATCATGCCAGCTATAAGCGCGCGATACAGTTCGCGGATGATGATCTGAAATCCACCTTGGAGACGTCGCTGTTCCAAGTCAAATACAGAAACGCCTGTGCTATGATGGAGAAGCAGAATTGGGAACATGCAAAAACTCTTTTTGGGGAAATTTTGGCCTATAAAGATGCAAGACAAAAGGCAGAGGAATGCGGACGTATTATCAATGAGGAGGCCAGAAAAAAAGCAGAGGCTGAGCGTCTTCGCAAAGAGGAGGAAGAACGAGCGAATGCTAGGTTAAGGAAAGCTCGCAGAATGGAAGAATTAAGGGATGAAATAAATAGAGGTTATCGATCTATTGAATTAACAAAAAAGACGAGAAATATAGTCGTTCTTGCCATGGTGTATTTAGTGGTAGCATTGGTTTTAATAGCCACAATAATTGGTGGAATCATTGCAACGCCTGAAGGAAGGTGGATAGTTTCGACAATTATCACGCTAATTATATTGAATTCTGTTGCGCTATACTTCGTTCAAAACGAATTTGGAGGTGATCTCCATCCTATTGCTGCGCTTGCGCTTTCCTTCTTTTTAAACATTTTAACTATAATGTACACGGTTTATCTTTGCATTAAGACGGTAATAAACGAAAGAGCAAATGCATTCAATGATCTTGAGGCGGAGAAAGCTGCTTTAAAAAGGGATAAACGCGAATTGGCTTTATTGGAAGCAGAAAAAGAAAATAAGTAATCTTATAAATAAACCCGCCGTACCTGTAAGTGCGGCGGGTTTATTTGCTCAAAGCGTATTAACTAAAAGTAGAAAAATAAACATACGATAGAACAAATGTGGCATTATACCACTTGGAAGATATAAAAAGTCAGATAATCCGTCTCGGGCACGTTCCAAAGGATGGGGTGATCGGGGCCTTGTTGGCGCGCCTCGATCTGTCGGAGAGACACGCCCGCATCCTCGGCGGCGTTGTGGAGCATCTGCTTGAAATAGGTGTCGGTCATGAAATGAGAGCAGGAGCAGGTGGCCAGATACCCGCCGCGGGGGAGCAGCTTCATGGCCAGGGCATTGATCTCCCGATAGCCCTTGATGGCGTTTTTGAGGGTATCGCGGCTCTTGGTGAAGGCGGGCGGGTCGAGGATGATGAAGTCGTAGGGCGCGGCGCCGCGGCCTGTGGCGAGGGTGCGGAGATAGTCGAAAACGTCAGCCTTGACATAGGTAATTTTGTCCGAAAGCCCGTTCTGCGCGGCGTTCTCGGCGGCGGTTTTCAGGGCATCCTCGGAGATGTCCACCGAGGTGACGTGATCTGCTCCCGCAATCGCGGCGTTGAGGCCGAAAGATCCCGTGTGGGTAAAGCAATCCAGCACGCGGCGCCCCTTAGAAACGGCGTGAATGGCGCGGCGGTTGTACTTCTGATCAAGAAAAAAGCCGGTTTTCTGCCCGTTTTCGTAGTCTACTGTGTAAATAATGCCGTTTTCCACAATCTTGGTGGTGCCGTCAAGGCCGTCGGCATCTGTCTTGAGGGACAGGGAAGGGTGCGTGTAATAGCCCTCAAAGCGGGGGAGCCCCTCCAGGGTGCGGATGGCCATATCGTTGCGAAGATAGATGGCGTCGATCTCCGTGCCGTATGTCTCCTTGAGTTGGGTGACAAGGGCAGGGAAGATCCAATCCAAAATCTTTTCCATACCCATGGAAAGTACTTCTGCCACAAGGATATTTTCAAATCTGTCCACCGTCAAACCGGGGAAGGAATCAGCCTCTCCGAAGATGAGTCGGCAACACTTGAAATCTGCCTCGCCCATGACCGAATAACGGTAGGCGAGGGCATAGCTTACACGCCTTGCCCAGAATATCTCGTTGGGGGTATCGTTGGCGCTGCGGGTGATCAAACGTATACGAATCTTGGAGTTGGTGTTGAAAAAGCCCAGCCCCATGAATTTGTTCTTCTTGGTGCGGATGGAGACGATATCACCGTTTTCTGGCGTGGCGTCAAGGGAAAGGACCTCGTCGGCGTAGACCCAGACGTGACCCCCCTTGAGCAGCTTCTCTCCCTTTTCGGTGATGATGGCTACGGGGAAAACGGGCTTTGCTTGGCTTGCTTTGGAAGATGTGATAGGCATATGTAAAACCTCTTTTCGGTGAGTTGTGTGTTGCTTTACAGTATAACACATTTACAACGGGATTGCAAGTGGATTCTTCTTGATCTCCATCCGAAATGGCAAAACGAGTCTGGATGTTGCAAAAGAATGCAACTCGGCACTTTCGGCGGTGGGGGAAATAAAAATTTGTGCAATTCGCCAAAGTGTAGAAAATTACCATCCAAAATTGTGCAAAATCACCATTGCCGTCAAATGACCGTGAGGTAAAATCGCATATATTTGCGATCGGATGGTGTTTTTTAAAAGGAAAAAGTGTAAACAAATCGCTTGTTAAATGTAAATAATGACGAATTTCATGTGAACAAATGATGAACCCTGAAAAAAATATTGCAAAATCGCAACATTGAATTCAAATTTCATTTCGGGTGAAACGGTCAATGGAACGGATGCAACAGATGGAACGTTGGAAACACGCGGTCTTTAACAAACTGTGAACGAAGAAAAACGAGGTGTTTAGGGCGTTTCTTTAATGTATAAAACATCTGCGGCTCTTGACAATTTTGCGATTTTGTGGTATCATGCAAGGGTCAAATTAGGGTGTTTTGCAAACTATCCCGAGTGATTTGATGGGCTTAAATGTCTTTGGGTGAACGGCTGAAGCGTTTGCGGGGAGGTGCTCGCAAGCGTCTTTTTCCGCCCTCATCGGGCATTTTTCCTGTCGATCCTGCCTCGACTGCCACACGATGTCCGCATCTTTCGTTTGATCCCTTGAGGGACTCCGATGGAAGGATTTTCGGCTGAAAATGGTCACTTCTCCCGTTGCCTCCGGGGGAAATGGTCATCCGACTGCCGGGAAAAAGCCGGATTTTGGCGGACGCGCAGGAGAGGTTCGGGGTGATTTCCGCATCTGTGGTATGCTGACGGCAGCAACATACCCTGAGGACACGGTTCTGTCCCGGGCTGTGTCCCGAAAATTTTACCAGGAGGAAATTTGAATGTTGGGAACGAAATTGAAAAGACTGGTAGCCGGGTTGCTTTGCTTCGCAATGCTTTTTGGCTGCACTGCAGTCGTTGCGTCTGCTTCAGGTATCGGTTCCGATAACGAGGGCGCGGGGTCTGTTACAGACTCCTCCTTGGCGGATCTGAAAGAGTTGTTAAACGCAATTTCGTACGATGAGTATGAAAAGAAAAACCAGGATGTGCCGAAGGCTGATTCTGCTATCAGCGTCGCCGTCGACAAGTTCGTCGTAGAAAACGGCGAGGGCTTTGAGATGAAGACAATCGAGGGCGAGAGCGCCTTGTTCACGCCTCAGGATGGTGCTGTGTCCTGGCTCGTTAATGTGGAGAAGACCGCGAAATACGCGATAAAGATCGTTTATTATCCCGATCACAATAAGTCCACCGCCATTGAGCGTATTCTCAAAATTAACGACTCGGTTCCTTTCGCAGAGGCAAGATTCCTGACTCTGCCCAAGAACTGGATCAACAACTATTCCGCTTATGTCTATACCGCTGATATGGGCGATGTCAATGCTTTTGCGGAGGCTGCAAGAGCGCATGGCTTTACGGTCGATGTGATCACCGAGGCAAAAGAGGGTGATACTAACACTGTTCCTTATGCAAAGGTTCTGTTCCCTGATCATATCACCGAGGGAATGAGCAACTTCTGCGAAGAAAACGGCATTCGCTTCTTCTTGACGGATATCAACAATAACGAGATTCGTCCTACCGCAGAAGACAGCCCCATTTGGATGGATTACTATCTCCGTGATTCTACGGGTTACTACACCAACAACTTCGAGTTTGTTTTGGAAGCGGGTGAGAATAAGATCACCCTCGAAGGTCAGAACGAGCCGATGTCCATCAAGGAGATCATCCTGTATCCCGTAGAGGACGTGCCTACTTACGAAGAGTATGCAAAGAAGTATGAGGGCAAGGAACCCGGTAAGGATTTCATCAAGATTGAAGCCGAGGAGTCTACTGCAACCTCCGGTAAGACCATTTATCCTACCGAAGATCGTTCCTGCGCTATCAACTCTCCTTCCGATGTGACTCGCTCCGTTCTGAATACGCTGGGCGGTGAAAAGTGGGCAACCGCAGGTCAGTGGGTTGAGTATCGTTTCAAGGTATCTACCTCCGGTATGTATGATATCGTATCCCGCTTCAAACAGGACGTGCTGGACGGTATGTATACCTGCCGTACCTTGTACCTGTTCAGCCATGGCTTGCAGGAGGGCGCTGACGGCTACTATAACGGCGCTCCCTTCGAGGAGGCTCAGAAGCTGGTCTACGACTACAACGCTTCCTGGCAGGTCACCGCGTTGTCCAGCGGCGTTCAGTATGACAGTAATGAAGACGGCGAGATCAATAATAAGGATAAAGATGTTACATATCCCGTATATCTCGAGAAGGACGTTGTCTACACCATCCGCCTTGAGGTAACGCTTGGTAAGATGGGTGAGTTGGTTCGCCGCGCGCAGGAGGCTCTGAACTCCATCAACGCTGACTACCTGAACATTATCAAGCTGACCGGTACGTCTCCTGACTCTTACCGTGACTACGGTTTCACTCAGGTTATGCCCGATACCATGGTTGACATGGTTATCCAGTCCCGTGCTCTGTATGCGCTGGCAGAGGAGTTGACCGAGCTGGCAGGCGATAAGTCTTCTAACGTGGCAACCCTTGAAAAGGTAGCACGCCGTCTCGAAGAGATGGGTACCGATGACGACGAGGTGGCAAAGAACCTTGCCAACCTCAAGACAGATATTGGTACGTTGGGTACTTTCCTGTCCGACGCACAGACCCAGCCTCTCCAGTTGGACTACCTGATGATCCAGCCCGTGGGCGCTGAGATGCCTAAGGCGGAGCCTAATTTCTGGCAGAGCTTTGTTCATGAGATCGGCGGCTTCTTCCAGTCCTTCTTCCGTGACTACGACAGCATGGGCGTAATGACTGAAAACGAAGAAGGCTCCATCGAAGTTTGGATGGAATCCGCTCGTGACCAGTCTCAGGTGCTTCGTAACCTGGTAAACAACGGCTTTACCCGCGACACCGACATCGCTGTGGATCTGAAGCTTGTTGCCGCAGGTACCCTGTTGCCTTCCATTCTGGCAGGTTCCGGCCCCGATGTCTCTCTTGGCCGCGGTCAGGGCGACGTTATCAACTACGCCATTCGTTCCGCGCTGCTTAACATTGATAGGTTTGATGACTTTGAAGAAACCTCTCAAAACTTCAACGAGGCGGCTATGCTGGTTCTTGGTATCGAGGATGCCGACGAAGTTCTTCATTATTATGGACTTCCCGAGGTTCAGGGCTTCCCCATGATGTTCCTCAGAACAGACATTCTGGCAGACCTTGAACTGGAAATTCCCAAGAGCTGGGATGATATCATGGCTTGTATCCCCACGCTGCAGGCAAACAACATGCAGATCGGTCTTTCCACCGACTACAAGATCTTCCTGTATCAGCAGGGAGGTGACCTCTTCGCCGACGGCGGTATGCGCATCAATCTGGACTCTCAGCTCGCGCTTGCCTCCTTTGAGAAGATGTGTAACCTCTTCACCATGTATTCCTTCCCTTATGTATATAATGCAGCTAACCGTTTCCGTACCGGTGAAATGCCCATCGTTATCGGTGACTACGTTGGTACCTACAACCAGCTGAAGGTCTTCGCAACCGAAATTCAGGGTAAGTGGGAGTTCCTGCCTCTGCCCGGTGAAATTCAGGCTGACGGTTCTATCAACAACGTCTCCATTTCCGGCGTCACCGCTTGCGTCATGGTCAATGGCTGTGAAGAGGATGTACAGGAAGAGGCTTGGGAATTCATGAAGTGGTACACCGGCGAAGAATGCCAGGTGGACTACGCCAACGAAATGGTTGCTATCCTGGGTCCCTCCGGTAAGCAGGCAACCGCAAACAAGGCTGCGCTTGCAAGCTTGCCTTGGACCACTGATGAGTACGAACAGGTTCAGCTCCAGTTCAACAACCTGGCATCCGTTCCTAACTATCCCGGTGCTTACATTATTGACCGTTACACCAACTTTGCGTTCCTCAGCGCTTATAATGACAGCGCCGATCCTTCCGATTCTTTGATGACACACATCAATACCATCAACAAGGAAATTGCACGTAAGCGTGCCGAGTTCGGTCTGGAGACCCTCAGCGATGGCAACGTCGATTACAAGGATCTTCTGTCCAAGCGTCTCGCACAGCTGACGGAGCTTGTTGAGAACATCAGAGAAAACGATGCCTTCCTCTCCGAGTATGAATCCCTGATGGTTCAGATCGAGCAGGCTATCAAGAGCGACGATAAGGCAACCATCAACGAGTGTGCAACAGCCGTATGGGCTTTGTACAACAAGCTCGATCCTACGGGTGATATCTACGTGCTTGACAAGATCGAGGTCATGGGTTACGATATGAGAGATACCTCCCTGACCAAGGATCAGAAGAGAAAGCTGCGTAAGTGCTATTCCTACGAGGTCTATGATAACAGCGACGAGCTGGTAACCCTGTTGCATTGTGCTGCAGAGTTCCTCGAGGATGCTGCCGCTTCTATCGAAGACTGATCCCGATTCCGTGAAATTCCTACATTTTAATAAAGGAGAGAGAGTAAATGGCTACTAAAAAAGCTGCAAAGCGGGCCAAGAATCATGGTGACATGACGATGTTTCAGTGGAAACTGAAGGAAATGCGCCAAAACTGGGTTGCCTACGTTATGGTTGCTCCTTACATGATCCTGTTCACGTTGTTCACCATCGTTCCTGTGGTTCTGTCTATCTTTATCAGCTTTACAGACTTTAACATGTTGGAAATGCCCAACATCGTCTGGTTGAAAAACTACGTTGATCTGTTCTTTTCCGACGACGTATTCCTCATCGCCTGCAAGAACACATTTATCTTCGCCGTGATCGTAGGACCTACCTCCTACCTCATGTCCTTCCTGGTGGCATGGTTCATCAATGAGCTGCCCCCCAAGGTTCGTGCACTGGTTACCTTGATCTTCTATGCGCCTTCCATTTCCGGTCAGGTGTACTTGATCTGGGGTACCCTGTTCGCTTCCGACTCTCAAGGTTGGGCTAACGCCATCCTTCTGGAGATGGGTATTATTGAAACCGAAATCGCCTTCTTCCAGAATGAAACCTACGTCATGCCCCTTTGTATCGTCGTTTCTCTGTGGACGTCCCTCGGTACCTCCTTCCTGGCGTTTATTGCAGGTTTGCAGGGTATCGACCACTCCCTGTTTGAGGCAGGTGCCGTGGACGGTGTCCGTAACCGTTGGCAGGAGCTTTACTATATCACCCTGCCTTCCATGAAGCCCCAGCTGATGTTCGGTGCAATCATGGCTATCACCGGTTCCTTCGGTTTCGGTGGTATCGTTACGGCTCTGGCAGGCTTCCCCTCGGTCAACTACTGTGCCCACACCATCATGCACCACCTGGAGGACTACGGTGGACAGCGTTACGAGATCGGTTATTCCTCGACCATCGCAGTAATCCTGTTTTTGATCATGATCGGTGCCAATATGTTGGTCAAGCGGATTATTTCCAAGCTTGGTACTTGATGAGGTGAAGATATGGCAAAATTAAGAACAAGAAAACATAAAGTCGTCCTCGCCCGCTCTGCGGGCGGTGACGCGGGTATCTCGGTCGTCCTGATCATTCTGGGTATCTTCATGTTCCTGCCCATGTATTACGTGGTTATCCAGTCCTTGAAGCCCCTTGATGAACTTTGGATGTATCCTCCCCGCTTCTACGTAATGTCTCCTACTTTTAAGAACTACCGCGATTTGTTCACCCTGATGAACATCTCCTGGGTTCCTTTCTCCCGCTACATCTTTAATACGGTGCTGACCTCTCTGGCAGGTACCTTCGGTCACCTGTTGCTGGCATCCATGGCGGCTTACGCGCTGGCTAAGATCAAGTTCCCCGGCCGTAACGGTATGTTCCAGATGGTTCAGCTGTCCCTGATGTTCAATGCGACAGTTACTGCAATCACCCAGTTCATTTTGATGTCTGCACTGGGCTGGTTGGATAGCTACCTCGCTATCATTGTCCCCGCATGGTGTTCGTCTCTCGGTTTGTACCTCATGAAGCAGTTCATGGATACCAACGTTAACGACTCGGTGCTTGAATCTGCCCGACTTGACGGTGCAGGTGAGTTCAAGACCTTCTGGATTATCGCCATGCCCATGGTTAAGCCCGCTTGGCTGACCCTGATCATCTATTCCTTCCAGGGTCTGTGGAATGCAGGTGCTTCCATGTACATCTATTCCGAGCAGTTTAAGTCGTTCAACTATGCCATCGGTCAGATCCTGGCAGGTGGTATCAAGCGTCAGGGTGCCGCAGGTGCCGCGCAGGTCATTATGATGCTGGTGCCTATCACGGTATTCGTCATTTCTCAGTCGAACATCATCGAGACCATGGGTTCCAGTGGTATGAAGGATTAACGGAGGTGAGTATACAATATGAAGAAAATATCTGTTACAAAGAAAATACTCTGCCTCGCGTTTGTCGTGCTGATGGTTGCAACCACATTCGTGATTCCTACCTCCGCAGGCTCTGCGTATCAGACCTATGTATATGACATTTACGGAGATCCTTTGTACTCTCCTGATGCTTACACTGCCATCAAGAGCGTGAACTCTGATGATATGGGTCTGGAAGTGCCCATCGAAACCCCCGGCGATATGCTTACCGACCAGGCAATGAACGTGTACATTGCTGATACCGGTAACAATCGTATCGTTGTGTTGGACCGTTATTACAAGGTGAAATTCACGATCACCACCTTCTCCAACGATCAAGGCGTTCCCGATAGCCTTGCCGCTCCTCAGGGTGTTTTCGTCAGCGAGAAGAATGACAAGTATGGCAAGCTTATCTGGGTCTGCGATACCGGTAACAACCGTATCGTGGTGTTCGATGAGTTCGGCGAATTTGTCAAGATCATTGAAGAGCCTGAATCCTCCCTGTTTGATCAGGATTCCGTCTATAAGCCCGTGGCTATGGCTGTAGACCAGTACAACAGACTGTACGTTGTGTCTTCTACCACCTACCAGGGTATCATCGTCATGACTGACGAGGGCGAGTTCACCGGATTTATCGGTGCTCAGCAGGTTGCTATCTCCGCTTGGGATATTATCTGGCGCCGTTTCCAGACCGATGAGCAGAGAGAACAGCAAGAGTCTCTTGTTTCCACTGAGTTTAACAACATTGCGATCAACCGTGAGAAGGGTCTCGTTTACGTTACGACTTCCACCATTGACGATGCTAACGTGGACGGCGCAATTACTGCCGGTTCCAAAGACGGTATCTACTCTCCCGTAAAGCTCCTGAACGCCAACGGTGACGAGATCATGAGACGTAACGGCTTCTGGATCCCCGCGGGTGAGATCGACTATGTGAATATGTCCTCCGATTCTGATGACATCACGGGCGTTTCCCGCATCATCGACGCAGCCGTTGGTCCTCTGGATACCTGGTCGATCATCGACGAAAACAGAAACCGTATCTACACCTACGATTTCAACGGTAACCTGCTGTTCGCCTTCGGCGACAACGGTACCATGCTGGGTAACCTTGCCAGCATCGAGGCTATCTCTTATCAGGGAGATAACATGCTGATCCTGGATAAGACGAACGATAATATCACCGTCTATCAGAGAACCGAGTACGGTAACATCCTGCTCTCCGCTATCGAAGCTGAGGCAAATCAGGATTTTGATCTGGCTATCGATCTTTGGACCGAAGTGTTGAAGAGAAACTCCAACTTCGACTCCGCTTACGTCGGTATAGGTCAGGCTATGTACCGTAATAAGGACTATGCCAACTCCTTGACGTATTTCGAGTCCGCTTACGACACCGACAACTGGTCTAACTCCTATAAGGAGATCCGTAAGGAATGGATGTCCCAATACTTCCTCTTGCTGATCGCTATTATTGTAGGTCTGATCCTTGGTGTCCTGTTCTTCTTCCGTTGTATGGCGAAGATCAACAAGAAGGTCGCAACCTCCGGTAAGAAGAGAACTTTTGGTCAGGAATTGGCATATGCCTTCCACCTGATCTTCCATCCCTTCGATGGATTCTGGGATCTGAAGCATGAAAAGAGAGGTTCTGTCAGAGGCGCGATCTTCTACATCGTTCTCGCCATCGCAACCTTCTACTATCAGGCTATCGGTCAGGGCTACCTGCTGGATCCCTTTGGCGGTTTTGCCAGCGTTTGGGCACAGGTTTTGGGCGTTCTCGTTCCCCTGTTCCTGTTTGTTTTGGCTAACTGGTGTTTGACCACCCTGTTTGAGGGCGAAGGCTCCTTCAAGGATGTCTTTGTAGCTACCTCCTACAGCTTGGCACCCTTGCCCCTGCTCATCATTCCCGCAACCATTTATTCCAATTTCTGTATCACCACTGAGGTCGATATCATCGGCTTCATCGGCACTCTGGCATTCATCTGGCTGGGTCTGCTCGTCTTCTTTGGCACCATGGTCACCCACGACTATTCCATGGGTAAGAACGTGATCACCTTCCTTGGCACCATCGTTGCCATGGTCTTCATCATGTTCGTGGCAGTCCTGTTTACCACTCTGATTGGAAAGATCGTCAACTTGATTACAAACATCGTTACAGAAATTCAGTACAGACTATAACGCAGATAGGAGAAAGATATAATGAAAATCACCAAAAAAATCATATCCGCGCTCTTAGCTGTTCTCATGTTGTGCGGCACGCTGACTGTCTTTTCCGTTAATGTGGCAGCCGAAGCTGAATCTGAATCCACCCCCGAAACCGCTGTTGTGGACGTGATGGATGAGGATGCCATTATTAAGCATTATACCACCAAGGTATATGCCACCCCCGAGGAAAAGCTGGCAACCATGGAACTTATGACCACCAAGGGTAACTATCAGATGTACGCTGATAGCCTCTCCGGTGAGGTTGCCGTCAAGGATCTTACCTCAGGTCAGATCCTGTTCACCAACCCCTATGATATCGGCGCAACCTCCGCCGTGGAGAGCGTCAAGATGGAGTTGATGTCCCAGATCGCTGTCCGCTACACCGAAAACGGCCGTCCTAAGGAGTATTTCAGCTTTGAGTATGCCGCTGCTCGTAACCAGATCAAGGTTAAGAACATCAAAAACGGTATCCGTGTTGAGTACACGATCGGTCGTGAGGAAGCAAGACGCCTCGTTCCCCGTATGATCAAGCAGGAGCGTTTCGATGAACTGATCAGACTCCCTCTTCTTGAATATTATGATGGAGACGAGAACAACTTTTACTTCAAGCAGTTCATGTCTTATTACCAGCTCAAGGGTTTGGAGTTCTGTACTTCTGACCGTCTGAAGCAGGACCTTCTGTCGGTTTATCCCGTTGTTGAGGACATGAACATCTATGTGTTCGACCCCACCGCTACCACTGTCGAGCTTGAAAAGCGCGAGGAGGATATCAAGACTGCTTGCCCCAACTACTCTTATGAGGAAATGGACTATGACCACCAGCTCACTGAGTACGAGAGCGAAGACGAGAACCCCCCTGTATTCAAGTTGGCTCTGGAGTATACCATCGATGCTGACGGATTTACCGTCCGTCTGCCCGCAAACGGTATTCGCTTCAACGAGTCCAAGTTCCAGCTGGAAAGCATTTGTGTCCTGCCTTATATGGGCACAGGTAACAACGCGTACGAAGGTTATACCTTCTTCCCCGATGGTTCGGGTGCGCTGTTTGCCTTTGAGGATTTGGTAGATGTCACCAGTAACTCTGTGGCAAGTAAGGTCTACGGTACGGACTATGCGTACCATGAGATCTCCGGTACTTATCAGCAGACTGTCCGCTATCCTGTGTACGGTATCGTTGAAAAAACCAGATACTACGACTTCAATGAGTTCAATGAGAACACCGGTGAAACCGAGACCACGACCATCAATGGTATGATCTTCGATGCACTGGAAGCTGTTCGTACAGAAGGTGCCACCCTGCCCACATATCTGTCTGCCTACAGCAAGCTGGTTGCTGGCAGTGCTGAGGCTGTGGAAAACGAAGTCAATCGCGGTTTCGTTGCCATCATTGAAGAAGGCGACTCCATGGCTGAGATCGCAACCGTTCATGAAGGCGTCAAGCATCCTTACGATTCGGTTCAGATGAGCTTCTATCCCAGACCTCAGGATACCTACAATATGGCAGACGCCATCTCTGTTGGTACCGCTACTGACTGGACCGTTGTTTCTACTCGTAAATACGTAGGTAACTACAAGATCCATTACGTTATGCTGACGGATGCCAACATTGCCGCAGAGAAGGAGATTCCTTCCGGCAACTGGTACGATGCAACCTGGATGGGTATGGCAGTTGCTTACCGCGATTACCTCATCAAGAAGGGTATTCTCGCGCCTCTCTCCGATGAAGAGACCTCTGATGATATCGCGCTGTATATCGAATCCTTTGGTGCCATTGAGACGGTTGAAAAGATCGCTTCCGTTCCCGTGGAAGTCATGAAACCCCTGACCACCTTCCAGGACGTTCAAACCATGTTTACAGAACTTCTTTCGGATGGTGTCAACAACATCAACTTCAAGCTGACAGGTCATGCTAACGGCGGTTTCTTTGCTACCGTCCCCTACAAGTTGAAGTGGGAAAAGGCAGTCAGTGAAGAAACTGATTTCCAGGAACTGGTTGATTTCGCAAAGTCTATCAATGACGGTGACTATTCCGTTCTTCTGACTTTCGCTAAAGAAAATAATATTTTCGAAACCGAAGAAGAATATGCCGCATTCGAAGCTTACGTAGCTGAGCTCGATAAGGGCAACCTGGGCATCTTCCCCGATTTCAACTTCTCTTATGTATACCGCAGAATGGATAAGGCGTTTGACGGTCTGAATCTCCGTAAACACGCCGTCAGAACCATCGACGACCGTTACACCCAGAAGCGTTATTACTATGCTACTCGTCAGAGACATATGGGCTTCTTCGAGTTGGCAATCTCTCCCGCATACTTCAATCACTTCTATGAGAAGCTGATTGGCAACTATTTGGAGTATGATAACGTAACCGGTATCTCTGTTTCCACTTTGGGTGACAGCTTGAACTCCGACTTCGACGAGGATGAACCCTACAACCGCGCGGACTCCAAGAATTTCGTGCTTCAGGCACTGGAATACTTCACCGCAAAGGATGGCGCTAACCTGGAGGTCATGGTCAATGGCGGTAACGCATATACCTGGCAGTACGTTGACCACATCCTGGGCGCTCCCCTGGATTCCAGCCGCTATATCAAAGCAAGCTATAGCGTTCCTTTCATCGGTGTTGTCCTTCACGGTTATGCAAACTTCACAGGTTCTCCTCTGAACATGGAAGGTGACCTGAACTACGCAAAGTTGAAGGCCATCGAAAACGGTGCCGCTATCTACTTCACGCTGTCCTATCAGAACACTCAGGTTCTGAAGGAAAACTTCCTCACTAGCCAGTACTACTCTGTCCGTTATGATATCTGGTACGATGACGTCATCGAGATTTATAACGAGATCAACAGCATTACCAAGGACCTCCAGAATAAGCCGATCGTCGGTCACGAGTTCTTGTCCGGTATGCGTGTACCCGACACCGATGAGCTTTATACGGATATCACCAACGACTTCAATGCCGTCCTTGATTTCCAGAGCAACAAGGCAGAGTATGAAGAGCAGATGAAGAATGATGCCGTTGCGGATGCCCGCGACAAGATCGCCAGCACTGAAGCTCAGGCGAAGGCATTTATCGACCTCTGTCTCGCTAACTATAGCGGTATTACCGGTGCTGCTTATCTCTATGTAACCGGTGATAGAAGCTTTGAGCGCCGCTATGCTACCTTTGTTGAAGCAAACGAGGCTTACTTGGCACTGGAAGCTCGCTATGATGCGGCTACTCCCGAAGAAAAGGAAGCTCTGTTGCCTGAACTTGAAACCGCACAGACTTCTCAGAAGCAGGCAAGAGGTCAGCTTCTGACTTACATCCGTAACATTTCCAGAGCCGTTGCTGCTATGGAAACTGCTTACGAGAACCTGAGCCAGCTCCTTAAGGATGCCGAGGAAGGTCAGCTCTTGATCAACTCCACCGACGGTATTCCTCAGAGCATTATCGACGAGATCGCCGAGCAGCTGGAAGCCACCAAGAACATGATGGAGCAGAAGCTGGGTATTAAGTTCGATATGACTGTTGAAAAGGCTGAGCTGGATACTTTCATCCATACTCACGTGTCTCAGTTGATCTTGAACGCTTATGGCGATGGCAATGATACAGCCGTGGGTAAGATGGAAAACCTCTTCAATATGTTCTTGAATAAGGACTACGGTCTGAACATTAACGAACTGGAATTGCTCCGCTATCTCGAAGCTAATCGTGGTCTGAGCGATGACGAACTTATCGAGAAGTATGCGTTGTCCGCAGACGAGTCTTCTGTCGTAGGTCTTGTAAACTACATGAGAGAGCTTCTCGGTGAAAACTATAGCTTTGATCCTACGCTTTCCGACGACTCCTCTTGGGAGGAATTGGGAGAGGTGGATATGCACGTGCTGAGCTACTATCTGCATGTTCTGACTGCTCGTATCACTTCTCTCAGTGATAACGCCGTTATCCCCAGCCTGAACTTTGTTCCCACTCGTGTGAACGATAAGGGTAAGACTGTTTCTAACAGTGCCAACATTTCTACGGTTACTACCAATATCAAGAAGGAGATCGACAAGGTACTGACCGGTACCTCCGGTGTTCTTTCCAAGGTAGAGGAGGGCAACTACAACCTGGATGATCTCTTTACCGATGAGCAGTGGGCAGCGCTTGTGGCTGTTGCTCAGGCTGCAGTTGATAAGTCCGCAGAAAAGGCTGAAACCAAGGTTGTTTACGCAACGCCTGATACCTTTGCCGAAGATGTTCGTGCTTATGCTGAAGCTTTGTACTATCAGAAGGCTTTGAGCAAAGTTCTTCCCGAAGATACTTCCGCAACCCTCCATGTCATGAAGGTTTCCTCTGTGACCGATGATAGCCTTGAACTGCTGGTGGATGAGTTCGTTAAGAACTACACCGGTGAGGACACCTCTGAAGCTGCGATCTACCTTGCGCTGATGAATGACGCTGGCGTGCTGGCTTCCATTGACAAGATTGCGGCTATCCTGGCTGACAACTATGGCGATGTGAAGGCAGAGCTGATGCATGCTATGACTGTTTTGGCTGCTGATGCTGTCCTTGGTAAGAAGGCACCCGGTCTTGACCTGGATCTGCCCAGCAAGGCTGATGATGAGAACCCCGTAACCAAGAAGGAAGCCATTGCAGAAGTCGATAAGCTGATTGCAGAAGCACTTGCTGACAACAAGGATGTGGATACCATCATTGGTGTTGTGACCGACTATCTGTCCCAGTATTCCTTCGATGAGGGCGAGGACGCAACAATTCAGATCCGTGATTATGTCTATTACGCATATCTGGCTGTTTGCGCCGAGCTGCCTTACGATAGCTTCTACTATGACAAAGAGTTGGGTCAGGTTGATGCTTCCATTCGTGAGAACGTTGAAGAGCTTTACAACAAGCTGCTTACTCAAGTTCCCGAAAATGCCGATGTCTACGACATCTATAACATTGTATTTGCTGCATTTACTAATGAAGAGTATAACGTGACCGGCATCACTGCAGAGATCGCGTCCAAGATCACCCATCACGTAGATGGTAAGAATGATCTTGCTGAGGACGTGCTCAACTACTTCAGCTACCTGCTTCTCAACAGCTTTGAGGGCTATGAGCTGGGTGAAGACGCTCCCGAGATTACCTCGATTGATGAAAAGAAACTGAAGAACGCACTTAAGCAGATCGACAAGAGCTTGAATGCAAAGGTTTCTTCTCTCATCCTGGTCATCAAGAGCGCAACCGCCAGAGGAGAGATTCCCAACCTGTCTCTGTCCGCTTGGATGACTGATGAGGCTCTGACCGAACTGTGCAACGCAGAAGTGGATTCTTTGATCGACGCACTCTTCGCTGAAGAGGACGTTCGCGAGACACTCCGCAGTGAGTTGGAAGAACTCTTCAAGTACAAGTTCTACTCTTCCGCATTGGATGAGCTTGGTGCAGATAAGAAACCTTCCTTCCATGTTGCTGAGATTTATGGCGATGATCTGTATACTGCAGGTCAGGGTCTGAAGTCTCTGCTCCGCTGGTACGTGGTCCAGTATTCCGAGACCATGACGGAAGAGGAAATCGATTCTCTGATCGGTAAGACCTCCAGCAGCGTCGAGGAAGAAGAGATGGATGAGTCCAAGTACGTATCCGATGATGGCAGAATCGTGGCAGTCACTTATGGCTCTGCAAATGCTGAAGGCGGTTACAATAGCTACAGAACCTTCGTCCTTAACTATAACAACTTCTCTGTCAGCGTGGTTTACAATGGTGTCCAGTATACCATTCCCGCTTACAGCTACGTTGTTATTGATTATTGATGAGATCAGAAAGGAAAGTGAGGTAAAATAATATGACCAATGAAGTAAACCTTCAAGGAACGGTCAGCGCGCCCAAGACAAAGAAGCGGAAAGTTGCTTCTCTGGACCGTAAAAAGGCTCGGGCGGGTTGGATATTCGTTCTGCCTTTCGTGATCGGTTTCTTATTCGTATATCTTCCTATCATTTGGAACTCTCTTTATATGAGTTTTAATGAGCTCAAGATCATCACCGGTGGTGGTTTTGAGCTTGAATGGGTGGGCTTTGGCAACTACGAGTATGCCTTCCTCACCGACCCCAGCTTCGTTCAGACCCTTATTTCGGGTCTGGGCGAGTTGGCATTCGATATCCCCGCAATCCTGATCTTCTCCCTGTTCATGGCTGTGCTTCTGAACCAGAAGATGGCAGGACGTGCCGCTTTCCGTGCGATCTTCTTCATCCCCGTTATCCTGTCTACCGGTATCATGGAGTCCATCGAAGGTCAGAACATTCTGGGTACGATGATGGAATCCGGTATCAATGACGGTTCCGGTGGAAGCGCGTCCACTGAGATTGTGTCTGCTATGGATATTTCCCGTCTGTTCTCTTCTATGAAGATCGGTACCGAACTTGTCGAATACGTTGTCGATATCATCAACAACATCTACGATATTGTTAATCGCTCCGGTGTACAGATGTTGATCTTCCTGGCGGGTCTGCAGTCGATTTCTCCCGCGATTTATGAGGCGTGCCGTATTGACGGTGCAACCTCTTGGGAAACTTTCTGGAAGATCACCTTCCCCATGATCAGCCCGATGATTTTGGTAAACGGTGTTTATACCATTATCGACTCCTTCACCACCGACTCCAACTCGGTTATGACGTACATCAGCTCGGTGTATCAGCAAACGGACGGTCAGGTGCGCTCCTCTGCCATGGCATGGGTATACTTCCTCATCGTCGTTCTCATCATTCTTGTGGTTGTCGGTATCTTCTCCGCTTTTGTGTTCTATCAAAAGCGTGACGCATAAGGAGGTGGCACAATGGATGTAAATATGCAACAACCTAAAATCAAAAAGGAATCTAAGAATAAGATCAAGGTGGAATTTGACAGAACACCTCTGAAGGAAAGACTCAAGGCAAAGTTTTTGAATCTGTACTTCTTCCAGCAGGTGGGTTGGTATATCTTCCGTCTGGTTCTGCTCGTGGGTATCTCCTATGTCGTGCTTTATCCCTTCTTGACAAAGATCGCAGGCTCCTTCATGTCTCCCGAGGACTTCGTAGACGTGACGGTTCGTCTGATCCCCAAGAACTTTACGCTGGATACTTATAAAGCCGTGCTTACGGAACTGGATTATTTTGAAGCCTTCCGTAATACCTTCCTGATCTCCCTGATCTGCGGCGTTCTTCAGACATTCGTCTGCTGCTTCATCGCATACGGTCTTGCAAAGTTCAGATTCCGCGGCAATAAGCTGATCTTCGCGCTGGTCGTGTTGACCATGATCGTGCCTCACCAGACCCTGCAGCTGTCCATGTTCATGGGCTTCCGTTACTTTGATATTTGGGGTATTCTCTCCTTCTTGAGCGGTGGCGCTTCCATTGACATCGAGGGCTTTGATGCTATCAACAATATTTTGGCAAACATCAAGCTCTTTGAGCTGGAGGATCACGCGCTGGCATTGACCAACACGTACGCACCGCTGATCATTCTTTCCGCAACAGGTCTTGCTTTCAAGAACGGCTTGTACATCTTCATGCTCCGTCAGTTCTTCAACGGTGTGCCTGATGCACTGGAAGAGTCCGCGTATATTGATGGTTCGGGCGTGTTCCGTACCTTCATTACCATCATCCTGCCTCTGTCTATTCCTATGATGGTAACAGTATTCCTGTTTGCCTTCTGCTGGCAGTGGATGGATGACTTCTACACCAACCTGTTCTTTACCACCAATAAGATCAAGCTGATGCCCGATATCGTTGATATTCCCAGCTCGCTGAAGATGGATTACGCAGGTCAGAACCTGTACTATTCCGCAATTCGAAATACTTGCGGTATTTGTATCATTCTGCCTTTGGTCGTGCTCTACTGCTTCTGCCAGAACTTCTTGGTACAAGGTATCGAACGTTCCGGTCTGACCGCGGAATAATTCCGCATCCAATACCCCCTTGCATTTGCGAGGGGGTATTTTGTATAAAAAAAAAGATGGCAGGACATTCGTCCTGCCATCCCCGTCAATGGAAGGAAGCATTGACGGGAGGAGAGAAAGAAAAATGAAGATGAAAACAAAGGAAAGAGGGGCAAAACATACGGCTTTACCCCCGCCCGAAAGGCTCGGGCAAAAAGTAAGGAAGGGAAGAAATGAAATCATTCGGATAAGGGAAGGAGAGCAACCGTTTCTTGCTCCATCTCAGGACTCATTTCAGCTCTTGATTCAGCATATCCATTGTGAAGCATAGATACGCCAATAGCCAGAGCGATCAAGCCGCCAATGATGGCAAGACCCCAGTTGGTTGCAAATATGCGGTTGGAAATACGCGGTGAGGGGGGATCTTGATGTCCGTGAGATACAGGCTCAAGATGTATATCATTCTGCTTGTTGTACATATCCATAACGGTTCTCCTTTGCTGTTGTGAAGGACGATGCATTTTGTATTTTGTCCTCCCACTATTAAAATACGACACGGTATTCAAAAAATGGGGGTAGAAGAAAAAATTTTTTCCTTGATGATAGTATACCCATATTTTCTTCTTTTTTTCAAAAAAGAAATTGATTTTGGAAAGAATTTGACCCAAAAATCCGTCATAATGGATGAAAGCTTTCAAAAAACGATGAAGGAGGGCGCTATGGAAGACGATAAAATCATTGATCTGTATTTTGCCAGAGATGAGCAAGCGATTGTGCAAACTGCGGCGAAATATGGAAATCTATGTTATCGGCTTGCTATAAATATACTGGGCAACCGTTCTGATGCGGAAGAATGTGTCAACGATACCTATCTGAAGCTTTGGAACAGCATTCCACCGCAAAAGCCGCGCTCCTTATCGGCATTTATCAGTCGTGTTTCGCGCAACGTGGCGATTGACCGATACCGCAGTCTGCACAGTAAGTCCCAAAATCGAAACCTCGAGGTGGTTTTGGAAGAATTGGCTGATGTGACACCTGTAGATAATTCGCAAGATCACCTGAAAGAATGTGTGGCGATGTTTTTGAAAACCTTGGACGATACGGATCGGCGCCTCTTTATTGGACGTTATTGGTATATGTCTTCGGTCAAGGAGCTTGCCAAATCTTGGGGCATGACTCCCAATGCGGTGTCTCTGCGGTTGTATAAAACACGAGAAAAATTCAAGATTTTTTTGAAAGAAAGGGGGTACCGATATGAATAAAAAAGATTTTCAAATGATGGATATGTTGGACGGGATCAGTGATGAGTTATTAGCCGATGCTCTGCCGCCTAATTTGCGCGGATTTGAAAAGTCTTCTAAAAGCTATAAATGGATTGGCTTTTTTGAAAAGCCATGGGTGGTGGCGGTTATTTCTGCCTCAGTAGCTTTGGCAGTATTGTCAGGCATCATTTGGGCTGGTCAACGGGCAGCCAAGGATCCTTTGTACCCTTCCGAGGGGATTGCTGGACTTTTGAGTGACACCCTTGAAAACGTCGCGTCTGCTACCGACAAAAAGCCTGATTATGACAACCCTCCCGTCCCGGAGGATGCCCAACTTGTGGTTTCCTCGGGTGGTTTTACCATTGCACCCATTGAAAACGTACAGTGGACGCAGTATTGGAATGAAGACCAAGAAAAAATGGTGGTCACCTATGGGAAAAATCTGTGGGGAGATCATGAGGAAGACGAGGTGGAAACACAGCCGGAGGGTTTGCTGGAACACCAATGGCCTACGATCCCGTATGCTGATGATCTGTCTATGAAAGTCGAAAATCAAAGCCTGGAGCTTCAATACGCGGAAGTTTTCTTTTCGGATCTTACTTTTGCAGGTTCTTGCTCCTTTGATCATGAGACGATCCGTGACCTGCTTGCTGGCTTGTTAGATGGAACATACTATGTAATGGTAACCGCTTTCAAGCAAGGGAACTATATCAAGGACGAGGGCTATGAAGGTACTATGTACCAATTTGTTTTCTGTGTGGACGTGTTAGGGGACGGAAGCAGCCCTTACGCGCCCTTGAACCCGGTGGACGTGGAAGTTTATGCGGGTTCGGGAGATGATCGGGTTCTGTTGCCGCCCTATTTGACGGTGCATACGAGATATGACGAGGAGACGGGTGAGGAGTATTCGGGACGCGGATATGATGCCGCTACGGTTTTGGCTCACGTGAGTGGAACCTTGCCCACTTTCACCTATACCGACGGATTTACCATGACCATCAAAGATGTGGAAGGGTATGGGCAATATAACGGCATTACGGTTTACGACGAGGCATTTAACGTGGTGTTGGACAGCGATAATCGTCGCTGGGAAGAACTGCCGACACTTTCACCCGGATGTTATTATGTGGTGCTGCATACCCTGCAAAGAGGTCAGGAATATTTGGAAAAGATGGATCAATTACTGACTTGCCACCGAGAGAAGGGGTGGTATTGGTATGGCTTCCGTTTGAACGTTTCCGAAAACAGTCAAGCTGCTTTGACCGTGACCTATGACATGATTGAGCTTGAACCGATCGAACCAATTGATGCAAAGGTCATGATTGCGTGTAACGGAGATTATACCTTCCTTCGTCCCTACAGTTGTGGGTCAAAACGTTATTGGGATGATCTGGGACAATGGGTGAACGACATAGACAGCGATGGACTCGATTTGTGGATTTGGAAGGAATACAGCCGATTGCCCGTGGTGACTTGGGGTGAGGATTTGGGGGTTCATTATGAGCTTTTGGAAGAGCTTGAGCCGGATCTTGTTTCGATGAAGGTTTACGACGAGCATTTTAATGTTGTCATCAAGCCCGACCGTTATGCGGATGAAAGCCTGGCACCGGTGGATAAATTAAAGCCGGGCACCTATTACGTGGTCCTGCGGATCGCTCAAACGGGAAGAAAGATGGGTTACGTCGAATATGAGAACGGCGATTATGAATACGGCTTCACTCTCGTTGTGCCCGAAACTTGACCATGTAAAATTTTCATGCTATGTTTGATTGATTATTGCATATACTATCCCCGATGCAATCACGTTGCATCGGGGGTATTTTTTATGAATGATAACCAAAATAATGTGTTCAGTACCGAATCTCAAACGGTCCAGACGGCTTCGAAAGACGGGAGTGGGGAAAATAACGCCTATGGGGCAACGGGTGGTTGTTGTCAAAAGATGATGACCGCCTGTAAGGATCTCTGCAACCGTTTTATGTCCGCTCGTGTGGGAATCTCCTATGACATCACCACCCGCGTGATCGGAGGAGACGGACAAGGCACGAATACCGGGAACGGCTCCGCGTCCCAAGGGCAGCCACAGCAAGGCAAGCACCAAGGACAAGGGAAGAATATGATGACCAAACAAGGCACCATGGAGATCCGTATGCTTGACCTGACCCTTGGCGCGCTGATGGTAGGTGCCGCCATGGCGATGATCTGTGCTGTTAAAGAGATGTGCTGTTGTAAGAGCAAATGCAACCGTAAGTGCTGAATGTCGTGGTGAAAAACAAAGGAACCGACCCAATACGGTCGGTTCCTTTACTTTATTCTGCCATTTTCGCAACAACCTGTCGCAAAATTCTGTAGACTCGCTCGGTGGAGTCGATACCCAAACGTTCGCGTGGCGTATGGATGTCCCACATATCGGGTCCTACCGAAATGATGTCCATATCGGGCATCTTGGCACGGAGGATTCCGCATTCCAAACCTGCATGGATGGCTTCGATGCGCGGTTCTTTTCCCAACACGTCCGTGGCGATTTGGCACCAAAGATCACGGATGGGGGAGACGGGGGCGTAATCCCAGCCGGGATAGCGTCCGTGGGAATCAAATTGCACGCTGATGAGCTCTTCGGCAATCGTATCTTTCGAAATCGCGGAAAGGTCAAGCTCCTGTAGCTGGCAGATCACCGCCTGCCCTGCAAGCTCGCTTTCGCTGGCGTCTAACTGGCTTTCGCAAGCCGAGCGGGAAGAGAAGGAGCACTGGACAGCTGTGGGGTTGCCGTCTTCGTCTGTCAGCGTTTTGACGATTCCAAGGTTTCGGGAACTTGCCACAAGACCGGGGATGTGAGCATTCATGGTAAAGACACCGTCCCGAAGCAGATAAATGAACTGCAAAATGTTATGCCCGTTTTTCATTTGAATTTTGGGCAATCCGTTTTCATGACTGACCGTGCAGACAAAATTCTTATCTGCGGGAATGACATGGGGCTCTTTTCGAAGCACTTCGGCGAATGCCAGAATCTCTTCTTCAAATTTACGAATGCCCACGAAACTACAGGACTGAGCGCAAACAGCAACGATGGCACTTGCATCCCGAGGAATGGCGTTGTCCTTGCCGCCACCCTCTATGGACAGGAGGTAGTAATCATGTGTGCCCGGAAATTCCTCAAGCAAGCGGACTAAGAACTTGATGGCATTGGTATGTCCTTCGTTGATTTCCACCCCTGAATGTCCTCCGGAGAAACCGCTGACGGAAACTCGCAGAGGCAGATACCAGCTATCCAGGGGCTCTTGGATCACAGGAAACGTAATGTCAGTGCGAACACCGCCCGCGCAACCAACGGTAACCGTACTTTCCGACTCACTGTCCAAATTGATCATGGTCTTGGCTTGTACATTGACTGCTTCAGGATCGAAGGCATTGGCTCCCTCCAGTCCGGTTTCCTCTGATACTGTAAACAGGCACTCGATCGTGGGGTGCTTTTCGGGAGGACTGTCTAAAAGTGCCAGCATCATGGCAACGGCAACGCCGTTGTCTCCTCCCAAAGTGGTGCCTTTAGCACCTAACTTGCCGTCCTCAATGAAAAGGGAAAGGCTATCTATGGAGAAATCATGGGGGGACTCGATTTCTTTTTCGCAAACCATGTCGGTGTGACCTTGTAAAAGCAACGCGGGTTTTTGCTCGCATCCTTCAGAAGCGGGAAGACGGATAAAGACGTTGTGGACTTCATCGCGGTGGCAAAACAGCCCTTTTTTGGAAGCAAAATTTTCAATGTAAGAAGCGATAGCGGCTTCGTTACCTGAACCGTGAGGAATGGCGCAGATATCCTCAAAAAAACGGAAAACGGAGCAGTCTATATAGGCTGCGGGGAAGGCTGGCTTTTGTTCATTCATGGGAGAGCTCCTTTACTGCATAATTGAGGTAAAATAACGGGAATTTCAGGACAGATCCCTGAAATTCCCGTTTGAGTTTTCGTAAAGACGTTTATCGCATCTTGGCAGGAAGATTCACCAGTCCTTCAGGCATCTTGTCCAAATAGGGCAATAGCTTACCCGCGCCTAAAACAGCGCTGGTAATGGGACGTTGCGCCAAATGCGCGGGAACACCGGTTACCTTGGCGATGATCTTATCCAAACCGTGGAGCATACTGCCGCCACCTGTGAGAACCATGCCCTTCTTAGAGATCTCGGTGAAAAGCTCTCGAGGCATACCTGTAATGACGGAGCAAATCGAGTCGATGATTGCCATCAACGGTTCTTCAACCGCTTCGATTGTCTCTTTGGACGAGATCAAAACTTCCTTGGGTGTGCCTTCGCTGAGAGAACGACCGCAGACCCGCATATATAAGGGCTTATCATGCTCATAAACTTCGCCAATGCGGATTTTGATATCTTCAGCGGTTCGTTCGCTAATGAGAATACCGTAACGGCGACGGATATAGCTGACAATGGCTTCGTCAAAGCGATCACCGCCCACGCTGATGGAATCGGAGACCACGATACCGCCCATGGACAGCACTGCCACATCGGTGACGCCACCGCCAATATTGACGATCATGACGCCTTCGGGGGAGGAAATATCCAAACCGGCACCCAAAGCGGCTGCTTTGGCTTCTTCAATGAGGTAGGTTCTGCGCGCCCCCGCTTCCCGCGAAGCATCCATCAGCGCATCCAATTCAATGCCCGATATGCTGGAAGGAATGGTGATCATCACACGAGGCTGAACCCACGTTTTTCCGCTGGCTCGGCGGATAAAATATTTCAGCATTTGTAGGGTGACGTCATATTGAGAAGGTCTTCCGTTTTTCATGGGACGAAGGGTCTCAATGTGCTCCGGAGTGCGCCCCATCAGCTCCAATGCATCCCTGCCCACCTTGACAACGCGATCGGTAGATACGTCTACCGCAACCACGGACGGTTCTTTGAGCACGATGTCCTGACCTTCAACGTAGACCAATACGGATGCCGTACCGAAATCTATGGCGATATCACGTTTCATATTCTGAAAGAAATTGCCGAACATCGTCTCACCTCCTGTTGCGTTGATATTTCGGCGAAAAAACACTACGCCATCTATAGTATACCACAGATCTATGCCATCTGTCAATGACTTTTTCAAAAAATTAGAAGCGAGTAGGGGACATCGTGGCAGAAACATTACCCATCGGAACACTTGACAATTTAGATGCCTCGTGTATGAAAAGGATTGGCATATCTTGCCAAGGGTAAACATATTCTATACCGTAGATATGAAGAATACACAGGGAGGCAGGATCATGTTTGTTTATTCTATGCGTGCGAGTACCATCAAGTTTTTCGGCATTGTGTGCGTGGCGCTTGCGGCGTTGGTGGCACTCATTGCGTTTATTCCCGCGTATGCATCGGGAAACGAAGGGAGCAGTAGCGGAGATTTTCAAAGTAGCGGCGTTCAAGTCGGTGCCAATGAGGAAGAGACCGCTAAAAGCGTTTCTATCAAGTATGAAAAGGTGAAATCTGCCGATGATGCCGCGGGCTTTCTTAGTCAGTTTGGTTGGGTGGTGGATGCCGGATCGGTAGAAACTGTCACGGTGACTATTCCCGATGAATTTGACAAGGTGTTTGCGGGCTACAACGAGCTGCAGAAGGCACAGGGATTGGATCTTTCCAAGTATAAGAAAAAGGAAATCACTCGTTATACCTTCTCCGTCACCAATTACGGTACTTATGAAGGGAAACACTATTCTCTGCCGGTGTATGCCAACGTATTGGTATACCGTAACCGTGTCATCGGTGGGGATATTTGTTCTGCGGATATCAGCGGTTTTATCCACGGCTTTGAAAAGCCTGTCGCGGAATCATGATTTCACGGGGAGCACACCCATGACAAGCCGGTCATGAGTGTGCTTTTCTTTTACCCAACGATAGAAAAACGCAAGATTTAGCACAAAAAAAGAATTGAACACAAAAAATATACTTGCAACTTTGCTTTTTTTGTGTTATACTGTTAGTGACTATGGACACGTGTTCGTCTAACGATCGAAAGGAGAAAAAATATGTTTATAGCCCATAAAACATGGCGTTTGCTAATCTTGTCTTTGTTGCTTGTTATGACCATCGTTTGGACAGTTGCTTGCAGTGACAGCGGCAGCGGAGACAGTACCGAGGCACCCACGGAGGTCGCCACGGTATCGCCCACCGAAGAAGGAACGACAGCACCCTCGGAACCCGAGTCAACGGAAACACCCACCGAGACCCCTACCGAGACCCCTACAGAAGCCCCCACCGAGCCTGAAGAGACCACCGAAGGCGTCACCGACGTGATGATCGGCGAGACCCTTGACGCACCCTACGCCGCCGATTTCTCGGTGTCCAACGTGTTCTCAAATGATATGGTGGTGCAAAGAAATGAGCATATCCGTGTTTGGGGCACCGCGCCCGAGAGTGAAAACGGCAAGAAGGTGTCCGGCGAGTTTAAGGGTATGTTTGCCGAGGCGCTTGTTGAAAACGGCGAGTGGGTACTGACCTTTGGCGCACGCATGGAGGCATCTGCCGAAATGGGTCATACCATGAAGATCTACACCGATAAAAAGACGGTGCAATTCACCGACGTGCTTGTGGGTGATGTTTACATGGTTGTAGGGCAGTCCAACGTGGCATATGGCATGAGTAGCCATTGGCAGTTCAACAACACGCCTGACAAGGCAGGGCAGTCTGTCATTGATGACAACGCGCCCATTCGCATCCATTATAATTCTCTCAATCACACTACCGGTTATCCTCAGAGAGGTACCGAGGAGGTTTGCACAGAACTGAAAAACGGCAGCACGTGGCTGAAGGCAACCAAGAGCAACATCTCTGTTTTCTCCGCTATTGGCTATCTCTTCGCTTACAATTACGTTGACATTACCGAGGGCACTGTTCCCATGGGTATCATTGAGATCGACGGTAACGGTCAGCCTTTGGGTGCTTTTATGCCCAACGAGGTAGCGGATGCTTGCAAAACCGACCGTTATAACGATAGCAAGGGATACTACGTGACCAGAGGTGTTAATGCGGACTGGGGGCGCTATATGTACAATCACTACATGAACCCCTTCGAGCAGTATGCCATCGCAGGTATTCTGTGGTATCAGGGCGAGAGTGACTTTGCTGTTTCTGAAGCTAAAGTTTTTGCGCAGAACTTCACAGCTCTTATGACCTATATGAGGGGTACACATAACCTTGTCAACAAGGATTTCCCCGTGTATATGGTGGAATTCCCCACTAATTTCCAGCAACATCCCGACTTTAAACCTTCCACAGGCGCTCCCTTCTGGGCGGCGATGGATGTAGGTTTGATCCGTTCCGTGTTGGGTAGCATTCCTCGAACTCTGGTCAACAGCTATTTGGTGGTATCTACCGATTTGTGGACGGATGATACATTCTGGAATACCCTTCACCCCAACTGTAAGTTTGAGCAGGCTGAGCGCGCTGCCAAGCTTGCTGCCGCGGTACAGGGCATTGGTAAGATGGAGGAAGCCGCAGGACCCATTCTTGTGTCCATGGCGCTTTCCGAGGATAAGAAGACCGCCGTTTTGACCTACGAGAACGTGGGTGACGGTCTTAAAACGTTGGACGGCGGCACGGATGTCACAGGCTTTGCTTTGGCAACGAAGAGTTTAGGTCTGACGCAGGATCAAGGCAATAACATTGTGGCGACGATTACCGCTCCAAACCAGATTACCATTGAGAGCAAAAGATCTTTCGTTGGTATTGCCTATAACAGTGTGTTCTGGTATGAGTACGGCGAGCATATCAACCTCTGTAACAGCGACGGTGTCCCCGCGGGCGCTACGATCATGTTTGCGGAAGAGGATGATTGATTTCAGCGAATAACGAATATAACGTGCGGCAGACTCCTTGGAGTCTGCCGTCTTTGTTTGAAATTTGACCTTGTGGAGGAAGTCGAGCGTTTAGTGTACACAAATTCGAGACATAACGTTCGTATGGGCATGTGCTAAGTCGGGTTTTGCCTTGATAAAGGTAACTTTATCAGTGCTTCTTGTAACTTTTTTTGCCTTCACTGTAGACAAGCGAGAAAATCTGTGATATAATATAATGTGCATTTTTGTAAAGAGAGGGCTATTATGGAGATTATCAACCTGTTCCCCGGCTCCTTTGCCTCCAACTGCTATATTCTCAGACAGGGAGGACAAGCCTTTATCATCGACCCCAGCGCTTCCGCTGCCTCTATATTAAAGCGACTTCGTGAAGAACGTCTGACACCGGAGGGTATTCTTTTGACCCACGGTCACTTTGATCATATTCTCTCGGTGGATACCCTGCGCTCGTCCGCGAAAGCTGAAGGATACGACCTCAAGGTATATATCCACGAGGGCGATGCTCCCATGCTCACCGATGGAGAAAAGAACGGTTTTACCTTCTTTTTTGGTCAGGACAGAGTTTATGCTCCAGCTGATGTTCTCCTCAAGGATGAAGACGAACTTCCGCTCGGCGGCGGAAAGGTTAAGGTGGTACACACCCCAGGACATTCGCCGGGCTCGGTGTGCTATCTCTGTGTCGAACCCACCGGAAATGCCCGTATTCTCGTGACAGGTGACACCCTGTTCGCTGATAATATTGGTCGATGGGATCTTTGGGGCGGCAGCAGGGAAGTGCTGTTTCGCTCTTTGGGCTTGCTCCGAACGATGGCGGGCAAGTTGACTATTTATCCGGGGCATGGCGATAGTGCCAAACTATCCGCGGCGTTGGATAACGTTTTATATTTTTAGAGAACAGTTTCAGGCAGACAAAACGCTTCTCTGTGTTGCAAGCAACGGGAAGCCCTGTTTTGGATTCCAAAGAACTTTTATGAAAAGATTATTTCCGAAAGGATGACATAAGCCAATGGATATGAATTATCAAAAATTAGCAGATCTGCTTTTCCCTCACGTTACCGAGATACCCGAGGCATGCGAGGCGAGATTCCCCGCCCGTAATCTCCCCGAGGGTGCCAAAGTCACTCGTTTTGCACCCTCCCCTACAGGCTTCGTCCATTTTGGTGGACTGTTTCCCGTCATGGTTGGCGAGCGGCTGGCTCACCAGTCGGGCGGTGTATTCTACCTCCGCATAGAGGATACCGATGCCAAGCGTGAGGTACCCGGTGCCGCCGAGGGCTTGATCACAACGTTAGCACATTACGGTATCCACTTTGACGAAGGCGCCATTTTGGGTCCCGACGGCAAGGTGACCGATATCGGTGACTACGGTCCCTACAAGCAGAGTCTTCGCGCGCCTATCTACCATGTTTTTGCCAAGAAACTGGTGGCCGAGGGCAAAGCTTATCCCGTGTTTACCACAGAGGCGGAGCTGGAGGCTCTGAAGCAAGCCGACAAAAAGGCGGAAATCAAGAGCGTGGACTGGGAGGCAGAAGCCGCCGCGCGGCACGCTGAAATGCTGTCCCACCGCGAGTTTACCATGGAAGACGTGGAAGCCAATCTGGCTGCGGGCAATCCTTGGGTACTTCGCCTGCTGTCCGATGGCGACGGTGAAAAGAAGATCACATTTACCGACCTGGTTCGTGGCAAGCTGGAAATGCCCGTCAACGACGAGGACTTTGTCCTTCTGAAGTCTGATGGCATCCCCACCTATCACTTCGCTCACGCCGTAGACGATCATCTCATGGGCACCAACCTGGTCATCCGTGGCGAAGAATGGCTTCCCTCTCTGCCCAAGCATCTCCAGCTTTTCTACTACCTGGGCTTTAAGGCGCCTAAGTACATGCACATTTCCCAGATCATGCGTTTGGATGAGAACGGCAATAAAAAGAAGCTCTCCAAGCGTGATATGGGTGCGAACCTTGACGACTACGCCCGCATGGGTTACGCGCCCGAGGCGGTTGCTGAGTATGTGCTGACACTTCTCAACTCAAATTACGAGGAATGGCGCGCCGCCAATGCTGAGGCACACTATACCGCCTTCCCCTTCAATATCAAGAAGATGTCCGCATCCGGTTGCCTCTTTGACTTCCAAAAGCTGACTGATGTGTCTAAAAACGTGTTGTCCCGCATGACCGCAGAGCAGGTCTACGATGGTGCCCTAGGCTGGGCAAAAGAATTTGATCCCGAGCTGGCAACACTTTTGACCGCCGATCCCGACTATGCCAAGGCCATCTTTGCCATTGGTCGTGGCGGCAAGAAGCCCCGTAAGGACTTTGCGACCTGGACGGATGTGCGTCCCTACCTGGACTTCTTCTATGACGAGTTGTTTGCCGTCAAGGATACCCTTCCCGAAGGCACCGACATGGACGACGTCAAGGCGACTATCAAAGCCTTCAAGGAAACCTATGACCCTGCCGACGAAATGAACGTTTGGTTTGACAAGGTCAAGGTGATCGCCGCAAATCTGGGATATGCCGCCGACATGAAGGCGTACAAAGCTGATCCTGCTGTCTTCAAGGGTAGCGTAGCCGATATTTCTTCCTTCCTCCGCATAGCGGTCACGGGCAAGCTCAATGCCCCCGACCTCTACACCGTCATGCAGCTGCTGGGCAAGGACAGAGTCTTCGCCCGTTTGAACCAGTTTGTCGGTTGATCCCCCGAAAACCATCTTTCAATTCTGAAAGGATAAGAATACCATGGAAAACGAAATCAAGAATTCCAATTTTATTCACGACATTATTGACGAAAATTTGTTGGCTAATCCTGCCCTGAAGATCCACACCCGCTTTCCCCCCGAGCCCAACGGCTACCTCCACATCGGCTCGGTGAAGGCGATCTGCGTCAATACCGATGTAGCCAAAAAGTACAACGGTCTTTTTAACCTTCGTTATGACGACACCAACCCCGCTAAGGAGTCCGACGAGTTCGTCCGCTCCATCCGCGAGGATTTGGAGTGGCTGGGGGCTACCCCTACGGGTGGCGTGTTCTACGGCTCCGATTACTTCGGCAAGTGCTACGAGTTCGCTGTTCAGCTCATTAGACAGGGCGACGCCTACGTTTGCGATCTGTCCAAGGACGATCTGGCTGACTACAAGGGTACCGACCGCGCCCAGGCATCCAAGGAGTCTCCCTACCGTAACCGTTCTGTAGAAGAGAATCTGGAGCTGTTCGAACGTATGAAGAACGGCGAGTTTGAGGACGGCGCACGCACTTTGCGCGCTAAGATTGACCCCTCCTCGAACACTTCCTACCTCCGCGATCCCGTTATCTACCGCATCAAGCACATCCATCACCACCGCCAAGGGGATGAATGGTGCATTTATCCCATGTACGACTTTGCCCATCCCATTCAGGATGCGTTGGAGGGCATCACCCACTCCCTCTGCTCCAGCGAGTTCCGTAACCACCGCCCCCTCTATGATTGGGTCGTGGAGAAGATCGGCTTTGAGCAGAAGCCCCATCAGTGGGAGTTTGGCCGTATGAACATCACCTATACCGTCATGTCCAAGCGCTACCTCCGTCAGTTGGTGGAGGAAGGTCATGTGGACGGCTGGGACGATCCCCGTCTGCCTACTCTGAAGGGTCTGCGCCGCCGCGGTTATACACCCAGCGCTCTGTTCAACTTCGTCCGCGAGGCAGGCGTGACCAATACCGACCATACGGTGGGGATTGAACAGCTGGAGGCTTGCATCCGCAGCGAACTCGATGAGAACGCCCTTCGTCGCATAGCCATCGCACGCCCCATCAAGGTGATCATCGACAACTATCCCGAGGACAAGGAAGAGGTTTTCACCCTCCCCAATCATCCCAAAAAGCCCGAGTTGGGTACCCGCGACGTTCCCATGACCCGCGAGATCTATATTGATGCCGATGACTTTGCCGAGGTGCCTCCGCCTAAGTTCTTCCGCCTCAAACCCGAGGGCGAAGTCCGCCTCATGGGTGGCTATATCATCAAGTGCGGCGAGATCGAGAAGAACGAGGACGGTTCCGTCAAGTGCATCCATGCTACTGCGGACCTAGAGACGGGCAACGGTATGCCCGCGGACGGTCGCAAAGTTAAAGGAACCATTCATTGGCTGTCTGCCAAGTATGCAAGACCTGCTACGGTAATGCTCTATGATCGCCTCTACACCCTTGAGAATGTCAGCGCGATGGGGGACGAGCACATCAACTTCCTCAATGAACAATCCCGCACCGAGATCAAGGGCGCTATGGTAGAGCCTTCTCTTGAAAACGCCGCAGGCGGAGAAAAGTTCCAGTTTGTGCGTTTTGGCTTCTTCTGCAAAGACACCAAAAACGAGCATACCTTCAACCAAGTGGTGTCTATGAAAGAGGATAAGGGCAAAAAGTAAGGAGGTCCTATGAACACCCCGTTGAAGATTCTTTTGATTTATCTCGGTGTCATCTCGGTCGTTTCCATTATCGTTTGTATTTACGACAAACTGTTTTCCAAGTTTAACAACGTCAAACTCCGCGTTCCCGAAAAAAGCTTGTTCCTGTTCTCCGCCTTGGGCGGCTCTGTGGCGATGTTTCTTTGCATGTTGCTGATTCGCCACAAAACCAAGCACGTAAGCTTTATGCTGGGAATCCCCGTGATCATCCTGCTACAGGCGGCGTTGGTTTACGCGGGCTTCCATTTTGGCATTCTTGCCTTTTGATTTTGACAAAAGCAGATACCTTTTTCACGGGGTATCTGCTTTTTCAAAATATTTTTAATATTTTTGCTTTTTACTGTAAGATTTACGGTTGTCGGTTCGTCATAGGTAGTAGAAAAGGCAGAATACTCTGCCTGAAACTGAAAGGAGAAAGGTATGGATGATCAGAGTATCATTGAGCTCTACTTCGCGCGGGATGATCGCGCCATAGCGGAGACATCTATAAAATATGGTGGCGTTTGCTACGGTGTTGCTATTGGGATTCTGCGAGACCGACAGGATGCTGAGGAATGTGTCAATGATACGTGGGTTAGGACATGGGCAACCGTTCCGCCTGAGAGACCTAACGTTTTCAAGGCTTTTCTCTGCCGTATCACGAGAAATCTTTCTATTGACCGCTATCGACAGAATCAGCGCCGTTATGCTAACGTGGATCTGGAATTGATCCTTGATGAACTTGCTGAATGCTTGCCCGAACAGGAGGAATCCGGCTTTGGAGAGACACTAAACGTTTTCCTTGACGGACTGGATGAGCTGGATCGCAATCTGTTTCTCGGTCGCTATTGGCATGCCTGCTCCGTCAAGTCCTTGGCAGGAACATATGGCTTGACCGCTAACCATGTCTCGGTTCGCTTGCACAGAACCCGCGAGCGTTTGAGAAGTTATCTTACAGAAAGGGGATACAAAATATGAGCCGTTACCATCGTTTTAAAATGCTCTCTCACGTACGTGATGAGTACATCCTGGCATCTATGCCGGATGGCTTGCGTAGCGGAAAAAGTAAGAAAGCGTGGGATAGGAACCCCTTTGTCCGATTTGTGAATAGCGGCTGGGGTGTTGCCTGTATTTGCACTTTGGTGGCGTTATCTGTAGTTGTCTTTATCCTCCGGGCAGGGCAGGATCCCGTGGGACCGCCGACCTTCGATACATCAGAGGAAACAACGTCACCTACGGAATCTGATTCCGAGAACCTTACCACATCGCCCTATGAGGAAGAAACTGATCCTGTCATCATACCGCCCGACATCGCCGCCAAGGATTACGGTGAGACCATTGATATTTATCAAGTCTACACCGCCAAGCAATACGTCAATATCTGGTTTGAAAAAGAAGCCGAGCGCGGCATCACGCCCTCCATTTACGATGCGGTTCTGAAAACAGAGTCTCAATTGGGTGTGGATATTGTTTTTTACGAAGCTGATTCCCGTGATCTTTTTTTCATCATGCAGAACGAAAAAGCAGGGGACGTCGATCTGATCCTGGCAGGGGCGCTCTCGTCTGTTTCTCTCATGGAAATGGGTTACCTGAAACCCCTGAACGAGCTTCCCACCGTCAATTTAGACGCGCCTTACTGGAACAAGGATCTCATGGACGATATGTCCGTGGAAGGAAACTATTATTTGGGATATAATCGTTTTATCTTGGACGAATACCCTGTGATGGGCTATAACAAAACCATGCTGGCAGAGTTGGCACCCGATTTTGACGCCTACGAGGCCGTGATGACCCATACCTGGACCTACGACAAGCTGGCGTCCATCCTTGCCACCACCCAGGGCAAGGAAAACGAGTGGGGCTACGATTACGTAGGCCTCAGTATGCAGCAAAACAACGAGTTTCGCCTCATGCTGAAGGGGGCGGGCATTCAGACGGTGGAAAAGAATGAAGAAGACAAATTCGTATTCACCTTTGAAGATCAGATGGAAGCCATGCGAAAGGTCTGTAAGGATACGCAAGCCTTCCTGGAGTCTCCTTATGTGTCCGCATGGAAGCTGGACTACAAAGCCATGGGCGGCATCAACGACGGATCCGTCAACCTCTCCCGCGGCTACGTTCTGTTCCAAATGCTCAATCTTTCTGAACTTGAACGAGGCAGAAATCGAGCCTTTATGCTTGCGCCTCGCTCCCAGAGTCCCATCACCAAGGTAGACGTAGGTGTCCTGCCCATCCCCCTGTATGACACGGATCAAACTCAATACGCCGCCTACCACGAGGGTGTCTACTGGGCTCTGCCCTTCAATGTCGTCGACTCGCAAATGACGGGCGACGTCATGGAGCTGTTGGCCTACCATGGCACCGACACCCAACACGCGTATTTCACGGATATGCTGGGCAAGACCGCAGAGGAAGCCCTTGAGGATCACAAGATCCTGCAAATGCTGTCCCGCCACAAAACCGTCAATTTGTGGGATCAACAGCTGGGACTGTTTGGCTACGTCAACTCCCTCACCGCGGATGAAGGGTATAATTGGAAGAATCCTTCGAGTACATGGAAACGAAGCTTTGAAAAATCCTACGAAAAAATACTTGAAAACAACAAGTCTTGATAAGGAGCCTGACCATGAAGAAAATCATTACCCCACTTTTTTTCGCGGTTCTGTTGCTTTCCCTGTGCCTGCTGGCTGCCTGCGGCGAACCCGAGGTCATTGAACCCGAGGAGACCTATGAAGTCGATCACGGCGCGGCCAACGGCGGTACCGCGGCAGCGACAGTTGCCGAAACCGGACCTGAAACCGAGTCTGAAACCGAGCCTGAAACTGAAACCGAAGCGGATACGACCCCGTATTTTGACCCCGAATCCCTGGATCAGGACACCTATCAGGGCATGACTCCCGACGTCCCCTATTCCCTGACCTTCAGCTCCAACGGCGACGGCACTTGTGTTGTCAGCCGTATCACCGCAAATATTCTGTATGAGGGTTCTTATACGGTGGAGATTCCCGGGACCTCGCCCGCCGGGGATACCGTCGTGGGTCTGTCCTGCGCCCCTACCTACAACGTCCCCCGTTATATGACGGCAGAGGGCTACGCACAGATGGTGGAGTGGGTGGAAACTTACTACAAAAAATGCGTCCAAAAAGATATTTATGAGGGGGATTTTTACTACAGGAGCTATATGTCCTATTTCTATCTGAAAGATCCTGCCCTTGCATCTTCCCAAAACCTCGCCAATGATCTGATCAGGGAATTTCCTCTCTGCGAATTTATGCGCGTGTATATTTTTGATTACACCGCCACCAGCGTTGAATACGTTTATATCAGCCAAGCCATGACCTCGGCCGCTCCCTGGTACACCCCCGAGTGGTGCTATGCCGATCTGCTCAAGCTCAAGGAAATGGCTGACAGCAAGGGGATCACCGATCCCTATCTGGAGCAATGCCTTGCCGAGCATAGCGACGTCATGACGGATTGTGTGACCGTCAAATTGCCGAAAACCATCACGAAGATCGAAACCTGGGAGGCAAGGCTCCTTTCTGCCATGGGCATCACCTCCCTGACCTTCGAAGGGACTACAGATGAATTTCGCGCCATCTCCAACGTAGAGGAGTCTAAGGTGGTTGAGCCTTTGGTAGTCCATTGCATCGATGGAGATGTGAGCTATCCCGTGGAAGCAAAGAGATACCCTCCCCTTACCGAATGAGTTTTCGAACCCGCAGGCGCCTTCTTCGGAGAGTATCTGCTTTTTTAAAAATATTTTTGATTTTTTGTTTTGCTTTCCAATAATCCCGACACCGTGATGACCGAAGAAGCTATGGCACTTTTGGATTATCATGTGGCTACTGACAAAACCGCCTACTATACCGATATGCTGGGGAAAACCCCGGTAAACTGCCATCTTGGGGACTTTCCCTTCGGCTTCCATTCGGACTTCTGCGGTTCGATGCCGGTAGATAACTTCTCTTGGAATGTCAAAGATAATAACTACAGGCATTATTTTGAAAACACCTACAAAAAATCAGCAAATGATGGGTAGTTATGCCCGAAAACAAGACCACCGGCTCGTTCGGTGGTCTTGTCCGTTTTATATCTCTCCCACGCCAAAGGCTTGATTTATGGCTTTTGACAAGATGCGGCAGGATACATTCGTGATCTCGTCCGCATCTTTGGGAGAGACGAAAAAGCTTTTTCCGTTTTCCAAAATCTTCTGCAGTTCGGAGGATAGTCGATTGTTCATCCCGCCCTTTTCCAAGGCATCGTAGACCAAGGTGGCAGAATCCACCACGGTAGGTATACCCATGCTGATGACGGGACAACCCATGGTTTCCCGATCGATGGCCATGCGGTGATTGCCCACTCCGGAACCCGGTGCTATACCGCTGTCTGAAAATTGAAGGGTGGTGGCAAGACGGTCGCAGCTTTGGGCAGCTAAGGCATCAATAACCACCAGAAGATCCGGGTGCACGTGAGAAATGGCAGCTTGAATCAACGCACCGGCTTCCATACCTGTTTGCCCCAAAACACCGGGGGCTATGGCGGATAGTTCACAACACCCTAAAGCAGCGTAAAGGCTCTTATCATAGTCCTTCAAATGCCGAGTAACATGAAGACGACGAACCGTCAAAGGACCGATGGCGTCGGCAGTCATATCGGGGTTTCCTAAACCCACCACCAGGATGCGGGTATTCTGGTCGAGAGAAGCAGGTAGAAGTTGCTTTGCCATACGGTGCAATTCCTGACAGCAGAAATGTCCCAAGGCGTTGATCATCTCCTCACCCAAAGTAGTCATTCTTCCACAAGTAAGGGTGACAAAGCGATGGCCATCTGTCTCGACACATCTCGAAATGCGTACGGGCTCATGACCCGCTACAAGAGAAATAGATTCATTTTGACATTCCAGTTGAGGACGGCCTGCCTCGCATGCCAGGTCGGTTCGCATATAGCTTGGGGCGCTGTAAAAAGATGACTTGTTCATATCCATTCCTCCGCCAGCGGCGGTACAAATCATGTTTAAAAATCGGTCGTGTTGCTTGTACGACAAATTGGGAGAAAGCCCATTTTAGGGGAATCATAGGTGAAACAGCGACCATGGGTTTCGAATCTCTGATAATACACGCTATGCTCCTTTGTGTAAATAAGGAGAAGAAAGCTGTTTTCTTTGGACGAGAAGAATTATACCCTGTCTTCCAACCGTTTATGTGTAAATTTTTTGTGAATATCGACCGGCGGCCAGGTGCATTTTGCACATATTTTTAGCACCCAAGTTGTGCAACCGTCCAAAACTCAAAAACATGTAGCTAATCTTATTGATAAAAATAGGATTGTATGGTATAATGGGTAGGAGATAAAAAATAGGATGGGTTAGTGTCTGTAGCACCTCCCGTCCAAATACTCGAGGAGGATGAATCACACCATGATGAAGCGTATTTTAGCGTTGCTTCTTTGCGTCGCCACCCTGCTGACCACTTTTGTGGGATGTGCTCAGGAAGACGAGGATTATAAGGGGCAGTACATCACAACGTATCTGACTGACAACGTCTATGACCTTGATCCTGCCAAGGCTTATAAGAACGAGGCGCTGTCCAAGATCGTTGGTTTAATGTTTGATACTCTGTTTACATTGGATGAAAAAGGCAAGGTTAAGAAATCCCTTGTCAAGGAATATTGGACCGAGGAAAATGAAAGCGCCGGCGAATACAAAATGTATCTCCGCCTGAATGATACCAACTGGTCCGATGGCACTGCTGTGTCTGCCAACGATATCGTTTTTGCTTGGAAGCGCCTTTTGGAGGTTGATGCCGATTATGATGCTGCGTCACTCCTGTTTGATATCAAGAATGCCCGCGCAGCCAAGGAGGGTGATGCCTCTATTGACGACGTGGCTATCTATCCCTCTGAGCAGCAACTTCTGGAGATCCAGTTCGAAGGTAAGATTAACTACGATCAGTTCCTTCTGAATCTGACCAGCCTTGCATTGGCACCTCTGCGCGATGACATCGTTTCCAAGAGCGATGACTGGGCAAAGAAACCCGGTACTATGGTTTGTAGCGGTCCCTTCAAGCTGGGTCGTATCAACTGGATTACCGACTATACGGTTAAGTACTATGACGGTACCTATTCCACGATCAATGCCGACGGTTACCTTGAGGTGGGCGATGATTTTGCTAACCAGAGAGTTACCGACTTCATTTTGGAGAGAAACGTGTATTACTATCGTGATCCCGATGAAGACGGTCTCTTCAAGTCGGTTGAGCCTTACCGTATTTGCGTGGACTGCTCCTTGACTGATGAGCAGCTTGTCGCAATGTATGATGCCGGTATGATCATGTATGTGGGCGATATCCCCCTGTCTCTGCGCAAAGATAGCTCCTTGGCGGCAGACGCCGACGTGGCGGAGACTTCTATGTCTACCAACGTTCTGTACTTCAATCAGAACGCGCTGATCAAAGACGGCTCGGAGACGGGCTCCGCCCTCTTTGCCGATGCCAAGGTCAGACAGGCACTGTCTCTTGCCATTGACCGTAATGCCATTGCTGAGGCTGTTGTTTATGCGCAGGCAGCAACCGGCTACGTTCCCACCGGTGTATTTGATACCAACTCCGTAAAAACCTCCTTCCGCAGTGCTTGCACCACTACCTACGAGTATTTGAAGACGGACACATCTGCCGCTGCAGCGCTTCTTGCTGAAGCAGGTGTAAATCCCTCCAAGTATACCTTCTCTCTGACCTACGCGGCTTATGATGAGGTTCATGCTTTTATTGCGGAAACCATCGCCGCTGCTTGGATGGCATTGGACTTCAATGTGGAATTGAATCCCCGCGGTACCATCACGAATAACGACTACTATAAGTACACCAACTCTACTCCTGAGGATATCTGTGATGATCTTTACGCACAGGATCTGCGCTTGGGTCAGTTTGAGGTTATTCTTTTGGATAACGTTGCCTACTCTGCCGATGCCTACGCTATGCTGGCATCCTTCGCTAAGGCGTTCTCCGGTCAGGCAATGGATATGTCCAACACCGACGATTATAAGCTGACACCTCACATCACAGGTTATGATTCTGAGAAGTATAACGACATCATGGAAGCTGTATACTTCCTGCAGTATTACAACAAGTTCAATTCTCCCACAGGCGTGCTGGCTACCACCTATTTCAATCAGTACGAAAGCACGGAAAGCAACGTGGCTGCGGAAAAGGCTATGTACGAAAAGATCTCCGCGATCTATACGGAGTATGGCATTTCCACCGCCGCTAAGGATCTTGCCGCGTCGAGAGCTACGTTGCTCCATGCCGCTGAGGCTCTCCTGATGGAGGACATGGCTGTTGTGCCTGTGATCTTTAACCTGGAAGCAACTGTTACTTCGGGCAAACTGAAGAAGATTTCTTCTACTTACTATATGCCTGCCAACTTCAAGAAGGCTGAGATTAAGTCCTACGATGACTACCTTGCTGCAGGTAAGGCATATATCGACAGCAACTTCGATGCACTGGCATTCAATGATGCAGACGGTTGTTCTTATGCGGACTACGAAGCATTCAAATCTGCTAATACCATTTATGCACAGTACTATCTGGATGAAAAGGAAGCCGTAACCCTGCCTCCCGCTGAAGGCAACGGTAACACGTGATTTGATCATCTTCACCTGGAAGCCGACTCGTTTGAGTCGGCTTCCTTTTTTGAAAAAAAGTTTTCACAGAAAACGAATGATAAAAGCCGAAATTTATAAATTTCCTGCGAAAATATCAGTAAAAAGAAAAGTAAAAAGCGAAAAAAAAGCGTATATTAGAGATGTAACGATGAAAGAAAGGGGTCAGTCGGAATGGGAAGAGAAAAGATGGCGCTGAACGAGACGCTTTTACGGGAACGTTTTCGCACTCGTGAGAATCGTATTCTGGAGGATTCACCCTATGCCACGCACAGCTATGCGACCAAAGGCAGGGAAAAGCCCATGGATGCTTGTCCTATGCGTACGGAATTTCAACGCGACCGCGACCGCATCATTCATTGTCAGTCCTTCCGTCGCTTGATGTATAAGACACAGGTCTTTTTGGCTCCCGCGGGAGATCATTACCGTACTCGTCTGACACATACCCTGGAGGTTTGTCAGGTGGCACGTACCATGGCGCGTGCCCTTCGCTTGAACGAAGATCTGACCGAAGCTGCCGCGCTGGGTCACGATTTGGGACACACACCGTTTGGCCATGCGGGAGAAGATGCGCTTCGCCAATGTTACGATCCCACATTTGCCCATTATGAGCAGAGCCTTCGTGTGGTGGAGCGTCTGGAAAACAACGGCAAAGGCTTGAATCTCACTTGGGAGGTCAGAGACGCCATCGTTAACCATACGGGAAAATGCATGGCATCCACGCTTGAAGGGGTGCTGATTAAATTTGCAGACCGTATTGCGTATATTAACCACGACATCGACGATGCTTGCCGTGCCGGCATTTTGCGCCCGGAGGACATTCCTCCCGAGATATGTCGCGTGTTGGGCAATACCCATGGTGACCGCATTGATACTATGGTGTCTTCTGTGATCGCCGCCAGCGATGGCAAGGCAGAAATCTCTATGACTCCGGAGGTGCAAGAAGCAACAGACCGATTGAGAGCTTTTCTGTTTGAAAACGTATACAAAAATCCTGTGGCAAAGGGAGAAGAAAATAAGGCCAAAGAACTGGTATATGCGCTGTTCGATTATTTTGTCAAGCATCCTACCAAAATGCCGGCGTTGTATATCAACATGATCCAGCACGGTGAGGCTGTGGAACGGTGTGTCGCTGACTTCATTTCGGGTATGACGGATCGGTATGCTATTGAAACGTACAGCGAGCTGTTTATCCCCAGAGTATGGAGGGGATTGCACGAATGAGAATACCGAGAGAAGTTGTGGAGGCAATCAAGGACAGATGTGATATTGTGGATCTGATCGGGTCTTACGTCACCTTGCGCCGTGCAGGATCGAATTATAACGGTCCGTGTCCCTTCCACAGTGAAAGAACGCCGTCCTTTACCGTGTTCCCCGATTCCCAAAGCTTTTTCTGCTTTGGCTGCGAGGCAGGTGGCGACGCCTTCACCTTTATTATGCGTTCGGAAAATTTGGATTATCCCAACGCAATTGAATTTTTAGCCAAACGTACAGGCGTGGATATCCCACGTACCGCCGAGGAAGAGAGGAAAGGTTTATCCCGAAAGCGGGTTTATGAAATGAATCTGATCGCGGCGCGTTTTTTCCGTGAGTGCCTGTTTGACCCTGTCATCGGTCGAGAGGGTATGGCGTATCTGCACGAAAAGCGAGGACTTAGCATCCCGATCATTCGCCGCTTTGGCTTGGGATTCGCGCCCAACGACTTTACGGCGTTGGTGACAGTTCTAAAAAAAGAGGGGTATACCGATCAGGAAATGAAGGAAGCTTTTCTATGCGGTATCAGTCAAAAAAGTGGCAGAGCCTATGACTATTTCAGGAATCGCATTATGTTTCCTGTGATTGATACCACGGGGAACGTGGTGGCTTTCAGTGGGCGTGACGTCGGCGGGGATTCCAAAGCCAAGTATCTCAACTCTTCGGATACCCCGGGCTTCCAAAAGCGAAAGCATCTTTATGCTTTGAATTTTGCCAAAAATCATTGTAGTGATGAACTGATCCTTTGCGAAGGAAACATGGATGTGGTCGCCCTTCATGCCGCGGGATTTGAAAACGCTGTGGCATCGCTGGGAACAGCCTTGACCGAAGACCATGCCAGAATCATGGCAAAATATACCAAGCAGGTCATTTTGGCGTACGATTCCGATGAGGCGGGGCAACGTGCTACCCACCGCGCTATGGGAATCTTTGCTAAGGTGGGCTTGGATGTACGGATTTTGCATATGAAGGATGCCAAAGACCCTGACGAATTTATCAAAAAGTTTGGTGCTGAGCGGTTCAGACAGCTTTTGAAAAAAAGTAGTACCGGCTTTGATTTCAAGCTGGAGACAGTTCTCGCAAAACACAACATTGAATTGCCGGATGAAAAAATCAAAGCGGCAAACGACTTGTGCGCTGTGATTGCCGGTGTCAGTTCAGCGGCTGAACGGGAAGTGTACCTTGCGGCGGTGTCCGCCAGACTCGGGCTCAGCACAGACAGCTTGAAAAGCGATGTGGAACGTATTCGCCGCGCGCAAATCAAGGTAGGGCGACAGCAAGAAAGCCGCCATGCCCAACTGTCCGCGATGAACCTTGGAGATAAGGTTAACCCCGAAGCTGCGGGGAATGTTCAAGCCGCCGCCGCCGAGGAGACCATCATTGGTCTGCTTCTGCTGTATGCGGAGCATAGAAACGCCGTCAAAAAAGGTGTTCTGGACATAACGGCAAATGACTTCCTGACGTCTTTCCACCGCCGCGCCTTTGAGACCGTGATGGCGTTGGAAGAAAGCGAAGGCGGCTATGATTTCTCCCTTTTGGGAGAGTCCTTCAATCCCGATGAAATGGGACGCCTGGCAAAGTTGGAACAACAGCGTCGGGTCATGTCGGAAAATGGAACCCCGGTCTTGCGTGGTGCGTTGGAAACCCTACGTGCTGCCCGGGAGAAAAAAGCGGTTAAAGAGGCATCCGCTATGGATGGCTTGCAGCTTCTCCTACAGGGGAAACGCCAAAAAATTAAGAAACCCACCGATGAGACCTGAGAATCATCGGATCATAAGGCTTGTGCATATACACTTTGTTGTGTAGAATGCCGCGGCTTTTTTTGGAATATTAAATCCTTCTTGTCGAAGGTGAGAGAGGAAAAATATGAGAGTACAGAAAAACTATCTTGAAAAAATGGAAGAGGCGGAGATTGCCGCAGGACATGCAACCGCCAACAAAACCATGACAGAAGATGACATTGATGCCGCTAGCGAGGAAGTCGGCTATAATGTCGACCTTGTTAATGAGTTTTATGAGCAAGCCGGCGAGCCGACTGCCAGCGACATGGCAAATTCTGATCAGGCAGAGATTGAAAGCGAAGTGGAGCAGTTCGGTAGCGGCGAAAATATGGAGCGCATCCTGGAACAGGAAGGACTTGTGGATGACCCTGTTCGTCTTTACCTTAAAGAAATTGGACGAGTCCCCCTTTTGACCGCTGACAGAGAGCATGAACTGGCGGAGATCATGATGACCTCCGATGATCCCGAGAAGGCAAAAATCGCAAAGAACGAATTGGTGGAAGCCAACCTTCGTTTGGTTGTATCTATTGCGAAGCGTTACGTGGGTCGCGGTATGTTTTTCCTTGACCTGATTCAGGAAGGCAACCTGGGTCTTATGAAGGCTGTGGATAAGTTTGACTATACCAAGGGCTATAAGTTCTCCACGTATGCAACTTGGTGGATTCGCCAGGCGATCACCCGTGCTATTGCCGATCAAGCGAGAACCATCCGTATCCCTGTGCATATGGTGGAGCATATTCATAAGGTTTCTCGTTGCGCTCGTCAGTTGTTGCAGGAAAAGGGAAGAGACGCCACCCCTGAGGAAATCGCCGAGAGAGCCGGTATGACCGTGGAAAAGGTTCGCGAGGCCTTGCGTATCAATCAGGATCCCGTGTCTCTTGAGACACCTATCGGTGAAGAGGAAGACAGCCACTTGGGCGACTTCATTCAGGACGAAGATACCCCCGCACCCGCTGATGCTGCTTCGCAAAATATTCTCCGAGAGGTTATTGAAAGAGAACTGAACACCTTGACAGAGCGTGAAGCACATGTTATTAAGTTGCGTTTCGGACTGTTGGACGGTCGGACGCGCACATTGGAGGAAGTGGGCGCCGAATTTGATATTACCCGTGAGCGCATTCGTCAGATCGAAGCGAAAGCACTCCGTAAACTTCGACATCCCAGTCGTGCAAAAAACCTGAAAGGTTTTTTGGATTGATTTGACACTTTTGAACTTATTTTTCGTCATTTGTTTCAAATTGAAAATAAAAAAATCGGAAAGTTGAACAAAAAAATCGTTCAAACTTACAAACCGATATAGGAGAATTTGTGCCAAGTGCCGTAAAAAACAGAAGAAACGACAAAGCTATTATTTCGAGAGAACGTGTTTTATTCAAAGTCAAATGAAAGTGTTCATAAATTTCACTTGACAGATTCATAAAAATAGTGTAAAATATACTGGTATGAATGGCGTTTGCTGCACTTTTGTAAGTGGGGGATTCGCCAAAACGATAGGGAGGAAATAGTATGAAACGTAAACTCATATGCTTGACGCTGAGCATATTGATGTTGCTGTCTTGTCTGTTGACGAGCTGCGGTGAAAAAACAACTGAAAAGGAAGAAGAAACCGTAGACAACAGCGCAAAGACCATTACCATGTGGGTAGTGACCGAAGATGAAACGACCGAGCAGGCGCAGAAACTGGTGAACGAAGCGTTTACCAAGGTCACTAAGTCCAAGTTCAAGACGAACGTTGTGATTAAGTTCTGCACCGAGGATGAATATTATGAGAAGCTTGAGGCGGCAATTGAAGCCAATCAGGCAGATATTGAACTCAAGGAACAGCATGATAAGCAGTTGAGAATCTACCTCCGTAACCACAAGGGCGAGGACGGCAAGACCACCGAACAGCTGAAAGCTGATTTCTATTTAGCCAACCCTCAGTTCGCTAAGTTCCAGAACGTTGTGGAAGAAGAGGACGACGAGGAAGGCGCAGAGGTTACGGAAGAAGAAACCGTGCTCAACGATTACGGTATCGTCGAGATCAAGTATCCCGATGAGAAGGAAAATCAGGTTGACATTTTCTATCTCTCCGGTTATGACAAGTACATGGAGTACTATAATAACGAATGGCTCGCTTCCTTGAGCGAGGAACTTTCCACTTCCTCCAAAAAGCTGAAGACCTACATTTCTTCCTCCCTGCTTCAGGGTGTAGAGATCGAAGGCGGTGTATATGCGATTCCCAACAACGTGGCAATCGGTCAGTATACATACATGATGGTCGAGAAGGAACTGATGGATCTTTACAGACAGAAGATCAGTAACGTCAACAGCGTGCTGGACCTGAGCACCTTCCTGAATGACGTGACCAACTACAACGAGTCTAACGGCTATACTCCCGATTCTCCCGAATATGTGGTGCCTCTGGCGTCCACCTTTGAGGAGTGCATGCGTATGCTCGTGTGGTATTGGGAGCTGTACTATACCGACATGTCGGTGTATGAGACCTACTTCGATGAGACCCTCGGTCGTAACTACGTGCTCCAGACTGAGTACGAAGTAACCACGACCAGCACCGATGAAGAAGGCAATGAAACCACAAAGACTGAAAAGTTCCTGACTTCCAAGGTTAAGCCCGATGTCATTTACCTCACCGACGAAAATGGCAACTACCTGGACGCAGACGGCAATGTTCTCAATTACAGATATGAGATCTCTGAGGAAGTCGGATATATTATGGATTCCAAGGGGAATATTAAGCAGGATCCTCGTGCTGTAAACCCCCTGTACCTGGTGGATGAAAACGGATATACCGTAACCGCTGAGAACGATAAGCGCGTGATCATCGACGGTGAAACCTCTGTTGACTCTTATGGTAACACCAAGCCTACCTATGTGTACGGCTATGAGAAGGCTTCTGACTTCTCCATTCTCGGTAGCCTCCAGCTGGATGCCGCTACCCGTACCCGTGGCGGTATCAACCTCGGCTTCAATAGCTTGTTTACCCAGAGCGATTACCGTGAGGTGCTGTCTACCCTGATGAACTATAAGTACGAAGAATACTATGGTGAAGTCAAGGAAGGTCAGCGCGCAGCTGTTTCCTTCGTGAAGGGCGATGCTCGTATTAAGCTGGAATATGAAGAGAACGGCGTTTACGTGGATCCCGAAACCAACCGTGAGTATTATGCTCTGGTTGCTGAATATCCCGAAGCAACCGAAGAAGAACTGTACGGTAACATGTTTGCTGTTTATGCCAACTCCAACAACTTGGCACGCAGCATGAAGGTTGTGACCTATCTGAACACCAATGCCGAATTCCGCAACCTCCTTCAGTACGGTATCGAAGGCAAGCACTACGAGCTTGAGAAGGTCATCACAACCGACGATCTGGGCATTGAAACCGAAAAGGTTCAGGTCAAGCTTCTGCCCGGTACCTCTGAGGATGAATACGGTATGTACCGCATGGATATCGAGAAGACCGGTAACTGCTTTATCGCTACGCCCACCGCTGAGATGGGTGGCCCCGATGCTTGGGTATACGCCAAGATGCAGAACAATGACTCTCTTATCAATCCTCTGCTGGGCTTCGATTTTAACATCATGACTGCCGATGCGGATTATGGTCTTGACGTAACCTTGATCGACCAGATGAATGCTTTGAGTGAATCTACCTGGATCCTTATCAGCCAGTGCCAGTCTTTGGAGGATCTTGAGTATTTGATGGACAATGACGTCAATGGCTTTAAGAAGCTCTTTGCTTCCAGCGCCGGCAATGTGAAGCTGAACAAGGCGACAAATCCCAACTACGATCCTTCTATGCCTCAGGGCGCAGATGGTCCTTCTGAGCAGGTTGCTGATACAAGCGGTAGCTCGCCTTATACCATTTATCAGTCTTGGTTGACGCAGTATGGTTATGCGTACGTTCCCGCAACCGGCAATTGATCAAAAAGCCAAAAAGCATATTAGAATGAACCAATAAGCAAAAGGGTAGCCTCATCTTAGATGACGGGTTACCCTTTTGTGTCCATGATGAAAGAGAAAAACATGAAAAAGAGATATACACATTTGGTTTGGGATTTTAACGGTACGATATTGGATGATATACAGCTGGGCATCGACTGTGTTAACGTTATGTTGAAAAAACGTTCTTTGAAGACCCTGGATAGCGTTGAAGCCTACCGTGCCATTATGCGTTTCCCCGTCATTGATTACTACCGAGATTTGGGATTCGATATGGCAACAGAGGATTACTATCAGATTTTAGCTCCTGAGTGGGTAGAAATGTATCTGGCAGGTGAACCGAATTGCCGCATGATGGCAGGCGTACAAGATGTATTGGATGCAGCCCGTGATGCAGATGTGAAACAAATGGTGATTTCAGCCACCAAAAAGGACCAGCTGATGCGACAACTGCATCGATTGGGCATTACCGATTATTTTGATGAAGTGTTGGGGCTGGACAATTTCTACGCTGCCTCTAAAACTGATTTGGCAAAAGTCTGGCGCGCAGATCATCCCGATGCCGTTGTGCTGTGTGTGGGAGACACGGATCACGACGGGGAACTGGCAGACATTCTGGGCGCGGACTGCCTTTTGTATACCGGCGGTCATCAGTCGAGGGAGCGGCTGTCTGCTTGCGGGAAACCATTGATCCATCATATCGGTGAGATCACCATGTATCTTTTGTAAAAACAAGTCTTGTTGCATGAGAAAACCCTCCTTGTGAAAGGAGGGTTTTCTCATTTTTTATAGACGAAAAATTTCCGCGCCAGATAGTTCCAAATGAATACGATAACGATTGCTACCAAACGGAAAATCTCGTAATTATTAAAAATAACGGTGGTGCCAAACCAAATGATCAGGTGGGAGAGAGCCAAACCAATGGCACCTACTGTGAAGTGCCCCAGAAATTCGCCGGTCTTAGTTTTGGCGCGAGCCTCTTTTGTGCCGAACACGAAGGCGCGAGACAAAAGGAAATTGGTGGTCAAACCACCGGCAAACCCTACTGTCGTGGCAATAATATAAATGATTTGCTCGTAGATATCAGTGAGTTGTCCCAAGGCGTACTTGCAGATGAAAGAGAAGAGCACATCCACGACTGTCGCAATCCCGCCTACAAACAAATAGCGGAAGAACTGGAGAAACCCATTATCAGTGGGTTCAAGGAAAATCGCTTTAACCCGTCCTTTTTTCAGAAGTTCAAAAAACTCTTTCATATCAGTCTTTTTTGTCCTCTTTGGAGGATTTCTTCTTGCCGATCTCAATACTGATGGGTGGCTTGTATTCCTTTTTGGGAATCTTCTTAACAGTTACATCATGGAAATCCTCGGAAGCGGGGGTGGGTGCCATTTCTTCGCTCACTTCGGCTGATTTTTCCTCGTGGTAGGACTTTTCGGTGTTCACGCTCCATACGGCCGTCTTATCGGTGCTGCCCGCCAAAATGCCTCGTACAGCCTCAAAAGAGGTTGCCATGGAGTGATCCATGTTGTTGTAGCGATGCTGCCCGTTTCGGCCGACACACCATAAGTTATCGTAGGTGTTGAGGTATGCGATGAGCTCGTCCATATGCTCATAGGTGTCGAAATATGCGGGATATGCCTTTTTGACACACTCTTTGTGTGCATCTAACACATCCTCTCGAGAGGAGATCACACCCATTTTGATCAATTCAGCAACGCCAAGATTAACCCATGCCTGATCGGACATATTCCAGTAGTCGTCACCTTCGTTACAGAAGTATTCAAGTCCGATCCAAACGTACTTTTCGGGATCCGAGACCATGTAGGGCGACCAGTTGTTAAAAATTTGAATACGCCCCAGCTTCACGCCGATGTCTTGCACGTAGATCCAGCAATCGGGCACGATGTTATTGAGGGTTTTCAGATTGGTGGTGTTGACAAGATTCAGTTTGTTCAGAAGAAGACCGACGGTGACAAAATCTCGGTAGGGAAGTCCTGCGGCAATATCTGCGATTCTTTCGGGAACATCGGGGAGTCCTGCTACGAGATCTTTTACAGGCATGGAGGAGATCACAATATCCGCACCCATGCGGCAAACTTTCCCGTCTTCCTCGGTGAAGTGTACGCCGGTGATCTGACCGTTTTCAACATCGAAATTTGTGACACGGCAACCTTTGCGAATGACACCTCCCATGGTTTCCACCTCGGCAGCGGCTGTCTCCCAAAGCTGTCCGGGACCGAATTTCGGATAGGAGAAGGACTCGATAAGCGAAGTTTCGACCTGTTCTTGCTTTTTGCCGAAGGCTTTGGATGCCATATCTTTGAGAACGGCGCGGATAGAGAGGCCCTTCACGCGCTGTGCACCCCAGTCTGCCGAAATCTCACTGGGATGGCGTCCCCACAGCTTTTCGGTATAGCCCTCAAAAAACATAGAGTAAAGCTGACGACCAAATCTGTTGATATAAAAGTTCTCCAAAGAGTCCTCGGGAAGCTTTTTGACCGTTGATCCAAGATAACTGAAGCCTGCCTTGGCGGTTGTCCCCAACCCCATGTTTTTGATGGTGTTGGCATTCATCTTCACGGGATAATCAAAGAATTTCTTCTTGTAATAAATGCGGGATACACGGTTTCTGTTCAACATGACGCGGTCGCTTTGGTCAGGGTCAGGACCGCCCTCGGTCAAAGGGACATCTCGCCCTAAAACCTTGTCGTCGTATGCGGGTGCGCCCTGACGGGGCATCAGCGCATCCCACCATGCGTTAACTTCTGCATCTTTAGAGAAGAAACGATGACCGCCAATATCCATGCGATTACCGTTGTGACGGACAGTGCGGGAGATGCCGCCGATTTCTTGGGATTCTTCTAAAATAACGACCTGATATTCATCGGATTTTTTGAGAAGCTCAAAGGCAGCTGTGATACCGGCAGGACCGGCACCAATGATGATCACTTGCTTTTTCATAATACAAACGGAAACATCCGTATCCTTTCTTTATTTGGCGGGAGTCTCCAAAATCGGAAGGCAACCCGAATACAAAACCGTGGAGATCACACAGGTGGTCAAAACAGCGACGGCAACAATGGCAAGCAGGATGCGCGCGGGTATCTTTTTCTTGGTACTTTCCCACCAAAATCCCAGTCCTAAGGCGCCGTAAAGCAGGATAGAGGCAATATAGCGGAAGTGGATGGTGCAAGTCATAGGATAATCCACGCAGAATTTTACATAATTTCCCATGACCAAAAGCAGCGCTGCTGCAATAAAGCCTCGCAGGAGGGGAGATTGCTTGTTGGCGCGGATCAGTCCCCAAACCGTCAGTACGGCGAGGAGCAAGAACAGAAGAAGGGTTACCACCATGAGAATCTGTCCCATGAGGCGTTGGGTGTCTGTTTCCCAAATCAGGGCGTTGTCGTCAAAGAGCGCTGTGCGTAGCGTTTGCGACCAAATATTGTGGTCGGGTGTTGGCTTTGACCAAGAGGCATCTAAACGAATAAAATCGGACAACGCGGGAAGACCGAATCTTTCTCCCATGGTAAACCCCGAAACGTTTTGCGCGGAATTGGTGGGGAGCGACTGGACGTAGGTGATGGGGATATCATACAGCCACAGGTTGCGAAGACCCCAGAAAAGCCCTGTAGGAACACAGATGCTGAGGAATACGGCAAACTGCTTGATATAGTCTACCCATTTTTTGTCCTTAAAGAAGCGAACCGCAAAAAGGATGGCAACGGGGGGCGCAATGAGCGCCACAGTCAGCTTGGTCATCATGCCAAGACCGATGCAAAGAGCAAGGAAAATAATGGTTTTTTTCTTGGGTTCGCGATACCAACAGACGGCAAAATAGACTGCCCATACCGTAAACATGAAGCTCAAAGCGTCATTGTTCAGTGCCAAGGACAAATAGGATAGCGTGGGATGAAAGGACACTAACGCAACGCCCAGAAGCAGGGGAACGCCTTTGATGTCAAATAGTTTAAGAATCTTGTAGATGCCGATGACAGACAGGAAAATTGCGACGCAGGGAAGATACTGTGTCAATTCCCAGGCTTGTGCATCGGGGATACCCAGCATATGAAAAATCCCGAGAACTAACGCGGCACACGTGTGGAAAAACGGGGGATTGTAGAAAGACCATCGTGTTGTGGGATTAAAATTCGGGAGAGCCATCTTGCGGCAAATATACTCGATATATCCCAGATGTCCCGAGCCTAATTTGTCCGATGCTAAGCCGGTGACATAACCCAGATCGTGTTTTGACACGTCAAAGGGTGTCAGATGGGTATAGTAAAGACGAAGCACAAAGCCTACGGCAATGGTGAACAAACAGAGAAGAGAAAAATAGTCGTGGTTTTTAGCTGCATCAAGCAGACGCGGCGCAGACTTTTTGTTTTGAGACGGTGAAGCCACGGAAAACTCCTTTCTGTGGAGGAAAAATATACATATATGAATAGTATACCACAGATATGTGCTCTTTTCAAGAGGTATCGGTAAATTTATAAAAAATCACAGGATTTTGGTGTTGTTCGAAAAAAGAAGGGCTGCCGTTTTGGGCAACCCTTCAGAATTTCAAAAAATTACTTGTTGTCCTCGCGCTTTTTCAGCACTACGGCTGCGGCAGCTGCGGTCATAATCACGGCGGAAGCAGAAGCTGCGATAGAAGCGCAACCTTTGTCCTCGGATTGGGTCTCAGATTCGCTGGCGGTAGGTGCTTCGGTCACAGGAGCGGACTCACTCACGGTGGTTTCCTCGGTGCCATCTGCGACGGTATCCTGGGTGGTCTCCTGCTCGTCTTCGCCCTTGGCGTTGGCGGCGGTGGAGATGTAGCTGTACTTGAAGCGTGCGCCGGGAGCTACATCGCCGGAGATGTAGAAGTCCATGATATCGCCCGAGAACTTGGTTTCGTCCCCTTCATCGTGGACGTTGTCAGTCCAAGAGAAGTTGATGGTATAGTCGTTGCCCGAAAGCCCCAGATCAGACTTGGCTACTTTTACGGTCATGTATCTGCCGTCCACCTTGTAGGCGCAATCAGCCACCTTTTCGGAGTTGTAGCCTTCGCCGATGAACTTCTCCAGTACCACAGTGTCAGCGGAAGCGGCGGACTTGTTAATCACATACTCAAAGGTCTCCCAACCCTGATTCTGTTGATCGGTGTCGATGTAAAGGGTCATCCACAGGTTGTCGGTATAGGGGGTAATATTTTCTGCACATTCCACGTGGAAGTACACGAACTCGTCATCGCGGGCAACCTGTGCGCCGATGATGTCGTTACGTCCCGAGGTTTCGGTGTAAACGAGAGAACCGTAGCCTTGACAATTTCTGTCGTCGGTATTACCGATGTAAGCAGCATAGTAAGGTTCAACGTTTTTCCATTGATCCTCGCCCGCATTCAGGTCGATGGTGGTACTCACACTGGGGGTGGGAATAGCGCGCGCACCCTTGAACTTGCGGACATAGTTGACCAGCTGGTAATAGTAATGATCTTTCAATTCACCCTTGGTAGGCTCAATGTCACGGGAAAATTCATCGTTATACTGATCGGGGAACGCGTTTTCCACAGCTGCGACAGATCCTTCGGGCCACGTTTCATAACGACCTACACGGAACTCGTTCCAACCGGTAACAAAGACCACCTGGGGATCAACTTCCAAGGCGTATTCCCATTGCTCGGCAAAGTTGTAACCCCATTTAGAAGCTTCTGCGCCTTCCTTTTCGAAACGATCGGGATAGGTGGATGTGTAGGAGCGACCGGCAATGTGGTTGCCACTCATAGCGGCAAGTGCTTTGTTCTCATAGTCGTGGTTCATGGCGATTCCTACGGTGATTTGCTCGATCTTGCCGCTCTTAACGTTTTCTCTGCTACCCGCATAGGTAGCCTGGGGGTACATGGAAAGCCAACCCCAACTGCCATGTTCACGCTTTTCGGGATGGAACAGATAGTCGGGCTGCCCCGCGCGGAACGTAAAGTAGTTGGCGATTTCTTTCTCGATGTTGGAGTTATTGGCTTTCACAGACTCCTGAATCGCCATGAGCATGGGCTTATCTTCCCAGTAGAACCACAGATTGTCCCATTTTCCGGGACGGTAGATGTCCAAATACAGGGATTGAAGTTGTGCGTTAGTATAGTCTTTATCCCAGAAAGGAAGCATGAAGGAGACCTTGGGGGTCTTGAGACCGTCGTTCATAGCCTCTGTCCAGGTGTCCATGAGTACAGTATAGGAGGAGCGCCATGTGGATGTTCCGTTGGTATTATCCGTGAAGATTACGTCCACACCCGCATTGGTCAGCAGCTCTGCCTGCTTTCGGAGCACCCAGGGATCGGTGGTACGGTAGAAACCGTAAATCGATTCGTTCCATTGATAAGCAGTTCCCAGCGTATCCCACAGCGGGTTATCCCAGTCGCGCATGGCATCGGGATACTGCTCGGAGATCTTTTGAATATTGACTGCTTCGGGAATGACAAAACCGTCGGTATGCCAGGTCCAGTAAAACATGGCAAGGGTTTTGTCGTCCTTGAGGTCTCCCACGTCTGCGTTGGTGAGAGATACACGTCCCAGACCATCGGTGAAGACCCATGTATCCGGCATGACGGGGTGGGTGTTGATCAAACTATCCTCAGGGATAACGTAGGCGGGAGGGGTTGTATGATTACCGTCAATGACGTCTCCGGGCTCTGAACAGGGAAGGTAATAGGTGTTGTCCTCTCTGTCCGCAGCAAAGACCACTTGAATTTCGGGATATAAGGTAATGTTGCTGACAATATAGCCGTCGTGGTAGATGTAGCCTTCAAAGCCTTCTACCTCCGAGAAACCGTACATGGCCGGAGCGCCTGTGGGATCATGAGCGAGAATCAGATAATCGCCTGCGGGGAGCTTATCAAAGCGGATACCTTGCCATGCGTTATCGATCATGGTAAAGCTGTCTGTGGCAACCGGGGATGCCTTGCGGGTGTCTTCGTAATTGCCTTTCCATTCGTAAACGGAAATGTTGATGACGATGTCGGTTGCCATATAAGTTGCCATTTTGAACTGAATGCCCGAGAACGCTTCGTTCAGGTTCAGGCGAACACCCATGGATTCCGTAAAGTTGGTTACTTGTTCGTTCTTTCCACTTGTAAAGGGAATCTGAGGGTTGTTGATATCGGCGGAAGCTTCGCAATTGCCAAAAGGCTCGTCAACCGCATCGGTAAATCTGATTATCATTTGAGGTTCACCTCTCTGTTCTATGCCATTGATGTACAAGAAGCCCTTAGGGTTGGAAGGTCCTGTATTGGTCCATACACCTACGTCTGCTGAAACCCCCGACACATGAAACAGGTATTCACCCGCGGGTTGTGCATCAAATTCGACCCAGTGATAGTTGCCATCAACCATGGGATTAAAGTCCTTTGTTGCCAAAGGGGTTTTGGAGACCGTGCTGTTGAAGCTGCCTTCCCATTTGTAGAGGGAGACGGTGCAATAGGATGTTTTTTTCTCCCAGGTAGGCATAGAAAAAGCGAATCCCGTGAAAGAGCCGTTAACGATAGCTCTGTAAGAAAATGATTCGCCGACACGGATTGGCTCGCGTGTTCCTGTGCCGTTCTGGACGCTGACTTCAGAAGCCGCTGATACGGGGATCACTACACTTAGCGCGCTGCCAACGAGCAGCAAGCATAAAAGCAGGGACATTATTCGTTTGAATGTGTTTCTTTTCATAACAGTCTCCTTTGAGGAACAGTATAAGCCGGAGAATCTCCAAGACCTTTCCTTGGCTATATTATACAAGACTGCGAGGGGTTTGTCAATGGAAATATGACTTTTTGGCAAAAATATTTAAACCTGCCGATGGCGTTATGCTATCGGCAGGTCATCAATCAGCTTTTTACATGGATCAACGCGCGGTAAGCGGCAAAGGCAGAGGGGATAGAATAGGTGTCGGTCATGTCATTGTCTGTGGCGAATATACCCGAAAACCGTTTCGAAGTGGAATTGTCATCGGAAAAGGAAACGTCACACAAATACCCTTTCATGCGCCATGTGATGTGCGTAAAGACATGCTTGCTGTCGGGGAGAGGTGTGATCGAATGTAGGACGATCCCTTCGGCTATCAATGCGTCTGCTACTTCTTTTTCTGTCAGATGACCCTCTATGTGAGGGAACTCGTAAAGTCCTCCCAAAAGACCGGTTTCGGGGCGACGGCATATGACGTAGTTTTCCGTGCCGTCAGCGGCAGTTGTTCGAAGTAAAAGCACCGTTAAATCTTCAAATTTTCGCTTGGTTTTGACGACGCGGACAGGTAAAGCGTCCACAAGACCGCCACATCTGGCGGCGCAGAGCAATTGTAAAGGACACATGTGGCACTGCGCTCCTCCTCTGGGAAGGCAGACCAATGCGCCGAGCTCAATGAGGCTTTGGTTAAAATCTCCCGCGTTCGAGGAAGGAACGCAGGGGGAAATTTCGTTCTCGATACGTTTCCGTGTGGTGTCGGCGAGAATATCTCCGTCATCACCCATGATACGCGCTGCCACCCGAAGCACGTTACCATCCACGGCTGGGACAGGCAAGTCAAAAGCGATGGATGCTACCGCGCCGGCTGTGTAACGACCTACCCCGGGAAGAGACAGAAGCTGATTAAAGTCGGCGGGAACCATGCCGTTGTGCTTGGCGATGACGGTTTGAGCCGCTTTTTGCAGATTGCGTACACGGCTGTAGTAGCCCAAGCCTTCCCACAACTTGAGAATCTGATCTTCCGGAGCGTTTGCTAAGGCTTGTATGTTTGGCAACGCGGATAAAAAACGGATGTAGTATGGTTTTACAGTTTCCGCTCGAGTCTGTTGCAGCATGATTTCGGAAACCAGAATGTGATAGGGGTCCTTGGTCTGACGCCAAGGCAGATCACGACGGTGGTGATGATACCAGTCCAACAGTAGAGGGACGGCTTCGCGAGGGAAGTGAGGCATAATAATCTCCATTTTGCCGCTATACGGCGGCGCAAACATATGGTGTCATTCTTCTACAAAGGGGACTGTCCCCATTTTTAGAGAGAATGGTGCATGAAATAGATCACTGGGAATGAAGGACTTCTGAATTAACACGCTATATTATATCATAATAAAAGAAGACTTGTCAAGAAAAAAGATGCACCCGAAGATGCATCTTTCTATGAGATTATCCCTACATCAGCAGTTTGTCGAAAATAAATCCGAATACGTTGATATCTTTGACCAGCTTGAAGATCACGGAATTATCGTAAGCGCTGAGGTCGCCTGTGAGATAAATGATCAGGTACAGAACCGAAGCTGCCAAAGTCATAGCGATGAGGCCACCTACGGCACCGACAGCAAGACCCAGCAGTTTGTCGCCGGACTTGAGAATCGGCAGATCCGCAAATTTTCCTATCAGCCAAATAACCACGGTAAGGATCACGAAGGAGAGCACGAACAGCAGGATGTACCCTATCACGGTTGCGATCACCGCAGACATGGCACCGCTGACCGTAGTGGATACGTCGGTAACCAGCGTATCTAAAGAAGCACCGGCTTCACCGTATTTTTCCTGAAATGCTTCGGAGTCTACAAACCCCTTAAAAGCGCCGGGAAGGTTGTTCAAAAAATCGTCTACGTTGGTAACGGCACCGCCTGCCAACTCGGAAAGTTTTCCGTATACCCACTCATAGATGGGGGGATTGACAAAGGTTTTATCGATCCAACCCGAAAAAGCAGATCCAAAGATCAGGGTGATGACCACTGAAAGGATCAGCCGTCCAAAGCTGAGAACCATCTTTAAAAAGCCTTTGAAAAAACCGCGGATGGCCATGAAGGCAAAAAGCGCGACCAGTAAAATGTCAATTAAAATATTCATAGAAGCATCCTTTCTTATAAATTTTGTTTTTGTTTTACGGAACGGGGGTGAAGTCTCCTTCCTTGATGCGCTGTGCGAAGGCAGGACCGCAAGCAAGGAGATCGCCGTTTCCCTCTGCAAGCAAAGTCAACGTATCCCGATGGATCACCGCTTGGGTTCGCTTATTTCCTTCGTTGGATATACACAGGATATGTTCGCCCATGCGGATATATACGTGCTTTTCGGACAGGAGTAGCTCCTCAGCGGTCTCAACTGATGCCAGTGAGGTGCTGTACAGCTCTTTGCCGTTTTTGTCGTATACGGACAGAATACCCGAAACCAAACTGTTCCGATCACTGCACAGCAGAGCGGTCTGACCATTTCCGAACGTACACAGCCGTGGGGAAGACCCCGGGTAACTGACATTGGCAACTTCGTCCCCGTCCGATCGGAAGATCAGAAGTTTATCTTCACAAACGACCGCCAATCGGTCATCAGCAAGAAAATCAGCGGACAAGACCACGGTGTCGCGGAGGAAGACCTCCTTATGGGTCACAGCTGACAAGCCCTTTCGCAAGAGCGTCAGTTTGGTTACGTACGCATCCTCTTGAAGCTCCAGAGAGAGAATGGCAAGTGTTTTGCCATCGTCGCTGATGGTAAGGGCGGTAACGTATCCTCCGATGTGGGCAGCTGCCTGCTTGTTCATATCATTATTATACAGAATAACTTCCGAGGTATAGTCAAGGGAGCGTGTCAAAATCGCAAAGCTGCCATCCTTTGACATACAGGCATCAAACACAGGAAATTCTGTCGCTTCTTTGCGAAGTCGCACAAAGGCATTGTAGACTGAAAATCCGGCTTCGCCACGGCTGAATACCAAGAGATACTCGTCTCCCGTTCGTACACAGGGGCGTGCCAAAGATACGTTTTCGGACAAGGTCTGTTTCCCCGATCCCGAAAGAACGGTGATTTCCTGACCTCCGGCGATGGTTAATCCTCCACGGTACAAAGCAAAATCTGCGTCTGCATCCGAGATGGGGTAACTAAGATAATCCGCCTCGGATTGAGCTGTCAGCGTAGCGGCACTTACGTCTTTAACTAGGTAGTAAAGGTTCTCATAGGTGATCAGATGGCGGCTGCTGAGTACCGTCACCACTACAAAAGCAAAAAGAATCATGTAGAGAACGATGCGTGCCAGATTAAACCCCTCGGAAAGCTTGGCGTAATAGGGGGTAGACGGTGCGGAAAAATCGATAGGCTCCTCGCTGACTGTATCTTCTTCGGGAAGACGGCTGAATCGTTTCAAAATTCGGCGTAACTGTTGCCAAAGAGTGCGGAAGGGATTCTTGAAGCGGAGGTTCACAGCGCATCACCTCCTTGAAATCCCGGGATGTTGGGGTCGTCATAGAAAACACGGGAGAGATATAATCCGTCGGGAGGGGCGGTACGTCCCATGACGCGACGGTCAAGTGTTGCCAGCCGTTCGGGGATGCTGTTTGCGGGAATCTTTCCTGTAGCGACATCCATCAGCGTACCTGCCATAATGCGTACCATGTGATAGAGAAAACCGTCAGCGCGAACCGAGAAAAGAAGATGATCGCCCTCTCGCCATACACGGGCGCTTGTTACGTGTCGAACCCGATCCTCGATCTCCGACCCCGATGCCATACAGGCGCTGAAATCCCGCCGCCCGATAAAGCCCCGTGCAGCGGTGTTCATCCGCTCCACCGCTTGTTCATCCAAGGGGTGCGGGATGTGCCAGCTACGCTTATCCTCAAAGGGGGAGCGGAAGGGCGCGTTGTAGATTTTGTAAAGATACTCTTTGGAACTGACGCTATAGCGGGGGTGGAAATCGTCCGGGACCCATTGTGCCCGATACACCGCCAAAGTATTTGGAAGATGGATGTTGAGTACCGCAGGGAGCTTGTCAAGAGGAATCGTGGTTGTCAAAGGCAGACCGCCCTGACCTGTGACCGTGGCGCAAAACATACAGGCGTGAACCCCGCTGTCGGTACGGCTGCATCCCGTAATGTCGCAAGGATGACCAAAGAGTGCTTCTGTGGCAGCGTTGAGGGTTTGCTGAACGGTGTTTCCGTGGGCTTGTGCCTGATAGCCGCAAAACGCCGCCCCGTCATATGACAAATAGAGTAGTAGCTTCATATGATCCCTCCTTTCCTTGCTCTATAGAAAGTATACCACAAAAGGGAAGAGAAGTCAATATTTTTTTCGGCATCCCCAATAAACGGAAATTTTTGATCTCAAGTTTACCGTATCAAGTAGTTCCCCTTGTTCCGCAGGGCTTTTTAGGGCGCGAAAATTTTTTAAAAAAACTTTTCAAAAACCTATTGACAAATGATAAAACATCGTGTATAATAAAACCGTACCAAAAAGGTGCAGATTAAAAAGGAGCGAAGCCGACATGAGAATCACACAAGAAGCCGACTATGCACTCCGAATGGTCAGTCTACTGGCAAAATCAGGCGCGGTTTTCTCATGCGGAACGGTGCAGGGCACATTGTTTGCCCCCGCCATGGCGGAGACGGTGAAGGTTCCCATGGGGTTTGCCAACAAGATCTTACGAAAGCTGTCTTTGGCAGGTGTTGTTAAAGCCATGCGCGGTGTTACGGGAGGATATTACCTTCTGCGGGATCCCAAGGAGCTGACGGTCAAAAACGTGATCGAAACGATTGACGGGCCCATTGAGATTTCCAAGTGCCTGTCAGAGAACTGTGATTGTCTGAACAACCCCAACAAAGATTGCTGTCGTTTTCATAACGTCTTCGGGGTGTTGAACCAAATGCTTGTCGAGCGGCTGGATCGGTTAACCATTTCCATGATGGTGGATGCTAACCTTACGATCTGCGACCTTGTGGAGACAATTAAATAAGTCAATTTTAAATCAAAAATTATACATTTATGGAGGAAAACAACATGAAAAAGTGGAGATGCAAAGTTTGCGGTGAGATCATTGAGAGCGAGAACTATCCTGAGCAGTGCCCCAGATGCAAGGTCAAGGGCGAGGATAAGTTTGAAGAAGTCGTTGACGACAAGATGACCTGGGCTGCCGAGCACGTGGTCGGTGTTGCCAAGGGCGCACCCGAGGCTATCATTGAAGGCCTGCGCGCTAACTTCGAGGGCGAGTGTTCCGAGGTCGGTATGTATCTGGCGATGGCTCGCGTTGCCGCAAGAGAAGGCTATCCCGAGATCGCCCTGTACTGGGAGAAGGCAGCTTTTGAAGAGGCTGAGCACGCCGCTAAGTTCGCTGAGCTTCTGGGTGAGTGCCTGACCGATTCCACCAAGAAGAACCTGGAGATGCGCGTAGCCGCCGAGAATGGCGCAACCGCAGGTAAGTTCGAGCTGGCGAAGATGGCTAAGGAGCTTAATCTGGATGCCATCCACGACACTGTCCACGAGATGGCTCGCGACGAGGCTCGTCACGGCAAGGCTTTCGCAGGTCTGCTTGAGAGATACTTCGGCTAAGAGACGCGCTGGGAGAAACCCTTTTGAGAAAAGGGTTTCCCCAGGCCCCTTCCTCAAACCTTTAATAAAAATGTAGGGGTTGTATGCTCTGTCCGCAGCTGACGGGAGCATATGGAATGCTCCCCTACGATCATTCCCCATCCGTAGGGGCGGATTCCATATCCGCCCGCAAATCAAAAACAAAAGGAGACTACACCTATGAAATACGTATGCCCCTGTGGTTATGAATACGATCCCGCCGTCGGCGATCCCGACAACGGCATTGCCCCCGGTACTGCCTGGGAAGACCTGCCTGAGGATTTCGAATGCCCCGTTTGCGGATTGGGCAAGGACGCATTCGAAAAGGAAGACTGATCCCACAAATTAAGTAGACCCTATCCTTTCAAATTTCTGAAATAGTTTTCATATTCCTTTCCTAAAAAATAGTTCAAATTTCTTCATTTTCCTTTCCTGAAATTTTTGAAGCCCGCCGTGAGGCGGGCTTCTTTTATCACCTTGAAAAACGAAAGCGGAAGCCGCGCGCGGCTTCCGCTCATTTTTGTTACAGGGTTTCCTTTTTGCGCTTGACAGCGGCAAGGGGGACGAGTGCTGTCAGGAGAACCATCAGGGTGATCTGAGAACCCACGGTGCTTGAGCAACTGCTTGAGGCGCGGTTGCTGTCGGTGGTGGGTGATGTCTTTCCTTCGGTCTGGGACTCGTTTGTTTCAACGGGGGCATTGGTCTGGAGAGAGGTATCGGCGAAAGTATCGCTCTCCGCACTTTCGGTATCATTCGAGGGCTCGGTGGGTACCTCTGTGGATTCCTCGGTAGGTTCTTGTGTAGGAGCTTCGGTGGTCGCCTCAGTTTCTACGGGCAGAGCCTCGATGACAGCGGTCTCCAGCGTCGTGCCGCAGATTGTGCATTCCTTATGCTTGCTGCCCTCCGCGCCGGGAGCGGCTTCGGTATCAATGATCCAATCCCCTGCGGTGTGCCCGAGGGCGTCTGTTTCACTGTCGGTATAGCTGTCGTTACAGCGAGAGCAGGTATGGGTGGTATAGCCCTTTTCGGTGCAGGTGGGCGCGGTGACGGTGTCCTTGTAGTCGTGACCCAGCTTGCCGCTTAACAGGATGCCGCAAAGCGTACAGGTCTGGTCAGTCGTGCAATCAGCGGCAGCTCCGCCGTTGTGTCCGAGGGCATCTACCTGACTGTCGGTATAGCTGTCGTTACAGCGAGAGCAGGTGTGGGTGGTGTAGCCCTTTTCGGTGCAGATGGGAGGGGTGACGGTATCCTTGTAATCGTGTCCCAAAGATGCCACTTCGTCGCCCTGATAGGTGTGGGCGCAGGTTATGCAGGTGTAGGTAGTATAACCCTTTTCGGTACAAGTGGGGGCTGTCACGACGGTGGTATAGTCGTGGGTGTGGGGGGCTTCGGTCTCCGGCTCGGTGACGACACGGTGGCTGATGAACTCAATGGTGTTGATCATACATCTGGTAGACCCTGAGACGGTGGTCACCGTGACGGTCTTGGTCTTGGAGGTGTCGATGGTCAGAGGTGTATATTCACCGTTGTTGGAGGCGGTCGTCAGGGTATATTTCGTGCCGTTGATGGTGACGGCACTCTTGTTGACCTTGTATTGCGCCGCGTAGATGATCACCTCGTCCACGTCATCCGGTACCTTGAAATTAAAGCCGCCCGTGGCCTTGCTGGAGCCCAGCTTGAGGCAGGAATTACCCTTGGCGTCCCTTGCCCCGCCGTAGAGCTTGTTGGGGCCTGTCAAAGTCAGGGTATAGTCACCGTCGGTGTAAGACTTGGTGGAGGTGATGTCGGTGCCGTCGTTGTGAGATGCTCCGCCGTTTTCACCGAAGTCAAAGATCGCCACCGAGTTGGGAGAGCCTACGGGGGCATCGGTCTCTTCCTCGGGAGGATCGGTCTCGGTTTCCGGGGAGAAGGTGGGAATCTCGCCGTTTAGCGCGGAGCAGGAAGGGGTCACCATGCCTTCGGGAACCTCGCGACCGAACAGATGCCAAGCCAGCTCGGGGTAGTCAATGAAAACATTGCGGTTGCCTTGAATGCTTTGGACGACTTCGTTTCGTCCCATTTCCCAAGTGTCCACGGGGTCCAATTCGCACCAATCCAGAAGGATGTCAACGCTCTCAAACACCTTGGTCACGTCGGTTGCGCCCCAATCGGCATCCCAGCGGACGTAGACGTACAAAATGATGCGTGCCACGTCGCCCTTGACGTTGTCAAGCGGCTCGTAAAAGCCCTTGGATTCACCGTAGAGCTTGTTGCCGCGGGAGGAGTTAACGCCTGCTTCGGCGGGACGGATGTGGTGGAGGTCGGCACCGCCGCCGTTTGTGTTGTTACCGCCCAAGCTCTGAGGCCAAACGTGCTCGCGGTTGCAAGCCCAGGAGGGAGACCAATCGGCGGAAGTCATGCGGTAGCTTGTATAGAGCGTGGTAGCGTGACTGGTGTCGTTCTGCTCACAGTCCACGCGGAAGACGTAGTCACGGCAGTCAGCATAGCTGGTGATCTTCTTGTGGCTGTTGGTCATCAGGTGATGCAGGGAAGATTTCAGATTACTCGGCGATTGCGTGGCGAGACTGTCGAAGGCATAATCCCCGGTGTAATAAGAGGAAGCGCCTGTGCCGTCCAGCGAGACGCACACCTCACCGCGTTTGCCTGAGTTGGAGGTCGTGTCATACGAGGCGGGCGCCGCGGATACGACGATCCATAGGGAGGATAGCAGCATCAGCGCGGCTAAGAGCAGCGCTGTCAGCTTAAAGGTTCTTTGGTTCATATCGGTTCTCCGTTTGTAGTGTTGTTGCGTTAAGTATACCATAGATTTCGGGATTTGTAAACACTTTTTGTAAATATAGGGGGATTTTTGCTGAAGCTGCCGCCGGACCGTTGGGGACATATAAAAATGCCCCACAGAAGAGGGCTTCTGTGGGGTAAGTTTTAAGTCTGATAATTGTAGTGCATGATAGCGTTGAGAAGAGCTGCGTTTTCATTGCTCTCATTTCCGATGGTAATGCGCTCCCATGCGCTTTGGGAGCCTGTATAATAAACATTTTTCAAGGAAGAACAGTTCAAAAATACGCCTCGTTCGATCGTGCTGATACTTTTTAGGAAGCGTGATGTCTGTCAATTTAGGACAATGTGCAAAACATTCTCGACCAAGTGCGGTTACTCCTTCAGAGAGTACAACGGCATTCAGCTAGGTACACCTTTCGAGGATCTTCTTGCGGACTTTGGCTGCCCGTTTGCGGGTTGGATAAGGATGCCTTTGAGAAGGAAGATTGATATTAAGTAACCCCTATTCTAAAAATTCCTGAAATAGTTTTCATTTCCCTTTCCTAAAAACAGTTCAAATTTCTTCATTTTCCTTTCCTAAAACTTAAGAGGCTCGCCGCGAGGCGGGCTTCTTTTGCTTTGGAAAAGTCGTAATAAAATCGTACCAAGAGCCCCGAAAACACATTTTCCACACTAAAAAACATCAAAGTTGTACTTCAAAAAGTCGTACCTGAATTATAGCATAAAAGCGATGTCAAAAGGAAGCACTTTGGACACCACTTTTTGTGTCTTTTAACGTTAATTTATAAAGCTGGAACATCTTTTGACATCTTAGAATACATAAAATACAAGTCGATTTTTTGAACGAGAACGATTGTGCTTATTGTTGCGGTAGGGTTATGAGAATAGTTGGATATAATTATAGAGCGCTGTCGATTAAGACGGCGCTCTAAGGTTTTTAAACCTCCCTTTAAAGCAGAATTGGCGATATCACCTACAAGAGACATTTTACTGCTTTGAGTATATTTATCGTAACGTCTACTCAATCAGGGTTCGGGACTTCCTTGATTTTTGTGGTGGTTTTTACGCACTACAGCACTAAGAGAGTCACTGTTATAAATAGTTTTAAGGCTACCATACCAACCTATTCTTGATTTTATTTCAACCCCTTAGAGTGTGTTTGATCGTAAAGTTATGGAACATAAAAAATGCGTTTATCACAGTATTCCAATGTGTAAACCAAGTAAGGAGATGTATATCTCTCCTTGATCACATTTCCTTGGCTATCGTAGGTGTATTCGGTTGTGAAAGTATTACCATTACAATCTTCATATACCTTCTTGATCACATTTCTTTTGCTATTGTAGGTGTATTTTGTTGTGCAAGTATTACCATTGAAATCTGCAAATACCTCCATGATCACATTTCCTTGGCTATCGTAGGTATATTCTGTCGTGGAAGTATCACCATCGGAATCTGCATCATATACCTCCATGACCACATTTCCTTGGCTATCGTAGGCATATTCTGTCGTGGAAGTATCACCATCGGAATCTGCATATGCTTCCATGATCACATTTCCTTGGCTATCGTAGGTATATTTTGTTGTGGAAGTATCACCATCGGAATCTGCATATGCCTCCATGATCACATTTCCTTGGCTATCGTAGGTATATTTTGTTGTGGAAGTATTACCATCGGAATCTGCATATACCTCCTTGGTCACATTTCCTTTGCCGTCGTAGGTATATTCTGTCGTGTAAGTATCGCCATAGGAAGATCTATATGCCTCCTTGGTCACATTTCCTTGGCTATCGTAGGTATATTTTATCACGTCAGTAGCGCCATTGTGATATGTAATAATCATCTTATCGTAACAATATTTAAATCGAGAAAGATAATCGTTACTGTCTTTATACCCATCAAGTGCTTTAAATGCGGTAATCGCTTCGTTGTATTTTCCCGCATCTATCAATGCAATCGCGTCGTTGTATTTGCCGTCAAGAATAGCTGTGTTACATTCGGCTATTTTGGCAGTACTGTCTTTATACCCATCAAGTGCTTCAAATGCGATAATCGCTTCGTTGTATTTTCCCGTATCCATTAACGCTATTGCATCGTTGTATTTATTGTTAGGAATAATAACCGAATTTAGCACAATGATAAAGGCAATGATTGTACATACGATAGATGTGGTGATGATAGCTATCATCTTGTTTCTTTTGGCAATACGGCGGGCGATTTCAGCAAGGCGTTCTTTTTCCAAACGACATCTTTCCTGCTCGGCTTTGATCTCGGATATGCGTTTTTCGCACGCACAAATCAATTCTGGCGAATCCTTCCAATCAGGGATTTCTCTGAATTTTGCAATCGCCTGTTCAAGATCGAGGATGGTATTGTTTGCTTTCAGTTGACAAGCATTGGTGTATATCGTGTTCTTCCTTGCGGTTTCGACACGTTCCAATTCTTCTATTCTTATCGCCTCCGCCTTTTCCAAGCATTCTTTAGCTAGTCTTGCCGCCCCGCTATAAGTACCCATTTCAGCGAAGCGTTCTGCTGCCGACTTATAATCATCTTCGGTAGCAGCCCTATTCATAGCTACAACGATGTTTTCGAATCTTGCTGCCTCTGCCTTTTCCAAGCATTCTTTAGCTAGTCTTGCCGCCTCGCTATAAGTACCCATTTCAGCGAAGCGTTCTGCTGCCGACTTATAATCATCTTCGGTAGTAGCCCTATTCATAGCTACAACGATGCTTTTGTATTGAGTAGCCAAATGTTTATTTTCGTTTCTTATATTGATATGCTCAATATATCCAATTATCTCGGCTTTTAGTTTTTTATCTGCAAAACGAATGGTTTTTTGATAATTGTTGCTGTCATCAAATGCGTCTGCTTGATCTTTTAATTCATCTTGCTTTTTGGCGTGAAGCTCTGCCATAAGCTTACCAAGGTATGCCTGCGCATTTTCAGGATCCTGATCAAGCACTTTTTCGCAATATTTGTCTGCGCTGTCCCAGTCTCCATTCTCAAGAAAGATAAAAGCGCGCTTGAGAAGCGGAGCGACATTTGGTTTTTCTTCTGTGACAACGGTCTCTTTGACAACTGTTGTTTGCTTTGGTTCGTCTTTCTTAACAACCTTTTTAATACCGCGCACAAGATCATTGATGAAGCCGATTTTTGCCATATCCTGCGCCTGAAGGTGTGCAAACTCCTCGGGCAACTCGTAGGCGTCCATGTTACGGTAGCAAGGGATAAGTAGCTTGGAACGGTCTTTTTTTATTATCTTAAGAAATCTCGACCACTCGTTCTTTACCCATACTGCATTGAAATATTCGGGCTTTGTACCGATAGAAAGCATTACCTTTGCCGAATTAAGCGCGGCAAAAATGATCGGCTCGTATGCAGAGCCGAGCTTGTCTTCGAGCGTGATAGTGGCATAGAAAACCTTAAATCCTTCTTGTGTGAGCTGATAATAAATATCGTTGGCAATCACGCTATCCTGCGTTCTTCTGCCGTCCGCATCAGTCTCCTTGTAACAAATAAAGACGTCGTAATTCTCTTCCTTTTGAGCGAGGGCGAGAATCTCTTTTTGAATTCTGTCGATTTCCTTTGCCTGTTTCTCGTATAGAACGCGCTGACTCATATCCGCGTTCTCAATGGCGGATTTATAATCGTCATCGGTAATAATGGAATCGTAAGAGGCTCTGTGACAGGTGGGGATTTTTTTGAACGTCTTAGGGTCGTCCACGTATTCAATACCGTACTTGCAGAGGATCAGTCCCCAATACGCCTCGGACTGCTTGGAATCCGCCTGAATGATTTTTTCGTAGATTTTTTCTGCCTTATCAAACTCGCTCTTGATACGCAGAGTGTTGGCGCGGTTGAACAAGTTTTGCAGATTTTCGTCCATAACCCTTGGCACGGTCTGCTTCGTTCCACAATATTCACATTCCGCAATGGTAAGCCCCTCGGCTATTTCAAGGTCGCCACCGCACATTTTACATTTAAAAATAGACATAGTTATCACCAATCATTTATAAATAGTTGTGTTTCCAAATTGAAATATTTTAATTGTTTTCTGATTTTAAATTCTGTATTTCTGATTTTGTAATTTGTATTTCTGCATCGAGCGTAGCAAGCTGATTTTGAAGGGCTGTAATCACACGTTGACACTGCGGGATTTCTTCTTCTGTTTTTCTGATTTCTGCGTTAGCTTTGTTGCACTCTGCCCGTAAACGCAACGATTCTTTTTCTATTTCTTTTAAATATTTTACCTTTGCAATAATAGCAAAAATGATGCCGGACACTCCTACAGAAAAATAGCTCAGAAATGCTAAGCCAATAGATTTTTGCCATACAATGGCTAAGATAATACCCAAAAGTATGAACAGTATTAAGCTGCCCACGATTAATGCAACGAATAGGATTTCTGTGGATTTGTCCCATGTATCATCGATGGCGAAGCCGATGCACATCACTACCGCACAGAAACTTGCGAGTATTAGTATTAGGGTTGAGCATAGCCTTATTGGTTTGGCTTTTTTGTCATTTTTTGCAATTTGTTGACGATTCTGGACTATTGTAGTTTCTAAGGATGCTTTGTTACGACGCATAAATTCAAGAGAATTTGTTTTCTGCCGTATTTGTTGTTCGAGGGAAGAAGATTCTCCCTCTTTTTCACGTAACTTTTTAGTAAGCGCTTGGTGCTTTTCATTTGCAATTTTTGCTTTTTCGGCTCGGATTCTCTCTTGTTCTATTCGATAAGCTTCGGCTTCGGCTATACGATCTTTAATAAATTTATTATATTCTTTTAGTTGATGCGCTGTTTGCTCATCAGTATAATAAACGGCATTTCTATATGTGGACAGTTGCTCTAATGGGCGTTTATGGTTTTTTAATTGCTTTATGGAAGATACCTTTCCTTGTGCTAAAAGTTTATATAAATAGGCCTTTCCGTTTTCGGGATCCTGATCCAGCACCTTCTCACAGTATTCATCCGCGCTGCTCCAGTTTCCATCTTCAAGGAACATAAATGCTCGTTTGAGTAGCGGGGCGATGTTGGCGTTTCCTTCTGTGGCAACAGTATTTCTGACTACGGTTGTCTGCGTCGGCGCGTCTTTTTTGATCACCGTCTGGATGCCTCTGACAACATCATTGATAAAGCCAATCTTAGACATATCCTGCGCTTGCAGGTGGGCAAATTCTTCGGGAAGCTCGTAGGCATCCATATCGCGGTAGCAGGGAATCAGAAGCTTGGAGCGGTCGGCTTTGATCATTTTGAGGAATCTCGACCACTCGTTTTTCACCCAAACCGCGTTGAAATACTCGGGTTTCGTGCCGATAGCCAGCATGACCTTGGCAGAGTGGAGCGCGGCAAAGATGATCGGCTCGTATGCCGATCCCAATTTGTTTTCCAGCGTGATCGCGGCATAGAAGACCTTAAAGCCTTCCTGTGTCAACTGATGGTAAATATCATTGGCGATGACGCTATCCTGCGTACGCTTGCCCAGACTGTCGGTTTCTTTATAGCAGATGAATACGTCGTAGGATTCTTCCTTTTGTGCAAGGGCAAGGATCTCCTTTTGTATTCTGTCGATCTCCTTTGCCTGTGCTTCGTAAACGGAGCGCTGGCTGATATCCGCGTTTTCTATAGCGGATTTGTAATCATCGTCGGCGATGATAGAATCGAAGGAGGTTCTGTGACACGTGGGTATCTTTTTGAAGGTTTTGGGATCATCCACATACTCAATACCATACTTGCAGAGGATAAGACCCCAATAGGCATCGGATTGTGTGGAATCAGCCTGAATGATCTTCTCATAGAGCTTTTCTGCTTTGTCAAATTCACTCTTGATACGCAGGGTATTGGCGCGGTTGAACAAGTTTTGCAGATTTTCGTCAATGGCTTTGGGTATGGTTTGCTTTGCACCGCAGTAGTCACATTCCGCAATGGTGATGCCTTCGGTTACGTCAAGGTCACCGCCGCACATTTTACATTTAAAAACGGCCATGTTGTCCTCCAACAATAAATATTAAAAATATTATATCACAAGTTGTTTGAGAAGTAAAGCCTTGAAGACACATTTTGTCAAAATAACAAAAAGAAAAGGAGCAACTGTCTGCTCCTTTTTGACTTGTCAGACCTTGACACAGTACAGGTTGATATCCCACGCGGGGATGCCCGCCATGCGGCGAAGATAGAAACGATAGCCCGGATTCAACTTCCGGATCAGGAGCGGCAGAGCGAAAAGATCCTCACTTCGGTGATAGAGGGATACCAAGAGGGCGGGAGAAAAGCGGCGAATCAATTGGGCAGCCCCGCGCAGAGCGGCATCCTCCGAGCCTTCTACGTCATATTTAATGTAGTCGAGCTGTGCATTCATACCGAACGCCTCGTCCCACACTTCATCCAAGGGGCGTACGGTGACAGATACAGTCTTGCCGAAATACTGTTCCGAGGTGGCGAACATGGCAGGGACGCCGTTGGGGGTGAAGGCAGGGGTGTCGCAAAGGGTGGCGTTACGGTTGCCGCTGGCATGAAAATGCAGGGTGCCGGCTTTGTCAAAAGCGCCTGCCTGAACCGTTCGTACGGTTACGTTGCTTTCCAATGCTTCAGCCCAATCGGTGAGCTTTTTAAAATTTCGCCGATCAGGCTCCATGGCAACCGTTTTGGAAAGGGCGGGGGCGTAGGACATCAGTTCCCGGAGACTGTCGCCGTTGTAGGCGCCCAGATCGGCGGCGGTACGGAAGGTGTCGGCGTGGAGGATATGACGGTAAGCGTCCCCCGCCTCTGACTCGGTCGCACGGAGAATATCCATGCGGCCTGACAGCTTGTAGGCGATGATCCCGTCGTAGACCGCACGGGACTCTTCGTCGGCAAAAAGCCCGCGGACGGTGTCGAACGCTGTCCGGTGCGCCTCGTAAAAGTCGCTGTCAAAGAGATTATCACCGCAGACGGGGACGTCGGGGGCATAGGTCTCACAGATGTCTGCCACCCGTCCGATTAACTCCAATACCTCGGGGCGGGAGGAGGCGAAGGACAAAAGCACGATCATGCCGTCACCGTAGGTCTCTCGAGCCTCGGTAAAGGACAGCACCCGCCGTCCGTGAAAGCTGTGACCGCGAACAAACCCGTCGCTGGCGAAGCAATCCCGCACCGTAATCTCGTATTTTTCACAAACGGCAAGGATTTTGTCCGCACCGTTTCCCATACCGTATAGCAGGATGGGTCGGTTTTGATCGGATGCTATTTTGAGGTAGCGCCACAGGTCGGGGATATCCCGCGTGGGTGTGAAGGGCATAGAAATACCTCCTTCTCTCTTGACAAATGGGTGGAATAGGTGTAAAATAAGGGAAAAACTTCGAAAGGAAGAAAATGATGGATTGTTTGTTCTGTAAGATTATCGCAGGAGATATTCCTTCTGCCAAAGTATACGAAGATGAAATGGTATACGCTTTTCGTGACATCAACCCCATGGCGCCTGTCCACGTGCTGGTTGTCCCCAAATGCCATATGGCATCAGCCCAAGAGGTCAATGGGGATAACAGCGCCTATGTTGCCCGCATCTTTGAGGTCATCCCCGAGATCGCAAAGGCAGAAGGTCTCAAGGATGGCTACCGTGTCGTCACCAACTGCGGTGAGCACGGCTGTCAATCGGTGAAGCATCTGCATTTCCACCTGCTCGGTGGCAAACAGTTGTCTGAAAATATGGATTGATCTCATTCAAACACCCCCACCGTGGTGGGGGTGTTTTTCTTATCCCAGTCTTCTTGCCTCGGTATAGAAGCGTTTATCCGCCGCATGTCCCATAGAGAAGGTCTTGCGGGGGAGGGATCCGTCGAAAATTACCGTGGGGAACAGCTCTTCCTTTTCCATGCCGCAGAAGAGGAAGCCCAGAGCATTTTCTCCTCCACTCAGGGAAAGAGCGACGGCTTCACCATGAATGTAATCCACTTCCGCTTCGGGGTATGCACCCGATGCCAAACGGTCGTTTATAAAATTTTGCACGGTCCCTACAGCCAAAGTGGATACAGGGTGGGGAATGGTGACAATTTCATCATATGTACCTCGGGAGAGGCGAACCGATTGTGGAGGATTGTTACCTTGCAGATTGGCGGTGTAATTCTTGAAATCTTCTGCCATCTGTACGGGATCTACGTTGAAAACTACACGAAAAATGGGTTCAAATTCCAAGGATTCATCGTATAGGTTCACCACTTCGCAAAGCGCATAACGCATAGGATGCTCCAACGCCGCATCTCCAAAACGGTTTTTTAGTTCCTCATAGCAGGTTTTGGCTGCTGCCAAAGAGTGATTGCCGTCGCCAACGGCGAACAGCAGGGGAGCGATGCCATCTTTTCCGTATTTTTCGGTCATAGCTTGAGGGGTGGCAAGCGCATCCAACGCATCCAATACCTGTTTTTGATCCTCTTGTGTGATCAGATATCCTTTCAAATGCCCGCTGTTTTGCATCAGATCATGGTCGTACACAACAGTAAGATGGTCGGTACTGTCAAACAACGGTTCGATAACGGATTTTTGACGGTCATCAATAAGGAGCATGACGTGAGGAAGTTCCATCGGCGCGCCTCGACGGATTACCGTGCGTGGAGGGATCCGCTCTGGAACGGTTTCTTCTGTGGCACGGATCAGAGAATTGGCACCGGGGCGGTAGTCATAGTCCTCCAGGTCGATCATCCCGATCAACCCTTTACGATGGCGACCGTTTGCTAAAGTGCGGTCTACCAGAATCATGCTCTTAGGATGACACAGGAGAATATGATCTACATAGTCTACCATGGCTTTACGAATTGCAGGAATGCGCGCTTCGGTCTCTTTCAGATAAATTTCCGGAAGGACTGTACGTAGCGTGGACGGTGCGTCTCCTACGAGTGCTTCGACAGAGGTCCAATATTCGGGTTGCGCCGTGTACTGGTCACAAGCAACAGCAGACCAACGAGTACCATCGATGACGGAAAAATCAGGCAGAAGAATGTCTGCCGCATCAAAGCATTTATGGTTCATATGATTATCCTTTCAAAAGGCTTGGATCGCCAGCGACCCTGTGATTTCATTATAAACGAAATCTTATAAAAATGCAAGAGGTTCTTGTGCTTTTTTTGAAGAGAACAAAGAAAAAGCCGTTCTTGCGTACAAGGACGGCATGACCGGCTAATCAAACCAGGTTTTGATGGCTTCCAGTAATTTGAATCTGACGCGGTATTTGGTGTTTTCGGTCTCAGTGATGATGCCGTATTGATCTTTGGTCAGCCCTACCTGAATGAAGGCATCCTCGGTTGCCTGCTTTTCAGTAGCGGCGGAAAGGCAAAGGGGAGGGAATAGGACACACCACCAGTTTTGTCCCTCAGCGGCGCCAAGGCAAACCCGGAGGGAAAGATATTCTCCCGCGGGAAAGGCACAGCTTTCGTAATTTCGGGTGGGATAATCTTCCATAGTCAGTGTGATGGAGACGGTTTGATCCGATCCGTTTTGCGCGACAACGGTTTCGGCAGCGGCGCGAATATCCTCTATGTGGAATCGGAGGATGGATTCGGCTGTGTCGCGGTTGGTTGCTTCTTCCAACAACGGTGTGGTGACGGCTAAAACGGCATCCCGAACCTCAAGCTTTAAAGCTTGGTCTTGGTCAGAATCGGAATTGGCAAGTACGTGGAGCCTGAGAACCGTGTTATAAACTTCAGTTTCCCCATGAATGGGAAGATAGCTGAGCGCCATAAGTATGACCATGGCAATAACTAAGGCAACGTAAAATCTTTTAGGCATGAGTATCCCTCCTTTGTATGCTGCGCTGATATTGGGTAGGAATATCATAGCCCGTCCCCAAGCTCATTATTCAGTGGATACATCATAAAAAAGTTTTCGGAAATTGAAATGATTTCTTTGTGAAAAGGTGGTTGCTTCGTACCTCTGCTATCAGTGGCACAGATAATGGCTTTTAACCGGTTCGTAAGACCGATAGCGAACCGATGAGGGGCGATGTAGATCGTGAAAATGAGTGCTGTTGTTCTGATGATGAAAGCCATCTTGGCCTTTATTATTCAGAAATGCCTTTGGTGATAGTTTTTTACATAGCCCGCTTGTATGGTATGTTTTTTTGTGTGGATTTAAAAAAATATAGAATTACCCCCTTGATAACCGCTGAAAAATGTGATATAATGTACAGTGAAGAAATTTGGGCAGGTATTTACCCTGTCCCATCTCAAAGAAAGGTGGAAAAAACCATGACTTACAACAAGAAGACCATTGAAGACATTGCTGTTGCCGGCAAGAAAGTCCTTGTGCGTTGCGACTTCAACGTGCCTCTCAAGGACGGCGTGATCACCAGCGATAAGCGTATCGTTGAGGCTCTGCCTACCATCAAGTACCTGCGCGATCAGGGCGCTATGGTGATCCTGTGCTCCCACATGGGTAAGCCCCACAACGTCTTTGACGCCAAGCTGAAGCTGGACAAGAAGGAGATCGCCAAGATCGAAAAGCTCCCCGCTGAGGAGCAGGAGGCCGCTACCGCCGCCGCTCTGGAGAAGGCAAAGGGTGACGTCAAGAAGTTCTCCCTGCAGGTTGTTGCCGATAAGCTCAACGAACTGCTGGGCGGCGGCGTTGTTTTCGCTAACGACACCGTTGGTGAGGACGCTCAGGCTAAGGTTGCCGCTATGAAGCCCGGCGACATCGTTCTGCTTCAGAATACCCGTTTCACCGCAGGTGAGTCCAAGAACGACCCCGAGTTCTCCAAGGCGCTCGCTTCCTTTGCCGAGATCTTCGTCAACGACGCTTTCGGTACCGCTCACCGCGCTCACGCCTCTACCGCAGGTGTGGTTCAGCACGCCGGTCTGCCCGCTGTCTGTGGCTACCTGATCCAGAAGGAGATCTCCGTCATGGGTAAGGCGCTGTCCGATCCCGCGCGTCCCTTCGTGGCAATCCTTGGCGGCGCAAAGGTTTCCGACAAGCTGAACGTTATTAACAATCTGCTGGGCAAGGTTGATACCTTGATCATCGGTGGCGGTATGGCCTACACCTTCCAGGCTGCCCGCGGCTACGAGGTTGGTAAGTCCCTGCTGGACGAGTCCAAGATCGACTACTGCAAGGAGATGATGGCTAAGGCCGAGGCCAACGGTGTCAAGCTGCTCCTGCCCGTGGACGTGACCGTTGCCGCTGAGTTCCCCAACCCCATCGACGCTCCCATCGACGTTGAGGTGGTTCCCGCTTCCGCTATTCCTGCCGACAAGGAAGGCATGGACATCGGTACCGAGACCATGGCTCTCTACGCCGAGGCTGTGAAGACCGCCAAGACCGTGGTCTGGAACGGTCCCATGGGTGTGTTTGAGAACCCCACTCTCGCTAAGGGTACTATTTCCGTGGCCGAGGCTCTGGCTGATTCCGATTGCATCTCCATCGTCGGTGGCGGTGACTCTGCCGCCGCTTGCGAGCAGCTGGGCTACGCCGATCGCATCACCCACATCTCTACCGGTGGCGGTGCTTCCCTTGGGTTCCTCGAGGGTCTGGAGCTTCCCGGCATCGCTTGCCTGATGGACAAGGATTAAAACGGGAGAGCGCGAAGGGGAGCTTTTGGGAAAAGCTCCCCCTCGACCCCCTCAAAACCTTTCAAAAAGGGCTTGACAAACCGTACGTTCTCATATCGGAGACGGTATGCGCAAGCCCAAAGGTATATCAGCCTCTTTGTGGGGCATGGCACCAAAATATATAAGTACGAGGTGAAGGTATGAATACACACGAGTCCTACACCGTCCCCGGGACGGGTATGCGCTGGGGTTATCTGCAAGCTTTGCCCAAGAATTATGACCCTACTCAAACCTATCCGTTGGTGATCTTCCTCCACGGCTCGGGCGAGTGCGGTAACGGCACCACCGAGCTGGACCGTGTCGCCATCCACGGCTACCCCATGCACGCCGAGCAGGGGCGCGACTACCCCTTCATCCTCGTCAGCCCCCAGCTTCCCGAGGGAGACTTCTGGGGTGCCTACATCGAGTCCCTGAACCGCCTTCTGGATCACCTCATGGCCACTCTGCCCGTGGATCCCAAGCGGGTCTACCTGACGGGCCTGTCCAACGGCGGCACGGGTACCTACCTGTGGGGTCAGACCAACCCCGAGCGCTTCGCCGCTCTGCTCCCCGTTTGCGGTGCCGGTATCGTCTGGCTGACCTACAAGCTGGCAAGGACCCCTCTGTGGGCCTTCCACGGCGATCAGGACACCGCCATCTCCTTCGAAGAAAGCGTGCGGATGGTGGAGGGGATCAATGCCCGAGGCGGAAGCGCCAAGCTGACCATCTACCCCGGTGTGGGTCATAACTGCTGGGTCTACGTCTACGACGATCCCGAGGTTCTGACCTGGATGCTGGAGCAACATTTGAATTAAAACAACCGAAAGGAACGTAAATACCATGAGAAGATATGTAATCGCAGGCAACTGGAAGATGAACAAGACTCCCGCCGCCGCCAAGGCGCTGATTGAGGAGATGAAGCCCCTGGTGGCCGGCAAGGACAACTGTGACGTGGTCCTCTGCGTGCCCGCCATCGACATTCCCGCCGCCGTTGAGGCTGCCGCAGGTTCCAATGTCAAGATCGGTGCAGAGAACGTCCACTTCAAGGCATCCGGTGCATACACCGGCGAGATCTCTGCCGAGATGCTGGTGGAGGCAGGCGTGGAGTACGTAGTGATCGGTCACTCCGAGAGACGTCAGTACTTCGCCGAGACCGACCAGACCGTTAACCTCCGCACTTTGGCCGCTCTGAACGCAGGTCTGAAGGCCATCGTTTGCGTGGGCGAGACCCTGGAGCAGAGAGAGCTGGGCTACACCGAGACCCTGCTCAAGTTCCAGACCAAGATGGCTCTCACCAACGTCACCGCCGAGCAGATGAAGAACGTCATCATCGCCTACGAGCCCGTCTGGGCCATCGGTACCGGCGTGACCGCTACCGCCGATCAGGCTGACGAGGGCAACGGCTACGTCCGCGCCGCTGTGGCCGAGATGTTCGGTGCCGAGATCGCCGAGGCGACCGTGGTTCAGTACGGCGGCTCCATGAACGAGAAGAACGCAGCCGAGCTTCTGTCCAAGCCCAACGTGGACGGCGGTCTCATCGGCGGCGCATCCCTCGTGGCTGCCAAGTTCGCCGCGATCGTGGATGCTGCACAGTAAAGAGTGCGATTGCGGGGGAAGCTTCTTGAAAGAAGTTTCCCCCGGACCCCCCTTCAAGAACTTTAAAAAACATATGCAAAGAATGCTTGATGTGGTTTTTAAAATTCTTGAATACTTTTTTAAAAGCTTTGAAAAGGATGGGGTTCGGGGAAGGGAAAACTTTCTCGAAAGTTTTCCCTTCCCCGTAAAGACTAACCACTAAAGGAGAAAACATGGCAAAACACAGAAGAGGCCGCATCAACGAGGAAATGTTCAAGGAAACGGCCAAGATCATGCAGAACGTGAAGGATCCCCGCATCAGCGAGAATTTCGTCAGCGTCACGGCTGTGGACGTGACCCCCGATTTGAAATACGCCAAGGTGTATTATTCCGCTTTGCGCGGCGACCCTAAGGAGATCAAGAAGGGTCTTGCCTCCTGCGCGGGCTTTATCCGCGGTCAGATTGCCAAGAATCTGAATCTTCGGATCACTCCCGAGCTCACCTTTGTGGAGGACACTTCTATTGCTTACGGTGCTAAAATCGAGAAGATCATCAGCGGCTTCACCTACGTCACCGAGGAATTTTCGGATGAGGCGGCAGACGTGGCAGACGTGGCGGACGAGGATGACGACGAGGACGAAGATGAGTGATTTTCTTCGTTTGTCGCTTCCCACACTGGCACAAAGGATCAGAAGAAACGCCAACTCTCTGGTGATCTTTCACCGCCACCCCGACGGTGACGCCGTGGGTTCGGGCTTTGCTCTGCGCCTTTTGCTGGAGGCTATGGGCTGTCGGACATTTTGCGTCTGTGAAGATGAGATCCCCGAAAGACTGCGTTTCTTGGTAGGGGACAAGCAGGAGAGCACCCTGCCTGAAAACCTGCCTGAAGATTTTATTCCCGAGCAGATCATCACGGTAGATACCGCTTCTCCCGGACAAATGGGCAGGCTTTATCCTCTTTACGAAGGACGAGTCGATTTGATGATCGACCATCATGCAAGAGGAGAGATGTATGCTGACGGTTGGATCAGAGGCAACGCCTCTTCTGCCGGGGAAATGGTCTTTGATTTGTCCCGCGAACTTCTGCGTACGGGGAAATTTTCGATGATCCCCCAAGGCGTGGACAAACTGTTGTATGCCGCAGTCAGTTCGGATACCGGTTGCTTCCGCTACAGCAATGTTACCCCGTCTACCCATGCTTGCGCGGCAGAGCTTCTGTCCGACGATTCCTTTGACCCCGCCGAGATCAATCACCTGCTGTTTGAAGTAAAATCAGAAAAGCTTTTGTTAGCAGAACGGTTGGGTGCTGAAAGGCTCACACGCGCTTTGGGTGGCGCGTTGGCTATGATCACGTTCCCGATGTCTTTGAAGAAGGCACACGGACTGACAGATGAACATTTGGAGACATTGGTGGATATTCCCCGTTCTCTGGAAGGTGTACAAGTAGCTGTGGCGATCCGCCAACCCACCGAGGCGCCTGTTTTCCGTGTGTCCATGCGCTCAAATACGGATTTTGACGTGGCTGCGGTATGCGCGTTGTTTGGCGGTGGCGGTCATACCAAAGCGGCGGGATGCACCGTGGATGACCCCGCTATTAGGACAGTAGAACAAGTCGCGGAGAAAATATTAGCGACCATTGAGCAGATATTGATTTAAAAACTACTTTTTTAAGGAGGACGACCCATGAGTACCCTGCATATCGTAGACCACCCCCTGATCACCCACAAGCTGACCATTATGAGACAAAAGGACACAGGCTCCAAAGATTTCCGTGAGCTGCTTGACGAGATCGCCATGCTCATGGGCTATGAATTGACCCGCGACCTTCCCTTGGAGGAAGTGGAGATTGAGACGCCTCTTGTTCCCATGAAAGCTAAGATGGTTGCGGGTCGTAAACTGGCTGTTGTGCCTATCCTGCGTGCGGGACTTGGTATGGTGGACGGTCTTCTTCGCCTTGTGCCTGTGGCAAAGGTTGGTCACATTGGTCTGTACCGTGACCCTGAAACCCATAAACCTGTAGAATACTATTGCAAACTACCTTTTGACATTGAGGAACGTTTGGTCATCCTTGTGGATCCTATGTTGGCAACCGGCGGCTCTGCCGTTGACGCGCTGACCATGCTGAAGGCAAAGGGTTGCAAAAACATCCGCTTTATGTGTCTTGTGGCAGCTCCCGAAGGTGTAAAGGCTGTGCAGGAGGCTCATCCTGATGTGGATATCTACACCGCGTCTTTGGACGACCACCTCAATGATCATGCCTATATCATCCCCGGTCTTGGCGATGCGGGCGACCGTATTTTCGGAACGCTTTAAGCAGATTTTTCTTCCCCCCCTGTGTTATCATCATAATCATCGGTCCGTGCGGTAAGTGCCGCACGGACTCTTTTGGCTTTATCAAACGAAGAAAACGAGTCAGACAAAAAGGTGAACAAAACGTTAACAATGCACCAAAATCGTCTCTTGAGGTTGCAATTCAAAAGGGAATATGCTATGATAAAAGGGAAGTGATCCACCCAAGGAAAAGAACGGATTGCGTTTGAAGAACTGCGAATGCTTCAGGAGGAAGAACAATGCAGACAATTTGGCAATTAACTTATGAAACGATTCCGGGAAACGGCGAGCAGACGAGGACTTTTAAATCCTTTGCGTTAGTCAAACAAGAAATGAAAAAGATGATCTCGCGGATCGATATCTTGTCTTGCACCGAGGACATCAGAAAGGGACCTCATACAGTTTATCGCATGGCGATGGCGGACTTCCTGGATGATTATGTCAAGCGCGAGACGTTTTTAGGAAAAAAAGACAGGCTTCCTTCGGATAATCCCTATGATTATGAGATGCTAAAGACATCGCCTGTGGGGGATTCCGACGGGGAAGCGGTGGATGGGATTGCCGCTGAGGACGAAGTGGATGATGATCTTGAGGATTTTGATATTGATATCAGCAAAAACAATCTCTGCTTTGACAGTTATTATGAGGGACGTCCTCATTTGGCTACCAATATGGTCACCATGGAAGATGAAAAGGAAATCTATGACTTTGAGTTCTATATGGACAGACCTGCCGCCGAAGGGAAGTTCAGAGAGCTTCAAATAAGAATAGTTCCTCTGGAATACTGGGGAACGTCCGCCTATCCGCTGCTGATCCTTGAAGCGCTCAACCATAGCTATGAACATTTGGATCAAAAACGTTTATCCTGGCATATTGAAGCTGTCCACAATACAAAAATCGAGCGAAAAGCCATTGGGCGGAATATTGCCCTCTTGCAGGATCTTGGTTACGATATTCGGCATGACGGTGCGGGATATTACATACACAAGAAAGCCTCTTCACTGTCCGAAGAAGAGTGGCAGCTCATTGAAACCAGCATTTTGAACAATCCTGCCCTTGATGAAGCAAAGAAACGTCAATTGATCGGTAAGTTGTCTCAGCTTTAACGTGCCTTTTTTGTCTCAACCTTGTATGGTATAATCATTCTGCCCTAAAAAAATGAGATCCCCTGCTTTCCCGATTTCAAGCAGGCGGAAAGGGCAGATTTCAAGGTATATATGTACCGTCGCAAGACGGTGGAATGGAGGTTCACATGAATACAGCGCAATTCATTCAAGCCATCAAAGAGATCAATGCTTCGACCTACAGCTACGGCAATGAGATTCTTTATATGATGGGAAAAACCCCGGGCGATCTCCTTGATCCTGTCAAGGTGGACGGCGCGGTATGGATCATCGGCAGATCCTATGCCGCATCCCCTCAAAGGCGTTCTTATGGGAAAACCAAAACAGGGGAAAAATACAATAACTTTGGCGGTGACACCGTGATCAGACCTGTCTGGCCTGTTAAAACACAAAACGACGGTCGCGAGGGCTTTTTTGAGTTTATTTCAAAAGAAATAGACATGGTTTGTTTGAAGGATTTGATTCGAGAATACCATGGCAAAGGACTGACTTATCGGTTTTCTCCTTTAGCCGTTAAGCGCAAGACAGACAAAAACAAGACGCTGATATCATGTGAAATGGATAAAAACGATCAGGCGCTGCTAGTCAGATCGATTGCGGCGGTGTTGGCGTTCAATCAGCAATTGAACGCGGCGATCGAAAAGTTCGATGATGTCCCTGCTTCCCACGAATTTCGCGGAGAATGTGTTGCCTGTAGCAACCATATTTCTTTTGCCAGTAAATTCCTTCATTTCTATTTCCCCAATCTTGTTTTTATCATCGATAGCTATGCGTTCAGCGGAGGAAAAGCACTTTTCAATGGTGGTGAAAAAACGGTCAGATATATCCGTACACCGCCAACCGATACTGTGTGCTTTGAGGGTGATGTGTATCAGCAGTTTCCTAAGGATATTGTCAAAAAAATCTGCACAGATGTGACGGCGGAGGTGGTCAAGATGCTGAAAACAATGCTGCCTGCCGACCGTGCTGATTTCTCTTTGAAAAATGCGAATATGATGATCGACCCAGATAAGACTGTGGAGGACAACAGCGACGATCCATTGAACGGGAACCATTACGTTGAGCATTGTGTTCGATCCTATTTGCTGGGAGAATTTTTGGCACGAAACGGAGTTGTGCCTTGTTCCGTGATCACAGCGGAGCCTTGTGTCAAGCCTATGCCGAGGTTGACGGATGCCGTCTTCTTGAACATTAAAAAGCCGCTGACCCGAAAAGAGAGCGACTATCAAAAATCATTGTCCGAAACCTTTTACAGCAAAGTTTGAACAGAAGCTGAAAAGTGCTCGAAAGAAAGGGAAAGTATATGGAAAACGTCAAGTCACCTATCAGGATCTATAGAGAAAAGAAGGATGAAACCTATACATCGGAAGAAGTCAAGGCGGCATTTGAAAACAGCTATGCCGTGTGTTTCAATTATGACCGTGGACACGTGGAAGCTAAACACGTGTTGTTTGGCCGTATATGGGCGCTGAATCCTGATGTCATCATCACGAAGGCGGATCTCTGTATTATGGCGACCACACCAATGGTCCGGTGTGACCAGTTCTTACTGATCAATCGCGGCGGAACCCCGGAGACAACCAATGAAATTGCCCGCTTGATGGCAGAATCGGGGATCATCTCCTATGAATACCGCTTTGCGGCAGAGTCTAAAGAAGGGATGAAGATCTGCTTTGGGTCTATTGATCTGAAAGAAAAACCGCAGACACGTTTCAAAGGAAATTTGCTCATGGATGGAGATCAAGTGCTTCTGACCGCAAGACCTTTGACCAAAGAAGACAGAGAAAAATTAAAAACACAAGGATGAAGCGCATCTGTTGAGTGTTCAAGCAATACCCTTCTGCTCGATAATTAAAAGAGGTAAGCCCTCCGCCAAAAGCGGAGGGCTTACCCGCATGTTGCGATTTGTCTTTGTGTCTGTCTTTTCTAAACATATTTGACCACCTTTCGACGGGGATGGTTTGAACGGTTCACACATCTGCTCCAATCAGTTCAATGTAATCATAATGACTGTGTTGTAGGCACAAAACGTATCCCGCTGTCAGTTCTGTGGGGATGATGCGCTCAACAAATGTTCCGAGCCCATCATAAATACGAATCCGAGTGGTTTCGGTGTGGGGAATGGTTTCAGACGTACAGCAATACCGAAAGATCTGGTCTCGTGGATCGGGCGGGATATATGGTTCGGTGGTAATTTCATAGGCGTAATAAACCGGTTCTTTGCCGCAGTCCCATGAGTCCCAATAATCCGCTTCACTCGTTTCGTTACCCAAAACACCCACCCAATGTCCGGGAAGATCCAAAATAAATCTGCCTTGCTTGTGTTGCTTGCAAAATTGCTCCACGGTTGTATTCTTCGGGACAGAAACCTTTTGAGCGCCTAATACCTCTTCCACGTAACGGTGGGGATTATGATGGCTGTTAAAGCTTTTGGCACCTGTGATCCTTTTGTATTGATTGAGTTCTTTACGGATGGTTGCATACTTTTTGCCGGTACACACAAGAATGGCTCTGATCACACAGTCCTCCTTGCTTGCGCCTTGCGGATTGTAATATTTAAACATGATTAGCCTCCTCTTGCAAACGGATATATGCTTTTCGATAATCACGTAATGTTGCGCCGTTTTCGGCAGAGAATTGATCCTCGGGGAATCCATCATATGCCCAACTGCAGGTGGGGCAAACGTAATGACAATCCAAAGTCTTATGGTGGCAAACAGGGCAGAGAATCACGGTGTAAAGCTCGTCGTATGCTGATCCGACCTCGGGGAGGTTCAAGGGATCAAATACATCGTTAAGCGTATCGGAAGCGCGTTCTACCATGCCGGTACCTCCGGGAAACCCAGACGTTGAATCGTTTGTACAAGCCATTGTTCTGCCTCTGATATGCCTTGCACGGTGCCTTCAAATGCGGCAGACGTTACGTCTGTCTTGTCTCCACCAAGATGCCAAGGCTGCAGGACATATGCCTTGGCGATCAGACGAAATGTTTCTTCGTTTGAGGATGAGACGTCCATGAATACACGGAAGTGGAACGTTCGAACACGGAGACAGCCTGTGCCGGCTGACGTTCCAAGAGAACCGGAAAAGGTGTTGGTCAAAAAGCGACCCTCATAGCGGTTGACGAACCAGTGAAGATCGGGAAGTTCAATCCGAGTCATGAGTATCCTCCATTTTGATCATTTGTACGTGATGATGGCGCATTTTTTCAAGAGGATATCCTGCATAGGTGGCAACGAAAACTTGCCTGTTCAGTGCGGAAAGCTGATCCAGTAAGGGACGAATATCTGTTGCTTCATCGAGACGGTCAAAAATATCATAGATAAACAAGGGTCGGTCATCATTCGTGGGAGCGATGCGGATGGCTTTCGTGAGTACATTGGAGGTATCCTTGTCTCGTTCGTTGCATTTTTTGACAAATTCTTGAGTGTCGTCCTCAGAAAAAGCCAAGCTGTTGGGTCGAAAATTGACCGCCAGGCGATGATCACCCATCCAGTCTGCGTTTCGGATGAGGCAAATGTCATAGGACTTCCCGTCCATTTCAATGTCGGCGTGCAGAACAAAGCGCCCATCATCAAAGCGATCGGGGTTATTTTGCGCGCCATAATCGCCCAGTAATTCGCGCATCAGATCAAGGACAAGATCGGAATGATGTCCGTGAAACACACAAATGGGCACGGAGGGGGTAAACGTAAGATTGAGTGTATGAGCGGATGTGACTTGAAAATGGTTGATGTTCATGTTTGGGCTCCTTTTATTTATTTATTTAAATAGCATAAAATGAGAGATACGCAGTGTGCGGAATCCTATGCATCCATTATAGCAAACGGAAAAGCACCATATTGGGGACATGGCATTTTTCTGAGCTTGTCAAAATTATGTCTTGATATCAGGCTTGTCGACATTATTGGACTCAAATCATCTGTTGGAAAAGACAATGCTTTTTAGCCATTTGGTGAAGATGTACAAAAGAAAGCATCGAATTTCTACGGAGCGTACACGAAAAGATACAACTCGGCTATTGAAAAAAACTTGAAAATATAGTATAATATTCATGTTGCCCGAATGAAACTCTGTTTTATCATCACATTTTGTGCATATAGACATGATTCGGAACGAACAAATCACCAAAATATATAAAAGGAAAGGTGTCCGTCCCGTCCCGGGGAGAGCTCGGGGTGCGGTGTGCGGACAAAGGTGAACAACCATGGCTGATTTCAACACCAAGCAAATTCGTAACCTGGCCCTCCTGGGTCACGGCGGCAGCGGTAAGACCTCTCTCGCTGAGGCAATGCTCTTTGCCACCGGCGGCACCGACCGTCTCGGTAACGTTACCCAGGGTAACACCGTCTGCGATTATGACGCAGAGGAGAAGGCAAGAGGCTTTACGCTGTCCGCTACCCCCGCTTACATGACTTGGAAGGATACCAAGATCAACGTGCTGGATACCCCCGGCTTCCTGGATTTCGCAGGCGAAGTCAAGCAGGCTGTCCGCGTGGCTGACGCCGCCGTTATTACGGTTGACGGTAAAGCGGGTGTTGAGGTCGGTACCGAGCTTGCGTGGGACGCTGCTTGTGCCGCCGGTATTCCCAAGGCTTTCTTTATCAATAAGTGCGACGATCCCGAGACCAAGTTCGCTCGCGTGTTCCACCAGATCCACGCGATCTTCGGCGTGTCCATCTGTCCCGTATTCATCCCCGTGGAGACGGGCAAGGACGTTACCATGATCGACCTGATCGATATGCAGGCCTTTAAGTATGACGAAAAGGGCAAGCGTCAGTCCGTCCCCATGAAGATCAACTGGGAGCAGACCGCTCACGATTATAAGGATGCCCTCAACGAAGCTCTGGCAGGTACCTCCGACGAGCTGATGGAGAAGTATTTCGAGGGTGAATCCTTCACCAAGGAAGAGGCCGAGGAAGCCCTCCATAACGGTATCATCCAGGGTACCATCGTGCCCGTATACTGCGGCTCCGCCACCAACCTTTGGGGCGTTGTTGCTATGTTGGACGCCATCGCAGGCTCCTTCCCCCGTCCTACCGCCCGTAAGGTGGAGAAGGATCTGGGCGGCAAGCCCGTGGCCATCGACGTGGAAGGCGATCCCGCCATCTTCGTCTACAAGACCATCGCCGATCCCTTCGTGGGTAAGATGACCTTCTTCAAGGTCATGTCGGGTGTCCTCCGCCGCGATATGGCTCTCCGCAATGTCCGCACCGGTGCCTCTGAGAAGATGGCTCACATCTACATCATGAAGGGCAAGGAGCAGGTGGAGGTCGAGGAGCTGGCTTGCGGCGATTTGGGTATGATCGCTAAGCTGGGTAACACCAACACCAACGATACCCTCCGTGTCAGCGGCGACACGGTTTACGCCCCCACCAAGTACGCTATTCCTTATATGTGCAAGGGTATTACCCCTGAGACCGCCAAGGACGAGTCCAAGATTTCCCAAGCCATCGCCAAGATGCTGGAAGAGGATCTCACCCTGCGTTATGAGAACAATCCCGAGACCAAGCAGATGCTGATCTACGGTATCGGTGATATGCACCTGGCAGTTCTTGCCGCCAAGCTGAAGTCCCGCTTCGGTACCAACGTCAAGTTGGATGAGCCCAAGATTGCTTACCGCGAGACCATCACCAAGAAGTGCGACGTGGAAGGAAAGCACAAGAAGCAGAACGGCGGTTCCGGTCAGTACGGTCACGTCAAGATCCGCTTCGCGCCCGGTGAGGACGAGGGTCTGACCTTTGTTGACGCCACTGTCGGTGGTTCCGTGCCCAAGAACTTCATTCCCGCCGTTCAAAAGGGTCTTGAAGACTCCATGCTGAAGGGCGCCGTGGGCTTCCCGCTGGTTCGCCTGAAGGCTGAACTGTACGACGGTAGCTTCCATGCCGTTGACTCCGATGATATGTCCTTCCGTACCGCCGCTAACCTTGCGTACAGAAAGTGTATGGAGCAGGCAGGCCCTGTGCTTTTGGAGCCTGTGGGCGATCTGGAAGTTACGGTTCCCGATGCGTTGGTGGGCGATGTCATGGGTGACATGAACAAGCGCCGCGGTAGCGTCATGGGTATGAATCCCTACGAGGGCAAGGTCGGCTATACCACCATTCAGGTGCAGGTGCCCAAGTCCGAGATCGCTGACTATCCTATCGCCCTTCGTGCGATGTCCCAGGGCCGCGGATGGTTCGAGTTTGCCGAGACCGGTTACGACCAGGTTCCTGCCAACGTGGCAAGCAAGGTCATTGCCGCTTTGCAGCAGTAATTTGTAGCATCAGGGGAACTTCCTTCGGGAAGTTTCCCTTTTTGAGTAAAAAAAGCACGGATGTCCCTGAGGACATCCGTGCTTTGTCTTGGGTTTAGCCTTTTTCCAAAGCTGCTCGTGTTTGCGCCATGACCAACTTGTAATAGATCCCACGTTGATCAAGCAGTTCCTTGTGCGTGCCAAATTCTGCGAGTTGACCGTGGTCGATCACAAGAATTTTGTCTGCATTACGGAGTGTGGACAAACGGTGGGCAATGGCGAAGGTGGTTCGATTGTCAGTGAGCTTGTCGATTGCGTCTTGAATGAGCTTTTCTGTCTCAGTATCCAAAGCCGCAGTTGCTTCGTCGAGAATCAAGATGGGGGGATTGTGAATGAGTGCGCGGGCGATGGCGATGCGTTGACGCTCTCCGCCTGACAGGGAATAGCCTTTTTCACCCACAATGGTGTTGTACCCCTCGGGCAGGCGCATGATAAAATCATGGGCGTTGGCAGCACGCGCGGCAGTGATCACTTGATCGTCTGTCGCATAGGGCAGCGCGTACTTGATATTATCACGGATAGAGCCGGAGAACAGATGGGTTTCCTGTAATACCACGCCCATTTGAGATCGGAGAGTTTGTTGGGCAATATCTTTGACATTGACACCGTCAATCTCGATAGACCCTTCCATGGGGTCATACATACGCATAATGAGGTTAATCAGCGTGGACTTGCCACAACCTGAATGACCGACAATGCCGATCATTTCGCCGGCTTTGATGTCCACGCTGATATCTTTGAGAACGGGATTGGCGCTTTCGTAGCCAAAAGTTACGTGCTTGACGCTGATATTGCCTTGAAATTTAAAATGTTCGGGTTTGGCAGTATCCGAAACCTCCGGATCTTCTTCGAGGATCTCCATAATCTTGCCAAAGGATGTCAGGAATGCGGAAATATTGCGGGGAATTTGGGTAATCTGCATCAAGGGGTTATAAATAATAGAAGTGTAAGTGTTGAACTGATTCAACGTACCTACGTCCAGTGTTCCGTTGAAAAGCATGACGTTACCAAACCACATAATCAGGTAAGAGCCGGAGCGCATGACAAATCCGAGAAGTGGAAAGACCGTATCAAAAAGCTTGCCGTTCTTTTCGTTCTGCTTGGCTTGGGCATCGGTACAGTCGCGAAATTCCGATACAGCCGCTTCCTCACGGCCATAGGATTTGACCACGCGGATACCGCTAAGGATGTCCTGCAACGTACGGTTGGTGCGCTGTCCCTTATTCCAGGCTTTGATATTCATGCGTGACATCATGTGTCTGAAACGGAAGATGCAAAAGACGACGATTGGAAGGGGTAGGAAAATGAATACACTCATGTAGGTTCCCATGGAAGCATCCATGGAAAGCACCAAAATAAGACCTAAAACAAAAGAAATCGCGTAGGAAAAATATTGGGGAAGCAGGGTGGTGATGAAGTTCTGTACCACGCCAACGTCGTTGTTGATGCGTCCCATCAGATCACCGGTGGACTTTTTCTGCACGGATGCCATGGAAAGCATTTGGATCTTTTCAAAGAGAAGTGTGCGAAGAAAGCGGGTAAAGCGGTTGCCCGAGATGGCGGCAATGCGTCCTTGAAGGATACCTAACAGCTTGTTGATGATATCGAACATAACGATGCCTGCTACCACAATAACAAAACTTAAAAACCAATTATTGGCGCGTTCTCCGTCATAGAGGATGTAGTCGTTAATGAGGGATTTTTGCAATACGGGCACGATGAACTGGATACCCATGCCCAAGGCCGCAGTCAGCAGGGGGAAGAGCATCATGAGACGAAGACCCTTGGTCATGCCCCACAAAGTCTTATAAACTTCTTTTTTGCTTTGGCAAAAAGGACAGATGTGGGTATGCATGACGAAAGGGCGCCCACATTTCTGACAGTACCGTTCAGGCTCGTCGTTTGTGATGACCTTGTCGTTCTTTCCCCTTGCCAAAGCCTCGCAGGCGGAGACGATGGTGGCGTAGCGGGATTGGTTTCTTCCGCTGATAAAGCGACAGAGGCGGGTGCTGACCCCATCTACCTTAGCGTAAAAAGCGCAACAGCCGTACAATACCTCAATGGAAAAGTCAGACATAGTTCTGATGTCCCAGCGCGCTTCTACTTCTCCGCAGAGGATTTTATAAATGTAGCGGTCTGTAAAGAGCATTCGACCATCCACACGCTTATCCAGCGCGCAATCGAAGGGCAGACAGTACATGATTTTCTCGCCCTCAACCGCCAAAGCTTCATATGCCGCACGGTCAGCGGGGGACATATCAAAGAGTAGCTTCATACGTAAATCTCCTTTACGAATATCGCTTCAAGCGTGGGTCAGAGGTACACCTCTACCTTTCGGTAGCTGTGTTTGTCCAGCGCCTTAGGGTCTTCAATGGTAAAGCAGTTGCCGTCAATGTCATACATGAATACACGCCCGTCTTCCAAAGTGCGGATGTTGGCGGTGGGATTTGTCATAATGAATTCCACTCGTCCTGCTGCGGTGGTTACATCCCAGTAGCAGTAACCGAATTTTTCCGAGAAGGAATGGATTTTTTTGATGGCAGGTGTGAAATAGCGGCGGGAGAGCTCGTCCGCGATCAAAGCGGAAACCGCTTCGGGAAAATCCGACAAACGGCGGATCATACCGATCTCTGCGCCCCTTCCTTTGAGCTGGGTGTCGGGCTCGCGGATGGAGATAAACTCGTTCGGAGAAGACACGGGAAAGGCGCGTACGGGAACGATTCGTTCAAAAAACTCCACGTCTCCCGAGGGTTGGGTGACCTCCAGAGAGATGAGATTGCCCTTTGAGGGCGTGAATCGGGCGTTTTCGGGGGTCAAATCAATGGATACACGGTGCGCGAAGAGATCGTCCTCTTCCTTGATGTTTTGCTTCTTTTCTTGGGTTGCGGTAGCCATGATATTTCCGTCCTTTCATAGCAAATATGATGCTTTGTATTAAAGGTTTTGAAGGGGTAAAGAAAGACTTGAAGCTGTCTGATCTCTGCCCCTTGACTTTCTTTTTAAAGGTTCTTGAAGAAGGTCAAGGGAGAAACTTTTTGCAAGAAGTTTTCCCCTTGCGTTTCTCTTAACATCCTCCCGTGCTTCTTATTCACCCTCCATGACTTTGCGGAGCTGCTCGTTTTGGAGTGTCCAAAGTTTGTAGTAGATGCCTTTGCGTTCCATCAACTCCTCGGCGGTGCCGATCTCGGCAAGCTCTCCGTTGTCGATTGCCATAAGGTAGTTGCAGTTTTTCAGTGTGGAGAGACGGTGGGCGATGGAAATGGTGGTCTTACCTTCGCTGACCCGCTCAATGGCTTCGGAAATGAGCCGTTCGGTCTCGGTGTCCATGGCGGCGGTGGCTTCGTCCAGAATGAGCAGGGCGGGATCCATGAGCAGTGCTCGCGCGATGGATACACGCTGGCGCTCGCCTCCCGACAAGGAACGGGAGCCGATACCAACGTTTGTTTCGTACCCTTCGGGGAGGCGCATAATGAAATCATGAGCGTTGGCAGCCTTGGCAGCGGCAATCACCTCATCCATTGATGCCTCGGGACGACCGTAACGGATGTTGTCAGCGATAGATCCGCGGAAAATATATACTTCCTGGGACACGATGGCAACGTTGCGGCGAAGGGTATTCATATCCATTTGTTTGACATCTACACCGTCGATCTCGATAGAGCCGCTGACCACGTCGTACATACGGGTGATCAGGTTGGCAATGGTGGATTTGCCCGAACCGGTATGTCCCACCAATCCTACGTGATCTCCTTTGTGGATGGTGAAGGAGATATCCTTGAGGATAGGACGGTTGGGCGCGTAGTGGAAGTTGACGTGAGAGAAGACGATGTCACCCTTAATTGTGTCAAGCTTAATAGGATTTTCGGCTTCCACTATTTCGGGAACGGTGTCAAGCACCTCAAACATACGCTCGGCGGAGTTCATGGTATCGGTAACCATGTTGGTAAAGTTGGTAAAGAAATTGAGAGGACCAAAAATGAGTCCCGTATAACCCATATAGGTGGAAAGCTCTCCGTAGGTCATGCGCTCACCCATCACTTCAAAGCCGGCAAAACCCCACATGGCATGGCAGGTAATACCAATGAGCAGGGAAATGACAGGGAAGATGGTGAGAGACACCAGATTTGTTCGCAGATTAGCTTTGTACATTCTGGTGGAATAAGTAAAGAAACGGTTGGTTTCGGCATCTTCCTTGGCGAAGGCTTTGACCACACGGAAGCCTGTCAGGGAATCATTCATCATGGCATTCATCGCAGAGGAATGACGCCATTGATGGGAATAGCATTTCCAAAGCTTGGGTAAGACAAACTTGAAAATGAGAACCACCGGGATAACCGGGGCATAGAGGATCAACGTCAGCTTCCAGTTGATGCAGAAAAGAATGACCGTTAAAACAATATAACTTAAAATATGAGAGACAAAATAGGGAACACCGTCAATAAAGAAACTGCGAATGCGTTCGGCATCATAGTTGACGCGGTTCATGAGTCTGCCTGTGGGATTTGCGTTGAAGTAAGAGAGAGACAACTTCTGCATAGCGGTGAAGATGTCATTTTTCATGTTTCGGGTCACGCGGGTAGACAAGTACGCGTTAGTACGATGTTGAATGATACCGATTCCCAAGGAAAGCAGGGCAAGCCCGATCAGCACGCCTACCCAGATGTAGACGTAGTGCAACTCGTGCATCCGACCGGTGATCTGCTCGCCCGCCTCATTGAAAGAAGGCGTACTGATGACCTGGTCAAAGAGGATCTGCCCGCTGACAATAGGCGTAATCAAAGAGATCGCCGTAGTCGCGAGTAGACAAAGTACGACCGTGATGAGCTGTGGCTTGAAGATCATGAAGTAGGTCATCAAGCGGTGCATGGTGCCTTTCTTCTTGGTGCAATGTTCACAGACTTTGCGACGGGGATTTTTGTAAGGGCGCCCGCAGGTGGGGCAGGTGTGACGGAATTGCTCAAAGATAGGATCGTCATCCGAGATGGCTTCGCCCTTGCGAAGCCTATCCCACAAGGACAAAAAGGCAAGGAGCTTGAGCTTACAGCCGTTCGTGCAGTATCCCAGTACGATGGTTGTTCCGCCGCAATCGTAGGTACGGCGTAACGTCTTGTATTCGTCATCCGTCAGGTCACCTTGCTCTGGGGGAGGATCTTCGGATGTGTGATGATGCGCCTGAAGACGGCTGGCGGTGGCGTAGTTGTCGATGTATGGCTCAGTCAGCTCTGATAACACAAAACTGTCCATCGTATGGTTGCATACGCGATAAATACGGTCGTCTGTTGCCGAAAAGACAAGATGGCTCTCGCCTAAATTTCCGTTCTGATCCTGATCCATGCGAAGAATCATGTCGATATTTTCGAGAGCGATACCATTGTCGGTAAGGGCATTCTTCAACGAATCCGTTAACTTGTCAAGCGGTAGCATGAGATCACATCCTTTTACTATAAAATTGAAGTGAGGTCTTGAAGCGGAACATAGAACGCTTGATTTGCCTGCATTGTAGCATATTTTCAAAAAAATGCAAGGGGCTTCGAAAAATTTGTTCAATTTTGTAGGAATCACGGCAAAAGCCGTGCACATTTTGCATTCTCTTGTGCATGTTGCCGAAAAAGCGGCATTTAAAAGAGCTTTCGGGAGATTTTAACATGCTAAACTGCCTTTTTTTAAAAGACGATAATTTGACATATAATAAAAAAGATAGAAATGTGTAAAACAAATGATTTGACGGCGGTTTCCGCTAAAAAAACATAACAGTTCCTTTGGAAAATAGGCGTTCCCCACTTGCATTTTTTTGCAGAATATAGTATAATAAAAACAATTATTCTATCATCAAAGGAGAATACGTATGAAACTGATGGAGGATCGTATCAGAAAAGATGGTATCGTTGAAGATGGAGATGTCTTGAAGGTGGGCATGTTCCTAAATCAACAAATCGATGTGTGCTTTATCAGCGAGCTTGCCAAGGAGTTTTACAACCTTTTCAAGGATGAAGGCATCAACAAGATTCTCACCATCGAAGCCTCCGGTATCGGGCTGGCGTGTCTATGTGCTGTTCCCTTCGATGTTCCTGTGGTTTTTGCCAAAAAATCCCAAAGCAATAATATGACAGGGGAAGTTTATACATCTTCAGTTCATTCTTTTACCCACAATACCGATCACACGGCAGTCATCCCTAAAGCTATGCTCGGTCCCGAGGACAGAGTCTTATTGATTGATGATTTTTTGGCGCGCGGACAAGCCCTTCACGGACTCATCGACCTGTGTGAGCAGGCGGGCGCTACCATTGTCGGCGCAGGTGTATTTGTTGAAAAAACTTACCAAAAAGGCGGAGATGAGATTCGCTCCCGTGGCGTTCGCGTGGAGTCTTTAGCACGTATTGCGTCTATGAGCGTTAAGGATGGTATTACGTTCATTTAACGCTCCGCGATGGATTTGTGACAGTTTGATGAAAATTCCTAAAACATTCTTCGACAGAGCCTGACATATTGTGCGTTCTGTCTCTTGCATTCTTGGCTCTTTTGTGATAGAATGAAAAGGTATTCATGAAGTAACCTCTAAAAACTCCCTTGCAGCTTGCTCATCCATAGAGTTTTTAGAGGCTCCTTGTTTTTTGGTGTTCGGCTCGTGGGAGCTGTTCATAAATACTTTGTCTGAGGACATTAAAGGAGAAAGAAAATGAAGAAGTTTTTGTCTCTCGCACTGGCTCTGCTCATGGTTCTGACTTGCGTTTCCGTGTTTGCCTCCTGCGGTGATGGTAACGGCACCGAGAATGGCAATGAAGAAGTTACTCTGGTTCCTATTGCCAAAGAGGAACTCAAGCTGGGCGTTATCCTGCTCCACGATGAGGACTCCACCTATGACCGTAACTTCATCAACGGTATCAATGCAGCCAAGGAAGCTCTGGGTCTGACCGATGCTCAGGTTGTCATGATGAGAAATATTCCCGAATCCAACGAGTGCTATGATGCAGCGCTTGACCTGATCGATGCAGGTTGCGATATCATTTTCGCAGATAGCTTTGGTCACGAGACTCACATGCTTAAGGCTGCCGAAGAGCATCCTGAGGTTCAGTTCTGCCACGCTACCGGTAACCAGGCTCATGTCAAGAAACTGGCAAACTATCACAACGCTTTCGCTTCCATCTACGAGGGTCGTTTTCTGGCAGGTGTTGCTGCAGGCATGAAGCTTAATGAGATGATCGAGGCTGGCACCATCACCGCTGAACAGGCAAAGATGGGCTATGTTGGCGCGTTCACCTATGCTGAGGTTATCTCCGGCTATACCTCCTTCTATTTGGGCGCAAAGTCCGTTTGCCCTTCTGTAACCATGGATGTTCAATTCACCGGTAGCTGGTATGACGAGACTGCCGAGAAGAACACCGCTATGGCACTTATCGAGGGTGGTTGTGTGCTGATCAGCCAGCACGCTGACTCCATGGGTGCTCCCTCCGCTTGCGAGGAGATGGGTGTTCCCAATGTTTCCTACAACGGTTCTACTGTTGATCATTGTCCCAATACTTTTATCGTTTCCTCCAGAATCGACTGGGCTCCTTACATCAAGTACATCTGCGAGCAGGCTATTAAGGGTGAGGCTATCGCTACCGACTGGTGCGGTACGATTTCTACCGGTTCTGTTGTTTTGACTGATGTCAATACCAAGGCTGCTGCCGAGGGTACTGCTGCCAAGATCGAAGAGGTTAAGGCTGCTTTGGTTGCTGGCACGACTCACGTATTCGATACAGCCAACTTCACCGTTGGTAACAACGCTGTGACTTCTCACAAGGTTGAGGAGATTGAGGTCATCAAGGATGGTCACTTCATTGAGTCCGATATTATGTCCGCTCCTTACTTTGATCTTCAGATCGACGGCATTACGTTGCTCAACACCAATTTCGGTTAATGAAAAATTGAAACAGAATAGCCGGGGTTTTATACCTCGGCTCATTCTGCTTTTTTAATTATCATTTGACTCTGTCATTTGTTGCAACCACAGCAATCTTTCAATTCATGGAGGTACTCGGTGAACAAGCCTATTGCACTTGAAATGAAAAACGTGTCTAAACGATTTGGTAGCGTATTGGCTAACAAAAACGTGGACTTGACGGTATATCGCGGTGAAATCCTCGCTATTCTCGGGGAGAACGGCTGCGGTAAGACCACCCTTATGAATATGATCTCGGGTATTTATTTCCCCGATGAAGGTCATATTTACGTGGATGGGGAAGAAGTTGTCATCAAGTCCCCAAAGGATGCCTTTGCCCACAAGATCGGTATGATCCATCAGCACTTCAAGTTGGTGGATGTTTTCACCGCCACCGAAAATATCATTCTCGGAGTCAATGATGGCAGCCATTACTCTCGTGCTGAAGCGGAAACTCGCGTCAAAGAGATCACCGAGCGCTATGGTTTCCATATGGATCCTCACAAGAAGATCTATGAAATGTCTGTTTCCGAGAAGCAAACGGTAGAGATCATCAAGGTGCTTTACCGTAACGCGGATATCCTTATCCTGGACGAACCCACGGCTGTATTGACGCCCCAGGAGACTGAAAAGCTGTTTGCCGTATTGCGCCGTATGCGTGATGACGGAAAATCTGTGATCATTATTACCCACAAGCTCCATGAGGTGCTGGCACTGACCGATCGTGTAGCGGTTCTTCGTCGCGGCGAGCATATCGCAACGGTCAACACCGCGGAAGCTGATGAAAATAGCCTGACTGAGATGATGGTGGGCAAGAAGATCACGCTGAACATTGAACGCTCCGAACCAAAGGATTCTGTGGATCGTTTGGTTGTATCCAATATACACTGTACTTCCTCTGAAGGTCTCCCTTTGTTGAATAATGTCTCTTTCACGGCAAAAAGCGGTGAGATTTTGGGTATTGCGGGTATCGCAGGCTCGGGTCAGAGAGAACTGTTGGAAGCCATCGCAGGGCTCCAGCATTTGGACGGCGGCGAGATCACGTATGCCAACCCTAAAACCGGTGAGATCGTCAATCTTCGCGACAAGACACCCTTACAGATCAGAGATCTGGGCGTTCGTCTGTCCTTTGTGCCCGAAGATCGCTTGGGTATGGGTTTGGTTGGCAATATGGACATCACCGATAATATGATGCTTCGTAGCTATCGGAAGGGACATTCCATGTTTCTTGACCGTAAAAAGCCTAAAGATCTGGCAGAGCATATTATCGAAAGCTTGGAGGTCGTGACGCCCGGCGTCAGCACGCCCGTGCGCCGTCTGTCAGGCGGCAACGTACAAAAAGTGTTGGTCGGGCGTGAGATTGCCTCGTCGCCTACCGTGTTGATGGTGGCCTATCCTGTGCGAGGCTTGGATATCAACTCTTCTTACGCCATCTACAATCTGCTTAACGCCCAAAAGGAAGCCGGCGCGGCAATTATCTTTGTGGGCGAAGACTTGGACGTGCTTTTGGAGCTGTGTGACCGTATTATGGTCATCAATTCCGGCGGTATTACGGGTATCGTGGACGGACGTACTGCCACCAAGGAAGAAGTGGGTCTGCTCATGACCAAAACAACCGTGATTCCTGCCAAGATTACTGACGCAAAGGAGGCTGCATCCCATGACGAATAATCAAAAGAAAAAGACACAGGGAAAAACCTCCCGCGTTCGAGAACCCCTCTTTCATATTGTTAAGCGGGATGCCATTCCCTGGTGGAAGTCATGGATCATTCGTATTCTCGCAATCCTCGCCGCTCTGCTGGTTTGCGGATTGATCACCTTGATTTTGGTGGGACGAAATCCCTTTGAAATGTATGGATCCATGATTGCCGGATCTTTTGGTACTAAGCGCCGTATTTGGAAACTTCTCAAAGATACGGCTATTCTTTTGTGTATCTCCTTGGCTGTTACACCCGCCTTCCGCATGAAGTTTTGGAACACGGGCGCGGAAGGTCAGGTGCTGGTGGGGTGTTTGGCAACGACTGCCTGTATGTACTATTTGGGCAATCAGAATGCCCCTGATTGGGTGATCATAATCTGTATGTTTGTGGCATCGTTGCTCGCAGGTGCTGTTTGGGGTTTGATTCCGGCTATTTTTAAAGCCAAGTTTAACACCAATGAAACCCTGTTTACCCTGATGATGAATTACGTAGCTACTTATTTGGTCGCCTACTTCCTCTTGGTTTGGACACCTGATGGGTCCAGTTCCTTGGGGCGCTTGGAGCATGGTCACCTGCCTGTCCTTCTGGGGAAGGCGTTAGGAAATGATTATTTACTGATCATTCTGGTGGCTGTCGCTTTGACCGTCGGGATGTATATTTATCTTAAGTACAGCAAACAAGGCTACGAAATTTCCGTGGTAGGCGAAAGTAATAATACTGCTCGCTATATTGGTATCAGTGTGCCGAAGGTTATTATCCGTACCATGATCGTGTCGGGTGCGATCTGCGGTTTAGCAGGCTTTTTGATCGTGGGTGGTCTTGACCATACGGTGACGACAGAATCCGCAGGCGGCCAGGGTTTTACCGCTATCATGGTTTCTTGGCTTGGGAAATTCAATCCCCTCTTCATGGTTCTGACCTCTTTCCTGATCATCTTTTTGGATCAGGGCGCGGCGCAAGTGTCGCAGGATTTCAACATCCGCGGTGCTTTCCCTGATATTGTTACAGGTGTGATCCTGTTTTTCATCATCGGTTGTGAGTTTTTCATCAACTATAAAATCGTTTTCCGCAGTAAAAAACAGAAGGAGGGGCAGGCATGAATATCTTATCCAGTATTTTTGGTTATCTCATGAGTGCGATCCCTCTGGGTATGACTTTCCTGTACGGTTGCACAGGGGAGATCATCACAGAAAAAGCGGGTCACCTGAATCTGGGTATTCCCGGTATCATGTGTATGGGCGCGGCGGGGGGCTGTGCCGTGCTCCAGATTTGTATGACCGCAGGGAATATCCCCGCCGTGTTGGTGGTGATTTTGGGCATCCTCGGTTCTTTCCTTGTTGCCGGAATGATGGGACTCTTGTATTCCTTCCTTACGGTGTCGCTCAAGGCCAATCAGAACGTGACGGGTTTGACGATGACCATCTTTGGCGTGGGTCTCATGAAGTTCATCTTTTCAAATCTGGAAGGTCATATGTATCTTAAGGCGCTGACCTACTTCCGTTATCCCTTTTCGGTGCATATGCCCGGTAGCGCGCTCCGCTACTGCGGTCCCATGGTCTTCCTCGCGATTATCATCGCATTGGTGGCATCTTACGTGCTGACTCGTACCAAGGTGGGACTTCATCTCCGCTCTGTCGGTGAAAATCCCGCGACGGCTGACGCTGTGGGTATCAACGTGACCGCTTATAAGTATGTGGCGACCATCATCGGCAGCGGTATCGCCGGTCTTGGCGGGCTCTTCTACGTTATGGACTATGCCGGTTCCCAAGAAGCGTACCTCAGTATCGAAACCTATGGCTGGCTGGCGATTGCGCTGGTAATTTTCACCTTGTGGAGACCGCATCTGAGCATCTTTGGCTCTGTGGTGTTCGGCGCGCTCTTTGTGGCAGGAAGCTATATCCCCTCGATCCCCGGTCTGCACCTGAGCATGACCGCCACCCCACTCCTGAAAATGTTGCCCTACGTCGTTACCATCATCGTGCTGGCAATTACCAGTGTACGTAATAAGCGGGAGAATCAACCTCCCGCAGGTTTGGGCGTGAATTACTATCGCGAAGAACGATAATTTTTGGCGTTTTTCTGACTGAACAGCCGATCCCTTCACTTTGTCGGAGGGATCGGTTTCACTAAAATAAAAACGGACTGCAACGCAGTCCGTTTTTTATGTAGCGACCAAACGCATCGCTGGTATGTCTCTTGCCGAGATAGGGGTTATCCTCGCGGGTGGGCTTGTACTATGGAATAATGGCTTTCAGGGTAGCCCGACGGATAACCGTCGGGCAGTTTTGTTCCTTTTTAATACCGTGACTTAATCAGTTAGTTTTATTAGATTCATCTGTTCTTTTATGATGCTTATGCCATTCAACAAGCCGAAACAAAATCCATCGAATGGGTGTTTCAATAATTGACAATGCAATAGTTGAAATCAAAAAACATAGAAAATATGGGCAATTGATGGTGTTATTGATATAAATCTTGTTTATTCCTTGAATCAGACTTACCTTTTTTCAATGCAAGATTCTTCGAATGCCCAAGGCTGATTAAGAAACCACTCCCACACCTTCTGACCAGATGGTGTGCACGTTGCCATACGATCTTCAATAATGGCGATCGAGCGTGATAATTCTTCCTTGGTGTGGGGCATATATTGAATAATTGAAACCGCCGCATGCTCCCGGACTTCCACTTCTTTGTGATCTAACAACGCCGCAAAAAAAGGAACCATTTCGGGGTAATAATTTCCAATATCGGCAGCTGCCTTTCTCCAAATATCCGCACCACGATTGGCTTTTCTTACGGAACAAGGATCTTCATGCACGATATCTAACCATGCCCTCACTCCTTCAAACCAACGATTATAGTAATATTCATAATCTTTCATCATGTTGCAAGCCCTCCAAATTCTCTAATAGTAAAAATAAGAGAATATCGTCATTCCTGATTTATTGGCTTTCCGTATATGCGAATATAGATTTCCAAAAGGTGTTCGTACAAGTATAAAAGAGCATCACTTTCCGAGGGGAAACCGACAGATTCATATACGATCCCCCTCTCTTGATGGTATACTTCCCAACCCGTACGATTTTTTCTGACCCCAGATCCGTCTCCCAGCTCGCCGTCAAATAAAATTCGTTCATTTATGTTATTCTCTTGCAATAATTGTAAAAATTCTTGTCGCGTCATCATCTCATCTCTCCACTCGTTTCAAATAATTAGCATTTACTAAATCATTAACACCCATATTAGGAGAAAAATACTGTGTACCTCCACCTAATTGATAAAACCACGGCGCAACCGTTCCTGACAAAACCTGCATCGGTTGTTGTACTTCAAATATAGTAATTGGTTGGCCCATTTGGTTAGGCGGCAACGAAAGCATGGGAGCTGGTGTTCCGGCAGGAGCCAAATATCGTCCTTTAAAATCGCCAATTCTCTGTACCAAGGTTCCAGGATTAAGTGTTATCACTTTCGGCGTTGCAGAAAAACCATTATTGGGTGGATAATATGGAACTAATGCAGTACATGCTTGACCCGCAGAGGTTCCCCCTCCACCTACACCTTTACTGGCACTTGCGCTTGCACCACCGCCGCCTTTACCTGCACTCGCGCTACCGCCCATGTTAGTGCTCGGTCCCGCATTGGCACCAGGACAGCCGCTCGCAGGACCTACATTGTCAAACGGATTATTATTTTCATTCCGCTCGCACAGATCTTCATAGCCCGTAGGATCATATCCCATGACAGGATTATTACTACAATACGCATACATATTGAAGCCGATGAAAACGCCGCGGGTATAGTAGGCATGATGATTTTTGATGATTCGAGAATCCGGCAATCATAAGGAAGGAAACTTGTTGCGTTCCGTAACTTCATTATAGCATAGTCTTCCCGATCTGTCAAGTTTTGCATAGAATAGGGAAGATCAACTGACGAATTTTTGTTCACCGCCCGCAAAAGCAACGAAAAAGACACCCACGAGGGGGTGCCTTTCTCGTTGGCCTACCCGAGCGGATTCTGAACGCCGCTGTGTCGTTCCGCCACAGCAGAAAGCACGCGTATGGACACCTTTCTCCTTGATTCACTTGCGTGGCTTTCGCAGGCTTCTGTTTACCGCCCGCATAAGCAACGAAAAAGGCACCCACGAGGAGGTGCCTTTCTCGTTGGCCTACCCGAGCGGATTCGAACCGCTGACCTTCAGAGTCGGAGTCTGACGCGCTATCCAGCTGTGCCACGGGTAGTTATTCTGTGTACCAAAGTATTATACCACATCACACCTCAAAATGCAAGTCCTTTTTGGGAAAAGTTTTGCTTTTATTTAAAAAGGCAGACTGTGAACAGTCTGCCTTTGCTGTGTTGAAATTACTCTACGGAGATCACATAATCGTACAGGGGCTGTCCGCCGTTGATCAAGGAGAACTCGGCATCGGGAAGCTTTTCCTGCATTCTTGCCAAGAGCTTATTGGCGGCTTCTTCGGTCACATCCGAGCCATACAGCACGGTGACAAAGGAAGCATCGGGGAAGTTTTCCAGCATTCTGAGGACGATCGCACGACGACCTGTGCCGGTGTAGCCGATCTTTCTATCGCACAGACCCATGTATTCGCCTGCCTTAATGGACATGCCGTCAATAGCGGCATCCTTCACGGCGCGAGTGACGGACAGGGTATGGACGTTACCGAACGCCTCAGTCATGGCGGCGGCATTGTCTTCAGGGGTGGCAGATTCGTCAAAAGCGAGCATGGCTGCCATGCCTTCGGGAACGCTACGGGTTTCCAAAACCACCAGGCGGCGGACACCGCCGTCCTTGATGATCTCGGCTGCCTGATTGGCGACCATAATGATGTTCTTGTTGTTGGGCAGAACGTAGACAACCTCTGCCTTGGTGCGATGTACAGCGTTCAAAATGTCGTCGGTGGAGGGGTTCATGGTCTGCCCACCTGTGACGATCTGAGATACGCCAAGGTCATGGAACATATTTGCGGTGCCTTCTCCCAGACATACAGCAACAAAACCGAAGGGAGTTTCCACGGTGGTGGTGTCGATGGGTTCCCCGGTGGCTTCCTCGCCTGCGGCGGTAAGGGCAGAGTGCTGACTCTTCATGTTCTCTACCTTGACCGTCTCTAACGCACCGTATTTCAGCGCTTCACTCAGCACTTTGCCGGGGTCATTGGTGTGAATGTGGAGCTTGATGATCTCTTCATCATCAATGAACACCATGCTGTCGCCCCAAGGGGAAATGGTGTCACGGAAAGCAGTAGCCTTGCCTTCGCCGGCAAACTCCTTGGATTTGCCTACAATGCATTCGGTACAGTAAGCAAACTTGATGGATTCACCGTCAAATTCGGCAAAGTCCGCCTGGTTTTGGGTAGCTTCGTTTGCGTCGCTTTCCTGAACAGCTGGGACATCCTGCCCCCTGAGAGAAGCCAACATACCCTTGAGAATGGCAACAAAACCACTACCCCCGGCATCTACGACTTTCGCCTGCTTGAGTACGGGCAGCATCTCGGGGGTCTTATTCAGCACTTCTTCGGCATTCTTGACGAGAAGTTCGAAGAAAGCTACAGGATCATCGGTATAATTCTCAGCCTCGGCTTCGGCGACGTCTGCGCAACCACGCATGACCGTCAGAATGGTGCCTTCGGTGGGCGCGCTGACGGCGCGGTATGCCTCGTTGGTACCGCTGCGGATGGCTTTGGCGATGTCCTTGGTCTCGGCTTTGTCAAGACCCTTAAAGGCTTTTGCCATGCCGCGGAAGAACAGGGACAGAATGGCACCCGAGTTGCCGCGTGCGGAGCGAAGCACGCTGTCGGCTACTCTGCCTGCGGTTTCGGACAGAGGACCGGGGGCAAAGTGGATCTTGCGGACAGGCTTCATGGTCAGACTCATGTTGATACCTGTGTCACCATCGGGGACGGGGAATACGTTCAGGTTGTTGATCTCGGTCTTTTGACTGTCAATGGAATTGGCTGCGGACGCACACATTTTTTGGAATTGTTCGCCGTCGATAACCATAGTGTTGACCTACCTTTCATATATTAGGGGTACGCCAAGGGGAACTTTTTGGAAAAAAGTTCCCCTTGGAACCCTTCAAAAACTTTGAAAAAATAATTTGAAGAAGCCTCTGTGAGCAGAAAAGGGACAATCGGTTTGAGGAGAGATGAGATAGCGGGTGGCTATCAGCCTTCCTTGTGGGATCCCTGCCCCATTGGGGATCTATTAAAGCAGATCCGCGATATCCAGGATGAGCTTTTCGGTCTTTTCCCAACCGATGCAGGGATCCGTGATGGACTTGCCGAAACCCTCTTCATTGATCTTGCGAGCGCCGTCTTCGAGATAACTCTCAATCATGAAGCCCTTGAAGAGCTTGGCAATATCGGCGTTGTGACGGCAGCTGTGCAGAACTTCCTTGCAAATGCGGGGTTGTTCCAGATACTTCTTGCCTGAGTTGGCATGGTTTGCATCCACAATGACCGCGGGGTTTGCCAGATTGGTCTCGCTATACAGCTTGCAGAGATGGGTGAGATCCTCGTAGTGGTAGTTAGGATGGCTGACACCCTGCTTGTCCACGTAACCGCGCATGATGGCATGGGACAGAGGATTGCCCGTGGTGTTGACTTCCCAACCGCGGAACAGGAAGGTGTGGGAGCCTTGGGCGGCGGTGATGGCGTTCATCATAATGGACAAATCGCCACCGGTGGGATTCTTCATACCTACGGGAACCGAGATGCCGCTGGATACCAAACGGTGCTCTTGGTTCTCTACCGAACGCGCACCAACGGCGACGTAGGACAGAAGGTCATCCAAGTAGCGGAAGTTGGAGGGATAAAGCATTTCATCAGCGGTGGGCAGACCGAACTCGGTCAGCACGCGGGAGTGAAGCTCTCTGATAGCCAAAATGCCTTTGTACATATCAGGCTTTTCGTGGGGATCGGGTTGGTGGAGCATCCCTTTGTAGCCGGCACCTGTGGTACGTGGCTTGTTGGTATAGATACGAGGGATAATGATCAACTTGTCAGAAACCTGCTCGGATATACGCTTCAGGCGAGAGACGTACTCAATGACAGGCTCTTCACTGTCAGCAGAACAGGGACCAATAATAAGAAGCTTTTTGTTGGACTCACCGATAAATACACGGCGGATCTCTTCGTCGTTTTTCACCTTCTGCGCGATAGCGGTAGCAGAGAGGGGATAGCGCTCTTTGGTCTCTTGGGGAATAGGAAGCTTATGAATAAAATTCATGGACACTTGGAATCATCTCCTTAGGGCATAACGCGAAAATTTGCTTGTGCTAAACACAAGTTTTCATTTTATTATACCCCGATTTTCCTCAAATGTCAATATGTTTCAAAGGATTTTCACGTTTCTCACATAAAAATCGTGATATTGCAAAAAATAATGGAGAGGATGAGGCAGACTTTGTCATGAAGCACAAGAAACAACTTGAAAAAGTCAAGAATTTCTAAGAAAAGTCATGCTCCTTCCGAGCTTTTCGCCTTCTCGAAGTGTGCCGATTTTTACCAACAAATGTAGTATGCCATAGGCGGCTTTCCCGCGGATGCCAATGGCTTTGGCGTATTCCGCGGCAGTAAACGGAGCATCTTTTATGGTATCGGGGAGAAAATAGAAGGCATAATCCTCCGGCTCGCGAAGACAAACATCACCCAACAGTTGCGTGGGGAAGCGCTCGTATTTGCTGGCTCGGGATTTCTTCTCTTTGCCATATCCGTCGAGAAAACGGTATTCTTCGATTTCCAAAAGAAGAATGCGGAGGGAAAAGCGAGGATCTGTGAGAAAATCCGAAAGCCAGTACAGCTCATGAGCGATATCTTTCACCCGTCCCCGTTTGGCAACTCTGCTCCGACTGACCACTTGTCCGCTTTGCGGATCAATCCACGAAAGATATTTGATTCCTGCCATGGGATGAACCACTGTGATATGAAAATTTGTATGATCAAGATACCACTGAAGCTTCTTTTTTAAAGGGTAAAAACCGCCGGTTTGGACTTCGTATATATGATTGCCAATCAGTACGTCTGCCACCATTTTGGTATCGTGTGAAGAAAAACCGCAATCGGGCAAAAGATCTCGTATGGGAATCTCATGGGTGGACAGATCTTCGCACAAGTATCGTTTGACCGTAGCATGAAGCCGTTTCTCACGCAATGTGCCGATCATGGGCATAACCTCTTCGTTGGCTGCTTCACGCGTGGACGAATGCCACGGCAGGGCGGATACTTCTTGGGCGATCCGCTCAAAGTGTCTTTTCTCTGCCAAAGATGGTTCTCCCTCAAAGGGAAGAGGGGTTTTCTTGGACTTTTTGTTTTGAATCGTCATGAAACTCCTTTGTTCGTAAGCAAAAAATGTAGTAAAATATGGAATAAAAACAGAAAGTATCCCACCAAAAACATCAAAATCTGCTACACATGATTTCGATGTCCGCGGTGCATAGTAAGAGGGGTAAAACCAAAAAAGCAAGCGCAAGAAGGAAGAACCATATGAAAAACAGATATATAAGACTGCTGTGTATCGCCATGACCATGGTGCTCCTGATGATCGGAGGCATCATAGGCATTTCGGCGGCGGGGATGGTAGGCGGCGTTCCCTCGGATGGACAAGTTTACCTCGGAGGAATGCCATTTGGCGTTAAGTTTAATACCGACGGTGTTATGGTGGTGGGCTTTTGTGACATTGAAGATGCTGTCGGGCACAACCATCATACGGTTAATCCTGCCAAGGAGGCAGGCATCAAACTCAAAGACGTAATCACCCATGTCAATGGCACCCCGTTGGCAGGTGCGGAAGATCTGACACGTGCCGTTGAGCGGTGCGGAGGGCAGCCCCTAGCGTTGACCGTCCGTCGGATGGTATCAAAATCAAGCGGTCCCCGGAGTGTGAAGGAGAACAAAAACAAGAAGGTGGTGGGCAGCGAAGTGCTGGTTATCCAAGTAACCCCCGTGCAGAGCTTGAGCGAAGGGAAGTACAAAACGGGACTGTGGATTCGCGACAGCGGCGCCGGAATTGGTACGGTGACTTTCGTGATCCCTTCCACCAATGCTTTTGCAGGCTTGGGACATGGCATCTGTGACGGAGACACAGGTGAGCTGATTCCCATGCAGAGGGGCATGGTCACCGATGTGACCATCAGCGGCATCGACAAGGGAGAAGCGGGGGATCCCGGTGCTATCAAAGGGTATTTCGCTCCCGGCAAGACAGGTACGTTGGTGGGCAATACGGATTGCGGTGTTTATGGCATCTATGCCAGTCGTCCCGCCACGGCTGTGAAAAAAGTCAGTCTTGCGTCGAGACATGAGATTCACGATGGCAAGGTGACCATCCTTTGCACGTTGGATGACGGAAACCTTGGCACGTATGACGCGATGATCAGTCAGATCGACACGGCGGCGCAAGGCTCTAAATGCTTTACCATCACCGTTACCGACCCCAAACTGTTAGAGAAAACCGGGGGGATTGTTCAAGGCATGAGCGGGAGTCCCATCTTGCAGGATGGCAGGCTGATCGGCGCCGTCACCCATGTTCTGATCGGAGATCCCACTACGGGGTACGGGATCTTTATTGACAACATGCTCAGGGATATGCCGGAGTTGTTGAAATGAGTAAAAATGGGGATGTTACACGGTGACACCCCCATTTTATCATATGAAAAAGCAAATTGCAAGTCTGAATCCGAGAATTATTCCAATCCCAGCAACCAATTGACCGTAACGTTCAGGATCTTGGCAAGCTCGCGGAGCTCATAATCCGCGACAAAACGCGTACCAATTTCAATACGGGAGATGCTGTCACGTTCCATGATGATCCCATTGATTTGCAGACGTGCCGCTAAATCGCTTTGCGTCATGCGATGTTTACAACGAGCCTCATGAACTCTGTCTCCACACACATTTTTCTTGCCATTGTAATCGTAAATTTTCATAACTTCCTCCCCATAATAGATAAAGTTCAGAATTTATCTTGACTTTAACATAAAATTGGGTTATAATTGTGTTAAAGATCAGCGTTACGTCGATTTTTGGAAACAACCGGAGGAATGAAAAATGAAGCGATTGACTTGCGAAATGTGCGGTTCTAACGATCTTGTAAAGCAGGACGGCTTTTTTGTATGCGAATCTTGCGGATGCAAGTATTCGGTCGAGGAAGCTAAGAAATTGATGGTGGAAGTCGAAGGTACGGTTGAGGTACAAGGTACGGTCAACGTTCAGAACGCTGCACAACTGAGTAGCCTTTTGAACCTGGCGTACAGTTCTTTCGAATCCAAGAACTATGCCCAAGCCGAGGCCTTTTGTAATCAGGTGATTGCCATTGATTCCCAAAATTATGAAGCTTGGAAATTGAAAGGCGAGGCGATTAATTATCAGATCACGTCCAAAAATCCTCGTATTCTCGAAGTGTATAATTGTATCATGACGTCTTATGACGTTTTGGATGATGAAGGCAAGGCGGCACATCGGAGCGATATCCTGAAAACTTTAACGGAGTGCTTGGAGGGAGAAATCAAATTTTGGCTGCAACAGTTTGAAGCAGGACGACCTACGGATGGAGCGCTCAATAAAGTCAAGCTGACTTTCTTGGATTGTCGAAAGAAAATGTCGGATGCTTTTGCCAAGCTGGGGCTGAGTGAAGTCACCAAGGACTATCTGACTGCTTTCGATAACTACTTTATCGTTCTTTCATGTTCAACCTGTGAGTCAGCCTGGAAATCCACGGTAGGTTATAATTATTATCGCGATGATTTCAATAATTTGGGCGCAAGCTGGGGAGAGCCAAACATGTGGACCGGCTTTGTTTCGACCAACACCAAAAGCTATAGACCCCTTGATAAAACGTGGAAAACTTTTACCAATGAATGCGGCAATCTGATAGAGCTTTTGGTCTTTGCCACGAAACATTTTAACGGCAAGACATCCCTGAGAATACAAAGAGAAATCTATGAGCGTATCATTTTCTATCATGAAAGACTTGCAGAATCAAAATCTTATGAGATTTCTTCTAATTCCAGTCAAGTCGGATGGATCATATCTCTACGATTCTCAGAGGATGCGATTGCCGCCAGGAAAAAGATCATTGCGAGTTATAAAGAAGAACTCCAAGAGATAAAAAAAGAGGAAGAAGCAGATAAAATCAAGAACGCCAAGGCGGCGGGAAGCGGAAAGTCGGTTCGTGAACTTTTGGACAAAGGCTATGCTCACTTGAGAAAGAACGAGCAGGTCGAAGCCGCAACAACTTTTGATATGATTATTGAGACCGCGCCCGATGAGCGTGTCGGTTACCTTGGTAAAGCCATCGCGATGGGCTTAAAACAAGGTGTTACATATGATGAATTGTTTGCTACGATCCCCAAAGCGTCACAAAGTAAGGTCAGCCCGGAATATCGCGGTGATGCCCAAAAACTGATCGATTACCCCATGAGAGATGCCAAATGGACGCTGTTATTGTATGCTTGTAATGCTGCCAACGTGAGGATCGTTGAGGATCTGATCGCAATGGGTGCGAACGTGAATTATAAATCACAGAATGATCATACGCCGCTCTATATCGTTTCGGCTTTCAAATTGAAAGAAGGCAAAGTGGCGAACTCGCGGGAAATTGCCAGAATTTTGCTGGAGCATCAAGCCGATCCTCGTTTTACCGATGGTCAAGGTCTCGCAGTATACAACAAGGACACAGATCCTGAAATCGGTCGTATGATCAAATCTTTTCATCCCGGTCTGAAAAAAGCAAAGAAGCCCGGTGGCTGCTACGTAGCAACCTGTGTGTACGGTTCTTACGATTGCCCCGAAGTCTGGACGCTCCGCCGCTATCGTGACAACACTTTGGCATCCACGTGGTACGGCCGTGCTTTCATCCATACGTATTATGCTGTCAGCCCCACGCTGGTGCGCTGGTTCGGGGATACCGACTGGTTCAAGCAGATGTGGCGCGGAACGCTGGACCATATGGTAAACGGTCTGCGGGAAAAGGGCGTGGAAGATACGCCTTATGAGGACAGAGATTGGTAAAAAATAAGAGCGTGCCGGCTAAACAAGTCGGCACGCTCTTGGATATTATCCAATAAAAAAGGACTACCGCTTGGGCGGTAGTCCTTTTGGCTATTAAGAACGCAGGGTGATTTCGTACATTCTTTCGAGTCTCTTCAGAATCTTGGCGGTGTAGGCATCCAGCTGATCCTGCTCCAATGCCTTGTCGCCGGGGGTGAAGGTGACCGTATACGCCACGCTCTTGTGACCCTCGGGCAGGTTCTTGCCGCGATAGACGTCGAAGATTTTTACCTTGCTGACAGCGTTACAAGCGGCTTTGATCGCTCTGACGATCTCGCCGTTGGTGATTTCTTCTTTGGCAACCAACGCATAGTCACGGGACACCTCGGGGAACTTGGGGATAGGGACATACTTGGGATGGCTCTCCACAGCCGCTGCCAAAGGCGCGAACTCCAGCTCGCAGACGTAGGCAGGTTTGCCGATCTCAAAACCGTCGGTGACCTCGTAGGACAGCTTACCCATATAGCCGATGACCTGACCATTCAAAAGGAGCTCGGCGGTCATGCCGGGGTGCAGGAAGGACTTGTTGGCTTTGCGGTATTCGAAATTCAGCTTGAAGGCGTCTGCCAGCTTTTCGGTGATACCCTTGACGGTGAAGAAGGTCTCATCATCGCCATAAGCACCGATGCAGATCATCATTTCTTCTACGGGACGGTCACCCGTGCCTTGGGTAAAGCGGCGGGCAATCTCAAAGAAACGTCCCTGCTTATTACCGCGCTTGGCGTTGCGCGCCATCACCTGACAGAGGGTGGGCACCAGGGTGGTACGCATGATGGCGTAATTATCGCTCAGGGGGTTCATGATGGAAACAACGTCGTTCTCCAAAGCATCCGCGGGCAGATGGAGCAAATCCAGCTCGGCGCGGGAGTAGAACGCGTAGCTGATGGTCTCAAAGCAACCGGCTTCAGCCAGGGTATCCTGTACCTTGTTGAAGACCTTTTGTTCAAGGGTATAGCCGCCCGAGGTAACGCTGGCATTCTCCATGAGCTTGGGCGTGATGTGGTCATAGCCGTACATACGGATGACTTCTTCGGAAAGGTCGGGGTAGGATTCCACGTCCTCACGGTAGGCGGGGGCAACAGCGGAAATGTTGTCGCCGTCAACCGTCAATTCAAAGTTGAGGCGGGAGAGGATGCCGTTGATCTCCTCGGCGGGAACTTCAATACCCAGCACGCGGTTGATGGCGGTGTAGGTGGTGGTCACAGGTTGGTTGGCATCGGGTGCACCGCCAATGTCAAAGCGGGATTCTCCTACCTGACCATAGCCGTACTCACAAATGAGGTGCAAAGCTCTGTCCATGGCAAGGCCGGTGGTGTAAGCATCCACACCCTTGGAGAATTTGGCGGAAGATGCACTGCTCTGACCCAGTGCGCGGGAGGTCTTTCTCACGCTGTCACGAGCGAATTTAGCTGCCTCGAAGATGATATCCTTGGTGGTTTCGCGGATACCGCTGTTGAGACCGCCCATGACACCGGCGATGCACACAGGTTCCTTGGCGTCGCAAATCAAGAGATTGTCGGGGGTTAACTCAAAGACCTTCTCGTCCAGAGTCTGGATGGTCTCGCCTGCCTTGGCACGGCGAACGATGATGGTGTTATCTGTCACATAGTCGCAATCGAATGCGTGCATGGGTTGCCCCAATTCCACCAAAATGTAGTTGGTAATATCTACGATATTATTGATGGCGTTGTGTCCGCACATCTTGAGTCTGCGGCGAATCATCTCAGGGGACTTACATACCACCACGTTTTTGACATTGTGAGCAATGTAACGAGGGCAAAGATCGGGATCTTCCACCGATACAAGGATGCTTTCATCCAAAGGAGCTGTGATGGTGTAATCCAGCGCGAGGGGCTTCAGCTCACGCTTGAAGTAAGCGGCAACCTCGCGGGCAAGACCGTACACAGACTGACAGTCGGGACGGTTGGCGGTGATAGTTACGTCATAGATCTCTTGGTTCATGTCCAAGACATCCTTGATATCGGTGCCGGGCGCCACAGGCTCGTGCAGGATCATGATGCCGTGGACAGAGGCGCCTTCGTACCAATCATCGTCAATGCCCAACTCCTCACCGGAGCAAAGCATACCGTAGGAGGGCACGCCGCGGAGCATGCCGTTCTTGATCTTGATGCCGCCAGCTAAGGTGGAGCCGTCCAGAGCCACAGGCACATAATCACCTACGGCGATGTTATGAGCGCCGGTAACGATTTGCAGCTCGGAGCCGTACTCGCCAACGTCCAGGGTGACGATCTGGAGGTGATCGGAGTTTTCATGGGGAACCAGGGTGAGGATTTTACCCACCACACAGCGGGAGATCTCGCCGCCGAAATTCACGACCTCCTCTACCTCAAAGCCGCAGGAGAACAAACTCTTCTGCAGCACCTCGGTGGGGATGTCGGAGACGTTTACGTATTCATTTAACCAACTGATAGGTAACAGCATAATCTACACCTCACTTCTTGAACTGGGACAGGATACGAGTGTCACCGTCGAACAGGATATGGATATTGTTAACGCCGTATTTCAGCATGGAAATACGGTCAAGACCGAAACCAAAGGCGAGACCCGACCACTCATCGGGGTTCAGACCGCAGTTTTCAATGACCTTGCGGTTAACCACGCCGCCGCCGAGAATCTCGATCCAGCCGGTGCCCTTGCACAGGCTACAACCCTTGCCGCCGCACTCGCAGCAGCTCACGTCTACCTCCACGCTGGGCTCGGTGAAGGGGAAGTAGGAGGGACGGAAGCGGGTCTTGGTGTCGGAGGTAAACATGGCTTTTGCCATGGTGTCCAGCAAACCGTGGAGGTCGCAAAGAGAGAGGTTCTTGTCGATGACAAGACCCTCCATTTGGTGAAACATGGGGGTATGGGTAGCATCATCGTCACAGCGGAATACGCGGCCGGGCACCAGCACTTTGAAGGGGGGCTCCCAAGCCTCCATCACGCGGATCTGACCGGGGGAGGTGTGGGTACGGAGCAGGAGATCGTCGTTGATATAGAAGGTGTCCTGCTTGTCTCTGGCGGGATGCTCCATGGGGGTGTTGAGGGCGGTGAAGTTGTGGTAATCGTCCTCGATCTCGGGACCTTCAAAGACCTTGAAGCCCATGCCGCCGAACACGTCGATGAGCTGACGGCGGACGATGGTGACGGGATTCAGACCGCCCACAGGCAGGTCTTCTCCGGGCATGGTGACATCAACCGCCTCGCGGAGATATCTTTCCTCCATTTCGCGCTGTTTTACCGCAGTTTCAGCGGCTTTGAATTGTTCCTCCGCCCAAACGCGCAGGGCGTTAATGGCTTTGCCGAGGACGGGTCTGTCCTCGGGTGCGGCTTTGCCCATCTCACGGGAAAGGAGTGCTACGCACCCCTTCTTGCCCAGATAATCACTCCAAAGATTGGAAAGCGCTTCGGAGTTTGTTACCGCACTGATATCAGTGGCCATTTTTTCTTTGATTTCTAAAATTTTTTCTTCTACCGATAGCATTTTTCTATCCTCCATTTTCATTTACAAAAAATAAAATCCCGCCCCCTAGTTAGGGACGAGATGCTCGCGGTACCACCCTATTTCAGAAGTTTTCCTTCTGCACTTTCAAATGTGCCTATTGCCGCACGGACATCCGACTTAACGCAGGCGTGGACCATCATCCACTGCTTTTCGACGGAAGGCTCCCATACTGAAACTTCGGCACGGTTCCGCACAGGATGCTTCCAGCCTACGGCATCCACTCTCTGTCATGCTTTCAAGTGCGTACTCACGTATGTTCATTGCCCAATTACGGCTATTATACACAACTTTTCGGGCTTTGTCAAGAGGTTGAAAATACTTTTTGGCGATTTTTAAAAAAATCTCTTTGTATTTTTATGCTTTTTTGTGAGATGTATTCCTTGACACACTTGATTGATTGTAGTATAATCTCATATCATAGGAGACTTGGAAGCCTCCCGAATGTAAAGGAGGGTATCCCATGAACCTAGAAGGAAGCGAAAAAAAACCTGTCATCCTCATCGGTATGCCTGCTTGCGGAAAAAGCACCGTCGGTGTGCTTCTTGCCAAGCGGTTGGGCTATCGGTTTGTGGATTCGGATTTGCACATTCAAGAAGCGGAGGGGAAGCTGTTACAGGACATTATCAACGAACGGGGTATGGATGGCTTTTTGAAGACCGAAGAAAAGGTGAATCTTTCTCTCGGCACCCCTCAAAGCCGTTGGGTCATCGCCACAGGAGGGAGCGCAGTCTACAGCCCCGCCGCCATGGCTCATTTTTGTGAGATTGGTACGGTGGTTTATCTCAAACTCTCCTATCGCACCGTCCGCCGCCGATTGGGAAATTTCTCCCACCGTGGGGTTGTTATGCCCGAGGGTTATACACTTAGGCGGTTGTATGACGAAAGATGTGCCCTGTATGAAAAATATGCGCATGTTACCGTTGATGAAGCTCCTATCGAAGCCCCGGACCCCCATGAGGATCCCGACGCACGCAAAAAGCGGAGACGAAGAAGCATCGACCAAACGTTGGAGGTCTTATGCGGCGTGTTGGGTATTGAATAAATAATAGAAAGAAGGCGAAATGATGTCCTACAAAAGAATTCTTACCATTCAGGATATTTCCTGTCTCGGACAATGCTCGCTTACGGTTGCATTGCCCATTCTCTCCGCTTGCGGACATGAGACCTGTATTCTTCCGTCCGCCGTACTGTCCACCCACACGGCGGGTTTCAAAGATTTCACCGTCCGCGACCTTGCAGAGGATCTGCCCGCCATCTCGGCGCATTGGAAAAAATCGGAAATGTATTTTGACGCCATCTATACCGGCTATCTCGGCAGTATCGGACAGATCGACGACGTGAAGAGTATTTTCCGAACCAACGCCGCCGTGGGGTGTGTGAACATTGTCGATCCCGCCATGGGAGATAATGGCAAGCTGTATCCCGCTTTTGACGTGGCTTATGCCAACGCCATGAAGACCCTTTGTGCCGAGGCGGATATTCTTCTGCCCAACATCACCGAGGCGTGCTACCTCACCGACACCGAGTACCGCGAGACCTATGATCACAACTACGTCATGGATCTTCTTGAAAAGCTCTATGCCCTCATGGGTAACAAAGGCACCGTGGTGCTGACGGGTGTGGGCTACGATGCCGCAACCACCGGCGTGTCCGTCTACGCTGATGGCAAAGAGGAATATTATCCCCATCGCCGCATTGCTCGCGGGTGCCACGGCACTGGTGACGTCTATGCGTCCGCTTTTGTCGGTGCATGGATGAAGGGAAAGACCGCCTTTGATGCGGCTAAGATCGCCGCTGATTATACGTTGCGTTGTATTGAATATACGCAAGATGATCCTACTCATTGGTATGGAGTAAAATTCGAGCCAGTGCTTGGCGAGTTAATGGATATGTTGAAATAAATCAAAGAAAGTCTCCGATAATTGGAGGCTTTCTTTTTTTGCCTCACAAGAAGAATGAAAATTTTTAGCCCTCACGAAAAGCGACAAGTTTTGCGTGAGGGCTGTGCTATACTGAAGAAAAAACACAGGATTATGAAAGGAAGTGAAAAAATGAACGAGCGAGCCACTTTTTTGTGTGATACGTCGGGGCAGACGATGACGGTCTATATCCGCGGGGAGATTGACCATCATACGGCTGTATCGGTCAGAAACGGTATTGATGCTCGTCTGTTTGATCAGCATCCCCGGAAACTCATCCTTGATCTTTCTGCTGTGGGATTTATGGATAGCTCGGGTTTGGGTCTTATCATGGGGCGGTTGTCTGTCATGAAATCATTGGGAGGAGAGATGCTTTTGCGAGATCCGTCAAAAGAAATTGAAGTCATTCTGCGGCTGGCGGGGATGGAACGGTTTATCTCCATTGAATATACAGAGGCACCCGATCCGGAAATTGGAGAAACGGGTAAAAAAGCATACGCGTGTCCAAAGGTATCTGTACAGGCTAAGACCACAACCCAACCGAAGCGTCATAAGCATCCCTCATCTTCACGGTCAAAACGCACCAAGTCTCCCATCACGTCAGCATAGAAAGGAGGGATTGATATGAGTAGAAAGAAAAGCCAATACAAGGGAAAAGTCCTCAACAAAATACAGTTTAAATTTCCGGCGCTTTCTGTCAATGAAGCGATTGCTAGAGCAACAGTAGCTGTGTTTGTGTCACAACTCGATCCGGAAGTGACAGAACTGGCAGACATTAAATGTGCCGTGTCCGAAGCGGTGACCAATTGTATCGTTCACGGTTACCGTCACCTTGAACACAGTGAGGGAATGGTGACAGTAAATGCCGCTATTTTGGAAGGGCGGGTTCTGAAAATCGAGATCAAGGACAAGGGATGCGGTATACCCGATATCAGTGAAGCGCGCCAGCCTCTTTTTACTACCGATGCGGCGGGGGAGCGAAGCGGCATGGGATTTACGGTGATGGAGAGTTTTACCGATGCCATGCGTGTGACCTCAAAAGTAGGACTCGGGACGACGGTGACCCTATATAAGCGTTTATCGGCTGCCCCTGATGTGGCACCCGTGGGGCGGCGACGGGGGCGTGCCTGAGGTGTCTTCTGTACATAATCCGCTTCTTGGCGGAGCGAAAGGAGACGTGAGCCATGTCAGAACAAACGGATGATACGATGCTTTGTGAGCAGACTTGGGGTGAAGCGCAGAAAGACCCTTCTGTGGAAGAAAGAGACAACGGAAAAGGAAAATATGCCGGAAATCTTGCTTTGATCCGTTTGGCGCAAGCGGGAGATGAAGCTGCCATGGAGCGTTTGGTCGTAGATAACATGGGACTGTTGCGAAGCGTAGCGCAAAAATTTCGGGATAGGGGGACCGAAATGGAGGATCTTTTGCAAATTGGATCTATCGGTATGATCAAAGCCATCCGCAGCTTTGATTGTGCCCGCGGAACGGCTTTTTCTACGTATGCCGTCCCACTCATGATCGGCGAGATCCGACGCCACTTACGGGATGATGGCTTGATACGTATCAGCCGAGGTTATCGGCAGTTGGGCGTTAAGCTTTTGCGGGTGCGTTCACAGATTGCCTTGGAGGAAGGAAGGGAAGCAACGATCGGCGAACTGGCAGAGGCTTGCGGTGTAACGAGGGAAGAAGCGGCTACAGCGTTGGACGCTTTGTCTCCGGTGGCATCCCTTTCGGATAACGCTTACGGAGAGGATTCGCCTGAACTGGGCGCGGTCATTCCTGATCAGACAGAGGCTGACGATATGGCGCGACGGTTGGACGCCATTGCGCTGGGACAAGTGATTGAAACCCTGCCGCCCGACTGGAAAAAGATCATCCTGCTTCGTTATTATCGTAATATGACCCAACAGCAGGTGGCGGATATCATGGGACTGACACAGGTAAAGGTGTCTCGCGAGGAAAAAAAGATCATGGCGTATATGCGGGAGAAATTAAGCGGATAAGGGAAGGGGCTGCGCTTGGCGCAGCCCCTTCGTATAATCTTTTTTATGTATCTTGATCGGGATGCGCCTTGGCGCATTCGATCATTTGAGTGACGGCGGCACGGAAACGCTCGTCTGTTCGGATGGACGACCAGATGGGGGCGTTCATTCCTCCCAACAGGCGGGCACACTTGGACATACCTCGCGCTTCGGTATCTTCGGACTTATCATAAACTACATGGTTAATGATGACCGATGTGTAAAGCGCAGTGTCGGGGCGTTCGTCACACAGGATGGCGGCATTTGCCATTTTCTCCACGTATGTTAAAGCGGTTGCTTGATCAGCAGGGTTGCCGGAAGCCAGATGCAGCATGGCAAGCTGACGGTAGGCGTTTGCCAGGCGGTCGGCATAAAAATAGGGGGTGTCCTCAAAGATCAATTCAAACAGGGCAATACTCTTTTCCAAAATAGAGATCTTTTCTTCCCGATTATAAATATTCCCCGCGATGGTAGGAACGCAGGCGAGATTATACAGATGCCACCATATGTTATCCGCGAAAAGAATCAAGTTTTTCTGCGCTTGTCCAAAGGCGACATCACCGGTCAGAATGGTGGCTTTGATGATTTCTCGGCTGTAACTCATACTGTGGAGTTGATCGGCTATGCGAAGTGCTTCCGCATTGTTGTCCATCTGATGTGCGTAGATGTCGCAAAGGGTCTTTTTCGTTCGATCTCTCAAACTATCATTGGTGCAGTCGGACAGAATATGCTTGCAAAGCGACACGGCTTCCTCCAACGCAGCGTTGATGGCTTCCTTGACTTGTGCATGCTCGCTTTTGTCCATCAAGGCTTCGGCATAGAGAGACAACACTTCCGCCATTTCCAGTTGCAGTTTGTAGCTGGAGGGTATCTCCGCCAAAGCTGTGCGAAGCAGTTCCATGGCTTCGGGAATGCGGTCACGATCCAACAGGCGGTCAGCCTCGTCCAAATAGGCGTCCACCTTTTGTTCCTTGCGTGCATTGGTATAGCACAGCAGATCGTCCATGGTGACGCTGAAGTAATCGGCAATGAGAGGGAGAGAATTCATGTCGGGATAGCAAACGCCGGATTCCCAGCGAGATACCGCCTGAGGCGTAACCCCCAAATGTTCCGCTAACATATCCTGCGTGACATCGTTTTGACGGCGAAGAAGTCGTATTTTGGCACCAATTTTGATTCTTACATCTTGATTTTTCATATGATCTCCTTCAAAGGATTCTTACTATACTAATTATAGCAAATTATGGAGGAAAAGTCAATACATTGTAGAAAAAACAACAAGGCTTAAACATATGATTGATGAGCCGGTCGGCAATTCAATTTGCGACTCTTGACAAACCTTGTTTTCTGATATATAATTGAAATACCGAACTTTAAAAAATATTGAAAGGATTTTTGACATGAAAAAGATTTTTTTGTGCGTATTGACTCTTCTTCTCCTTGCTTCTGCCGCTGTCATTTCTGTCCCTGCCGAGGAACCCGGGATGCCCGCTTATATCTCCGAAGGCCTTGTCGCATGGTACGATGGTGCAGATAATCAAGCCAATGGGACCAATGACCTTGCCGCTACATCTTGGATCAATAAGGCTAACCCTGATGAGGCGTGGAACATTGCCTTGACCCCCGACGAGAATGACAAGTTCGTTGAAGGCGGTTTCCAGGTTACCGATAATCATCATATGTTCCCTCAAAACGTGGTTGATGTGATCAACAGTGATGCGTTCACCATTGAGGTGGATTTCGGTGACTTCGTGGGTACAGGTGATAGATATCACACCTTCCTCAATTGCGACAACGATAATTTCTCTTTGTTTATTCGCGTGGACAGCGGTTGCCTTGAGTTCAAATACGCAGGACGTCCTCGCAACGAGCGCCCCGAAATTCCCAACGGTGTGGATCTGGTCAGCCATTCTACCGTTACGGTTACATATGAACCCGGCGAGTTTTTGTGCATCTATATCGATGGCGAGCAGGTAGACGAGCGCTTTCTGGATTTCCATATGGGGGCGGACAATTTCTTCTTCGGTCATTACAAAACGACCCACAGCGAAACCGCTCTTTTCAAAAATATCCGTATCTATGACAGAGTGCTGTCCGCATCCGAAGTTGCCTATAACGCGACGGTTGCTAACGGTACGGCGGAGGGTCCCTACGTAGAGCCCGAACCCGAGACCGAGGCTCCTACCGAAGCACCTACCGAAGCCCCTACCGAAGCACCTACAGAAGCCCCCACCGAAGCCCCTACCGAGGCTCCTACCGAAGCGCCTACCGAAGCACCTACAGAAGCCCCTACCGAGGCTCCCACCCAAGCACCTACTGAAAATGCCACAGAGGTTCCCGCTACCTCCACAGAAACGGATACCCCCGCGGAAGACGCCGGTTGCAGCGGCATGATGGGGATGAGTTCTATGGTTGTTTTGCTGGCAACAGCCGCCGTTGCGCTAACTTACAAGAAAAAAGACTAATATATGAAGGAGGATGCATCTTGTATACCTTGCATCTGAACCAAATGACCTTAGTGGTTGATTTTCCTAAAGGACAGATCCATTCCCTGATGATTGGCGGTCAGGAAAGAATTACGTGTCCTGCCCCTTTGTTCCGCATCCGTTTGCGTGATCGTTCTGGAGGGGCTGTTCTGCTGACTGCTTATGAGGCAAAGATTTCTGAGAAGACTTCGGACGGCGCGCGCTATACGAACTTTGAGAATGCCGAAGGCGCTGACTTGACCGTACAGGTCTATTTGACAGAATCCGAAGGACGCGCCGTATGGCGGATATTCGTTACTCCTGCGGACGATCGTTGGTTTGTAGAGTGGGTAGATTTCCCCCTGGTCACGCTGCCTGCATTAAAAGATAACCACCCGGAAGGGAAGGGCGGTCGTATCCTTCTGCCCTATAATGAAGGCGCACTGATTTCTGATCTTCACGCACGTGAACAGACGGATTTCCGTCATTATGATCCCGAGTATCCTTCTCTGGGCTGCTATTCCTTGTTCCCAAATATGATTTCTTCCCAAATGCTGGCTTATTTATGGAAAGATGTTGGCTTGTATTTGGGCGCACATGACCCTTCGCGCGGTGTCAAGGGAATAGACTTTTTTGGCGACGGTACAGGTGTCACCATGCAGATGCGGTTGTTCTGCGGTGTGGATTTCGGCGAGCCTTTTGATATGAACTATCCCATCGTATGGGCGGCTGTAGATCATCGTTGGGAATCGGCAGCGGAGATATACCGCCGCTGGTTTGAGTCCTCTTTACCGCCTCAGGTTAAGAAAGTCAAGGATAATCCCACACTGCCTTCTTGGTATGAGGATTCGCCGCTGGTGGTGTCTTATCCTGTCCGTGGCAAGCACGACATGGACGAAATGTCCCCCAACGCGCTGTATCCCTATACGAGTGCCTTGCCCTTGCTGGAAAAATTACGCCGCGCTACCGAAAGCCGCTTGCTGGTTCTTCTCATGCATTGGGAGGGGACTGCACCATGGGCGCCACCCTACGTTTGGCCTCCCTTTGGCGGTGAAAAGAATTTTCATGCTTTTAAAGATGCGCTCCATGCGGAAAATGATCTGCTGGGCGTTTATTGCTCGGGTTTCGGCTTTACTGTTCAGAGTAATTTGATTGACACTTATAACTGCTGTGAAATGTATGATTCACGCGGACTTTCTGACGGTATGTGCACAGGACCTGATGGCCAGGTGAGCATCAGCAAGATTTGTACCGGGCAACGGTCAGGGTATGATATTTGCCCCGCTTCTCCCATAGGGCACGCTCTCTTGGCGGAAGCGTATAGTCCCCTCTTTAAGAGTGGATTGGATTACGTACAGATTCTTGATCAAAATCATGGCGGTGGTCAATATTTCTGTTATAGTCGTCAGCATGGTCATCCTCCGGCTCCCGGTCCTTGGATGACCGAACATATGCAGCATATGCTGACCGAATGGAATGGGCAAGCCCCCGGGATGCTTTTCGGCTGTGAGTCCGCGGCGGCTGAACCGTTTATTGGCAATTTGGCGTTCAGTGACAACCGTTTTGAACTGAACTATATGATCGGTGTGCCCGTTCCGCTGTATGCCTATGTTTATCATGAATATGTACGGAATTTCATGGGCAATCAAGTGTGCAGCAACCTTTATGAAGAAGATGGCACCCTTCCTTACCGCCTTGCCTATTCCTTCTCTATCGGCGACTGCATGACATTGGTGATGGCGCCCGAAGGAGACTTAATGGATCATTGGGGTACAAGAGATTTTGAGCATCATCCGAACAAGGATGTGGTCTGTGCTCTCATTGCCAATCTAACTCGATTCTATCGCGAGCAAGCCAAGCCCTATCTGTATGCCGGTCGCATGATCCCGCTCCCTGATTTTGAATGTGAGATGAAGACCTTCCGCTGCCGCTATGCTGCCAAAGATCCGGTCATGCCCGCCGTCCATGCATCTGCTTGGGAAGCTGCTGATGGATCGAAAGCGTTGATCCTGGTGAACCCCTCAGAGGAAAATGAAGATTGTGTGGTGCAAGGGGAAAAAACAACTGTTCCCGCATTGAAAGCTGTGTTGATGAAACTGTAATTCAATCCAAAAGCGAAGAGCCAATGGCAATTAAGCTATTGGCTCTTTTTGATGTTTGTGTGAAGAAAACATGGTAATTTTTGATGAAAAAAGTGTAATGTTTTTGTTAAATTTCGTCAAATGGAATGGTTTTTGGTTGACTTTTTTCAATATAAAGGCTATAATATTACAGAAAACGCCATATGATCTATTATGGCATACAAAGAAAGGAAAAGAGCAATGAAAAAGTTACTCATTCTTGCAAGCCTCCTGTTGGTTCTGGTAGTAGCTGTGGTTGCGTGTACCGATGATCCCGTCGGTCCCGGTGAAGAAACGACCATTGAAGTTACCCAAGAACCCGCAACGGACGCGCCTAC